>JAACAK010000083.1:17875-104123 GCA_011774835.1 Candidatus Kutchimonas denitrificans | reverse complement strand
GGGCTGCGGCCCGTCGCGAACGCGTTCGGCTGCTGGCTCGGCGCGATCGCCACCGTCGGCATCGGGAGCCCCGCCCGCTGCCTGAGCCGATCGACCATTTCGTACAGTTGCGGCTCGTCCTGACGCTCGACGATCTGCGCCCGGTACATGCGAAGCACCGCCCGGTCGCTGAACCAGTACATGCCGAAGTTGAACAGGCCGGTCAGGATGAAGGCCGGCAGCAAGGCGCCGGGACCGCCGAACTGATAGGCGATCGCCAGCACCAGGGCGGTGAGCCCGGCCATGAGCCCGAAGATCTTGATGTAATTACCCATACGTCCTCCAGAGCGCGGGGCCCCACGGGCCGTCACGCGGCGTCTCTTTGCTATCGCTTTACGATTGAACCTACACAGGAAGGGTACCCACGATCCAGTCCAGAGGATCCGGGAGGTCGGGAAGTCTTAGGTGGGAGTTAGGGAATTCTGAGATCGGGATTCTGAGATCGGGATTCTGAGTTGGGGAAGATCGAGTTCTCTCCGAATTGTCGAAGTGGATTCCGGGATTCCCACGGTCAATACGACCAGCCGTAGAACAGGAAGAGCCCGATCGACTGCTCCAGGTTGGCGCCCAGCTCCTCGAAGATCAGCTTGCTCGCCTCGCCGAACCGGGGCTGGGTGATCCCCCGAACGGTAAACCGGTCGTCCAGCTTCCACTCGAGCCGCACGGTCGGCCGGATCGCGCCGGCCAGGTGCTGGGCGACGCTGACGAAGACAGTGGGCGCCAGGTACCAGCCGACCTCGACCTGGGTGGTGCCAAGCGCCGGACCCACGCCCTCCTGATACTCGCCGCCCGTCTCGTTCACGTAGTTGACCCGGCTCACGTCGATGTAGGCCAGTCCCGTTTCGCCGACCAACAGCGAGCCGAGGGCGTAGCCGAGGAACGCCTGCGGCACGTCGGCTGTCACATCCGACAGCAGGCTGCGCTCGTCGGTGGAGCGAGTGATCTCGTAGGCGGGTCGACCGAACAGCAGATAGGACAGCAAATCCGACTCGGGGATCGGTGGCTGGGCATCGCTCTCGAGCGATAGCGTCATCTGCTCCAGAGTGCCGCCGATGATCAGGCGGATTTCGATCGGCTTCTTCGCCGTCCGCAGGGTATAGAGGGCAACGATCCGTATGTTCGGGTTCATCTCGGTCTGGCCGACGAACTCGATCGTCCCCTCCGACACCTCGAACCGCTTGTTGAACAGCCGGTAATCCCCACGCAACGCCTGCAGCGTGCCGTCCATCCGCCAGCCTTCCTGACCCGGTCGACGGCTGATCTGCAACGTGCCAGCGATCTCCACGTTCGCCTCGGCCGAGCGCAACCATGTGTCACGCTGCACTTCGACCGTCATGCTGTCCATCGTCAGGTTGTCGATGAACGGGTTGCCGCCAGCCGGGCGGACTTCGGTCAGGCCGATCGAGTCGATCAGGACGAAGCCGCCGGCGAGTGGATCGATGTAGGGATCGATGATCTCGGCCTGGCGCCCGATCTCGTCGATGTATAGCGCACCGCTCACCACGGCGAGATCTCCCCTCACCACGGGGGCCTCGTACTCACCGGTGAGTCGCGCGGTGCCCGACACGACGAAGCGGGCGTCCAGCTGGTCGTAGAGAGGGAGCTCACGACCCCGCAGCGTCAGGTCGAAGCCGGGGTTGCCCAGATCGCTGAGCCGGATCGTGCCGTTCAGGCGGCCACGCCCACCGGTGGCGTTGCGACGGATGGGAACACCCTCGAAGAGGACGCCGGACAGCCGCACGTTCTGACCGCTGAACTCCAGCTCGCCGTTCAGATCGCGATAAGCGACGCCGGTATACAGGACCCGGAACCCTCCGTCCACCAGGCGTCCCGGCCCGGTGAGCTCGAGGTCTCCTGGCCTGCCACCTATCGCGACCGAGGCCGAAGCGTACCCCCGCAGATCGGCGACCTGATCGCCGAAGATGAGGGAGGCCAGGTTCAGCGGAACGCTGTCGCCCTGTAGCGTGAGATCGATGGGACGGTCCGGGATCTCGACGGCGAACCGCGGCAGCTTGAGAGCGATGGGATAGGTGCCTTGCAGACGGAACAGGCGGGCCTCGGCCGTCCGCATGTCGAGATCGATGTTCGCTACGCCGGCCTGGTACTCCAGGTCGCCGCGCAAGCTGGAGAAATCGATGCCGAGCAGGCTGCCGTCGACGATCTCGAACTCGCCTCGGACCACGGGGTCGCGGGTGCGACCGGACAGTCGAGCTGTGGCCGTCAGGGTCCCCGCCACATCGAGGCTGTCGGGCGTCAGCGCCGCCAGCTCCCCGACCTCGACGCCGGCGACGCTGGCTCCGAAGGCCGCCGGTCCGCTGTCATTGATCACGCCACCGATCGCCACGTGGCCGATCGGGCCCGCGATCATGGTGCTGTCAACCGACAGCGCGCCCGAGCTGGCCAGCTCGATGAATGTCGGGGTCTCCATTCGCCAGGCCGATTCGCCCAGGCGGACTTCCAGCTCCTCGACCGAAAACCTTTGTAAGTCCTCTCTCCTCTCTATCGCCAACCGTCCGCGTGCGCCGGACGCCGTGTCGACCGCGATGTCGAATTCGAGGCGTGCCGATCCGCCGACCAGAGCCCCCACGGCATCGAGTCGATCGAGTCGGAACCCGTCGGTACTCAATCCCATCGCCACGATCCGGCCGCCCAACCGCGCAGATTCGCCGATTCCCGCCACCTCGAAATCCGAGATCACCAGGCTATCCGTCGCCCAGCCGCCATAGCGTACATCGTTGCCGGCCAGACTCGCGCTCACCTCGAGATCGCCGATCATGCCCGCGAACTCACCGCTGATCCTCGCCGCCCCGCCGATCTCCGCCCGCGGCTCTTCGTCCGCGCGCAGACCGTCGCCATCGGTGGCCAACCCCGGGCCGGCCAGGCGGCCGTAGCCGGGGAACACCCAGGGCGCGAGACCGCCCAGGCTGTCGGCAGCGATCTCGAACGCCAGCTGCCCCTCCGAACCAGCCGTGAGCCCCAGGTCCCCCGACATGGTCAGGCTCCCGAACTCCGTCTGAACCATCGCGCTGTCGATGGCCAGACGACCTTCCCTGATTCGCAGGTCGCTGTACGCCGTGTCGAGCCGCACGCCGCCGACGAACGAGGAGAAGACGTAGAGGTTGGCGCGAGCTTGGATCTCGTTCAGCGCGCCGCCCCGGCCCGAGAACTCTGCCCGAAAATCGATGTCCGACTCGGCAAGCCCCTCGCGGAACGGTACGATCCGAATCCGTCGGCCGGTCAGCGTGCCCGAGTAGCGCGGCGGACCTTCCGCCAGCTGCAGGTCGCCGTTGAAGCGGATCGAGTCGCCGGCTCCGGCGAGGACCGCCTCCACCTCCAGGTCGTCGAGGTAGCCCCGAGCCTGCAGATCGCCAGTGAAATCCCCGCGGAACAGGATCGCCGACGAGTACTGTGACCAGGTGGTGAGCGAGAGGGAATCGGCCCGTACGCCCATATCGAGATACAGTCCAGCGGTGTCGTAGCGCAGCCTGCCGGCCCCGGCCAGCACCGTCGGCACGATACGCCGATCCCGATGGGTCAGCTGGAAATCGACGGCCAGGCCGCTGGCCAGTGTCCCGTCCAGCCGGGCGTTTCCCGTGACCCGGCCGCGCACGGGGAACCCGGGGAAGAACTCGCGCACCAGCGCGAGACGCAGCGGAGTGACCTCGACCTCCAGCTCCCCGGCGCCCAGCTCGCCCGGCCAGATGTGCCAGGCCCGAACGGTACCCGAAGCCGTCACCCGCGTCGGTACGCTGTCGTTCTGCGGTCGAACGTCCAGCGCGGCGTCCACATCCAGTTCGGACAGCGGGCCGTCCAGCGCCACCGGTCCACTCAGCACGGCGGGTATGGGCGGCGTCCATCCGGTGAGCTCGGCGATCAGCGAGGTATGGAGCCTACGCACATCGACTTCGAGCTCATCGAAGACCACGCCATCCGGCCGATCGTGCAGCGACAGTCCAAACCGGCCACGGACCTCGGCGTCCGGCGACTCCCAGCGGGCATTCTGGGCCAGGAGCGAGAGACCATCGGGAAGCGTCTCCAGCTCCAGGTCCAGGTGCGCCCTCCCCGACGGCAACCAGGGCAGCAACCACTGGAGATCGTCCGTGGTTATCGGGTCACCGCTCAGGTTGAAAGCGTACCGGGTGTCCGACTCGAGGGTCACCCAGCCGTTGCCGAACATCTCCGAGCCTGCCAGCTGCCCACGGGAGACGTCGAACGACAGCTTGTTGCCGTCGACCTCGACGTAGGCCCTGAGCTGCTCGACCAGGAACGGGTCGTCGAGGATGGTCGCCCGGGTCGTGAACTGAACGACCTGGAACAGCCGGTCCTGCTCAGCGGGCGCGGCGACCCGAGCGACCGTAAGCCGCGTGTCGAGCTCCTCGAAGCGAAGCACACGCCACCAGGCATCGGCCGAATGCTCGAGGTGCCAGCGCACCGAGTCCGGGTCGGTGCCATCGGCAGGGTTCCACGGAATGCGCAGGGTCACAACGCCGCCGCGGATCGTGACGTCGCGCAGCTCGACCAGCGTACCACCGTCCCCATCCGCGGACGGCTCCTGCGCGGCGATCGAGTCGGCCGGCTCCGAGGGACTGCTGAAGATCCGCTCCAAGTTCCAGCCACCCTCCGGCTCGTCTCTCAGGTTGACGACCGGGTGGACGAGTGTGGCCTTGGCGAACGTCACGTCGCCGAACAGAAAATCCGACCACCTGTAGTGCAGCGTCAGCGTGTCGAGCCGCGCGAACTCGCGACCGTCTTCCTCGATGATCCGCACGCCCGCCATACTGACCATCCGCAGGAGATCGCCTTCCAGGATCTCGTCGATCTGAACCTGGCCGCTGATCGCGGCGTTCAGCTTCTCGAGGGCGTAGGCCCGGACCCTCTCCCGGCCCCAGTCCGTACGGGTCAGCAGCATGCCGGCGGCGGTGACCGCCAGCAGGGCGGCGCCGACCAGCGCCAGCGGGATGCCGATCAGTCGTTCCTTCCAGGTCATCAGAACGCCTGCCCGATGGAGAAATGCAGCACGAGCCTGCGCACGAACGATTTTCCTTCGAACGGATCGTAGCGGAACTTCTGCACCCGGTTGTTCTCGTCGCCAAGCTGTACGATCGTTCCGGGATCCACGGTCGCCTCTTCACCGTCGGGCGTGACGACACGCTCGCTCCCGGTCAGCTGAGTCACGACCGGTAGGAGCTGAGCGCCCGAGCTGGTGTTGTACCCGATGTCCAATCGCAACGGACCCACCGGGCTCAGGTAGCGGATGCCGAGGCCCGGCGACCAGGCGAGCCGTTCGGCCTCGGGCACGTCACCGCCCGAGCTCCAGACCCGTCCGATGTCGACGAACACCACGCCGCTCCAACGATCCGACCCCAGCGGCATCCGGAGTTCCACGTTCCCCACCAGGGAGTTCAGCCCGCCGATGGCGCGGGCGACCGCCTCGTCCGAGGTGAGCCCTGCCTCGTTGGGGTCACAGACCAATGTATTCTGCGCCGTCACGACCACCGTGCTGTCGCTGATGAAGCAATCGATCTCGCGCGGGTTCGCCAGCAGAACCTTGGGCCCCAGGAGGTTCTCACCGAAGCCGCGGACGGTGTACGCGCCGCCCGCGTACTGCCGCTTCAGCGGGTTCGTCAGCTCTTCACGGTCCGCGGTGAACTCCACACCCTCGATGCCCGAGCCGATCGGACGCAAGGCGCCGCCCCGCAGCCGCAACGCCAGGACGCTGCCGTTGCCGATCGACTGGTACCAGGCCAGCTCGCCCTGCGTCCGATAATACGCCCACTCCGAACCGGTGAACCGGGACGCGGTCTCCGCCTCGAGCGTCAGCCGATAGCCCGAAGTGGGGCTCAGCACCGCGTCGGTTCGGCTGCGTGAAACGGTCAGCGTCAGCGGCGACAGGCGTAGCGGATCCTCCAGCACCGAGATGTCGGCGGGGTCGCAGATCAGGAAGTTGGTGCAGAAGAGAAAGTCAGAACTCCCCTCATCGACCCGGTCCAGCGTTGGCCGATAGGTCAGGGTCAGCGCCGTTCCCCGCGAAATCTCCCGGGTGAAGCGGACGTCGCCACCGACGCCGGTCCGCGCGTAAACGCCCGGCAAGGTCTGCCGTTCGGTGAACAGGCCCAGATGCAGCCAGTTCCGGGTGCCGAGGAACCAAGGCTGTCTGAAGTCCGCCCGCAGCACCCAGTTGATCCGATTGAAGACATCCGCGCCGCCCAGCCCCTCCTCCGTTTCCACCCCCGCTTGGCTGCAGGGAAACTGCTGGGCTAGGCTGCGGGTCGCTATGTTGGACAGCTGCCCGTTGAATTCGAGCGTGCGGGTACCGCCCAGGAAATTTCGGTTCGCCCAACCCGCCTGGATTGTGATGCATTCGGTCGTCGAAACGCCGGCGCCGAACTGGATGCCGCGCAACTTCGCCTCGCTGACCTGGACCTGCACGTCCATCGTCGAGTCGTTGGCAGACGGCCGCGCACGCACGTCCACGTAGTCGAAGAGCGCCATCGAGTAGAGGTTTCGCTGGCTGCGCACGATCTCGTCCAGGCTATAGACGTCGCCGCGCCGGAAGCTCAGCAACCGAATGACATCGTCATCCTCCAGTTCGACGGTACCGCTGACGTCGATCGCACCGATCGAATAGCGCGAACCCGACTCGGCGTTCAGCGTGACGTGGGCCCCCATCGAGTCGGACGCCGGCACCGTCGCCTCGACCAGCACGGCCGCTTCAGCATAACCGCGATTGGCCAGCTCCCGCTCGATCTGGTTGCGAGATCGGGCCAGATCGATCTCGCTGAACGGCCGGCCGGGTACGAGCGGGAGGTCCTCGCCGATCTCGGCCGCGCCCTCGATCCCTTCGAGACCCGTCAGCTCGACGCTGCGTACCAGGATGGGCTCGCCCTCGTCGACCGTGAACGTGATCTTCACACGCCCGTCGCTCCGCACGATCGACGTGTCGACCTCGGCCTGGCGAAAGCCGCGACGGCGGTAGAAGACCTTGATGCGCGCGACATCCGTCCTCAACTCGCGCCGGTCGAGTCGGGAGATCCGCTTGAACTCGTCCAGACCCAGAAAGCACAGCGGATACAGGAAGACCGACTTGCAGCCGGTACTGGAGGTGGCGATCGAGCGGAGGATCTCGTCGTCCTCGAAGGCCCGATTGCCCTCGATGTCGATATCGGTGACGACGGGAAGGGTGTCGCGGGCGCTGGTTTGAGCCGCGGTCGAGCTGGGGAACGCGGCGGCCAGCGCGAGCCCCAGCATGCCGAGGCAAGCCGCAGCGCGCCGCGCGCGGCCGCGCGACGCGTCGGCGCCACAGCTGACTTCTCGTATGCGTTCCATACTGCGCTTCATCCGCCCCGCCGAATCGCAGGGTCTCCGCCGTTCAGGCGGTGCCGCTCATTTCGCCACGCCGATCTCGGCCGCGCTCCGCTCACCCAGGTACTGCCGGGCTCCTAGCGGGAAGACGTGCTCGCTGATCGGCATGAAGCGTGACAGTTCACCGAACCATGCATGATGTGCTACCCGGATCGTGCCCTCACCGATCCGTATCACGTTGAGCGTGTTGCGGAACCGCTCGCGCCCCCGGCCCCGCTTCGAAGTCGTCGTTCCGCACTGCACGATCGCTATACCGTGCCTCTGCAGCTCCCCCGGGAAGAAGTCCAGCGAGCTGCCGACGTACGACCGGTGCATGTGGCCAGCCATGATCAGGTCCACCTTCAACCGGGTGAAGCGCGCCATCGCGCGCCGCGCGTAAGGCATCACCGTACCGCCGATGAAGTCGGGCGCCGGCGCCAGATGGTGATGCGTCACCACTACGCGCACCGCCGAAGGCTCGGCGTCCTCGAAGGCCCGGGTCGCGAAATCGAGCTGCGAGCGACGGATGCGGCCGTTGGTCAGCGTGAAACGGCGGCTCGAGTTCAGCGCCACGAGCACGAGGCCAGACAGCTCCGTCACGGTGTTCAGCTCGCTCTCGATGAAGCGACGGTAACCGGCGTAGGGTGCGAAGAAACGGGCCCAGAATCGATAGAACGGAACGTCGTGATTGCCCGGCGTCACCACGACCGGCCGACTGAACCGCTGCAGATATTCCGCCGCTTCCCGGAACTGTTCCATCCGCGCGCGCTGCGTCAGGTCACCGCTCACCACCACGACGTCGGGCTCCAACGCTTCGGCGTGGTCCACCACGGCTTCCGCCACGTCCGAAAGGAACGGAGCGCCGAAATGCAGGTCGGAGAGGTGGAGGATGGTCGACACGTTGCTCCCGGTCAGCCGACGGCCGCCGCCCGCCGCCGCCGCGAGAGGGCCCGGGCGCCATACGCGCCGGCGGCGATGAGGCCGATGCTGATAAGCTGCGCCAGCGTCAAGGGACCGAAGAACCGGTCATCCTTGGCACGGAAGAACTCGATGAAGAAGCGCTCGAACCCGGCGAGGACCATCCAGACCATGAACAGCCACCCGTCGCGATGCGAGTGGCGACGAATTCGCCACAGGAAGATGAAGATGAGCGTCGACAGACCGATCTCGTACAGCTGTGTGGGGTGTACCTCGAGCACCCGCCAGTCGGGGATGGCCTCGGGCACCGAGACACCGAACCCCTCGCGGAGGTTGCCCGCCGTGGTCGGAGGCGAGCCCTTCGGGAACGCGAGGCCCACCCAGCTGTCCGTGGGGCGCCCGTAGTCGTCGCCCACCAGGAAACAGCCGACCCGGCCCACGGCGTACGCGATCGGTATAGCGACGCCGGCCGCGTCGGCCACCTGCCCGATGGGCAGCTTCTCGCGCAACGCCAGCAGGATGACGCCCGCCGTACCGCCGATCAGGCCGCCGTACCACACCAGGCCGGCGCGTGAGAAGAGGGTCCCGAGGGGATCGCGAATCAGGTGCGGCCAATTCAGAAACGAGTAGTAGAGCTTGGCGCCGACGATGCCGCCGATCAGGGCGCCCATGATCAGGGTCCAGGCCACATCTCTGCCATGGCCTTTCCGCTCCATCTCCAGGCTGGTGACGTAGCCCGCCGCCAGGAACGAAAGGCCGAGCATGAGCCCGAAGCTCGTTATCTGGATCCCCTTGAACTCGAACAGTACCGGAAACATATCGTCCTATCGCTCTAGCAGAACGCGGGTCTCAAGGCGACGCCCCGTTTCTCACGATGCCTGGCATCGGCAGATCCGCCCGGGCGTTCAGTTCGAGATCCGCCCGCTCGCCACGATCGAGGTGGAACCGCGCCGCCCGGGCGACCATCGCCGCGTTGTCTGTGGCCAGCCTGGGCGAGGGAACGAACAGCGTCACCTTCGGACCCAGGCGCCCACCCAGGCCATCGGCCAGCGCCCGGTTCCGTGCCACGCCGCCGCCCAGCACCACGCGCTGGCATCCGCTGGCCTGCACGGCCCGCAGCGTCTTCTCGACCAGCTGGCCCAGCGCGGCTTGCTGGAACGCGGCGGCCAGGTGCGGGATCTCCTCCTCGAGACGACCCGACTCCTCCAGCTCGCGAACGCGAAGCAGCACCGCCGTCTTGAGGCCGGAGAACGACATGTCGTAGTAGTCGTCGTCATCCGGGCCGGAGTCACCCCGAATCATGGGAACCGGGAAGGGGTGACGGGTCGCGTCACCGTCCCGGGCCATCCGCTCGATGGCCGGGCCGCCCGGATAGCCCAGGCCCATTAATCGAGCCACCTTGTCGAACGCTTCGCCCGCCGCGTCGTCCCGGGTCTGGCCCAACAGGTGATAGCGGCCCCACTCCTCGACATGGAGGAGGAGCGTGTGGCCGCCTGAGACCAGCAGGGCGACGAACGGCGGTTGCGCCCGCTCGTCCTCCAGCGTCGTGGCGAACAGGTGAGCCTCCATGTGATGGACCCCGACCAGCGGTCGCCGGCGGGCGTACGCCGCGCCCTTGACCCAGTTGAGCCCCACCAGAAGCGAACCGATCAGACCCGGGCCGGCGGTGACGGCGAACTCGTCGATCGCCGCCAGGGTCATGTCCGCCTCGGCCAGCGCCGTGCTGACCACCCCATCGATCACCCGCAGTTGAGCGCGAGAGGCGACCTCCGGCACCACGCCGCCATATTCGGCGTGCATGTCCTGTGTCGCGATGATGTGACCCAGCAGCTCGCTCTCACCCCTCAGCACGGCCGCGGACGTGTCGTCGCAGGAGCTCTCCACCGCGAGCAGGCAGCGATCGGTCATGGCGCGACCCCGAGCGTCATCTAGGGCCCGCGCTCCCGTACCACGCGAACCGAGTCGGGATCGACCTCGACCGTCAGGAACGGGGCCGGCGGCGGCATGATGATGGGCAAGGGCCGCCCGAGATCCTGAGGACCCTGAAGGCGTACGCGCGGTGAGAGCTGCTCGGATCTCAACGACTCCACGGCGCTCCGCGGTCCGGTGATCCTGACGTCGACGAGCGACGGCTGGGCCCGCAGCCCCGGGGTCGAAGCGTCACTCACTCCGACCGGTATCCCACGAAAGATGCGCTCCGTTCGAGGCTCGACCGGAACGGTGACACGCACGCTGGGCGAGGACAGCTCCACCTGGCCAGACGAGCCGGGGACCTCCAGCCGCACCTCCACGCTGATCGTTTCCCGCAGCCGCTCCCGCACCACCGGCACCGTGATCACCGAATCGATCGCCTCCACCGCGGACTCCGGCCCCTCCACCGCCACGGCGCCGGGCTCGGCCCGCACCGAGTCCGAAATCACATAGCCTTCGGCCAGGGTGACATGCACCCGCGGCACCACCTGGACCACTTTGCGCGCGCGCGGCTGGAAGTGCAGCACGAAATCGTCAGGGCGGACGCTGACCGGCCGAACGTC
Source organism: Candidatus Kutchimonas denitrificans (assembly GCA_011774835.1). Taxonomy (GTDB): domain Bacteria; phylum Gemmatimonadota; class Gemmatimonadetes; order Palauibacterales; family KS3-K002; genus Kutchimonas; species Kutchimonas denitrificans. The sequence goes on along the minus strand of JAACAK010000083.1, from coordinate 93,291 downwards.
CAACAGCTCGAAGCCGCCCCGGCTCCGCACCATCTCGGGCTCGAGCGTGATTTCGCGCACCGGCCCCTCGACCGTGTCGATGGGCACAACGATCTGCGGCCTCGAGGCGGCGAGGGCGGCCAGATCGCCGGCTTTCCCCGTGAAGACCACCGACGCCAGGTCGGTCGCCGGCTCGGTCTCGGTCAGCACGTAGCGGGGATCGTCCAGGATGAAGACGACATCGGTGTCGATCGCCCGTTGCTCGACCGTGTCGGCGCTCACCGCGATCCAGAGGAAGACGGAGATCAGCAGCGCCGTCGTCATGTACGGCCAGTTCTGCTTCAACGTCGTTCGCACGTCGCTCATCTTCACTGGATCTTCGCCTCACATCTGCAGGAGCTGTTCGATGAGCGCTCGGTTGGCCTCCGAATCCCAGTTCGTTGCTCCGATCAGCCGCTTCGCGATGCGGCCCTCCCGGTCGAGGACGAACGTCTCGGGCACGCCGACCGTTTGCAGCGTTCGCATGATACGGCCCTCGGGATCGAGAAGCACGGGCAGCTCGAGCCCCTCTTCCTCCAAAAACTCGATCACTTTCTCACGGTGGTTGGGCCCCACATCCACAGACACCGCCAGCACGGTGAATCCCCTCTCTCTATACCGATCGTAGAGCGCCTGGATCGAGGGCATCTCGATCCGGCAGGGGCCACACCAGGTCGCCCACACGTTCACAAGTACAACTTCGCCCCGGTGATCGGCAAACGAAACCGGCTCACCGCTCAGATTCGGTGCTTCGTATTCGGGCACCCGGTCGGTCACCTCGACGCCGGACGGATCGTCGGCCGAGCCGCCCAGCAACAGGCCCGCCACGATGGCCGATCCGACCACCAGGATCGCTCCCAATACCTTCAGGGTCTTATTCATGGCATCGGACTCCGATCGTACGTTTGGGCTTTCAGCGGCGTCCGTCGCCGGACGAGCGGTTCCCCGAGGGGACCGTGGTCCCGCTGTCGGGGGGTGTCGGCGCCGTATCCGGCGGCGGCCTCAGCGAATCTACCGCCGCCGTGTCCAGATCCTCCGGCGGCGGCGTGACCGCTATCGCCACACCCACCGCGCTCCCCCGGTCCAGCACGCTGCCCGGGCGCGGCGACTGACCACGCACCGTTCCCGGCGCCGCCAACGAATCCGGCAGCTCGGTCACCTCACCCAGCCTCAAGCCCAGGCGCTCCAGCGCCGTCCTCGCTTCCTCCAGCGACCGGCCCGACAGATCCGGGACGTTCACCGTTCGGGGCCCCGCGCTCACGATCAGACGCACTTCGCTCGACGGCGCCGCCGGCGTGCCCGGCGCCGGCTGCATGCCGACCACCTGACCCACGTCGGCCTCGGCGTCCACCCAGATCACCTGGCTCGAGAACCCGGCATGCGAAAGGACGATCTCCGCCTGGCTTTGCGCCAGCCCGATGATGTCGGGGACCGGCCGCTCCCGCGGGCCCTGGCTGAGAAACACGTCCACCGCCGCGCCCGGCCGCGCCATCTGTCCGGCGAGGGGTTCCTGGGCCACCACCGTCCCGGCGGGCCGACTGTGGCTCAGACCTGGCGCCTCCTCGTACCCGAGGCGTGCCCGCTCGAGTCGCTCTCGCGCCTCCTCGGCCTGGAGACCGACCAGGTCGGGGACACGCACCAGGCCACGAGCCACGCTCTGCGACGGAAACAGCAACACGGCCGTGATAAGGTAGCCCAACCCGAACCCGATCAGGAGCAGGGCCGTCACCGTGCCCGCCAGATGGCGAGGCGACGTGACCCAGGTCCGCCAATCGCGCCAGGCTTCGCGTTCGTTCCTGTCAGCCGGCTCGACGTCTGAGTCTCGCGGCATAAGCTCCGTCCATCTCGTGGCGCTGCGGCAGTACCCTCAGCTCTCCTCGGCTCCCCAGCAGCTCGTCCGCCACGGCCGACGCCGGCGGCGGCTCCAGTTCGAAGGCCCGCTGACGGGCAAGGAACTCCTCGACCTGCCCTTCGTTCTCCTCCGGCTCCAGCGAGCAGGTCGCGTAAACCAACAGACCGCCGGGCTCGATCAGCCGCGCCGCCGAGTCGAGCAGGCGCCGCTGCAGATCGATCAGTGCCTCGAGGTTCGAGCGGTCCAGACGCCAGCGAGCGTCCGGGTGGCGGGCCAACGTGCCGGTCCCCGTGCACGGCACGTCGAGCAGAACGATCGGAGCTCGAGACAACGGCGGCCGCGTCGCGTCGGCCACGACGATCTGCATCTCCTCGAGGCCGAGCCGAGAGCGGTTCGACCGTAATCGCTCCAACCGTGTCGCCGAGACGTCGAACGCCCGGACCGCGTGTCCACGTGACGCCAGCAGCGCCGCTTTTCCACCGGGGGCCGCACAAAGATCGGCCACCGGGACACCCGGGTCCAGCCCCATATAGTCAACAACCGTCGCCGCCGCGGGATCCTGGACCACGGCCGCGACCCGATCCAGCGCCGCCACGACGTTCCCCGGGTCGATCTCCACCGAATGTATCGACCCGTCCGCCGCCCGGCCGGCGATCCCCGCTTCCGCCAGACGCGCCAGCGCCTCTTCCCTGTCGTGGATGGCCGTAAGGTACACGCCCGGTCGACGATTGTTGTAGTCGACCAGACGGTCCACCTCTTCGGCCGGCCATCTCTCAAGCCACCGCTCCACCAGCCAGCGCGGGTGCGACCCCCAGCTCGCCAGCCACCCGACGTGATCGCGGTCCGGGTCTGGGAAGGCGAAGCTCTCATAGGAACCGTCACCCAGCCTCCGCAGCACCGCGTTGACCAGGGCCGCCGCACCGGCACGCCTCGACGCCCCGCGCTTGACCGACTCCACCGCCTGGGATACCGCCGCGTACGCCGGTACCCGATCGAGCTCGAGAAGCTGATACGCCCCGAGACGCAGCGCGTCCAGCACTTCAGGGTCGAGCCGGCCAACCCCGCCATCGACCAGCCGATCGAGGATATGGTCGAGTCGGCCCCGCAATCGCAGGACGCCGTACGCCAGCTCCTGCGCCAGCCGCCGGTCGGCGGCGGTCAGAGCGGCAGCGTGACGCTCGAGAGCCTGATCGGCGAAGGCGCCCCGCCGCACGGCTTCGAGCACCCGAAGCGCCGCACCCCGCGCTGGCGCGATACCCTGTTCCCTGCGAACGGCTCTCGACCTCAGTCCAGCATTCCGGTCGTGGGGCTGGAGGGGACGGCCAGCTCGCGCCGCGGCATCCGGCCCGACAGGTAGGCCAGTCGCCCGGCGACCGTCGCCTCTCGCATTGCGGTCGCCATCCCCACCGGATCCCTCGCCGCGGCGATGGCCGTGTTCATCAGGATCCCGTCCACCCCCTGCTCCATGGTCAGGCACGCGTCGGACGCCGTCCCCACGCCGGCGTCGACGATGACCGGGACCTCGAGGCGACTTTTGATCAGGCGAATATGGTACGGGTTGAGGAGGCCCAACCCGCTGCCGATGGGTGAGGCCAACGGCATCACCGCCGCCACGCCGGCATCCTCGAGCTTCAGCGCGGTGATCAGGTCTTCGTTCGTGTAGGCGAGTACCTTGAAGCCATCGGAAACCAGCGTGCGCGTCGCCTCCAGCAGCCCTGCGACATCGGGGAGCAGACTCTCCTCGTCACCGATCACCTCCAGCTTGATCCAATCGGTGAAGCCCGCCTCCCGGGCCAGTCGGGCATAACGGATCGCGTCATCCGCCTCGTAGCACCCGGCCGTATTGGGCAACAGGAACCACTTATCCGGATCGAGATGGTGAAGGATCCCCTCCTCCTTTGTTCGGTCCAGGTCCACCCGACGGACAGCGACCGTCACGATCTCGGTTCCCGACGCGGTGATCGCTCTCACCATCGTCTCGTTATCTCTGTATTTGCCCGTGCCGACGATCAGACGCGAGGTGAACTTCCGACCCGCGATCTCCAGCGGCTCATCCAGGGATGACTCTAACTGATCCGTAGCCACGGTCATCGGTACAGCTCCTCCTTCTATCATTGAAATCCAAAATCCTCGATCTGTCGCTTTGCTCGAATCGCGCCCGGAGCGCATCAGCCACCGCCGACGAAATGAACGAGCTCGATCGTATCGCCGGGCTCGATCTCGACCGCGTCATAACCCTCGCGGCGCACGATCTCTCGGTTGAGCTCCACCACCACGGCTCCCTCCTGAAGGCCGAGGTGAGACAGCAGCTCCCGCACGTTAAGCCCTGCCGGAACCTCTCGCTCCTCGCCGTTCAGCACGATGGAGACGGTGTCTTCGCTCATAGCTTCAGCCTTCGCTCGATCCTCCGGCCTGCCGGAGCGCTCGCTTGTAGCGCCGTACCGCGGCAGCCGGATTCGCAGTGTCCCAGACGCCGCTCAGGACCGCCACGCCCCAGGCGCCGGCGTTCACGACTTCTTTCACGCGTTCTACGCTTATACCCCCGATCGCCACAATCGGTCGCCCGGCCCCGGCCCGACGCACCGCGTCGACCCCCAGCGGCGACCGGTCGGGATGCGAGGCGGTGGCGAATACGTGGCCGAGCACGGCCACATCCGCGCCCTCGTCCAGCGCAGCCTCGGTCTCCTCCGGGGCGTGCACCGAGCGCCCGATCCAGACGGCGTGACCCAACTGTCGCCGGGCATCGGCGGTGGGCATGCTGGCCGAGCCCAGCTGGACGCCGGCCGCCCGAACCGTCAACGCGACATCGACCCGGTCGTTGACCCATAGTTGGCAACCGGATTCGCGGGCGACGCGGGCCAGGCGCTCCGCCTCCCGCAGTAGCGTTCGACCGTCGACGCCGTGCGCCCTCAGCTGAAGGGCGGCTCCTTCCCCTGCCGCCCGCATCGCCGCGGCCGCCCGCGAGGCGAAGTCGGCGCCGACGACGACATCGTCGCGGGTGACGAGATAGAGACGGGGCAGCCGCTTCAGACGAACCGCTGGCCGCCAGTCACTCCACGTCCGCGTATCCAATCGGCCGTACCCATGCGGCGCTTGCCCGCCGGCTGGACCTCATCGATGCACAGCGTGCCCGATCCCGTGGCCACGTGCAGTCCCGTATTGGGGTCGGCGACGACGACGACCCCGGGCTCCGCGTCCGCGTCCAAGTCGTGGACCCGCGGCGCGAACAGGCGCACGCGCTTCCCCTCGAGCTCCGACCACGCCGCCGGAACCGGGTCGGCACCCCGGATCCAGCGCTCGATCTCCTCCGCCGGACGGCCCCAGTCGACCCGAACGTCCTCGCTCCTCAGCTTCGGCGCATAGGTCGCCTCGTCCTCGTTCTGCTCCTCTTCCACGGCGCGGCCCGTTTCGATCAGCTCCAGCGCCTCGAGCAATGTCGCCGCGCCCAACTCCGCCAGGCGCTCCATGAGCGACCCGGCCGTCTCGTTCGCCGCGATCCCGGTCCGCGCCTTCAAGACCATGGGACCGGCATCGAGCTGCTCCACCATCCGCATGATCGTCACGCCGGTCTCCGTATGGCCCCGGATGATCGCCCAGTTGACCGGCGCCGCACCGCGCAGTTCGGGTAGCAGCGAGGCGTGAACGTTGAAGGAGCCGAGACGGGGAAGCTCGAGCACCTCCGCCTTCAGTATCTGGCCGTAGGCCGCGACCACGGACACGTCGGGTTCGAGCCCGGCGAACTCCCGCATGAACTCCTCGCCATGTGGCTTCTCGGGCTGCAGGACCGGCACCCCGGCCTCCGCGGCCACAGACTTGACCGGTGGCGGCTGGAGCTTTCGGCCCCGGCCCGCCGGTCGGTCGGGTTGGGTGATCACCCCGACGACGTCACGACCGCCCTCGAGGAGAGCCCCGAGAACGGTAAGGGCGAAGTCGGGCGTGCCCCAAAAGACGATCCTCACCGCGTCGCCGCCTCCCGCTGCAGCTTTTTCCACTTGCTCAACAGCAGCTTGCGCTTGATCGGCGATACCCGATCGATGAACAGAACACCGTCCAGATGGTCGGTCTCGTGCAGGATGCAGCGGGCGAGCAGATCGGACGCCTCGATCCGTATCGGGCTCCCCTCCAGATCCTGCCCTTCCATGACGATCCTCTTTGACCGTTCGACCACGCCCACCAGTCCCGGCAGGCTCAAGCAGCCTTCCTCGCCCCGTTCCGCCCCTTCCTCCTCGATCACCACCGGATTCACTACCGCCCGCGGCTCCGACTCCTCGTCCCGGATGTCCATCACGAACAGCCGCTTGCCGACTCCGACCTGAGGGCCGGCGAGACCGATCCCCTCGTTCTCGTACATCGCGTCGAACATGTCCTGGGCCAGCTGGCGCAGCTCGTCGTCGAAGACCTCCACCGGCTCGGCTCGCTGGCGAAGCACAGGATCGCCCAGCAGCCGGATTTCCAACTCGCTTATGACTCCTCCTCCGCGCCGGGCGCGACCTTCCGCGCCACCTTGTCGCGCTCGATGACCAGGCGCGTTTCTTCCCCCGTCTTGATCGTGAGCTGCTGGTCTTTGATATGGATGATCTTGCCCACGATGCCGCCCAGCGTCACCACGTCGTCCCCTCGTTTCAGGCTGCTCACCATCTCCTGGTGCCGCTTCTGCTGCTGGCGCTGCGGCCGGATGAGCAGGAAGTAGAAGATGCCGACGAAGGCGGCGAGCATGATGATCGTTCCCATCGCGCTGCCACCCCCACCCTGTTGAGCCGGAGCGAATAAGAGAGCTAACACGGTTGTCCTCTTCCCAAGATGAAGGATCGTTTGCCGGGCATCCCCGCAAAACATGACGGGCGCCCGTGCCGGATCGAGCTCGACCGGCGGCGCTCGACCCCGGTCGGGACCTCGGCCTCGGTTATCGAGAATAGAGTATCAGTATCGTATATCGAGTCAGCCACCGTTAATCTAGTCAGCCGCTGGCCTCATATCTACGGAGCCACTCGGATACCCAGCTCTCGAACCGCGATTCCTCTATCGCGGACCGCGCCTGTCGGGTGAGGTCGGTCAGGAAATAGAGGTTGTGGATGGAGAGCGCCCTGAGGCCGAGCAACTCGCTGGCGACGAACAGATGCCGAATGTAGGCGCGCGTATAGTTCGTGCACGCCCAGCAGCCGCAGCTCGGCTCGATGGGGCGTCCGTCATCGCGCCACGCGGCGACCTTCACGTTGACCGTCCCCTCCGAGGTGAACGCCGTTCCGTTCCGGCCGTTGCGGGTGGGGGCGACACAGTCGAAGATGTCGTAACCGAGCCGAACCGCCTGGAGCAGGTCGGTGGGATACCCGACGCCCATCAGATAGCGGACGGACTCCCGGGGCAACGCCGGCTCCAGGCCGGCGAGCACCGCGAACATCTCTTCCTTCGGCTCGCCGACCGAGAGGCCGCCGATCCCGTAGCCTGACCAGGCCCGCAACTCCCGGGCTCGCTCGAGGGACTCGAGGCGTAGATCCAGGTAGGTGCCGCCCTGCACGACGGGCAGCAGCAGCTGGTCCGGGCCCCACCGCCCCTCGAAGCTGGACAGGCAGCGCTCGAGCCACACCTGGGTCCTCTCCACGGCCCGGGCCGCGGTCTGCCGGTCCGTGCGGCCGGGCGGGCACTCGTCCAGCGCCATCACCACGTCGGCGCCCAGCGCCGCTTCGATCTCGATCACCAGTTCGGGCGTTATGAAATGTCGTGAACCGTCGATATGGCTCTGAAACCAGACCCCGTCGTCGGTGACCTCGTTGATGCGGGCCAGGGAGAACACCTGGTAGCCACCCGAGTCGGTGAGAATGGGGCGATCCCAACCGGTGAAGCGGTGCAGGCCGCCGAGGCCGGCGATCAGCTCGTGGCCCGGGCGCAGGTACAGGTGGTAGGCATTCGCCAGGATCATCTCGGCGCCCACCGCCTCCAGCTCCGCCGGCGATACCCCCTTGACCGTGCCCTGCGTGCCGACGGGTATGAAGGCGGGCGTGCGCACCGTGCCGTGTGGCAGCCGCAGCCGGCCGGCCCGCGCCGGGCCATCGGTGGCTTCGACGGCGAAGCCGACGCCTTCAGCGCTCACAGCACCACCATGGAATCGCCGTACGAATAGAACCGGTAGCGGCGGTCGACGGCGTGCCGGTAGGCGGTGCGCGTCAGGTCGTAGCCGGCGAATGCGGCGACCAGCATCAGGAGGGTCGAGCGCGGCAGGTGAAAGTTGGTGATCAGCCGATCAACCGTTCTGAAGCGATAGCCGGGCCGAATGAACAGGTCGGTCTTGCCGGCGGTCGCCACGACGGTGCCGTCGGGCCGCGCCACCGTCTCCAGCATGCGGACGCTGGTGGTGCCGGCCGCCCACACGGCGCCGCCGCGCCGGCGGGCGTCGTTGATCCGCTCGGCGGCCGCCTCGGTGACCCGGTACCGTTCGGCCTCGAGCTCGTGCTCGGCGGGATCCTCGCATTCCACGGGGCGGAACGTCCCCGGCCCCACGTGAAGCGTGAGGCGCGCGACATCGACGCCCCGGGCTTCGATGGCATCGAGGACCGGGCGCGTGAAGTGGAGGCCGGCGGTGGGGGCGGCCACGCTGCCGCTCTCATCGGCGTAGATCGTCTGGTACCGTGCTCTGTCGGTCTCGTCGTCGGGCCGTCGGACGTACGGCGGCAACGGTACGTGACCGTAGCGCTCCAGCGCGGTCGGGATCGGGAGGTCGGTGACCAGGCGGACGATCCGGCCGCCGGCTTCGGTCGAATCTTCGATCTCGACCCGCAACGCTTCGCCCACCTCGACCCGTCGACCCGGCTTCAGTTTGCCGCCCGGCCGCACCATGGCGCGCCAGCGGCGGCCCTCGGCGTCGAGCGGCTCGATCAGCAGGATCTCGGCGGCGGCGCCGGTGGGCTTGCGGCCGACCAGGCGCGCCGGAAAGACCCGCGTGTCGTTCAATACCAGCACGTCGCCGGGGCTCATCAGGTCCGGCAGGTCGGTGAAGACCCGGTCGGCCAGAGCGCCCTCGGCACGTCGGACCACCAGGAGCCGGCTGGCATCCCGGTCCGGCAGCGGCCTCTGGGCGATCAGCTTCTCGTCGAAGGGATAATCGAAGTCCCGGCTGGTCAGCCGCCGGGGCTCGTCGAGTTCGCCCGAGGCGATCGGGCTGTGCCCCGTCGAACCCCGTTCAGCCATCGGAGAACAGCTGGCCCTGTCCCTCGGCGGCGTCTGGCGGGATGTCGTAGCCGAAGCGGCGGTAGGCTTTGGCGGTGGCGACGCGTCCGCGGGCCGTTCGCTGTAGCAGGCCGTTCTGGATCAGATAAGGCTCGTACACCTCCTCCAAGGTGTCGGCCTCCTCACCCAGCGCGACGGCCAGGCTCTGCAGCCCCACGGGTCCGCCGGCAAAATCCTCGATGAGCAGGCGCAACATGCGGGCGTCCATCTGCTCGAGCCCGTATTCGTCGACATCGAGCATCTGAAGCGCCGCCTCGGCGATCGGCAGGGTGACGCGGCCATCGCCTTTGACTTCGGCGTAGTCTCGCACCCGACGGAGCAAACGGTTGGCGATCCTCGGGGTGCCCCGCGACCGCCGCGCGATCTCCTCCGAACCGTCATCGTCGATGGGCACACCGAGTATGGCGGCCGATCGTTCGACGATCACCTTCAGCTCGCTCGCCGGATAGTAGCCAAGCCGTTCGACCACGCCGAAGCGGGCGCGCATGGGGGGCGTGAGAAGCCCGAACCGCGTGGTGGCCCCGATCAGCGTGAATCGCTCGAGCTTCATGCTGATCGTCTGCGCCTTCGGCCCTTCGCCCAGCCGGATCTCGATCCGGAAATCCTCCATCCCGGGATAGAGGAACTCCTCGATCACCGGGCGCAGCCGGTGGATCTCATCGATAAAGAGGACATCCCCTTCCTTCAGGTTGGTGAGCGACGAGACCAGATCGCCGGGCTTCTCCAGCGCCGGCCCCGATGTCGTCTGGATCTCGACGCCCAGCTCACGGGCCACCAGCAGGGCCAGCGTCGTCTTGCCGAGACCGGGCGGCCCGTAGAACAGCGTATGATCCAGCGGCTCGCCGCGCTGCAGCGCCGCCTCGATGTAGATGCCCAGGCTCTCTTTCACCTTTTTCTGGCCGACGAACTCCGACATCCGCTGCGGCCGCAGCGCCGCTTCCGTCATCCCCTCTCCGTCCAGCTGCTTCGGAGTCGTGATCTCGGTCGTCATGACAATCCGGCCAGTGCCTCTCTCACGAGACTCTCCACATCACGCTCGGCGCCGTCGGCGCCCTTCAACACGCCGCGAACCGCGGCTTCCGCCTCGGACCGCGAGTAGCCCAACGCGACCAGCGCGTTGATCGCGGCTTCGGCCGCGGCGCTCTCGGGCTCGGTCGCCGCCGCGGCCGTCACCATGTCGTCGAGCTTGTCGCCGAGCTCGAGGGCGATCCGCTCCGCTTTCTTCCTACCCACCCCGCTGACCGTACACAGGCGCGCCAGGTCGCGACCGCGTATCGCCTCCACCAGGTGGGGCGTGCTCATCGCGCCCAGCATGGTCAGCGCCAACCGGGGCCCGACTCCGGACGCCGACTGCAGCCTCAGAAACAGCTGCCGCTCCAGCTCGTCGCCAAAACCGTACAGCTCGATGCCATCCTCGCGTCCGATCAGCGCCGCGTAAAGCTCCACCTCGCGGCCGACCCGGGGCAGCGACTCGAACGACGATGAGGGGATGAGCAGCTCGTAGGTCACGCCGCCCGGGGTGGCGATCTCCGCACGATCGACATCCTTGTGCATGAGCACACCCCGCACCCGGCTGATCATCCGTGCTTTCTCCCCACGCCGCCGGTACGTCGATCGACCGCATCGTGAAAGACGTGGCAGAGCGCCACCGCCACCCCGTCCGCCGCGTCCTCCGGCTCCGGGACGTCGGCCAGAGACAGGTGCTTCTGGACCATGAACGCCACCTGCTCCTTGCTGGCCACACCGGTACCGACGATCAGGCTCTTGACCTCCGCCGGCGGATACTCGACCACCGGTATCGTCCGCGCCGCCGCCGCCAATAGCACCGCACCCCGGGCGTGACCCAGGATCACCGTGGTTCGCGCGTTCCGGCCATAGAAAACGCCCTCGACGCAGACGACGTCGGGGCGCACCCGATCGATCACTTCCGTCAGGCCCTGGAAGATCTCCAGCAACCGCTCGGCCAGCGGACCGCCGGCTCGCGGTCGAATGGCGCCGCACTCGATCAGCGCCGCCGGCGCGCCGCCGGCGGCCACCACCCCGTAGCCCGTTACCGTCGCCCCGGGGTCAACGCCGAGAACGATCACTGCCCCCGCTCCTCCCCTCGCTTCCCAACCGCCTCCCTCGTCTCCCGCTAGCCAGAACCTGCCAGATCGGCCAGCAGCGCCTCGTCGATGTCCAGGTTGGAGTAGATGTTCTGAACGTCGTCCAGGTCCTCCAGCGATTCGAGCAGGGTCAGCAGCTGCTCCGCTTCGCGACCCTCCACACTCACCGTGGTCTTCGACACCATCGCCAGGTGCGCTTCCTTGATCTCCAGACCCCGGTTCCGCAGTCGGTCCTGTACGGCGTGGAAGCTGGACGGGTCCGTCGTCACCACGTAGGCGTCGCCCTCCGATCGCAGGTCCTCCGCTCCCGCCTCGAGCGCCGCTTCGAAGGCCACGTCCTCGTCGTAGCGGCTCGCGTCGACCAGGATCTCACCCACTCGCTCGAAGTTCCAGGCCACCGACCCGGTCGAGCCGAGACTGCCGCCGTGCTTCTCGAGCGTTCGGCGCAGATCCGCCACCGTGCGGTTCGTGTTGTCGGTCACCGCCTGGATCAAGATCGCCACGGCGGCCGGCCCGTAGGCCTCGTACGTGACGTCCTCGTAGGCCACGCCGGGAAGTTCGCCCGTACCGCGAAGGATCGCCTTCTCGATGTTCTCCTTGGGCATGTTGGCGGCTTTGGCGTTCTCGATCGCCGTGCGCAGCCACGGGTTGCCGTCCGGGTCGCCGCCGCCTTCCCGCGCCGCCACGGTGATCTCGCGGATCAGCTTTCCGAACAGCCGGCCGCGCTTGCTGTCTTCCGCCGCTTTCTTGCGCTTGATCTGTGACCACTTGCTGTGGCCAGCCATACTGCCTTCCTGTATTTTCGGGACCATCCAGTAGTGGGAAAGATAGGCGCGCGCCGTGGGCTTTTCAATCGATGGTTTCGGCCAGCGCGGGAGCGAGGCGCGCCGCGACCGGGTGATCGCGACACGGCGACAGCGCCAGACGGGGCGAATCGACGCCCCGCCCCGCTACTTCTTCGCCTCTTCCTCCTCCCGGGCCTTCGCCTCCTCGATGATCTTCTCGGCCACGTTGGCGGGGACCTGTTCGTAGGCGAAGAAACTCATCCTGTGGCTGCCGCGGCCCTGGCTGATCGAGCGGAGGGTGGACGAGTACTTGTGCATTTCGGCCAGCGGCACCTGCGCCTTCACGACCTGCTTGTTGCCGCGTGGTTCCATCCCCATGATCTTGCCGCGCCGCTGGTTCAGGTCGCCCATCACGTCGCCCATGTACTCGTTCGGCACGGTGATCTCGACCTCGTAGACCGGCTCGAGAAGAATGGGGCCGGCCTGGGGGGCCACGTTCTTGAACGCCAGCGAGCCGGCCACCTTGAAGGCGATGTCGGACGAGTCGACGGAGTGGTGCGAGCCGTCGTAGACCTCGGCCTGGAAGTCGACCACCGGGTAGCCGGCCACCACGCCCCGCTGCGCCGCCTCCTGGATCCCCTTGTCCACCGACGGGATGAACTTTCCGGGAATCACGCCGCCGGTGATCGCGTTGACGAACTCGTACCCGGAACCCGCCGGCAACGGGCTGAGCCGGACCCAGCAGTCACCGAACTGGCCACGGCCTCCCGTCTGTTTCTTGTAGCGGCCCTGCCCTTCGGCGGTCCGGGTGAACGTCTCACGGTAAGGGATGCGCGGCTGTTCGGTCTCCACCTCCACGCCGAAGCGCCGCCTCAGCCGCTCGATCGCCAGCTCGAGATGCTGCTCGCCGAGGCCGCGGGCGATCGTCTGTCCAAGCTCGGGGTCGTACTCGGCGCTGAACGTGGGGTCTTCCTCGTGGATCTTGTGGAGTCCGGTGGAAACCTTTTCCTCTTCGCCGCGCGTCGCCGACTTGACCGCGATCGCGATATCCGCCTCGGGGAAGGGGACGCCGGGCAGGACCAGGTGCCGATTCTCCGCCGACAGCGTATCCCCCGTATGAGTATCGCGCAGCTTGGCCACCACCCCGATGTCGCCGGCGTGGAGCTGTTCGACCTCGGCCCGGTCTTTGCCCTGCGGGATGCCGGGGTGGCCCAGTTTCTCCGTCACCTCACGATTGGCATTGACGGCCGAGTCGCCGCTCTTGACGGTGCCTGAGAAGATCCGGAAGTACGACAGTTCGCCGACGTGCGGCTCCGAGGTGGTCTTGAATACCAGCGCTGCCAGGGGTTCGTCGTCGCTGGCAGCGAGCTCGACTTCTTCCTCCCCGTCCTTCGCCACCTCGTTCGACGTCTCGGCAGGGCTCGGCATAAGCTCGATCAACCGCGTCAACAGAGTGCGGGCGCCGTATCCCTTTTCCGGCGCGCCGCAGACGACGGGAAAGATGAGGCCCTGCTTCATGGCCGCCTTCAGCGCTTCCGCGGCGCGTGCCGGCTCGATCGTCTCCTTCTCGAAGTACTCCTCCATCAGCGCGTCGTCGGTGGCGGCGATCGCCTCGACCAGCTCCATGTAAGCCGCGTTGTAGGCTTCCTTCATCTCATCCGGGATGTCCTCTTCCTTGTACTCGCCCCGGGTCGACTTCGGATCGAAGATCCGCGCTTTTCTCGACAGCAGATCGACCACGCCCTTGAAGTCCTCACCCGATCCGATCGGGATCTCGAGCGGCGCGGCATCCCTGGAGAATTCCTCGCGGACCTCGTTCAGCACCGAGTCGAAGTTCGCGTTCTCCTTGTCCATCATCGAGATCGCGAAGATCCGGGGCAGATCCCGCTCGACGCAGTACTCCCAGCAGCGCTCGGTGCCGACCAGCACGCCGGCAGTGGCGTCCACCATGATCACCGCCCCGTCGGCCACCCGAACGCCCGCCACCGCTTCACCGGCGAAATCGAGGTATCCCGGCGCGTCCAGCAGGTTGACCTTGGTCCCGTCCCAATCGGCGTGCGCGACGGCCAGGCCAACCGAGATCGCGTGGTCGCGCTCCTCCGGTGTGAAGTCGGTCAGGGTGGTGCCTTCGCTGATCGAGCCCTTGCGATTGGTCAGGCCCGCGGAATGGCAGATGGCGTCGACCATGGTGGTCTTGCCCGTGCCTCCGTGGCCCAAGAATACGACGTTCCGGATCGCTTCGGTGGGATAGGTCTTGGCTGCCAAGATGCCGCCTCCGTCACTTGATCGAGTTGTAGTCGGGAGCGGAATCGTATTCCCCGCTCAAGGGCCAGTCAAGGCGACCGGGGCGGCCCGAGAATCGAGCCTCGAGGGTCGCCGACGATGATGAACACGATTGTCCGTCGAACCTGCGGATCAGGACCTTCCGAAGCGCCTGCGGCACTGCAAACTGCATACTGCTAACTGCTTACTGTCTTCTCAGTGTCGCACCCCGTGCTGCCGCTGACGACGACGCGAGACGTCGTCGAGGAAGCGACGTTCCTCGGGAGTCAGAGAATCGATCCCGTGGGCGGCGATCTTGTCGAGCAACTTGTCCACGGCTTCGAGCATCCGGGTCTCCTCGTCGGACCGGGTCGAGCGGCGCCGGGCATCTCCGTTCGACTGGCCGGAGATGACGGTGAGCTTGCGCTTGCGGAGACGCTTCTTGAGCCCTTCCCAATGCAGCTGCACGCGCCACCCCTTCTTCAGGTAGATGTAGCCGACCACGAGGCCGCCCAGATGAGCGAAATGCGCGATCCCGTCGGACGCTCCCCCGAACGCCGAGAAGAAGGTCATCGCTCCCAGGATGATGACCAGGTACTTCACCTTGATGGGGAATATGGCGTAGATCCAGACGAGGCTGTTCGGCCAGTTCAGCGCGTAGGCCAGCATGATGCCGTAGATCGCGCCCGACGCGCCGACGATCGGAATGTTGCCGGTCCCCAGGCCGAAAGCCATGGCGCCGACGTTGAACAGCGCCCCGGCCACCCCGCAGATCGCGTAGTACTTCAGGAACTCCTTTCCGCCCCAACGCTCTTCCAACGGCGGCCCGAAGAAGAAGAGCATCAGCATGTTCAGGAAGACGTGGAAGAAGTTCCCGTGGACGAACATGTAGGTGATGATCGTCCAGGGCTCCTTCAGGGCTTCCGAGGCGGTGAACCCCAGATACTCGACGGCCAGCTCGAGCGGGATCAGGCGCGTCCAGGTGAGCAGCCAGAACACGGCGTTGGCTATGATCAGGCGCTTGACCCAGGGCGTCAGCCGATAGCCGAAAGAGATCCCCCCGCTGCGAAAGGCTGTCCTCATCTATACCACGTCGGTTCCGGAGTGGCTGTCACGCTACCTACCCTAAACCCCAATGTTCACGGGGAGTTCCTGGCCGTTCCAGCGCCAGCTGAACGATCCGCTCGCACAGCTCCTCGAACGACATCCCGGTGGCCCGCGCCGCCTTCGGGACGAGGCTGGTCGGCGTCATCCCCGGGAGCGAATTCGCTTCCAGACACCATAGGCCGCCGTCGGGGTCGAGCCGGAAATCGACCCGGCAGTAGGCCGACAATCTCAATATACGATGCGCGGCCTCCGCCAACGAGCGGGCGGATTCGGCGATCTCGGGCTCGATCGGCGCGGGCGTTTCGTACTCCGACATCCCCTTGGTGTACTTGCACTCGTAGTCGAAGATCTCGTGCTGCGGCCGGATCTCGACGACGGGCAGCGCCTTCTCGCCCAGCACGCCCACCGCCAGCTCGCGACCCGGGATGAACCGCTCGATCAGCGGCGGTCCCTGGAACGCCGACGCCCGCGCCAGCGCCTCCTCCAGATCGGCTGGCCGCCTCACCACGCTCACCCCGACCGTCGAGCCCTCGTGCGCCGGCTTGACCACGACGGGGAAGCCGCCCAGCGCGCTCTCCACCTCTCCGGCGTCGACGGGCCCGACCAGCCAGGGCGGCGTCGGGACGTTGGCCCCGATGAAGAGCTCCTTCGACACGAGCTTGTCCATCGCCAGCGCGCTGCCCAGGGGACCGCTGCCCGTGTAGGGTACGCCCACCAGATCGAGGAGCGCCTGCACCCGACCATCCTCGCCGGCTCCGCCGTGCAGGGCCACAAAGACCACATCGGTGCCGGCGAAGGCGGGGAGCCTCTCCAGCTCGCTGGCGAGGCCGCGCTCGCTCAACCCGGCCAGCTCGTCGCGTCCCGGGGGCCGGCGCCCGATGCCC
The DNA here is from genome assembly GCA_011774835.1 of Candidatus Kutchimonas denitrificans. Taxonomy (GTDB): domain Bacteria; phylum Gemmatimonadota; class Gemmatimonadetes; order Palauibacterales; family KS3-K002; genus Kutchimonas; species Kutchimonas denitrificans. The sequence goes on along the minus strand of JAACAK010000083.1, from coordinate 77,057 downwards.
GACGCCGCACCGTCGTCCAGGTCGAGCAGCTTGCCGCCCGCCGCATCGATGGCGATGACCTCGTGCTCATTGGCCCGCAGCGCCCGGGCGATCTCGGTCCCCGTCGCGAGCGAGACATCTCGCTCGGCGCTGGAGCCGCCGGTCAGAACCGCGATCTTCACGCGACCGGGTCCAATCTAGCCGTCCAGTCCGATCAGGTAGTGGACGACGTCGAATCGTGTGATGATGGCCGCCGGCTCGCCATGGGTGCGGACCACCACGGCGGGATGTCCGCCCGTCAGCTCGTGGGTAATCCGGTCGAAATCGGCCCCGTCTTCCACCACCGGCAGCGGGGACTCCATCACCTGATCCACCGGCGCGTCGATCATGTCCGGCTCCCGCAGTAGCCGGGCCATCAGGCCCGACTCCGATACCGATCCGACACACTCCCGCTCGTGCAGCACGGGAAGCTGCGACACGTTGTTGTCTTCGATCAGCTGCAGCGCCTGGCGGATCGAGGTGTCCGGCGCGACTGCGATCAGGCCCGGCAGGTCGCGTTGCTTTTTGCTCAGCAGTGACTCGATGGTGGGGGATTGGTCGACCAGCAGCTGGTTCTCTCTCATCCACTCGTCGTTGTAGAGCTTCGACAGATAGCGTTCGCCGGTGTCACAGAGCAGCCCGACGATGAGCGCGTTGGGGTCGTCGAGCTCGCGAGCCAGCTGCACCGCCACGTGGAGGATGAGGCCCGAGGTGCTACCGACGAACAAGCCCTCCTCGCGGGTCAGGCGGCGAGCCATTCGGAAGGAGTCACGGTCGTCCACGCTGTGGAACTCGTCGACGACGTCGAAGTCGAGCGTGGTGGGAATCTTGTCGTTCCCGGCGCCTTCGACCTTGTAGGGCGCGTAGTCGCCGATCTTGCCCGTCCTCCAGTAGTCGGCATAGATCGATCCTCTGGGGTCGGCGGTGATCACCTTCACGTTCGGGTTCTGCTGTTTCAAATAGCGGGCGACGCCGGTCACCGTGCCGCCGGTTCCAGCGGCGCCGACGAAATGAGTGATGCGGCCGCCGGTCTGGTCCCAGATCTCGGGTCCGGTCGTTTCGTAATGCGCCTCGGGGTTGGCATCGTTGTAAAACTGGTCCGCCATGACCGCGTTCGGCGTCTCGTCGACCAGCCGGCGCGCGACGTTCAGGTAGTTATCGGGGTGATCCGGCGGCACCGCCGACGGCGTCGTGATCACCTCGGCTCCGAAGGCCCGCATCAGCCGGATCTTCTCCTGACTGAACTTGTCCGGCATGGTGAAGATGCAGCGATAACCCTTCACGCAGGCGGCGATCGCCAGACCGATCCCCGTGTTCCCAGCGGTCCCCTCGACGATCACGCCTCCGGGCTTGAGGGTGCCGGCCCGCTCGGCCGCCTCGATCATCGCGATCCCGATCCGGTCCTTCACCGAGCCGCCCGGGTTCATGAACTCCGCCTTCCCGTACACCGGGGTGACGGCGCCATCGACGACCCGGGTGAGGCGGATCAGCGGCGTCCAGCCGATGACGTCGAGAACGCTGTCGTACGGTCGTTTGTGCGGCGGCTGAGCATGGGCCGACATGATTACCTCTCCTCCGGTGAGCTCGTCATCGACGTGCGCTGGAAGCGGACCGGCAGAGCCGCCCAAACGGCGACCGGCTGAGTCCCCACCGTCGCCGGGTGATAGCGGAGCCGTTCGGCGCCCGCCATGGCGATCGAATCGAGCGCGGCGTGGCCGCTGGAGCGTGACAGTTCGACGGAGTCCACGGTGCCGTCCACCGAGATGTGAATCCGCAGCAGCACCTCGCCCTCGACCCCCTCGCGCCACAGGCGAACCGGGTATCGAAACGGCATCTCCTGGCTGCGTAGCGCCGGCAGCCGCTGCACCGGCTTTCGGAACAGCGCGTCGACGTCGATCAGATCGCTCGCCGCCGCGTAGGCGACAGCCGCGGTCGCGACGATCAGACCAGCAGTCATCAGTCGTTTCAAATTACGCGTCCTCCAGTAGATCCCGCAGTTCGGCCAGAGCGTTGAGCGCCTCCAAAGGGGTCATCTCCTCGGGCTTCAGCGAGCGGAGCCGCTGGAGGGCCGGGCTTTCCGGCGCCGCCCGGAACAGCGACAGCTGCTCCCGGTTCGCCGAGTCCGGCAGACGCCCGCGACGGCCTACGGCGCCAGGGTCCGGGGCCGACTCCCTTTCTACACCTTCGAGGTCGAGAAGGATCTGTCGAGCTCGCGCGATCACTTCCCGCGGCAGCCCCGCCAGCCGTGCCACCTGGACTCCGTAAGACCGATCGGCGCCGCCCGGTTCCAGCCGACGCAAGAAGACGATCTCGTCGCCGACTTCCTTGACCGCTACGTTCCAGGCCGCGGCCGTCGGCAACAGGTCACAGATCTGTGTCAGCTCGTGGTAGTGCGTGGCGAAGATCGTCTTGGCCCCGATCCGCTCGTGAACGTACTCCGTGACCGCCCAGGCGATCGAGACCCCGTCGTAGGTCGAGGTGCCGCGCCCGATCTCGTCCAGCAGCACCAGGCTCCGCTCCGTCGCCCCGTTCAGGATCGCCGCCGTCTCGATCATCTCCACCATGAACGTGCTGTGACCCAGCGCGATGTTGTCGCTGGCCCCCACCCGGGTGAAGATCCGATCCGTCACCCCGATCGTCGCCGCGTCCGCCGGTACGAACGAGCCGATCTGGGCCAGTAGCGTGATCAGGCCGACCTGCCGCAGGATCGTCGACTTGCCGGCCATGTTGGGCCCGGTCAGGATGATCAAGCGCTCGCTGCGATCGAGCCGCACGTCGTTCGGTACGAAGCGCTCGCGCGGCATCATCTGCTCGACCACCGGGTGCCGTCCGGCACGGATGTCTATTCGGTCGTCGTCATCGACCTGGGGACGGACGTAAGCGTTGCGGTCGGCCACGTGGGCCAGCGCCGAGAAGACATCGATCCGCGCGATCCGACTCGCCAGTTCCTGCAACCGGTCCACCTCGGCCGCCACCCGCTCGCGCACCTCGCGGAACAGGGCTCCCTCCAGCTCCCCGATCCGCTCTTCCGCGCTGAGGACTTTCGATTCCCACTCCTTGAGCTCGGGCGTGATGAACCGCTCGGCGTTGGTCAGGGTCTGCCGTCGCTGATAGTCCTCCGGCACCTTGTCCAGGTTCGCTTTGCTCACCTCGATGTAGTACCCGAACACCTTGTTGTAACCGACCTTCAGCGAGCCGATCTTCGTGCGCTCTCGCTCGGAGCTCTGCAGATCGGCGATCCAGCTCACCGCGCCATCCCGCAGCGAACGCAACTCGTCGAGCTCCGACGAGTAGCCGGTCCGGATCACACCGCCGTCCGCCAGCGCCGCCGGCGCGTCGGGATCGATCGCACGCTCCAGAAGCTCCGCCATGTCGGGAACGGGGTCGTAGCCGGACGCGACGTGCCCGAGCTCGTCGCTCTCCGCCGCGCCCAGCGCCTCAAGCACCTCGGGTGCCGCGCGGAGCGATCCCGCCAGTGCCAGCAGGTCCCGGGGCGCCGCCCGGGCAGCGGCGACCTTGCCGGCCAGGCGCTCCAGGTCACGCACCGCGCGCAGGCTCTCCCGCACGGCCTTCCGGCGCGCGCCGTCGCGATGCAGCTCATCCACCGCCGCCAGGCGGCGGCGGATGGCCGCCACTTCGGCCAGCGGCCGCAGGAGCCAGGACCGGAGGAGCCGACCACCCATGGGCGTGAGGGTGGCGTCGATCACGTCCAGCAGGCTGGTCCCGTCGGATTCCGGCCGCATGGGACGGATGACCTCGAGGTTGCGACGCGTCATCTCGTCCATGTAGAGAGCGCCAGCACCCCGCTCCATCTGGGGTGGCCGCAGTTGCTCGCCGCCACCCGGCTGCACCTCGAGCAGGTAGCCCAGCAGTGCGCCCGCCGCCCGCACCGCCAGCTCGTCGCCCGCTTCGGTCAGGCCCAGGCTGGAGAGGCTCCGGATTCCGAAATGCCGACGGATGTTGTCAGCGGCGATGTCGCCGTCGAAGCACCAATCCTCGCGAGGGGTCAGCGGCAGGGGCGGAAGCTCCGGACCTGCACCTTCGCACTCCCAGGAACGGGGCAACACGAGCTCGCGGGCGTCGATCCTGTCGAGCTCCGATTCGAGTTCGAAGCGCGACACGACGGCACAGGCGAACTCGCCCGTCGAAATGTCCGCCCACGCCAGTCCCAGCGCGTCCGCATCCGGCGCGCCGGCCAGCGCCGCCATGAAGTTGTTCCGATCCGCCGACAGCAGCGAGTCGGACAGAACCGCGCCCGGGGTGATCGTCTCCACCACCTCCCGGCGCACCAGATTCTGCGTCTGCGAGGCGTCCTCCACCTGCTGGCAGATCGCGACCCGATGGCCCATTCGGATCAGCTTCTCGACGTACTCCTGCGCCGCCTTCATCGGCACGCCGGCCAGCGGGACCTCGGCCGCTTCTCCGTTGTTGCGCGAGGTGAGGGTCAGGTTCAGCAGCTGCGACGCCTGCACGGCATCGTCGAAGAACATCTCGTAGAAATCCCCGACCTGGAAGAAGAGGATGGCGTCGCCGTGCCGCTCCTTGATCTCCAGGTATTGGCGCATCAGCGGCGTGTTCGGGGCGTTGGACAAACCTTCCTCGCTCAGGCTCGCTATTCGTAGTCAACTCGACCGGCTAACCACCAGTCGTCCGGGTACCCTGGACGATGAACGGCGAGTAACCCATTCGCGTCAGCCGCTCGACCAGTGCCTTCGCTTCTCCCTCGATCAGGCGGCGACCGACCCGCACCCGGTAGATCGGGTCGTCCGCCGTCGCGTTCAGGACCCAGGCATCGAATCCCAGCGTCAGCAGCTCCCGGGCCAGGTTCTGCGCCGCTGCGTCATCTCTGAACGCCGCGACCTGAACGGTATAGGCGCCGGTCACGTCGTGACACCCCCGGCGCTGTTCCAGCAAGGCGATCTCGAGATCCGGGTCCGTGGCCGGGACCAGCTCGTTGAGGCCCTGCTCCGCCGCGGCACAGGCCCGGGCATCATCTCCCGCCAGCCGCGCCGATCTGGCGATCCACAGCAGCGCCGTCGGGCCGTGCTCGCTGGTGGGGTAGTCGCGCCGCAGCCGTCCCAGGTACTCGATGGCCTTCCCGTGCTCGCCCTGGGCGAACTTGTACTGACCCAGGCGCAAAAGCGCATCGTCGGCGTACGGCGTGCTCGATCCCTCGACGATCACCCGCAGATAGAGCAGCTCGGCGGTCTCCCCCTCTTCAGCCAGCCGCGCCGCCAGGTACCACGCCCGGGCCCGCTCGTCCAGCGGCGCCGACGCGCCGTGCTCATCCTCCCAGCGGGCCAGCAGCTGCCGGGCCTGCCCCGCCACGCCCTCGTCCGCCAGAGCTTCCGCCTGGGCCAGCAAATCGGACTCTTGCGCCTTCACGTCCCGCGGCGGACCTGCCACCGACCACAGACCGACCGCGAGCGCGGCCAAGAGGATCCTACGCCGCCCACGCCCCCACCCCCTTCGTCTCGCGTCAACCACGTCCACCTCCCGCCTTCCCCCTGGGCCCGGTCCCCCGGCCCCCGTTGGAGCCGAGTGCCTCGATTCGAAGCAGCGCCTCCTCCAGCGCCGACCTGGGCGCCAAGCCGCCGGACTTGATCAGACGATCCGCATGAAACAACTCCGTCAGCGCGCTCTCGATCTCCTCGCCGTTCCAGCGCCGAGCCTGCCGCACGTACGTCTTGACCTTCCACCCCAGGTTCCGATAGGCACCGTCCCGCTTGAGCACACGAACCACCGCGTTCTGACCCTCCAGCGCCAGGCCCACCCGCAACAACGACTCGCTGATCGCACCGATTAGCGCCACCGCGCTTTCGCCCGAGTCGAGCAGGTCCGGCAGATCGACGAGCGCCTCGCCGATCCGCCGATCGGCCACCTTGTCGATCCAGCTCCAGCGATCGACCTGGGGCAACGCACCCACCGCCGCTCGCACTTCGTCCAGACCGACCCGCCGGCTCGGCTCCACGAAGTTCGCCAGCTTCTCCAGCTCCTGGTCCAGCACGCCCAGCCGCGCACCGATTCCCGCCGCCAGCAACTGCGCCGCCCGTGTCTCCAGCTCCAGCCCGTGCACGCCCCGGGCCCGCTTCACCAACCAGCCGGGGAGCTCCGCGGCCTGCGGCGTCTTCAGCGAGACCGTGTGGCACGCCTTCCGCAGCCGGTCCCAGAATTTCGCTTTCGAGCGGCCGATGTCCGCCGTCAACACCAGAACCCGCCCTTCCACCGACCCTGACGCCGCCTCCTCCACCACCGATCGCGCCGACGGCACCAGCCCCTGGCCGTCCCGGATCACCACCACCCGGTAGCTCGACAACATTGGCGGCGTTCCCAGAGCCGCCGCCAGCGCCGACGCCTCGACCTCCGACCCGGTCAGCTGGTCCAGGTCGAAATCGACCGAACCGCCTTCCAGATGAGCTCCCGCGATGAGCTCGATCGCCTCATCACGCAGGAACTCGTCTTCCGCGATAAGAAAATAGCTCCCGCCCAGCTTGCCACGGTCCAGCCTGGCGCGAAGCTGCTCATAAGTCAGCTGACCCATACCGAACTATTGGACGGGCGCTGATGGGGTGTCAACACAGATTGGCGCGTGTCGTTACTGCGTCACCGGACTGGCCGGCTCACGTTCCGCCGTGACATCGACCAGCGGCGTGCCAAATAGAGAGGCCCGGTCCTGCGGCGTGACCAGGAAGACCGGCTCTGGCATGGCCGGCATCCGCATCACGCTCGACGAGCTCCGAAACCTGGGCGCTGGTCCGAACACCGACGGGACCGCCTGGAGTCTCCGGTCGACCACCACCGGGGGCAGCTCGACCGTCCCGCCCGACGGCTGGAACACCGGCAGAGATGTAATCAAAAGTACGGCTACCGCCGTCAGACCCGCCACCGCCAGGGCCCGACCCAGCTCGCCGGTCCGTTGACCGAGCCGGCGGTTCAGAGCCGCGATCTTTTCCTGTACTCGGGAGGTGATGTCCGGGTGGGAGTGGGGCGCTTCGAGGTTTTTGATCAGGTGGAGGCCGCTGCGCATGACGCGGTCGTACTCATGGCAGCTGGGACAGTTCGACAGGTGCAGGCGGTACTCGCAGAGCGAGTGCTCTTCGAGACGCCAGTCGAAGTAGTCGGAGTAGTCCTGGAGAAACTCTTCGCAGTCCATTTCTGCAGACCGCCTGTTTTCGCCGTTCCAATCGCCGTAACGCTGATCGGGTGTATCTACTCACCTGCGGCCCAGGAGTTCCACCGCCTGCCGTTCGACATTTCCGCCCGGTGGGCCGGGCTCGGGTCACCGGGTTATGGGCGCTGAGACCGTTAACCAATGTAGCGCAAAAAAACGGGGCGGCCAGCGGCCGCCCCGTCGTCCATCGTCGGACCTCATTTATGTGATCAGCGCAACATCGGCGCTACGATCTGCGCGAAGTTGTTCCGGGCCCGGTTCAGCCGGGACTTGACCGTTCCCAGGTTCACCCCGGTGATCTCCGAGATCTCCTCGTACGTCTTGCCCTCCATCTCACGCAGGACGAAGACCGCACGGTGATGTTCCGGCAGCTGTTCCACAGCCTTCTCCACCACTCCGCGCAGGTGCCGCTTGCGGAAGAGGTCGTCCGGCCGGTAGTGGGGATCTTCCCACTGCAGCGGCCGATGGTCGGCCTCCCAGTTCTTCTTGATCGTCTGGAACAGCACCAGCGGATTGCGAGACCGGTTACGGAGCTCGTTCTTCGCCAGGTTGCTCGCGATCGTGTAGATCCAGGTCGAGAACTTCTTCGTCTGATCGAAGCGATGCAGATGCCGGTAGACGCGAATGAACGTCTCCTGCACCAGATCCTCGGCCCGGTCCCGATCACCGATGGTTCGGTAGATGAAGTTCAACAGCCTCGACTGGTACCGGGATACCAGCTCCGGGAAGGCGAGGCCGTTTCCGTCCAGAAACCGCGCCACCAGCTCGTTATCCGCCAGGCTAGCTAGCGGGCTCTCGACTTCCGAACCCGTAACTTTCTTTTTTGCGGCCTGAGTCATGTCCCACTGCCCGCTTTCCGGCGACCCCTGCCCCGCCGGTTCCTTTTCACGCTCCAACAAGGCAACGTCGCTCTTTGCCCGCTCTTTTGTCATGGCCAGGTCCTCCCTTTTCTCCCCACCCTTCGCGAGTGCACGATCCATTCCCGCACTCGATTTCATCACCCTCAGAAGGGCCCGATCAACTAAGTGCCCGAACCACAATCACTTATGGCCCATGGCCCACATCGAGCCCCGGGGCAGGCCTGGCCCCTCGACTGCAATGTTTTCAGTACTTCTGTCCACGCTCCCTCAGTAATTGTGCCCGCGCCGCCGCCTCGCCGCTCCGGCGAGCCCCGACTTTCGGCCACCCCGAAGAAACCACCCCTCTATTTAATAGACGTGTCAGAACCCCGGAGGGTTTCCATCCGCGGGGGTGAGTCGGGTTTGGAATGGCGGTGTGAGAGCGTCTCCCGGTACAAACAGGTGTTTGCCGCCGCCGCTCTCCCACCGCCACGCCGAGCCGGAGATGCCCTACATCTGTTTACAAGGTAACCGAAAATAGGCCGAAAGTCGAGCCCCAAACTCGGGCCCGTTCCAGGCGGCACATTTTTGCAGAGTCGGCGGCCGGACGCTCCGGCCGGGAGGCGGCGGCGCGGTGGCGGTTCAGCCGCCGGCCGGCCGGCCGTAGATGTCGCGGATCTCCGCCGGCCCCAGCCCTTCGAGCTCTCGACGGAAATCAGCCACGGGGCCCACGACGACCACGGCGACGCGGTTGATATCGATGATCCGCTGAGCGACGCGCTGTACGTCTTCACGTCTGACGGACCGGATCATGTCGGCGTAGCCCTCCCAGTAGTCGTCTGGCAGTTCGTGGAGGACCTGGTGGGCGATGCGTCCGGACACCTGCTCGGCGGTCTCGAACAAACGGGGGAGCGACTTGGTGAGCGAATTGACGGCCAGGGTCATCTCCTCGTCACCCGGCGCCTCGGATCTCATCAGGTCCATCTCACCGAGGATTTCCTGCACCGCCTCGACGCTGACGCGCGCGTCGACGGCAGTGGCAACGTAGAGCGGGCCACGTCGCGCGCGGGCTTGCACCCGGGACCTAGCGCCGTACGTCCACCCCTTGTCTTCGCGGAGGTTCATGTTGATGCGCGAGCTGAACAGGCCGCCGAGGATCGAGTTCATCAGCATGGCAGCCGCGTAGCCGTCGTCTCGGCGAGCGATGCCGACGCCGCCGACCCGGATCTCGGTCTGGGGGCCGGGCCACGGTATGGCCCAGATCCGCCGGCGATCCGCCGGCACCGGATCGTCCAACCCGAGGGAGGGCGCGCTGGGGCCTTCCCAGCCGCCGAAAACGGACTCGAGCTGCCGCTCCAGCGTCGCGGCGTCGGGAAGGTCGCCTACCAGGATCAGAGTGGCCGCCGACGGCCGATAGAATCGCTCGTGAAAATCGCGGAGCGTTCCGGGCTCGATCGACCGCACGGTCTCATCGGTGCCGCCCACCCTCATGCCGTAGGGATCTTCGCCGAAGACCGCTTCTCTCACCCGGAGGCTGGCGACCACGCGCGGCTCATCCATTCCGGCGGCGATCTCGTCCAGCCGCTCATCGCGCAGACGCGCCACCTCGTCCTCGGCGAATGCCGGCCGGGTGGTGACCTCGGCCAGAAACTCGAGGGCACCGTCCAGAACGCGACTGAGGCAATGGAAGCTCAGCATCGAGCTGTCGTGGTTTACATCGACCCCGAACCGGACGCCGAGATGGCCGGCCCATTCGGCGATCTCACGGGCCGACCTCTCCTTCGTCCCCTCGGTCAGCGCCCGGGCCACCATCAGCGCGGTGCCGGCCCGATCGCGCCGGTCGTTCGCGGCTCCGCGCAAGAAGAGCAGCCGGCCGGAAACCTCGGGCATGTCGTCGTGCCGCATCACCAGCACGCTGAGTCCGTTCTTCAGCTGGAAGCGGGTGAAGCGCGGCAGTTTGATCTGTGGCTCCGGCCCCGGCGCCGGTCGTGCCCTGCGGTCCAGCTCCGTCATCCACCACCTCCCGACTTCTCACTCGGCAGCACGTGAAGGGTGGCCCGCCGTTCGGGGACCAGCCAGGTCCGCCCGACATCGCGCACCGCTTCCGGGGTCACCGCGTTCATTCGTCCGAAGAGCTCGTTCACGTAGCCGGGTCGTCCCAGGAACGTCGCCGATGTCGCGATCGCATCGGAGCGGTTCCCCACACCGTTCAGCACCGAGACCAGCTCGCGGGCCGTGCGGTTCACCGCACCCTCGACCTCGTCGGCGCCCGGGGGCCCGTCATGGATCTCGGCCAACGTTTCGAGTATCGCCTCTTCCAGGGCCGCCGCTTCGACGCCCGGCCGAGCGGTAGCCACGATGAAGCAAAGCCCGCAGTCCTCGGTGGGGTAGACCGAGGCGTTCACGTCCTGGGCGATGCGCCGCTCGTAGACCAGCTTTCGGTACAGCCGCGAGCTCTTTCCGTCCGCCAGCAGCCCCGTCAGAACATCGGCGGCCTCGAAGCCTTCCTGGCCGAACGCCGGCGCGTGGTGGAACACGTAGACCCGCGGGAACTGAACGTTGTCCCGCATCGTCTCGCGTACCTCCTGCCCGGGCGGAACTCCGGGCGCCGTCACCTGCGCCGCCCCGGGGCCCCGGGGTATCGCGCCGAAGTACCGCTCGGCCAGGTCGAAGCCTCGCTCCGCCTCCACGTCGCCCACCAGCACCAGAACGGCGTTCTCCGGCCGGTAAAACTTGCGGAAGAACCCGCGAACGTCCTCCAGGCTCGCCGCGTCCAGGTCCTCCATGAACCCGATCGTCGGATGACGGTACGGGTGACCCTCGGGATAGACCATCCGCAGGATCGTCTCCATCGCCAGACCGTACGGCCGGTTCTCGTACGACTGGCGCCGCTCGTTCTTCACCACGTCGCGCTGGTTGTCCAGCTTCTCCTGCGTGATCGCCGACTCGAAGAAGCCCATCCGGTCCGACTCCAGCCACAGCCCCAGCTCGAGCTCGTTGGTCGGCAGCGTCTCGTAGTAGTTCGTGCGGTCGAACCACGTGCTGCCGTTCAGCGTGCCGCCCGCATCCTGCACGTACCGGAAGTGGGCGTCATCCGCCACATGCTCCGAGCCCTGGAACATCAGGTGCTCGAACAGGTGAGCGAAGCCCGTCCGCCCCTTCCGCTCGTGCTTCGACCCGACGTGATACATGACGTGGACCGAGACCACCGGCGCCGTATGGTCCTCCTGCACTATCACCCGCAGCCCGTTCTCCAGGCTGTGCTCGCTGAAATCGAAGTGAATCACACCCCTGTCGACGTCCCTGTGAGAGTTCATTCGTCCTTTCCACGCTTTGATCCTCGATAACGACGGCAACGGAATCCGACCGGACCGCTGCCGAACGCCGACATCCACGTCGATCTCGACGCCTTGCTTCTGTTCTTCCAAAAAAAGGCCGCCCTCCTGACGGAGGGCAGTACCGCGAGGGGAGCCGTAAGCCGAGTTCTGTTTATTGGGTCATTTATCTGGGACGCCGGTTGCCCGACGCCTCGTGCGGCCTACCCGGGGATGGTCACGCGGCGGGCCACCACTCTCCCCTGCTTGGCCTTGCTCCGGGTGGGGTTTACCGTGCCCCGGCAGTCACCAGCTCGGGCGGTGGGCTCTTACCCCACCTTTTCACCCTTACCGGACGCCCGAAGGCACCGGCGGTCTGTTTTCTGTGGCACTTTCCGTCGGCTCGCGCCGCCCGGGCGTTACCCGGCACCCTGCCCTGCGGAGCTCGGACTTTCCTCGGACCGCGCGCCTGACGGCGCCGGCCCGCGACCCTTCGCTCCCCTCGCGGACCCCGCAATATCACCGACCGGCTCCCGTCGGGTCAAGGTGGTCGCCGCCGATGGGTTGACTTTTCACTCCCTGTTTGCCGAAACTTCAACCGACAACACGGTTTAACAACGAGCCGACCACCGCACGGCGAAAGCGCCATGGAGTAGCGTAGCATACATGTCAACGACGCACCTTGAGGACCCATCGCTCGAGTACACACCCGAGGTCGCCAGCGCCACGGCCCATATCTACGAGAGGATCTCCGATATGGTCCCCGAACTGGAATGGCGGCTGCAGGCGCCGCTGATCCACGAGATCCTGCGGCTGAAGCAGGAGGTGGGGGCGGTGATCCTGGCGCACAATTACCAGGTCCCCCAGATCTTCTTCGGGATCGCCGATTTCCAGGGTGACTCGCTGGGTCTGGCGCAGGCGGCGATGGAGGTGGACGAGGACACGATCGTCTTCTGCGGCGTCCACTTCATGGCCGAGACGGCCAAGATCCTGAACCCGGAGAAGCGGGTGCTGATCCCGGACCTCGAGGCGGGCTGCTCGCTGAGCGAGAGCATCACGGCGGCCGACGTGCGGTTGCTGAAGGAGAGGTACCCGGGTGTTCCGGTCGTGACCTACGTGAACACGCCGGCGGCGATCAAGGCGGAGTCCGACATCTGCTGCACGTCGGCCAACGCCCGGGCCGTCGTGGAATCGCTGGACGTCGATCGGGTCATCTTCCTGCCCGACGAGTACCTGGCGCGGAACGTCCAGAGGGAGACGGACGTCGAGGTCATCGCGTGGAAGGGACGCTGCATCGTGCACGAGCAGTTCACCGTGGCCGAGCTGCGCTCGTACCGGGATCAGTTTCCGGGACTCCTGATCCTCGCCCACCCCGAGTGTGCGCCGGAGGTCTGCAACGAGGCTGATTTCGTCGGCTCGACCACGGCGATGATCAACTACGTCGACGAGAGCGACGCCCCGCGGATCCTGCTGGTCACCGAGTGCTCGATGTCGGACAACGTTCAGGAGGCGCACCCCGACAAGGAGCTGGTGCGGCCCTGCACGCTCTGCCCCCACATGAAGAAGATCACCCTCGAGAACACGCTGGCCGCCCTGCGCCGGGGACGTTACGAGGTGGACGTTCCCGAGGACGTGCGCGTGCGGGCGCACCGCGCGCTGACCCGGATGCTCGAGATCGGGCGCGACGACTAGATTCGGTATGCAGTCTGCAGTAAACGGGTGTGCAGTAGCCGCCCCTCCAGCCCGGGCCCCCACCGCACACCGACTCACCGCACACTGCATACCGATTCGAAGCGCGCCCGGGAGGATTCGAACCCCCAACACCTGGGTCCGAAGCCCAGTGCTCTGTCCAATTGAGCTACGGGCGCGCTGAGAATTCGGTCAGGTGGGATAATCTCTGGCGCACCGACGCGGCGTGCAAGTGCGACGGCGCGCCTACACGAGAGCGAAGTTTCCAACCGCCACGGAGGCGGAACCCAGCTACCCGCTAGCTGATCGCGCTGATCCCGGTGATGTCCTCGCCGATGATCAGGCCGTGGATGTCGTGGGTCCCCTCGTAGGTGTAGACCGACTCCAGGTTCGCCATGTGCCGCATCGACTGGTACTCCACGAGGATCCCGTTGGCGCCCAGCAGGCGGCGCGCCTCCCGCGCCACCTCGCAGGCCATGTTCACGTTGTTCCGCTTCGCCATCGACACCTGACCGTGGTGGAGCTCGCCCCGGTCCTTCAGCCGGCCCAGCTGCAGGGCCAGCAGCTGCCCCTTGGTGATCTCGGTCAGCATCTCGACCAGGCGGATCTGCTGGATCTGGTAGCCGGCGATGGGGCGCTCGAACTGGACTCGATTCTGCGCGTAGCTCAGCGCCTCCTGATAACAGGCCATCGCCGCGCCCACCGCGCCCCACGCGATGCCATAACGGGCCTGGTTCAGACACATCAGCGCGCTGCGTAGACCCGACGAGTTCGGCAACAGGTGATCGTCGGGGACCCGTACGTCCTGTAGCGCCAGTTCGCTCGTGTCCGCGGCCAGCAGCGACAGCTTCCCTTTCTGGTCCTTGGCCACGAAACCATCCCGGTCGGTCTCGACGATGAAGCCGCGGATCGAACCGGGGTCGTCGAGGTCACCGGTCTTCGCCCAGATGATCGCCACATCGGCCAGCGAACCGTTGGTGATCCACATCTTCGTGCCGTTGATCACCCACTCGTCACCATCCTTGACGGCCCGCGTGATCAGGCCGCCAGGGTCCGAGCCGTAGTCCGGTTCCGTCAGGCCGAAGCAGCCGATCGCCTCGGCCCGGGCCAGCTTGGGGAGCCAGTGCTGACGCTGCTCCTCGCTGCCGAACTCGAGGATCGGGTACATGACCAGCGCCGATTGCACGCTGACAAACGAGCGGACGCCCGAGTCGCCACGCTCCAGCTCCTGCATGATCAGCCCGTAGGCCACGCTGTTCAGATCCGCGCAGCCGTATTTCTCCGGCATGTTCGCGCCGAACGCACCCAGGTCCGCCAGCTGGGGGATGAGCTCCTTGGGAAAGCGGCCCTCGATATAGCATTCACCGATGACCGGCAAAAACTTCTCGTCTACCCATTCACCGATCGTATCACGTACCGCCCGTTCCTCCTCGGACAACAGCGACTCGGTATCGAAATAGTCCAGGCTGCTGGTTCTTGCCACGGGTCACTCCGGGTTCTCGGTTTCGACTACGCCGCCCAGGGCCCGTGAGCGGTAGAAGCCCTGGACCACGGCCCTGGCGATTCGACTGGTGAGCGTGTAGGTCATCACCAGCAGAAGCAGGTAGATGGCCACGAAGCGGGCCGATGGGTGGACCTCGACGACGAGGTAGGCGGCCAGGCCGGCGGAAGCCACGACTCCGACGGCGCGGCCCACCTTCGTCCCCCGGCGCTCGAGCTGCTTGCGACAGTTCGGGCACCACAGATAGCGGTCCAGGTCGCTCGCCGCATACAGCTGGTGGCAGCTGGTGCAGGAGGCCTCGCTCGATCCGAATCTCAATCCCTCAGCTCCTCGATGATCGCGTGGGAGAACTCCCGCGTCGACGCGTCGCCGCCCAGGTCGCGGGTCCTGACCGGGCCGGCCAGAGCCGTGGTCAGGGCCTCGCGCACCCGCTCGGCGACCTCCGACGCGCCCAGGTAGTCGAACATCATGCAGCCGGCCAGGATGACCGCCGATGGATTGGCGATCCCCTGGCCGGCGATGTCCGGGGCCGAGCCGTGCACGGCTTCGAAGATCGCCGCATGGTTGCCTATGTTGGCGCCGGGCGCCAGACCCAAGCCGCCGATCAGGCCCGACGCTTCATCCGAGAGGATGTCGCCGAACATGTTCTCGGTGACGATGACATCGAACTGGTACGGGTCGACCACCAGCTGCATCGCGGTGTTATCGACGATCCGGTCCTCGAACTCGATTCGGCCGGCGTAGTCCTCGGCGATCTTCCGGCCCACCTCGAGGAAGAGCCCCTGGGTGCACTTCAGGATGTTCGCCTTGTGAACCAGCGTCACCTTGCGGCGGTCGTGGGTGACCGCGTAGTCGAAGGCGAAGCGAGCGATCCGTTCGGCGCCGTAGCGGGTGACGATCATCACCGACTCGGCCGCCGCTTCGGGGTCTTCCTCCATTCCGATGAAGTGCTCGATCCCGACGTAAAGCCCTTCGGTGTTCTCGCGAATCACGATCAGGTCGACGTCCTCGTAGCGGCCGCCGCGCATGAGCGTTTTCGCCGGGCGGACGTTCGCGTAGAGATCGAAGTGCTTTCGTAACGCCACGTTGATCGAGCGGAACCCCTCGCCCACCGGAGTGGTCAGCGGTCCCTTCAGCGCGACTTTGTTCTCCAGAATCGAGTCGGTAGTCTCGTCGGGCAGCGGCCCCAGGCCCTCTTCCATCGCCGCCACCCCGGCCAGCTGCCGGTCCCACCCCACGTCGGCGCCCGCCGCCTCGAAGACGCGCACCGCGCCATCGACGATCTCGGGGCCGATGCCGTCGCCGGGTATCAGCGTTACGGTCGCGGTCATCGCCCATCCTCGGGCCGCGAGCCCCGGATCATGGGCTCACCCGCTCGGCGAATCTCTGCGCCACCGTCGCCAGCGCGCCAGGCATGGCGGGGGCCTGATCATCGCCGGAGGCGACGACCCCGTACCAGAGCACGGCGCCGCTCCGAGTGTCGAGCAGGAAGCTCCGGATGGCGAGGCGCACGCCGGTTCCGTCCCGGTCCTCGACGTGGATCAACTCGAGGGGCCAGACGGCGTAGCGGGCGTCGAACAGGGCGGCCAGCTTGCGGATCTCACCGAACAGCGGATCGCGGAACCACCTGGCGTCGCCGCCTTCGCGCCGCAGATAGTCCGCCGACAGCAGGTACGGGTCGACGCCCTGGATCGAAGGCTGCCGGCGGAGCGTCTCCACCTGTCGCTCCGGCATGACCCAGATCGCACGACCGCCGTACTCCTCGAGGGCGAAGCGGATCTCGGCGTCCGCCGCCCGCATCGCTTCCCGGGCGGTGGCCGCGCCGCCGGGCCAGCCCCCGGGGACCCGACCCACATACTGGACCGGCAGCACCAGTGTCGTCTTGCCGCTGAGGACCCCGAAACCGGTCATCGGGGCCGGCGCCTCTCCGGAGCCACCACCACCGCAGCCGGCCGCCGCCACCAGCGCGGCGGCCAGCGCCGTGGCGATTCCGCCCCCACCCCTGTTCCAATTCAAATCGAACCCTCCCTCACACGACTGCGGATCCGCTCAACCGAGCAGCCCCGCGTCCACCCGAATGACCTGCCCCGTGATCTGTCGCGCCATCTCTGAACAGAGGAACAGCACCACGTGAGCCACGTCGACCGGCTCCGGCAAACGCCCCAGCACCGCCCGCTTCTCCGTCTCGGCGATGACCTGGTCGGACACATCCGACAGCATTTCGGTGCGGACGAATCCGGGGGCCACTCCGTTGACGTTGACGTTCGACGGTCCGAGGTCGGCGGCGGCGGATCGCGTCAAACCGATCAGACCCGATTTGGCCGCGGCGTAGTTGGCGACGCCGAAGTGCCCCTCGAAAGCCTGGACCGATGAGATGTTCACGATCTTGCCATGGCGCTGCGATCTGAAGGTGGGCGCCACCGCGCGGATCATGTTGAACGCACCCGTCAGGTTCACGTCCACGACGTCGCGCCACTGCTCATCGGTCAGCTTCCAGAGCGGTCCCGAACGGTGCACCCCCGCCGCGTTGACCAGGAAGTGAGGTCCCCCCAATTTCTGGCGCGCCAGCTCAACGAAGCTCTCGACCGACTCGCTATCTCTAACGTCGACGCGCTTCGACAGGACCTTCACCTCGAGCTGCTGCAGCTCCGCCTCGGTCTTGGCCGCAGCCTCGTCTATCGAGCGGCCGGGCAAATCGTACCAGTTGAACGCCACGTTCGCTCCGCAACGCGCGAACTCGAGCGCGACCCGGCGGCCGATGCCCGTCGCGCCTCCCGAGACCATCGCCGTGCGGCCCCGCAGCCCGCCGAAGTGCGCCGCCGGCTGCGTCTGGGTCTCTTCGCCCACCTCCTCCAGCAGGGCCTCGACGGCCTCGCCGGCGCCCGATGGACCGGGCACCTGCACGTATTCCTGGCCTTCATCCAGATCTGCGGGTCCTTCCAAGTCGCCCACCCGTCGCTGTGGCGCAGGGCCGCGGCGGTACGGCCCGGTACACCGTTTCGCGGTCCATCATAGCCCGCACTACGGGAAGCTAGCAACCGAGCGAACCGGCCGCCGGCCCGCCAGCCGGAACCCGAGACGAATTTCTTGGAAGGGGATGTCTGTAACGGCGGTGTAGCGGTACTCGAGCAGGATCCACATCGCCCTCGTTCGAGACAGCGCGAAGGCCACTCCGCCGAAGCCGCTACCCCCCAACCGGGCGCCCGCTATCCGTCGAGCCTCGGCGGGGAGCGGGTCGGTCAGCCGGCCCACCGGCGCGGTATCGAGAGAGTGAATCGCTCCACCCATGCCCAGGTACGGGACGACCGGCCCGCTGCCGACTATCTCTTTCCAGATCGCGATCCCGCCCAGGATATTCCGGATCTCGTAGGCCGGATCGTCGTGCCGGGCGGTCCACCAATCGACCTCCACGCCCAACCGCGCGAAACCGCCGAACAGGTCACCGAAACCGAAACGGGCTCCGAACGTCACGCCCACATCGGTACCGGCGCCAGGGACCACCGCGCCACCCAGCATATCGAGCCCCACAAAGCGCAAAGAGATGAACTGGGCGCTGCCGACCTGTGGAAGCGCGAGCAGACCGGCGAGAACGACGACCGCTTTCCACTTCATATTCGACCTCCGATCGGTCAGCCGTCGACCGGCCACAGCGGCCCCGCGGGGCGGAACCCTTCGATCACCGTGCCCTAACGCAGGTTGATGAACAGATAGGAAGCCAGGAGCATCACGCCGACATACGTCGCCCCGACCGCCGGCGCCTGTAGGACGACCATCAGTGATCCGACCACCGCGCCGAGGAATCCGCCCAGGTATATGATCAGCCTCAACTCCCGGCGCGTCACCGTCCAGATCAATCGCTCGAAGTCGGCGATCGGATATGCCCTGATCCGCTGTTCCACCATCTCGGCGATCGGCAGCTCGGCGACCAGCGCTGGCACCCGTTTCTGCAGAAACTCCCACAGCGGACCGAACACCAGCTGGTCCGCCCGGTCGATCGCGTCCGGTGGCAAATAGTCGCGCAGTCGGCCGATCGGCACGGTCATCAGCCACTCGGTCTGGCGGACCAGCGTCGCCTCGAGCAGGTCGTGGACCCGTTCGCCCCGGGCGATCTCCACCACCCAGTCGGCGAGGCGATTGGTGATTCGACCGGCCGCCTCCGGACCGAGATACTCCAGAACATCGACCAGCCGTTTCCCTTCCGACGCCTTCAGCAGCCGGTCCGTACGATTGACAACGAACTCCTCGGTCGTCTCGTGCCGTGCGAAATCGACGATCCGATCCGCCAGCACGTCTCCAACCCGGGCCAGTTCCTCATCGCTCATGTCGCCGAAGATCTCGCGTACCGGGCGTTGCAGCATGTCGTCGATGGCATCGTTCACGGCGGCCGCCGCCCGGTCTTGTATCAGCGGCTCCCGCAGCAACGCCGCCACTTCCTCGGCGCCGCCTCGCTCCAGCGCCTGCACCGTCTGGCTCAGTGTCCGCTCGGTGATGATCAGCCGGCCGACGATCTGCTGAAACATACCCTGCTGGCTCAGGTAGCCGTCGATGAAGTCGCGCAGCGCGCGGCGTACCCGCTCCTGCGCCGCCGGCGACTCGAGCACCTGACCGAACCGGTCCAGGACCAGCGGCAGGTAGTTGCCGACCACCGCCTCGCCGAAGTTGATCGCGCCCACCGGGACGAATCGACCCAGCGGCTCGTCCGAGTTGACGAACTCCCGCAGGTTGCGATGGAAGAAATCCCCAATCGTCTGCCGGAAGCCGTGCCCCATGACCACGCCTTCGCCCAGGTCGCGAAGCGTCAGCACCAGCTGTTCGCGGGCTGCCGGCGTCAAGACCTGCTCGAGGGGGACCTCGCCGAACTCGCTGCGGAGCCGCTCGACCAGTTCGTGCACGCGCCGCTCGAACGCCGCGCCGTTCAGGTACTCGACCAGCCCCTCCAGCAGGCGCTCCCCGAACTCGCTCACCGTCCCCGCTACCTCGCCCAGACGGTGCTCGGGGAGCTCCGACCTCAAATTGCCCAGCTCCTTGTCGAGCAGCCGCTCGAGGGCGTTGCGCAGCGTCGAGTCGAAGCGCTCGCGAAATTCGGGCTGGCCGAGCGTCGCGACGATATCCTCGGTCCGCAGCAGGTGGGTGCCTACCGTTTGCCCGATCCGCCTGGCGATCCGGCCGATCTCCTTCGGTATGGCGCCCTGGGGAAACAGCCGCAGCCGGCCGGCCCGCAGCGCCTCGTGTGGGTGGAACAGCATCCAGATCGCCACCGCGTTGGTCAGCAGACCCGCGATCGTGCCGATGACGACGAACGACACGTAGTCGATCTGGATGAGCTGGCGAAGGTAGTCCGGCACCTATCACCTCTGTCCCGCGTTGACAGCCTCTTCGGCGGCTCCAATGTTTTGCCGCATGCGTACGGATACCGACGGCTCTTCCCAGGGCGCGACCGCCAGCGTCGCTATCGCACGGGCCTGGCTGGACGACCAGGGCCCGGCGATCCTGCAAGAGCAGATCGAGCTCGCGGCCATCGCGTCACCGCCTTTCAAAGAGCGCGCCCGGGGCGAAGCCGTCGCCGCCAAACTGAAGTCGCTGAGCGCCGAGCCCCGATTCGACGAAGTCGGAAACCTGCTCGCCGGGTTCCCCCGGGGGGCCACCGCAAAGGACGACCCGCCGGTCGTCATCGCCGCCCATCTCGACACCGTGTTCGGGCCCGAGACCCGGGTCGAGATCCAGGCCGCCGGACATCGCTGGGTGGGGCCCGGCATCACCGACAACGCCCGCGGTCTAGCGGTGACGCTCGCCGTCATCCGGGCCCTATTCCGCTGCGCCGCTGAGCCGCGGCGGCCGCTGCTCTTCGTCTTCACGGTCGGCGAGGAGGGGCCGGGCGACCTGCGGGGGGTCAAACATTTGTTCCGCCCCGGCAGCACGCTCCGTTCGGCCGCGGCTTTTCTCGCCGTGGATGGGAGTGGACTGAACCGGATCATCCACCGCGCGCTCGGCAGCCGCCGTTTCCGGATAACGGTGGAGGGCGCCGGCGGCCATTCGTGGAGCGATTGGGGACGTTGCAACCCGGCCAACGCCGTCGGCCGTCTGATCGCCGCCCTCGCCGACCTCCCGTTACCAGAGGACCCGCGAACCACCCTCACGGTGGCCCGGGTCGGCGGCGGCACCGCCATCAACGCGATACCCACCGATATCTGGGTCGAGATCGATCTGCGCTCGGAAGACGCCGCCGCAATCGACCGGATCGAGTCACGCATCCGCGAGCTGCTGGCCGCCGGCATCGCCGCCGAGGGAAGTCGCAGCAGCGGCTCGTTGAGCGCCGAGGTCGAGATCATCGGCGAGCGTCCGGCGGGGGTCGTGCCGCCGACCCACCCGCTGGTGCGCGCCGCCGAAGCGGCGACCCGCGCGGCCGGTGCGTCTCCAGCCCTCGTCTCCTCCTCCACCGACGCCAACGTGCCGATCTCACTGGGCATCCCGGCCATCGCCGTTGGCGGTGGCGGCCGGTCGGGTGACATGCACACCGAGCACGAATGGTTCGAGGACAGCGACGGTGCAACCGGTGCCGTTCGCCTGCTCGACATCTTGATCGCCGTCGCCGAGCTCTAGTCGATGGCCGGCGGCTCTCCGCCGCAACCGACCACGGAATCGGCGCCCAACAGCGCCGTACCCTCGATGCCCCGGACGCGGCAGTTGGACCCGATCAACGACTCGCTCAGCGTACAATCCTCGATCACGACATCCTCTCCTACGATGCAGTCGCGCAGCATGCTTCGCAGGATGCGGCTGCCCTTCCCCACCGACACGTTCGGGCCAAGGACCGAGCTCGAGATCTCGACATCCTCCTCGACCCGCACCGGCTCCTCGATCTTCACGTCACCCACCGACTCCGGCCGCCGCGCCCCACCGGTCTCGAGCAGATGCCGGTTAGTGGCCAGCAGGGTTTCCGGCTTGCCGCAATCGTACCAGCCCTGCACCTCGAGCACCTGGATGCGCGACCCGTGATCGACCATGTACTGAAACGCGTCGGTCAGGAAGTACTCGCCCAGATACGGATCGGACTCGAGCGTATGATCGATCCCCTCGAATAGCAGCTCATGATCGCGAAGGTAGTAGAGGCCGATGTTGGCGAGACGCGATATCGGCTCGCTCGGCTTCTCGACGATCGTCTGCATCACACCCTGCTCGTCGGTGACGATCACCCCGAAACGCCGGTAGTCCTCCACTTCCTTTGCCCAGATGAAGCCATCGGCCTCCGGATCCCGGCGAATCGCCGACAGGTCGGCATCGAATAGCGTGTCCACGAACACGATGAGCAGCGGCCCATCGACATGCGGCTGCGCCAGCTTGATCGCCCCGGCCGTGCCGTTCTGCACCGCCTGCTCGACGAATGTCGACGGCACGCTGTACGCCGCCCGCACGTGGGCCTCCACCTGCTCCTTCAGGTGGCCCGTAATGAAGATCAGCTCCTCCACGTCCAGCTGGTCGACCAGATCTTCGACGACGTAGTCGAGCACCGCCTTGCCCGCGACCTCGAGGAGCGGTTTTGGCACCGTGTGTGTCAGCGGCCGCAACCGCGTTCCCTTGCCTGCCAGTGGAATGATAACCTTCACTCGTCTCTCCCTGGTGAGTTCTCGCTTCAACTCTCCGCCTCAAACTATGCAATCAACCCTCGCTGGCCAGCCACCGACGGGGGGTGCCGACCCCACTGGTTCGGCCGCCGATCTTGCCGAAACGCAGAGCGCCCCTCATGATCAGGCGTGACCTCACGCTGCGACATGCCATGCGAAGCCGCCTGATCAAAGCGCTGACAGAGAACTCGGCTCAGACCAGCGAGGACGCAGAAGACCCGCGCCTGCGAGGGCGGACCTACATGGTTCCGTTCGCCAGAGTCTGGGATGAGGTGATCGAGATGATCAGGGAGCGGCCGCGCTGGAACCTGGTGCGCGCCAACGAGGACAAGGGGCTGATCGGAGCGGAAGCGACCACTCCCGTCTTCCGGTTCGTCGACGATGTCCGCCTCAAGATCAGGCTCGATGCGAACGCCCTGACCCGGGTCGACATGTGGTCGCAGTCGCGGGTCGGCAACGCCGACCTGGGGGTCAACACGCGCCGCATCGGGAAGTTCTTTCGCGATCTCGACCGTCGACTGGGAGTGGACGGATAGCGGCGGACCGAGTCAGCCGAGTCCAGCCCCCTTCTTCACGGTCGCCCCCCGCAGCGCC
Organism: Candidatus Kutchimonas denitrificans; assembly: GCA_011774835.1. Classification (GTDB taxonomy): domain Bacteria; phylum Gemmatimonadota; class Gemmatimonadetes; order Palauibacterales; family KS3-K002; genus Kutchimonas; species Kutchimonas denitrificans. The sequence goes on along the minus strand of JAACAK010000083.1, from coordinate 54,309 downwards.
GCCTCCTCGACCCCTATCGGGCGCGGGGTCAACTCCTCGCCCTCGCTCCGCGCGACGAACGCCGAACAGGTGAGATCGCCCGTCACGTTCACCGCGGTCCGGCACATGTCGAGCACCCGGTCGACCCCGAGGATCAGCGCGATGCCCGCTTCCGGGACGCCGGCCTGCGCCAGCACGACGGTCAGGATGATGATCCCGGCCGATGGGACACCGGCGGCTCCGATCGAGGCCAGCGTCGCGGTGAGCACGACCATGAGCTGTGCCTGCCAGGTTAGGTCGATCCCGACCACCTGCGCGATGAACATCACGGCCACGCCCTGATAGAGCGCCGTGCCGTCCATGTTGATGGTGGCGCCCAGGGGCAGCACGAAGCTGGCGACCTCGTTGCTCACGCCCAGATCTTCCTCGGCCGACTCGATCGTCACCGGCAGCGTGGCGTTGGAACTCGAGGTGGAGAAGGCGATGATCGGGACCTTGCGGATCCGTCTGAAGAACTCGATCGGATTGAAGCGGGCGAGCAGCCGCATCGCCAGCGCGTAGGTCCCGAAGGCATGGAGCGCCAGGCCGAAGATCACGGTCAGCATGTAGAGGGCCAGGCTACGCAGCAGGTCCAGCCCGAATTGTCCGACCACGTCGGCCAGCAGAACGAACACCGCGTACGGAGCCAGGCGCATGACCCAGTCGACCATGATCATGGCCACATCGTTGACCCCGTTGAAGAAGCCGAGCACGGTCTCCCGGGGCTCGCGCTGGACCAGAGACAGGGCCGCGCCGAACATGAGCGAGAAGAAAATGATCGGGAGCATGTCACCGTTGGCGGCGGCCTCAACGGGGTTGCGCGGTATGATGTTGAGCACGACGTCCATGATGCCGGGCGCTTCCTGCGCCAGTTGCACGTTAGCCGCCGCGTCGCCACCGAAGCTCTCCATCAGCTGCGCCTGCGTCGCTTCATCCACGCCCCGGCCCGGCCGAACCAGGTTGCTCAGCACGAGGCCGATCGTGATCGCGATCGTGGTCGTGCCCAGGTAGAACCCGACGGTCTTGCCACCGATGCGGCCCAGCCGCGTGATGTCGCCGAGACTCGCCGTACCGACGATCAGGCTGGCCATGACCAGTGGGACCACGATCATCATGATGAGCCGGATCCAGGCGGGCCCGAGTGGGGCCACCCAGCTGATGGCCTGCCGCAGCCACTCGAGGTCGAGGGCGTTGGCCAGCACGCCCACCACCACACCGGCCACAAGTCCGATCCCGATCTTGTTGTGTAGCGCCATTTCTCACTCGCCGGTTCGTCGCACGCCAGCTCGCGGCCCGGAACGGGCCGCGCTGAAGATAGGAGCGAAGGTGACGATCGTCCAATGCCCGCATGCGCCGGACCTCTTTCGCCGGCGTCTGACCTCCGCGGCCACCCGAGCCGGCGTATTGAGCCGCTCCCGTTCGCGCGATAGCTTGCCAGCATGAAACCGCCCAATCGGTACCTGGCGGCCGCGTCTCTGCTGGCCATGGCCTGTGGACCCGGGGGTGACGACCGGGAGGGGTCCGGCGCGTCGGAAGGCGTTCTGGACGAACTGGTGGCCACACCGCCGACAACCGTTATCGAATACGCCACCAGCCTGCAATTCCTCCCCTTCGAGGCGGGTCGCACCCGGGCGCTAATTCTACATTTCGCCAACACGGCGACGGCGGATGAGGTTGTCACCCGGTACTTCGGCTGGCAGCTCGTCCGGAACGGCTGGCAGACCCTGCTGGCGGTGGACTCGCAGACGGTCCCGATCCGCGCGCCCTGGCGGCTGATGCCGGTCCCGGCGCTTCGCCTCACGGTGAACGCCGACGGCGATCCGGACGACCTGATCTTTCGGGTCGGCGCTTCCGACTACACGCTGGACCTTGGCAACCATCTCGATGCATGGGAAGACCGCGCCGGTACCTGGCACGAGATACGTGATGCGCTCTGGATCGCGGGCAACCAGCGGGCGCAGGGAATAGTGGTGTCGCATCGCTTCGCGCGACCCGAACCCGAACGCCCGGTCCGGTTCGGAGCGTACGAACGCGCCATCCTGCGATCCGAGGACGGAGCGATCATCGTACTGTTCCACACCTCCGAACCTGAAGTCTATGGAGACCCCTTCGCCTGGATGTACGCCGACGGCCTGACGCGCCGCTGGACGGCGCTGGAATCGCGCATCGTTGAAGTCGTCAATTCGAGCCAGCTGCGTCGCAACGTACCGGTACGGCTCTGGTTCCGGATTCCCGAGCCCGATATCCGCTGCGAGCTGACCGCCGCCGAGCGCCAGTTCAACGAGTACCCCATCGACCAGGGGCCCAAACCCTACAACGCGCTCTATCGCGTGCGTGGCTGGATGGAGTTTTCGGGTGAGCGTCGTAGCGTGGAGGGGCTGCTGGAGCGCGGCGAGCTCTGACCCCGCTCAGGCCTGGAAAGTCTCGATTCGCCGCAGCGCCACCCGCAGCGGCACGATCGTCGCCGCCGTGCAGATCAGCAGGGCGGCCACTCCGCCGCCCACCGCCATGGCGATCGTACCGGTCGTCGGCGGCACACCGATGAACCGATGCCGCATCATCGTCAGCATCGGCCATGACTCGAGGACCAGCACCACACCGACCAGCGCCACCGCCGACATCATGAACAGCAGGCCGCCGATGCTGGTCGGGATCTGGGCCATGTTCTCGGTCTCGAACTGAGGGAACAGAGTCCCGAAGGCCAGCGCCAGCGCGGCCAGCGCGAACGTCATCGCGGCCGTCGTCGCCAGCGACAGCGCCATCATCGCCGGCCCCACCTTGAGCAGCAGGTTCGTGCCCAGCGTCAGAACGATCGCCATGATCAGCAGCGGCACGGTGCCCACCCAGTACTTGCTCCACAACAGATCGCGAGGTCGCAGCGGGCTCGAGCGCAGCAGCCACAGGGTGGGGCCCTCGAGGCTCACGCCGGGGAGCACGAAGCGGGCCGCGATCGCCGAGAGTACGAAGCCCGCCAGCCCGACGTTGAGGAACGCGACGATGTTGGCGAAGAAAGTCGTCACACCTTCCGTGCGCAACGGCAGCGCCCGGATGTTGTAGATGTAGACCACGACCAGCACCGCCAGCAGTATCAGCTGCGACCACTGGGTCGTATCGCGGAAGAACACCCGGATGTCCTTCAGCATCAGCTCCCCGCGACTCACGCCCAGCCGCCGGAACAGGAACCGCATCGACAGGCCGAACCGGTGCCCGGCCGTGTGCTTCTGTGCGCCCTCCTGCGATCGGGTGAACGCCGACGGGTAGTAGCGAGCATGGACGACCATCCCGAGGACCACGACCGCCGCCGCACTGCTCCACAGCAGCACCAGAGTGAACGGATCGAATCCCTCCTGCACGGTACCTATGATCGCGTCGGTCGCCCACTCGCTCGGCAGCCACGGGGAAGTCGGCCCGCGCAACAGCGCCATGAATTCGCCCAGGTTACGGAAGCCCTCGGGCGTCGCCAGGCTCTCCGGTCGCAGCATCCGAATCAGCAGCACCACGCCGCCCGCCGCCGCCACCGTGATCACCCCGAAGATGTCCTTGGCCCGACGTGCCGGGAAAATGCTCACCAGCAGCAGGGTGACCGCCGAACCGATCGCGGCGACGATGGCGAAGAACGGGATCAGCGCCGCCAGCGAGACCAGCAACAGGTCGAGACCGCCGCCGTAAACGTTCCCGTACGCCACCAGGATCGGCACACAGATCAGCGTGACCATCCAGCTCGAATGGACCGCCGTCTCGGTGAGCTTCGTCAGATAGACCTGTTCCGGAACCGTCGGCGCCGCGATCAGCAACTCCAGGTCGCGAGACAGGAAGAAGGTGGAGAGTGCCGTGATCACGTTGGACAGAAGCAGAACGCCCAGAAAGGTGAGCAGCACCAGGCCCAGCAGCTTGGCGGCCAGCAAGTCGCCGATGTCCTCGACACCCTGGAAGTACCGGAGGATGCGGTACAGGATCCCGTAGGCCGCCAGCCAGAAGAGCGCCCCGATGCCGAGAATCGTGCCGAGCTTGCTGCCGCCGGCGCTCTGCCGGCCCAGCCGACGGCGGGCCGTGATGCGCTTCGGCCTCAGCATGTGCCAGACGCCGACGGAGACCGCGCTCACGAGCCGAGAACCTCCAACAGCTCCTGCACCTCGTCACCGCCGGTCAGCTTCAGGAAGATCTCCTCCAGCCTCGCGTCACCGCTCTGCGCCTCTTCCCGCAAGTCGTCCATCGTGCCCTCGGCACGGATTTGGCCCGCCTGGATGATCGCGATGCGGTCGCAAAGCGCCTCGGCCACTTCCAGCGTGTGAGTCGACATCAGGATCGTGCCGCCGCGAGCGACGAACCCCCGGAACAGATCCTTCAGCAACCGGGCCGCCTTGGGATCGAGACCGACCAGCGGCTCGTCGACCACGATCACTTCGGGCCGGTGAATGAGCGCCGAGGAGATGATGAGCTTCTGACGCATGCCATGGCTGTAGGCCTCCAGCAGCTCGTCGCGCCACGTCGTCAGCTCCCACACCTCCAGCAGCTCGTCGATCCGCCGATCCACATCGGTCCCGTTCTGACCGTAGAGGCCGGCGACGAAGCGTAGGAACTCCGCGCCCGTCAGCTTCTCGTAAATGAACGGCCGGTCCGGAATGTACCCGAGCTTGCTCTTGGCGCGCTCCGACTCCGCCTGGACGTCGAAGCCACCCACGGACACGCTGCCCGAACTGGGCTGCAGGATTCCGGCGATGATGCGCAGCGCCGTGGTCTTGCCGGCTCCGTTCGGGCCCAGCAGGCCGTAGAGCACGCCGCGCGGCACGGTAAGGTTGAGCGCACCGAGGGCGGTGAAATCGCCGTATTTCTTGGTCAGGTTCTTGAGCTGTATCACCTTTCCTCCACCGAGACCACGTCCAGCCGTAGTAGGCCGATCAGCCTCACCAGTTCCACCTGCCGCGCCAGGCCGCCCACGACGAAGCGCAGATGCGAGGCGTCGGCCGGCGTCTGGCCCAGCGTCGGATCGACCGGGACCCACCGGTCGAGCCAGACCTCCGGCCAGGCGTGGTAGTAGAATCGATCCCGTACGTAGACCAGCCCGGCCGCCGTTCGCGCCGGCAGGCCGGCTGCCCGCGCCAGCGCCACATAGAGCACCGTGTGCTCGTTACAGTCCCCGCTGCCCGCCTCCAGCACCTGGCGGGCGCTCGGCACGCTCAACGTGACCCTTTTGTCCAGCGTCGAATACACCCACTCCGACAGCCGCTGCGCCGCCGCCCGCGGCTCGGTCACGCCGCCGAGCACTTCCTCGGCCGTTCGCCGGATCTCGGGGTCATCAACCTGGATCAGGGGGGTCGCCGCCAGCTCCGCGCCGAACGCGTCCGGGTCGGCGGGCAACTCGTAGCCGCCAGCGGGCAACTCCGCCTCGCTCTCCACGAACAACGTGTCGCCCCGCAACGTCTGCCGTGCGCCTTCCAGATCGAAGCCCTCCAGATCGACGTTCTGCAGGCGCACGGCGAAGCGGCCCAGGCGGTCGCCCTCCGGAAGGTCGACGCCGACCGATATGGCCGTCTTCTCGATGATGTCGGGCGTCGCCAGCCGCGCCTCCGCCGCCTCCAGGGCCCGGTACCGATTCCAGGCGATCTCGAACGCGGTCCGTTCGATCGTATAGCCGAGCGGGCTCGTCGCCTTCACGACCTGGCCGTCGGGATCGAGCCAGGCGTCGAGCTCGAGTCCGCCGAACCCCTGCTTCACGTGCCACGTCTCCACCGTGTCGTAGCGCACCGGCACCCAGGAATCCGAGCCTTCGTCGTACTCGGCGCTGTCCGGGAAGATCACCGTCTCTTCCTCGACCACCTCCAGCGTCACGCGCTGCCGTTCAAGCACGCTCGGATCGAAGATCTCGAAGACATAAGTCTCCCCGGCCTCCGGCTCTTCACCCAGCGCGAAGTGCATCGGCATGACCTGGGGCAGCAGCACGGGTCCCCCGGTGGGAAGCACCGTCGTCTGCTCGTCACCCCCGGCGTCGATCGCCAGCTCGAGTGCCGTATCGCCCGCCATCTCACCGGCGACCTCGAAATCGCCGAAATCGGAGCGAAGCGTGAACTGGAAATCCTTGAGCTCCAGTCGCTCGCCGAGGTTCACAACGGTGCGGGCGCTGGCCGGAGCGTCGCTGCCCATGACGTTGACGCGCAGCCTCAAGTCGTCCATCAGGGCGAAACCGCCCGGCACCGTGTCCACGCGCGATGCGGCGTAGCCAATCGTCGCGTCGCCGAGCTTCACCGCATAGTAAGAGGCCATCGGCACTAGATTGGCCGAGGCTTCCGCCAGTCGGACGGTCAGCGGTCGAAAGTACTCCCGGCGCACGTGCCAGGCGAGCACGGCCACCCACGCCAGCAGGATGACGGCCATGACGGTGCGCCGGCGAGTCATCACCATCCGCCCAGCTCCTCCGCCTTGTGATACATCGCCTGCGCGGCGCCCTTCTGGTTCATTCGGTCGTACACTATTCCCATCGCGTAGTAGGCACGAGCGCTCGGCTGGATCTCGACCGAACGCCTGAGCGCCGTCAGCGCTCCTTCCAGATCGTCGATACGGTTCAGCGCCTCGCCCAGGTAAAGCAACGCCCTGGCGCGCTGAGGATCGAGATCGGCCGCGATCCGCAGCTCTTCCGCTGCCTCGGCGTACAGACCCCTCTTGTAATGGACCAGCCCGAGGTTCTCCCGGATATCCGCCTCCTTAGGATCGCTGCGCAGAGCCTCGGCCAGCTTCTCCTCCGCCTCGCCGTACCGTCCCAACGACGCCAGCGCCGCCGCCACGTTGCACTGCAGTCGCACATCGTCCGGATCCAGCGACTCGGCCGCCCGATACTCGGCCAGCGCGGCTTCGGAATCGCCCAGTCGATCGTAGAGAAAGCCGAGGTTGTTGTGCGCCTTCAGATGGTCGGGGCTGTCCGCCAGCAGCTGGCGGTACACCCCCACTGCCTCCCGCAACGCTCCTCCCTCGGCCAGCTCTCGCGCCCGCAGGTACAGCGTCTCGGTGCCCTGCCGCGCCGCCTCGCTTCCGACCATCACCCCCGCTCCGTCTCGCCCGTGATCCAGTCCAGATACGCGGTCAGCCCCGCCACGATCTCGGTCGCCACCACTTCCGGGACCTCGTACGGGTGCAGCTCGCGGACTCGCGCGGCGATCGTGTCGACATCCTCGCGCCGCGCCTTAACCAGCATGAGCACCTCGTCTTCATCCTGGACCGCGCCTTCCCAGCGAAAGATCGAGAGCAGTCCGGGAACGACATTGACGCAGGCCGCCAGCCGCTCCGCGACCAGGTTCCGGCCGATGGACGCCGCGGTCTCGCCGTCCGGAGCTGTTACCAGGATGATGACAGCTTGGTTCCTGTTATCTGCCATGTCGAGTTTCAGAAGGTGATATCGCGGCGGCGTCGGCGGCCGCGGCAGGACGCGTCAGGGGGACGATCCAGACAGCCCCCCTAATGTAATGTGGAGGGAGGCGGTGCGGTAGCCGGTTTTGTGGGGTGGGAATCTCGAGTCGGAATCCGACTTCGAGATTCCGCTTTAGGGAAGGTCGAAAGAGCCCGATTGCCGAAGCGGGTTCGGGATGCGGGGAAGGACGAAGTGATTGCCGGCCGGGGGCCGCTTCCCACCTCCCCGATGCCCCGAATCCCCGAATCCCCGAACCCGCCTCAACAATTCGGAGAGAACTCGATCTTCCCCAAATCAGAATCCCGACCTCGCAATTCCGACCTCGAGATTCCCACGAAAGAGGGTCGGATCGTCACCCATCCCGGTAAAGCGGTTCGATGAGGTCGGAGTACTTCTCCTCGATCACCCGTCGTTTGACCTTGAGGGTCGGGGTGATTTCGCCGGTTTCGATGCTCAGCTCGCGGTGGAGCAGCGCGATCTTCTTCGGCTGCTCGTGCCGGGGGAAATCGGAGAGCGTGTCCAGGATCTCGTGCTCCATGAACTCCCGCACCCGGCCGTTGCGCACCAGCTCCTCACGCGTCTCGAACTCGATGCCCGCGTCGCGCGCCCAGCTCTCCAGGGCATCGAAGTTGGGCGCGATGACCAGGATGGGAAAGCGCCGACGGTCGCCGATCATCACGACCTGCCTCACGTATGGGTTCGTCGCCGTGCGGTTCTCGATCGGCTGCGGCGCGATGTTCTTGCCGCCCGCCGTGACGATCAGGTCCTTCTTGCGATCGGTGATGCTCAGGTAGCCGTCCTCGTCCAGCTCGCCGATGTCGCCGGTGTGGAACCAGCCGTCCCCGTCGATCGCCGCCGCCGTCGCCTCGGGATCTTTGAAGTACCCCTTCATCACGTGGGGTCCGCGGGTCAGGATTTCGCGGTCCGCCGCTATCGCTACCTCCACCCCGGGCAGCGGCGAACCCACGGTGCCGATGCAGATCGAATCCGGCCGGTTGAGCGCGATCACCGGCGACGTCTCGGTGAGGCCGTACCCCTCCAACAGGGTGAGATCAGCGGCCAGGAAGAACCGGGCCAGGTCCGGGTTGAGCGGCGCGCCTCCCGATATGAACAGCTTGATCCGACCGCCGGTACGCGCCCTCAACTTCCTGAATACCAACCGGTCGACGATCCGGTGCTGGGCCGAGAGCCACAGGCCCGGCTCCTCGCCCGATTCCAGCTTCCGTCCGACCCACCGCTTCCCCACTTCCCGAGCCCAGGACAGCAGCTTCTCTTTGAGCGGCCCACCCTGGCGCGCGACCTCTTCGACCCGTTCGACGATCTTCTCGTAGCCGCGGGGGACCAGCGCCATCAGCGTCGGCCGCACCGCCAGCATGTCCTCGCCGACGGTATCGAACGACCCGGCGTACGCGATCGTCGCGCCTGCGGCGAACATCACGTAATGCCCGGCCATGCGCTCGAACACGTGCGACAGGGGGAGAACCGAGAGCGCCGTCTCCGACGGGTTGATGTCGATGCAGCGAAGCGCGCCCCGGACGTTGGACACCAGGTTGTTGTGGGTCAGCATGACGCCCTTGGGCCGGCCCGTGGTTCCCGAGGTGTAGATGATCGTCAGAACCTCATCCGGCTCGGTGGCCAGCGCTCGTTCCCGGTACTCGGCGTCGCTGCCGCCGTCTGCCGCTTCACGGCCCAGCGCTATGACCTCGTCGAACGTCCGGATCCACGGCTCGCTGCCAGCCGCCTCGCGATCGAAGACGATGGCCAGCTCCAGGGCCGGCGAACGCGGCTTCAGCCGACGCACCTTCTGTAGCTGCTCGTCGCTGGACACGAAGATCACCCGCGCCTCGCTGTTGCGCAGCTGGTATTCGATCTGCTCCGCCGGCAGCACCGGATAGAGCGGCACGCTGATCGCCAGAGAGGTCACGCAGGCGAAATCGGCCAGCAGCCACTCGGGCCGGTTCTCGGCCAGTATGGCGACGCGGTCGCCGGCCTCGATACCGAGCGACTCGAGTCCCGCGGAGAGGCACTTCACGTCCTCGTAGACCTTCTGGTGAGAGATGTCCTGCCAGCCCTCGCCGGCTTTGTACTTTAGGGCGTCGGGCTTGCGGAAGGTGTCGACGGCATGGAAGAAGAGCTCGGCGATGTTCCCGGGAGGGATATCGGCCGGCACGCCGGCGCTGGCGATGAACGACGGGCTCTTCTCGTTGGACACGCTATTCTCCCGGCCGATTCTCGATGGGTCCACCGGGACTCCCTTCGAGCCTCTGCAACGTGCGCCGCGCGTGCTCGACGTGAGCCGCGGCTTCTTCGTCCTCGGGCGGCCTGCGGAGGAAAGCCCGCAGGTGAAGGACGGCGTTGGCGGTATCGCCGCGACGCAAGAAGAGGAACGCCAGACCGTAGTGGGCGCCGGCGGAATCGCCCCCGATTCGGATCGCCTCTTCGTAGTACTTGATCGCCTCGTCCGGCATCCCGATGTGCGTGTATATGATCGCCATCTGTTCCATGATCTCCGGGTCATCCGGCTGCGAGCGGAGAGCCAAGCGAAACGAGGTGAGGGCCTCGTGGTACTTCTGCTGGTCGGCGAGCCTGAGCGCCTCCCGGTAATAGTCGGGCGGCTCGCCCGGCACTCGTTTCCGCCGCGAGAACGGCCACCAATCCATAACGCGCTAACCTCCAGGCACGCGCGTGTCGAAGCCGATCAGGTCCAGGCGATCCAACCGGTGATCAGCCGGAGAGCCGGTTGTAAATCGTGGCCAGCAGCCAGCCGAAGATGAAGCCGTAGACGACCCCCCAGAAGAGGCCGATGAACGCGCCAGCCAGGCTCCAGCTATAACCGAAATAGGCGCCGGCGACGGCCGTGATCGTAAACCCCCCGCCACGCCACAACGACAACAGCGTGGCCACGAAGCTCGCCAGACCCAGAACGGAACCGCACGCGAGGCCGAACGCAGTCGCTTTCAGTTTCATTGGTCCCTCCTTTGGGAACGTGCGCTTGCGGTCATGGTAGCCGCCGGTCACGGAGCGCGCAAACCGGACGACGGGTCAGCCGACGATCGGCAGCGAACCGCTCCTGCGCTCGGCTACCGCGGTGGATCCTTCAGCGGCCAGCACCGTCAGCCCGTCGCTTTTGGCCGCCTCGATGTCCTCCTCTCGAGCGTCGAACAGGACCAGCCGTCCCTCGCCGGCGACGCGACGCGATGCCGCGGCCACCCTTTCCGGGTCGCCCCCGGGCGCCAGGGCGATACAGCGGAGGGCGCGCTCGGCCAGCGGGATCTCCACGTCGTACATGATGCGGCTCACACCCGCCTCGACGCCGCCCGCATCCCGCGACCCGAGCAGGACGATGATCTCGAGCTCGGGCGCGCGTTCGACGATGGCGGAAGCGGCGTGCGCGAGCCGCCCGTCGAGCGCCAGCACCGCTTTCTCCTGCTCCAGCCCGGACAGGGCCATGATCTTGATCGAGAGCTCCTCTTCATGGTAGGGCGGCTTCGCCTCCGTTTCCGGCCCGGGTGCCAGTCGGAGATCGGCGACCCCGGCCTCCACAGGGTAATCGTTCCGACAGTTGGGACACCCCAGCCATCCCTCTCGAACTCTCCGATCCTCGACATCCTTCACCAGCAGCACGAGGCCGTGCTGCGGACCGCAGCGCGGACAGGTCAGCAGATCGGTCAGCTCAAAGAACACGGTCGAGCTCGGCCAGCGCCCACTTGTACAGGATCTCGCCGGCCAGCTTGATGTCCTCTTTGCGGGAGTCCTCGTCGGGTCGATGGCTCACGCCCTTCAAGCTCGGAATGAAGAACATTCCGGCGGGGGCGACCCGGACGATGTTCATGGCGTCGTGCGCCGCCATCGACGTCATGCGCATGTATTCCACGTTCGACTTCTTGCAGATCTCCTCGACCCCCGCGGTCACATCGTCCGACAGCGCGGTCGGCCGCACGGCAGATAGCGGCGTCATCTCCAGTCCGACGCCGGGGGCCCGCGGGCCCGTCGTCGCCACCAGCTCCTTCAGCCGCCGGGCGATCTCATCCTGGTCGCGCTCGCTGGGCGCCCGGTGCTCGACGATCGCCCAGGCCCGGTCCGGGATCACGTTGGCCACACCCGGCTGCACGCCCAGCGCACCGCAGGTGATCACGCCCTCCTCAACGCCTCGCACCAGCTGAGGCAATCGGCCAACCATCCCGGCGATCGGCACCAGCGCGTCGCGCCGGTCGCGCATCGGCGTCGTTCCCGCGTGGTTCGTTTCGCCCACGCTCTCCAGACGCCAGCGGCGAACGCCGGCGACGTGCGTCACCAGTCCGATTCGCTTTCCTGCGCGGATGAGCTTGCGGCCCTGCTCGATGTGCGCCTCCAGATACGACGCGATCTCGATCGGTGCCTTGTACCTGAACTTGACATTGAGCTCGCCCGTCTCCCGGCTTCGGCGCGGCTTCTTCTGCAGCCCTCGCTCGGCCAGGACCTCGGCCAGAAGAGCGTCGTCCCGATCCCGCAGGCTCAGCAGCTCCTCCTCCGTCACCGCGCCGATAAAGGCCCTCGATCCCCAGAGCCCGTTATTGAATCGATACCCTTCCTCGTCCGCCCAGATGGCCACAGCCACCGGCGCGTCGCGATGCTTGCGCAGCACCCGCTGCATCGCCGCGAGAGCGCCAGCCACCCCCAGCGCGCCGTCCAGCCTACCGCCGGCGGGCACCGTATCCAGGTGAGACCCCATCACGATGTACTTGCCTTTGCCGTCGCCGTTATACAGAAACGTGTTGCCGGCCCCGTCGCGGACATCGGTGATGCGTTTGAAGCGGCTGAAGACAGAGACCGCCGCCTCATGAGCTTCGTCCTCCCAGTCGGTCAGGCCGAGACGCGTGATCCCTTCCTTCGTCTCGCTGATCTTCTGGAACTTCTTCAGATTCTGAAGGATCATTTCGCGTTACTCCTCCGCAACCCGTTCGCCATCGCCAACCCGCGCACTATTTGCCCGAATCACGAGCTCTTCGATGTTGACGTTCTCGGGACGCGACAGCACGAACTCGATCGCGTCCGCTACCGCCTCCGGCCGTAACATCTCCGACCGTGATGGCAGGTCGGGCCGCTGATCCGGCTCGAGGGGATTCCACAGCGGCGTATCCACCGCGGACGGCTCGATCCACGTCGCTTTCAGTCCGCTGTCCCGCAGCTCTTCGACCAGCACCCGGTGCAACCCGTACAGTCCGAACTTGGATGCCGAGTACGCCGCGTTGCCCGGAAACGCGGTTCGCCCCGCCACCGACCCCACGCTCACCAGGTGGCCCCGGCCGCGACGCAGCATGTCGGGCAGCAGCGCCCGGGTCAGCTCGAACGGAGCCCGCACGTTCACCGCCAGCATTCGTTCGAACGTCTCCGGCTCGGTGTCGACGAAAGGAGCCACGGCGAACGCTCCGGCGTTGTTGATCACCACGTCGGGCGTCCCACCCAATGCGTCCGACAGCGAGCCCGGAGCGGCCGCGATGAAATCGCGATCCGTCAGGTCCCCGGACAGAGCCGCCGCATCGAGGCGCTCCGCCAGCTCCTGCAGCTCCGCCGCCCCTCGCGCGATCAGCGCCAGCCGCGCACCCCCGCGGGCCAGCCGATCCGCCACCGCCCGGCCCACGCCACCCGTCGCACCGGTCAGAACCACTCTATGTCCGGAGAAGCCGGCGCTCGCTTCGCTCACGACAGGAGGGTTTGAGAGGCCACGAGTCGGAGAAACTCGTCCCGCGTCCGCTGATCGCTCCGGAAGATCCCCCGAACAGCGCTGGTGATCGTCTTCGAGTTCTGCTTCTCGACCCCACGCATCATCATGCAGAGGTGGGCCGCCTCGATCACCACACCGACCCCCTTCGGTCGCAGCACCTCCTGGATCGCCGTGGCGATCTGGTCGGTCAGCCGCTCCTGGACCTGGAGCCGCCGCGCGAACACCTCCACGATCCGCGGCAGCTTGCTGAAGCCGAGGATCCGACCGTTCGGGATGTACGCGATGTGAGCTTTGCCGAAGAACGGCAGCAGATGATGCTCGCACATCGAGTACACCTCGACGTCCTTGACCACAACCATCTCGTCATGGTCCGCTTCGAACACCCCGTCGCCCACCACCTCCGCGACGCTCATATCGTATCCGCGCATCAGCCAGCGCAGCGACGCCTCCACCCGCTCCGGCGTACGCCGCAAACCCTCGCGCTCCGGGTCCTCGCCCAGATACAACAGTAGCTCGCGCACCAGCTCGCTCATCCGTCTGGTTTTCGACCAAGTGTCCGCCATCGCCCTAACTTTCCGCTCTTCTCACCTTCACTCGCCGCTGTACTCCACCACGTTACGTTCCGTCTCCGTCAGTCGGATTCGCTCCAGCATCCCCGCCGGCAGCTCCGACTCCAGTCGCCGCCAGATCTGAACCGCTATGTTCTCCGCCGTCGGAACCACTCCCTGCATCCAGGGCACGTCCACGTTCAGATTGGCGTGATCGACGTCGGCCAGTACCGCTTCTTCCACCAGCCGCTTCAGTCGCTTCAGGTCGTACACGTAGCCCGTCCGCGGATCGACTTCGCCCCGCAACGTGACCTCGAGACCGTAGTTGTGTCCGTGGCCGGCCGGGTTGTTGCACAGACCATAGATCTCCCGGTTCTCTTCTTCGGAGAGCTCCGGGTTGTGAAGTCGGTGGCCCGCGCTGAAGTGGAGTCGCCGCGTAATCCGAACGATGGGCATTTGTGTATCATGCCTTACGGGATACCGGGGCGTGATGCCCCGAATTCGCCGAATTCCTCTGGAAATCGACCTAACTTAGACGATTGCTGGACGGGATGCCAGTTCCGGCCCCCGGAAGGTGGGAGAGCGGCCAAAAAAAACCGGCCCCCGAGCGCATCGGAAGCCGGCAGCGAACTGCCGAACCGCAGGGCATTCAATGAAGCCCTTCTGCAACCTTTGGTACCCTCCCGCCAGCCTTTCGTCTTCCCTGAACGGGCCTGACGTCAGCCAGCGGAGCCGGGTCCGCACATTCTCGTGTTGGCTCAAGAATGGGTCGCTGCGGCCCTTTGTTCGCTTGCTGCATAGTAATGCGATGGGGAGGGAGCGTCAATTGAACAAATACCGAAGCAGAGGTCAGTGAGCGACGAGCTTGATGGCCGCCATGATGATGGCGCCGACCAGGAACATGAGCGTGTTGGCGGGGCGACCGGTAGCCTGACCTTCGGGTAGCAGATCGGCGGCACCGACGTAGAGGAACGAGCCGCCGGCGAGGGCGAGCAACACGCCCAGCAAGTGATCCGAGACGCCGCGCAGCACGAAGTAGCTGACGATGACCGCAACCGGGGTGACGGCGGCGAGCCCGGTCGTGATGAGCGCGGCGCGACCGCCGGGCACTCCCGTGTGGTACAGCGCTGACATGGCGGCGATGCCCACCGGCAGTTTGTGGACGACGACCAACATGGCGGTGACGCTACCGATGACCGCGCCGGCGGAAAGGCCAGCCCCAACCGACACCCCATCGATGATCGAATGGAGCCCGAGACCGAGGACGACCAGCGGCCCGAGCGAGTGAGCATGGCCGTGGTGATCCCCTTCGATCGGGGCGTCGCCGCGGGCGTGCACGTGGGGGACGAAATGAGCCTCGAGGAGGTAGAAGACGAGGAAGCTGACGAGAGCCCAGGTCAAACCGTCGTCGATGCCGATCAGCCGGGAGGCGCGGCCCAGGAGGTGCAACAGCGCGCCGGAGACCAGCAGTCCGGCTGCGAAGGCGACGAGCTCGGCCGTGTGGCGGATCGCCCACGTTTCGAAGCGCCGCATCGCCCCGACGCCCGCCAGCATGCCGAGGGCGGTGAGGGCAGCCAGAAAGAGCACGGTGGTCGGACCGGCGGGAGTGCCCTGCGCCAGTCCGGTGGTGGCCATCGCGGGGTCGGTTGGCATCGGCGGCCCTGTCTTTCGCGGCTGGAGCGTGTTTGCGGACGGCCGGAACGTGTTCGAGCGGCATCAAGATAGCCGGCGTCTCCGTTCGACAACAGATCGAGTTGACGTCACGTAGGCGGCAACCTATCCTGAACGCCATGCGTAGTCGCGACGGACTGACGCGAGCGGCGGCTCTCGCGCTGCTACTCGCGTTGCCGGGTACGGCCGGCGCGCGGCTGGCGATCGATTCGCTGGCCGCCTCGGCCAACACCGCACGGGTGGAGACCGAACACTCGGGCGGCTGCGCCTGGGAGCACGACCACCGGGTCTGCCTTCAGGCGCAGCACATCCCCTGGGCGTTCTCCCGTTCGAACTCGGACCCGAATCCGGCATCCGCTCGTCCGCTGGAGCCCGGTCCGGTACGCCACTTCGCACCTGCCCAATCGCTCGGCTTCCAGGGCGGCGCCCGCGCGCCACCTCCCTTTCTCTGATCCACGGCGTCGGTCGTTCGCGACCGGCGAGTGAGGGTCGATGACCGGCCCCCCGGGCCGAAGCAACTCCTTTTCAGCATGGTGAAGAGACACATGCGAGCGATTCGCGTATTGCCTTTATTCGTATTGATCGGCGCGCTCAGCGCGCTGGCACCAGCACACCTGCCGGCGCAGCAGGTGGAGCCCGACAGCGTGACCCGGGCGCGGATCGACAGCCTGCAGGCGCGTATCCGCGAGCTCGAAGCTCGACTCGACAGCCTGCTCGCCGTCCTGGCCCGCGGCGAACGCGCCGACTCGGCCGCCCGGGCCACGACCGATGCGCTCGAGGCGTTGCGCGCCGCCGCCCGCGCCGCCGCGGCGGAGCAGGAGGCTCCGGATACCACCGAGCAGGCGAGCCGAACGCGAAATCTGAACATCCTGAACCCCGAGATCAGCGTCACGGGCGACGTACTGGGTCAACACCTGGCGCCTGTCGGCGAAAAGAGCTTTTTCACCGGCGTTCCGCGGGAGTTCGAGTTCGCGTTCCAGGCCGCGCTGGACCCCTATACCCGGACCAAGATCTTCGTGGCCCACGAGGAGGAGTTCGGGATCGCGGGCCTGGCGGAGGAGGAGGCCGAGGCCGGCCACGCTCCGGTCGAGATCGAAGAGGGCTACGTCTTTTGGGTCGGCCTGCCGGCCAACCTGGGGGTAAAGGCCGGCAAGTTCAGGCAACAGATCGGCCTTTACAACCGCTGGCACACCCACGCGCTGCTGGAGGTCGGCCGCCCGCTGCCCACCGTCGCCTTCCTCGGCGACGACGGCCTGATCCAGACCGGCCTCTCGATCGTCGCACCGCCGCTGGCCATCGGCCCGAGCCTGCAGACGCTGACCCTCGAGGTGACCAACACGGCGAACGAAGCGCTGTTCGCTGACAGCAAGACCAATCTGGCCTTTCTCGGAAACCTCAGCAGCTTCTGGGACCTCAGCGCATCGAGCTACCTCGAGCTCGGCGGTGCAGGCGTTTACGGCGAGAACCGGAGCGAGGGTCTGCGTTCGACGCTGTTCAACGTCTACCTGGCGTTTCGCTGGCGGCCGCCGGGCCGCGGTCTCTACCGCGATCTGCGGCTGTCCGCCGAGTACTACTGGGCGCGCCGCGATTTCGGCGCACCCGACCTGAGAGGCCACGGCGGATACCTCCAGGGCAACTATCGACTGGCGAGGCGCTGGGTCGCGGGTCTCCGATTCGACTATCTCGACGACCTCGAGGCCGGGCCGGACGTCTACATGCTCGTGCCCAGCGTGACCTGGTGGCAGAGCGAATGGGTCTACCTGAGACTGCAATACAACTACCTCAAACCGGACGGGATCGAGGGGAGCCACACGATTACCGGACAGATCGTCTGGGCGATCGGTCCGCACAAGCACGAGACGTACTGAGGGGAGAAGGATATGAAACGGAAACCTGGGACGGGTCGATGCTTCACGGTCGCGTCGGGCACCGTGCTCACGCTGATCGCGACCGTGCTCTTCTTGCAAAGCCAGGCGCTGGCACAGGATCGCCTCCGGGTCGTGACGACGCTGCCCACTTACGCTGCCATCGCCAGGGAGCTGACGGGAGATCTGGCCGAAGTGAACGCCATCGCCCGGGGCGACGAGGACCCGCACTTCGTCAATCCGCGTCCCAGCTTCGCCGCTCAGGTGGGGCGGGCGGATCTGTTCATCGTTACCGGGCTCGACCTCGAGCTCTGGGTCCCTTCGATCATCGACCGGGCCCGGAACCCACGGGTCGTCGAAGGCGCCGCGGGGAACGTGGCGGTCTACTCGGGCATCGAGCTGCTACAGGTTCCGGAGGATGTATCGCGGACCGGCGGCGATGTACACGCCTTCGGGAACCCTCACATCCACACCGACCCGGTGAACGGGACAACCATCGCCCGCAACATCCTGGTCGGGTTGAAGCGGGTCGATCCCGACAACAGCGCGACTTACGAGGCCAATTTCGAGAGGTTCGAGGACCGCGTGCTGCGCCGAACCTACGGCGATGAGTTCGTCGACCTGCTGGGTGCCGAGACGATTCTCCAGCTGGCGCGGACCTACGCGCTGTGGGAGTTCGCCATCGGGCAGACCTATGAGGGGAGGCCGCTCAGCGAATACGTCGGCGGCTGGATCGGCGAGGCGGCGCCGTTTCGCGATCGGCGGATGGCCTGTTATCACAAGAACTGGGCCTACTTCAGCGCCCGCTTCCGGGTCGAGTGCGCCCTCTATATCGAGCCGCTGCCCGGCATCCCTCCCTCACCCGGCCACCTGAACCACGTCATCACCACGATGCAAGAGGAGCACATCCCGGTCCTCTTCGCCGCCAACTACTTCAGCCAGCGGCAGGTCGAGCGGGTCGCGTCCCGGACCGGTGCACGCGCCGTTGTGGTTCCGGAGCACGTGGACGGTGCGGAGGGGGTGGACACCTACTTCGACCTCATCGACCGGTGGGTGACGGAGCTGGCCGAGGCCTTCGTCGGCCTGGACCGTCGACGGGAACACCGCGATGAGTGAGCCGGACGGATCCCGAGCCCGGGCTGGCCGTTCGCCCGCTGGGGGCGCGGTTCCTTCGGTGGAGAGACGGGAGTTGGCATGCTCGAATTGATGCTACCGGCCCTCGTGGCCGCGCTGATCCTCGTCGGCATCCACGGATACCTGGGAATTCACATCATCGCCCGCGGAGTGATCTTCGTCGACCTGGCGTTGGCCCAGGTCGCCGCCATGGGATGGGCCGCCGCCAGCCTCGGCCTCTCCGACACCCTGGCAGGCTGGCTGGGCCTCCCGGAATCGATCGCGGCGTACGGCGTGGGCCTCGCCGCGACCCTGGTCGCCGCCGCCCTGTTCAGTGTCTCGCGGATGGAGCACGCCTACGTTCCCCAGGAGGCGATCATCGGGATCGTCTATGTCGTAGCGTCGGCGGTGACCATCCTGCTGGCGGCGCAGGCGCCCCGGGGATCGGAGCACGTCGAGGAACTGCTGTCGGGCAGCCTGCTCTGGGTGAGCTGGCCGGAGATCTGGAAGACCGCGCTGATCTACGCGCTGCTGGGCGGAATCCACTGGCTGCTGCGTGATCGCTTCCTGACGATCTCGATGAACCCGGACGAAGCGCGGCGACGCGGCTGGTCGGTGAGGCTCTGGGACTTCGTTTTTTACGGGCTGTTCGGTGTGGTCGTCACTTCGTCGGTGGCTATCGCCGGCGTCCTGCTCGTCTTCAGTTTTCTGGTGATCCCGGCGGTCATCGCGTTCCTGTTCACAGTGCAGCCGCGAAAGCTGATCACGATCGCCTGGTCGACCGGCACCTTTGCCACCGTTCTTGGACTCTACGCGTCCTACCGCACTGATCTGCCGACCGGTCCGACCGTCGTCTGCGCGTTCGCCCTGGTTCTGCTGGCCGCCTTCGCGGTCCGGTACCTGGTGCGCCGACTGCGGCCGCCGACCCCGGCGTCCTGATCAGCCGCCGATCTCCGCCGCCCGATCCCTCCTGCTGACGTATCGGCTCCGTCGATCGTAGTAGCGCCATTCCCGGTCGGCGCCGCGGCTGATCCCGACCCGGGTGGTCCGAACCAGAGCGCTCTCGGGCACTTTCGTGCCGGGGGTGATGACCAGCGGCGGTCGCTGCAGCGGATGGCGCTGCAGGTGGGGCCCGACGGCGAGTGCCTGGGTCAGCCGCGCCGGGCCGGACGTCAGCTCACGATCGCGGCGCCGGTCCCGTCGCTGCCGCATCGCCTCGATCCCTTCGACGGGCTCGAGGGCACGGATCAGCACGGCGGCGGGATAGCCCTCAGATCCCACCACCACGTTCAGACACCAGTGGATTCCGAAATTGAGGTGGAGGTAGGCGGAGCCCGGGGGTCCGTACATCGGATCGTTGCGCTCGGTGTGGCCCACCGCCGCGGCGGCGTGGGAGGCCGGGTCGTGGGGTCCCGGGTAGGCCTCGGTCTCCACGATGCGGCCGATGCAGCGCGACGCGCCGCAGTCCGAGACCAGCAGCGCGCCGAGCAGCTCCCGGGCCACGACCGGGGCGTCACGATCGAAGAAGCCGGCCGGCAGCGGCCGGTTGGCGCGGCTCACGTACCTTCGGATTCACGCTCCTGGCGCCGGGCTTCGAGCACGCGCTCGGCCCGATGATCGGGCAACACCTGCCGAACCCGGTCGGGCTCCTCGTCCAGCACCCGGAAGGTCTCGTCTCCGAACGCTTCCACCAGCGCCTCGGCGGTCTTGCCACCCACACCCGCGTAGCCGGTGAGGTGCGCCACGATGCCCTCGTCCTGCGACGGCCCCGCCACGCCCGTCGGTTCCGAGCCCGCTAAAGCTTCCGCCGTCTCGCCGCGCCTTTCGGTGGACTCGCTCTTCGAGACGCCGTCCCGAGTCTGTCCCTCGAAGATGGGCGGGGGCGCCTCGGAGGGACGGTAGCGTCCCCGGCTTCCCCAGCGACCCCGGATCGTGCCCCGCGGCGCGCCCGGCAGAGGCGCCTCGGTCACCGCGGGCTTCCGCTCCGTGCTCTCGGCCGCCGGCTTTTCCTCTTTACCCTCAGCGGCCGGCTTCCCCTCCTTGCTCGGAGCGGCCGCCTGCCGATCGTTCGCATCGGCTGGCTCCGCCTCGCGCGGTGCCGCCGCCGCGGCGGCCGGGCGCGGCTCTTCCTGCCGCGGCTCCGGCTCGCGGTCGGGTTTCTGGCGCCCTTTACGAGGCTCGCGGCGTCCGTGAGGTTGCGCCTTTCGCCCCTCTTCCCGGCGACGCTCGCCTTGACGCGCCTCGCTCTTGTCCCGCACCGCCCGTCGTTCCTCGCGCCGCACCTCCCGGCCTCGACCCGACCGTTCCTCCGCGTCCCGGCGTCCGCGACCCGCAGGCCCCTCGCGCCGGTCCGCCCGTGGCGCTCCGCGCGCCTCGCGACGCGGCCCTCGACCCCGGTGCCGCCGACGTGATTCCTCCGTCGGCCTCCCGCCCGGGGTTGGGGCCAGCTCTCCGCCGCCCGCGCCCGAAGGCTCTTCGGCGCCCTCCGGCTTGCCGCCGAAGAAGAAGCGGGCCAACCGCCTCATCGTCGACTCGCCGGTGCTCACCCCGGCTTCCGGCTCCGCCGCCACCTCCTTCGCTTTAGGCTCGCGCTTCCCGCCGCGGCTCACGTGGTAGTTGCCGTTAGGCCCCCGGGTCAGCCGGATGGCCCCCTGCTCCTCCGCCGCCTGCAAGAATTTGCTGAACTTGCTGTATCCCAGCTCGCCCTCGTCGAAGCCCGGCTCCAACTCCAACATCCGGCGCTTCACGTCGCTGTCGCGGACCGAGTCACCCCCTCCTTCCAGCAGGATGCCCAGGGTCCGGTCCAACAGCGCCAGCGCCCCCTCCATCGTGAGCTTCGGTCGCGCCCGCCGGGTCCGCTCCTGCCGCCCCGGCTCCGACCCCTCACGGTCTTTCTTCTTGGCGCGGCCTCGTTCGCCTCGATCCTCACGCTTTCCGGACCGTGCCTTCGCCTCGCTCTTGCGGTCCGCTTCCGCCTCGCCTTTTTCTTTCGGCTTGCGTCCCTTGCCGCCACGGTCCCCCGGCGCCACCCCGTACTGCCCGTTCTCCATCTTCTGGATCGAGACCAGCCCTTTCGATGCCGCCTGCACCACGAAACGGTTGAACTTGCTGAAGCCGTGTTCCTTCTCGTCGAACGACGGATCGATCTCCAGCATCACCTGCTTCAGACGATCCGAGCGCATCGTGTCGCCCCGCTCGACCATCTTGCTCACCGCCTTCTCCACCAACACCCACGGGTCGTGGCTCTCGATCACCTGATCGCTGGTCTTGCTCAGCCCCGAGAGGGCCGTGTAGCTGTAGTATTCATCACAGTTCTGCACCAGAAGATCGGAGCTCGACTCCTGGATCCCCACGCCGATCACGTATTTCCCGTATTCCTTCAGCTTCAGGACCAGGCTGGAGAAATCGCTGTCGCCGGACATCAGTATGTAGGTCCGGATCTCGGGACGGATGAAGACCAGCTCCAGGGCATCGATCGCCAGCCGGATGTCGGTGGCGTTCTTCTTCGAGGAGCCGTAGGCCGGCGCGAAGATCAAATCGATCGAAGCTTCGGAGAGGGGAACGATGTATTGGGGGTAGCGGCGCCAATCCGCGTAGGCCCGCTGCACGGCGACCTTCCCTCGTATCACCTCGGAGTTCAGCAGGTTGCGCATCTCCTGGCCGAGGTTGGAGCGGATGCCCATGGTGACGTTGTCGAAATCGATCAGCAGCGCCGCCTGGTGGGCCTCGTCGGTCACCGGTGCAAGCGCTTCGCCTCGCCCGTCGGGCGAGTCATGCGTTCTACTCATCTTTCCTTGTAACTCCTTGTAAGACAGTAAATTACGCCAAGGAGAGACAGGCCCGTGACCGTGGCGCGAGGGGCGGCTGGGGTGAGACCCCGATGGGAGGGTTCGCGTATGAATGGCAACGGCGCCGACGACCGTTCAGGTCTTTCGATCCTGCCGACGATCCCGGCAGCCGTACCTCGCGAGCCCGCCTACGCCGCTCGGGCGAAGTTTGCGGGACTGCTCTCTATTCCACCGACAACGAACTAGCCACGGCGCGCCGCGCGCTCGGCCACCATCATACGGGCCAGCTCGACGCGTCGGACCTTCCCACTTCCCGTCATGGGGAAGGCGTCCACGAACCGAACGAGGTCCGGGACTTTGTAAGCCGCGACCTTACCCTGACAGAACTCCTTGACTTCGTCGCCGGTAACGATTGCGCCCTCGACCGGCAGGATGCAGGCGCAGATCAGCTCGCCCAGCACATCGTCCTGGACGCCGACGACGGCAACGTCCTGCACGGCGGGGTGTAGCCGAAGGAGCGTCTCGAGCTCCCGGGGATAAATGACGAGTTCCCCGCGGATGATCGTCTCCTTCTTCCGTCCAATTATATGAAGGTAGCCGTCTTCGTCCACCATCCCGAGGTCGCCGGTGCGGAAGAAGCCATCCGGCGTGAACGAGCGCTGGGTCTCCTCGGGCTGGCGATTGTACCCTTTCATGACGTTAAAGCCCCGTACGGCCAGCTCGCCGACCGATTCGACCGGCAGCTCCGAGCCATCGTCGGCCAGCACCCGAGCCTCGACACCGGGCAACAGCCGTCCGGCGGTGAAGTTGCGGGCCTCGGCCGCGTCGTCGGGGCGCGTCAGCGACACGGTGGACGAGGTTTCGGTCATGCCATAGGCGATCTCCAGGCCGGGGGTCAGCCGCTGGCGTGCCTCGCGGATCAGGGTGTCGATAACCGGTGCTCCCGCGATGATACCGGCCCGCAGACTGCTCAGGTCGACCTGATCGAGGAGCGGGCTTCGCAGCATACCCGCGAACACGGAGGGCGTGCCGTAGATAGCGCTGACACGCTGGTCGGCAATCGCCCGCAGCGTCTCATCGGGATCGAACCGGTCGACCAGGGCGACCGAGGCGCCCGCGTTGATCGCCGCGATGAGGGCGCCCAGCCCGAAGATGGCAAACAGCGGCATCGCGATCATGACCGTGTCTTCGCGGGTCAGGTCGAGCGCTTCCGCGGTGGCGGCGTTGGTTCGGACCAGGTTCGAATGAGTGAGCATCACCCCCTTCGGCTTGCCCGTGGTTCCCGCCGTATAGAGGATGGCGAACACGTGCTCGGACGGGTCGATCTCGACCGCCGGCAACGGCTTCCCTTCCCCGCTCGAGATCAGGTCCTCGAACTGGAAGATCCGGTCGTCGTACCAGAGGTCCTCTTCACCCACCGTGACCATGTACTGCAGGTCAGGCAGGGCGAAGTGCATGCGCTCGAACAGCTCCAGGTTGTCGATCCCGTCGAACTCTTCGACCACGACAACCACGGACGACTCCGAGTTGCGCAGCATGAACTGAAGCTCGTGGGATGAGTAGGCCGGGTTCAGCGGTACGATGGACGCACCCAGGTTGGCGGCCGCCAGGGCGCTGACCACGAACTCGGGGCCGTTCGGCAGGTCGATAGCCACCCGATCGCCCGGGCCCACGCCCAGGTTGTGCAACGCCGCCGCCAGAGTCCGCGCTTCCTGCACGGTGCGCCCGAACGACAGCGTCTCCGCGCCGTATCGGACGAACGGCGTATCGCCTCCCTCGGCCACGCAGCGGTCGAAGACGTCGAGCACCGATAGGCCTGTGAAACGAGCGGTATCGCTGATGAGCCCCCTCCATATCGGAAGTTCCGGAACCTACTAATCTGCTAGGGTATCGGGCGGCCGTCAAACCCATTCAGCCGAACAGCGCCCTTCGCACCAGCTCCTCCGGAACCTCCTTCGACCACCCGGACCCGCTCGAGCCTGCCACCTCTCCGATGCGCGTCAGGAGTGTGTACCGCACACTCCCACCCTTTCGCTTCTTGTCCACCTCGAGCGCCCGGAAGAAGCGGTCGGCCGTCACGTCGGCCTCCGGTTCCACCGGGAGTCGCGCCGCCTCGAGCACCTCCTGCACCCGCTGCGCCGTCCCGGCGGCGGTCACCCCGGCCGCCTCGCCGATCCGCGCCTCCGCCACCAGCCCGGCCGCCACCGCCTCGCCGTGCAGCCACCCGTAGCCCGACAGGGTCTCCAGGGCGTGTCCCACCGTGTGACCGAAGTTCAGCACCGTTCGGTATCCCCTCTCCCGCTCGTCCCGGCTCACCACCCCGGCCTTCAGCTCCACCGAGCGGAAGATCAGACGCAGCAGATACTCGGAGTCTCGGTCGAACACCGCCGGTAACCGGCCCGCGATCTCCTCGAAATAGTCCGCGTCGAGGATGAGGCCATGCTTGATCGCCTCGGACAGGCCCGCCGCCAACTGGGGGAGGGGCAAAGTCTTCAGCGTCTCTGGATCGACGAGCACGACCGCGGGCTGGTGGAAGGCCCCGATGAGGTTCTTCCCCATGGGCGTATCGAGGCCCGTCTTGCCGCCGACCGAGCTGTCGAGCATGGCGAGCAGGCTGGTCGGGACCTGCACGACAGGCACCCCCCGCATGTAGGTGGCAGCCACGAACCCCGCCAGATCACCCGCCACGCCACCGCCGAGGGCGATGACGGCCGAATCACGCCCGAAGCCGGCTCGCAAGATAGTGTCGCATAACTCGCCCCATACCTGCCGGCTCTTGTTCCACTCGCCCGCCGGGAAGCGAAAGAGGCTGGCTTCGAGCTTCGCCGCGGCCAACGCTTCGAGCAGACGCTTTCCGTAGAGGTCGGCGACCTGTGTGTCGGCGATCACGGCATATCGATGGGCGGGGCAGAGGTCGGCGATGGGCTCGCCGGCCTGATCGAGGAGGTCGGAGCGGACGATCACCTCGTAGGAACGGGCCGCTGTCGATGGCGGGACGGTCACCGTCGTTCGGTAAACATCTTTTTGCTGGTCACCCATCGGCATCGCGCCGTCCGCTTCGCATTTCACTTTCGTTAATGAAGGTTAACAAGCTACGCTCGCCGACCGGGGCGATCAAATCGATGAGCTATCCGGGCCACGATCGACGAATCGACGGTCGATGCACGACGCCCCCGGAGTAGAAAGGGTGACATCGGTTCACAAAAACTCTTTCCTTTTCCGATTCTTTCATCTAAATTTGTTCGAGTTGAAAGTGATGGGGACGTGCGGAGGTGGGGATCAATTTTTTTTATGTGCCTCAAGCGCGGCTTCGCTCGATGAACTCCCACAGGAGGGGGCGCAATCAGAAGCACTGGAGCACGATCGACTGCCACGTCGGTCCAGGGCTTTCGCGCGAACAGGCTTCGCATCGGATTCGCCTTTAACCTGAAACCGCCGGACCACGAGTCGGCGTCGCTTCAGGTCAACTCGCCTTCGGGCGAGCTCGCCCTTTTGTCTCCCCAACAGACGCAGAGATCGGTTGCCGCGAAGAACGGCAAGCGAGCGACGCGCGCCGACGGCCATCGCTTCGACGACATGTACGCCGAGTGGGACGATGAGGAGACCATCGCCGCCATCGAGCGCGCGCTGTCGGCCGCCGGTGAAGTCGTTCGCCTCGAGGCCAACGCGGACTTCCCCTTCCAACTGCGCGACACACAGCCCGACATAGTCTTCAACTTCGCGGAGGGCATCGGTGGGGCCAGCAGGGAATCCTTCGTCCCCGCCTTCTGCGAGTTTTGGGGTATCCCGTACACCGGCAGCGATCCTCTCACCCTGGGGATCTGCCTCGACAAGGCGCGCACCAAGGAGACGCTTTCCCACCACGGGATACCGACGCCCGAGTTCCAGGTCGTGGAATGCCCCGACGACGTGCAACGCACCCTGCCGCTGCCCGTCATCGTAAAGCCCCTCCACGAGGGGTCCAGCAAGGGCATTACCCAGCGATCCTTCTGCACCACCTGGCGTGAAGCGAGAGATGAGGTCGCCCGGGTGGTCGAGCGGTACCGTGAACCCGCCATCATCGAAGAGTTCCTGGACGGCCGCGAATTCACCGTGGCGGTCCTGGGGAACGACGGTGACGGGCGAACCCTACCGATCGTGGAGCTGGACTACTCCACGCTCCCCGGCGGAGCCCAGCCGCTTTACGGTTTCGAAGCCAAGTGGGTCTGGGACCGACCGCAGAAGCCGCTGGACATCTTCCAATGTCCGGCCCGGTGCGAGCCCGAACTGCAGCGCCGGATCGAAGAGATCGCCATGGCAGCGTTTCGCAGTCTCCGCTGCCGCGACTGGGGCCGAATCGACGTACGCTGTGATCGGACCGGCACCCCGCACATCATCGAGGTGAACCCGATACCCGGCGTGATTCCGGACCCGGCCGCGAACTCGTGCTACCCGAAAGCCGCTCGAGCCGCAGGATTCTCGTTCGATGACGTGATCCTGAAGGTCCTCGCGGCGGCCGCTGCGCGCTATGACCTCAGAGTCTTCGACTAAGGCGAGCCAGCCTGCGAGCCAACCCACGGCACAACCCGACGGTGAAATCAAGACCGTCGAGCGTGTCGTGGTCGTAGTCGATGAGATCGCAGAAAAGGAAGCGGCCGCCACCGGCATGGCGGCGCCTTCCCAGTCGACGGTTCGCATCATCGAGGCGTTGCGACAGCTTGGCTACGAAACGGTCGAGCTGGCCCTGCAGGAGCACCGCATCCACGAATGGGTGAAGCGGCTGGCCTCGGATCGGTTCGACTTCGCCTTCAACCTCTGCGAGACCGTAGCCGGGCACGCCGAAGGCGAGCACCTGGCCGCCGCCACGATGGAGTTGCTGAAGCTCCCCAAGACCGGCGCTTCCGCTGCCACGCTCCTCTACTGCCTGGACAAGGACCGCTGTGCCGCCGTGCTGCGATCCCACGGCATCCCGGTCCCGGACTGGGCTCTCGTATATACGCAGGACGCGCCGCCCGCCGACTGGAACCAGTTTCCCGCCATCGTCAAGCCGGCGGCCGACGACGCATCCAACGGCGTTCACCCGGGCTCGGTGGTCGAATCGGCGGGTGAGCTCGCCGGCGCGCTGGAGCGGATACGCCCCCATTGGAAGAGGGCGGTCGTGCAGCAGTTCATCGAGGGGCGCGAGATCAACCTCGCCATCGTCGGCAACCACCTGCTGCCACCGGCCGAGATCGACTTCAGCCGGCTGCCGGACGACTCGCCCCCCATCGTTTCGTTCGAGGCCAAGTGGATGACCGGGAGCCCCGAAGACCTGGGCACGCAGCCCATCTGCCCGGCGCCGCTATCCGACAACGAAGCGCGCCGGCTGCAGCTCCTCGCCGGCCGAGCCTGGGCTCTGATGGAGGGCCGCGGTTACGCCCGCGTCGACATCCGGATCGCCGCCGACGGCGCGCCCTACGTCATCGACATCAACCCGAACCCCGATCTGTCGGTGGACGCCGGCCTCGCCAGGCAGGCACGCGTCGCCGGCTGGTCCTTTACGGATCTGATCCATCGCATCGTCGATTCGGCCCTGGCCACCAACGGGAAGGCCACGGCCGAGCGGGAGTGGGTCTTCCTGAGACCGGTCGAGAAGCTGGGAGACGCCCGATGAGGACCGCAGCCTCAGCACCCAGTAAACGGGCCGCCGATTTCCAGTGGCGGCCGCCGGACCGCCGGCACCGTCGGCGCGTCGCCGACATCGCGATGGCCACCGGCGCCTTCCGGCCCGACGAGATCGAGGTCGCGCTGGAGGTCTTCGACGATTTCTGTGCCGCCCCCGGCGTCGACTACCGGGCGCTGGCCGCATTCGCCGACGGCGCGATGGCCGGCTTCGCGTTTTACGGACCGACGCCGTGCACCGTGGACACCTGGGACCTGTACTGGATCGTCGTACACCCCGACTTCCACCGCAGCGGCGTGGGGCGCGGACTGATCGAACGAGTCGAGCGGGACATGCAGAACCGGGGAGCTCGCATGTGCGTGATCGAGACATCCTCACGCGACGACTACAGCGCCAGCCGGCGTTTTTACGACGCCTGTGGCTACAAGGAGGTCGCCAGGGTGCCCGATTTCTACGACGAGCGCGACGATCGGGTCACTTATACCAAGCTCTTTGTAGGCGTTCCTTCGCCGCGAGTGAGTGCGAGAGGTGAAGACGAAGGACGAGGTGAGGACGTGAGGGGAACGGCCCTCCGCAACTCTAACTCATGATTCGACCGAGGTAAGCGTTATGGCGAACTGGCAACAGATACTCAAGAAGAGTGTCACGACGGTTGACCAGCTCATCGAATTGTTCGGCGAGGAGAACATCGACCGCGAGGCCGCGCAGACCGCGATCGAGCAGTTCAACCTCCGGATCACCCCGGCCGTGTTGAAGCAGATCGAGTCGATGGGCGACGCGTTCTGGCAGCAGTACGTGCCCTCGGGTGAGGAGAACGAGGTCCTCGACGGAGTCGTCGACTCATTGAGCGAGGACAATGACTCGCCCGTGCCGAACATCACCCATCGCTACCCCGATCGGGTCCTCTTCCTGGTCAGCCCCGTCTGCGCCAGCTATTGCCGCTTCTGCACTCGGCGACGCAAGGTGGGCGACCCCGAGAAGATCCCGCTGAATCAGTTCGAATCCGCCTTCGAGTATCTCGAACAGCATACCGAGGTGCGCGACGTCATCCTATCGGGCGGCGACCCGTTCATGCTCTCCGATCGCCGGCTCGAATACTTCCTCAAGCGTCTGCGGGAAATCCCACACATCGAGATCATCCGCATACACACGCGGGTCCCGCTCCACTTGCCCGAGCGCGTCACCGCTGATCTCTGCAAGTTGATCTCGAGGTATCATCCCGTATTCGTCAACATCCACTTCAATCATCCGGCAGAGCTTACACCACCCACCGAAAAGGCGATCGCGAAGCTCGCCAACGCCGGCTGCCCCCTCGGTTCCCAAACCGTGCTCCTCAAGGGCGTCAACGACGATCCGGAAATCATGAAGGAATTGATGCAGAAGCTCCTCAAGAACCGGATTCGCCCCTACTACCTCTACATGGCCGATCCCGTCGCCGGCGCCGAGCACTTCCGCACCGGCGTCGAGAAAGGCTTCGAGATCATCCGCGCCATTCGTGGCTGGACCTCGGGTCTCGCCGTTCCTCATTTCTGCATCGACGCACCGGGCGGCGGTGGAAAGATCCCGCTTCTTCCCAACTACGTGGAGGAGATCAGCGACGACGAGGTGGTGCTGCGGAACTATGCCGGCGAGCGGTATCGGTACCCGCTGCCGAAGGAGCTGGTGCTGGCCTCTATATTATACGGCAACGGTCGCGAGTGAGGCCCGAAGTGTAGCACAGATTACGATACATCGCCGGCCCTCAGAATCGACGCCTGCTGTCTGATTCTGGTCTGAAACAATGCCATGCCCTTGTCTCACGTTTCCGGCGCACAGCGGCCTTTTCTGGGCCTTCCAGGCCCCCTAAAGGCGCTATCTTTTCGGTTCCCGGCCTTCACGATCCGGCTCGCACCCCCGCGGCGGGCACCGGATCCACCTCCAACCCCAGCGGGCTTTCCACGATGCGCACCGCCGGCAACCCGCCCAGCTCGAGGCGTACGACGCTCGCCTGGCGTTCGGCGCCAACCAAAGAACCGCCGGATTCGGTGAGTCCGAACCGAGCGGCGAAAGCCGAGCGGTACGCCTG
Organism: Candidatus Kutchimonas denitrificans; assembly: GCA_011774835.1. Classification (GTDB taxonomy): domain Bacteria; phylum Gemmatimonadota; class Gemmatimonadetes; order Palauibacterales; family KS3-K002; genus Kutchimonas; species Kutchimonas denitrificans. The sequence continues at coordinate 24,497 of JAACAK010000083.1, read as the reverse complement.
GAGGAATTCTTCGGCGTCCCGCTCCGAGTCCCACACGGTATACCAGACGAGGGCGGTCGCGTCGTCTCGCGCGATGAGCGTGTAGGCGTCGCCGTCCCAGCCGGCGGCGGCAGCCTTCGCCGCGCGCGGGTCGTCGAGCTGCTCCTCGAAGAAGATCCGGATCTCCAGCTCGCCCAAGTCGCGAGCGTAGAGGGTCCGCCACGGATCTTCTGGATCCGAGATGACGAGGGGAGTCGGTTCGTCGCGCCCCTGGAGCAAACGCTCAGTGTGAATCAGCTGCTCCGTGGACCCGGGCAGCCACTCGCCGAAGGGCGGCGGGTTCGCCGGGCGGCTCTTCCACAGTCGTTGCACGTAGCGAGCACCGCCCAGGTAGGCGAACAAGAGCGGCTCTCGCACGATGGCCGGCGCGCTGGCCAGCTGGGGGAACTGGCCCGTCGCGGCGAGGGCGGGCGCCATCTCGGGGCTCAGCTCCGGTAGCTCCTCCACCGATACGGGCGAACCGGAGAGCTGGTAGTACTGGTAGGCCATCATGGCCACCATGGCGTGCCCCTCCATGGCGGACTGGATGGCCGTCCGGGCGTCGTTGCCGGGGGTGCGGAAGACCAGTGAATCGAGGTTGATGTGCTGGTCCTGGAGGGCGTGGACCAGCTCGTGGACGATGAGGGCGTCCACCATCGCCTCCGGAGCTTCCTCCCGAACGAAGAGCACGTCCTGCGCGGGGTCGTAGTAGCCGATGGCCTGCTCCAGCAGCAGGTCGATCAGCAGCGTACGAAGATCGACGTCCTCCGGCAGCAGTCCGAACGACTGATAGGCCAACGTCAGATAGTCCAGCGAATCACCGGGATACTCCTGCTCCAGTCTCTCGACCAGGTACGACTCGAGGGTGGCCCGGCTGGAACGTCGCACCTCGGGTGTCCTTCTTGCCGGCAGGTGCGAGTATTCTTCCAGGCGGGGGAGTATCTCCGCCACGCGGGCTTCCAGCTTCTCGTCGGGCCAGCCCGCTTCCCGGCCGCCCGAGCGTGGGCCGCAAGCCAGAGCGCCCAACAGCAGGGTCAAGAAGCGCGGAGCCAAGCGCCGATATGAGCTCACGGCTCGAACTCCGCCCACGCGTCGGGTTCCTGCACGACCCGGACTTTCGCCACCCGGACGTTCGGGAATTCTCGGGCGACGACCTGGCTGAGCCGATGGAAGAAGTACTCCGCCTGTCGCTCGGCGCTGGGCGCGCCATCGCGGAATGCCTCGATATCGTTGAGGAGGCGGTGATCGAGGTCGCCGGCGAGCCGGTCGAGATGGGGCTGGAAGCGATCGAAATCCACGACGAAATCCGACGAATCGAGCCCATCGGACTCGAGCACCGCCTCGACGGTATAGCCGTGGCCGTGGGTACGTGACGCCGCGTCCCCCCCATCTCCGGGTATGTACAACGCCGCGTCGTATGAGGCGCGGATCGCGCAACGGAAGGTCATGTCACAGAATGGGGGCGGGACCCGACGTCGGCGGCGGTCCGGAATACGGCCGGACGACGTCGCCATCGAGCCCTTCCAGCATCGCGCCGGGCGTCTGGCCCGAAACCGGGTGTCGCCACTCGGGCGCGATCTCGGCCAGCGGCTCGAGGACGAACCGCCGCTCGGTCATTCGCGGATGGGGCAGCTTGAGATCGTGGGCGTCGATCACCTTGTCCTCGTAGGCGAGGATGTCGATATCGATGGTCCGGGGACTGAAGCGATCCTCGCTGCGCACACGACCCAGCGAGTTCTCGACCTCGTGGACGAACTCGAGGAGATCGTAGACCTGGAGCCGCGTGTGCCCCATGCATACGAGGTTCAGGAACCACGGCTGGTCCCGAACGCCCACGGGTTGGGTCTCGTAGATCGAGGAGACCCGCTCGATGTTGATCAGCCGTTTCAAATCCTCCAGGGCACGCTCCAGATAGCGGACCCGATCCCCCTGGTTGGAGCCCAGCCCCAGCAGGATCGTGTTGACCCGCGGCTCGTCCTGCTTCCCCTCGTCTGGCACCTGCTCAGCCCCGGCCATAACGGTCCTCGATCCGCACCACGTCGTCCAGCTCGGGCGTCGAGACCTCGAGCAAATCACAGTCGGTGATGGCGACCATCCGGTGTCGAGTGCCCGGCGTGACGCGGAAGCTCATCCCCTCCGCCAGCTCCACCTCCTCCAGGCTCCCCTCGTCGGCCCCGACCAGAAAGGTCATCTTCCCGCGCAGCACGTGGATCGTCTCGTCCTTCCGCTCGTGGTACTGGAGCGAGAGCGATTCGCCCGCGTCGATGTGGAGGATCTTGCCGACGTAGCGGTCGGTATGTGCCCAGATCAGCTCGTAGCCCCAGGGTTTCTCCACCTTCTCGATCTCGATCCTCACGTCCTCTCCTCCGGCGCTCAGGCCGCGAGCGCCGTCACGGCTCCAAAGCTAGAGCGCCGCGCCCGTCCGGGGCAACCGTCCGACTACCGAAAATGAACCCTGGCGAAGCGGCGCTTACCTCGCTGGATCAGAATCTCCGCCGCTGTCGACACGTGGTGGTCCTTTTCGGCGATCGTCTGCTCGTCCACTTGGACGGCGCCCTGGCGGATCAGGCGTACCGCCTCGCTGCTCGACGCGGCGAGGCCGGCTTCCACCATCACTTTCGGCAGCCACATCCGCTCGCCGTCCCGTTCGACCTCCACGGTGGGGATCTCCTCGGGTCGCTCGCCACGTCTCACCACGCGGTCGAAGCGCGCCTCCGCGTCGACCGCAGCCTCTTCACCGTGGTAGCTGGCGACCACATCGCGAGCCAGCGCGCGCTTGGCCTCCAGTGGGTCCTGGCGCGCTCGATCGATGGCCCCCTGCAGTTTGTCTCCCCGCAACGTCGACACCAGCCGGTACCACTCTTCCAGCAGCTCGTCTGGGATGGACATCGTCTTGCCGTACATCTCCTCCGGCGGCTCGGTGATACCGACGTAGTTGTCATATGACTTCGACATCTTGCGGACGCCGTCCGTGCCTCGCAGCAGCGGCAGCGTCACACACACCTGCGGCTCCTGGCCGTAACGCTCCTGCAGCGTCCGGCCGACCAGCAGGTTGAACTTCTGGTCGGTGCCGCCGAGCTCCACGTCGGCCTCCAGCGCCACCGAGTCGTAGCCCTGCATGAGCGGGTACAGGAACTCGACCAGCGTGATCGGCCGACCCTCCTGGTAGCGCGCACCGAAGTCGTCCCGCTCCAGCATCCGGGCCACGGTATAGCGCGAGGAGAGGGTCAGCACCTCGGGCAGGCTGAGCTTCGACAGCCAGCTGCTGTTGCGCACGACCCGCGTCCGCTTGCGATCGAGGATCTTGAAGACCTGCTCCTGGTAGGTCTTCATGTTCTCGCGGATCTCCGCCTCGCCGAGGCGTGGCCGCGTTTCGTCCTGACCGCTGGGATCGCCGACCAGCGCGGTGAAATCGCCCACCACGAACACCACCTGGTGGCCGAGGTCCTGGAAAACCTTCAACTCCCGGATGCTGACGGCATGCCCCACATGCAGGTCCGGGCGGGTGGGGTCGAAACCTTCCTTCACCACCAGGGGCGTCCCCGTTCGGCGCGACCGCCCCAGCTTCCGTATCAGGTCGTCTTCGGGGATGATCTCGACGACCATCTCACGGATCAGTCTCATCTGCTCATCGACAGATCGGAATTCGGTCACGCTCAACTCCGCTTACCCGTGGAGAATACCTCCGTCGACCCAATCGGGCCGCCGCACAAGCTTACGGCCGCTCGAATATCCGGCAAGGGCCACCCGTTGCCTCGCTGCAACTTTGCAAAAGTCAGGCCCCTGCCCGATACCTCGGGCAGGGGCCCCTTTTGACGTAAGTCTGCTACTGAACCGATCTTACACGGTCAGCGAGCTGGCACGACGCCTTCCAGGACTCTCGTCGGGCCAACCACGTCGGTACCGTCCTTCGGCTCGAGCGTCAGCACGAAAGTGTCGTACCGCGACAGGTCGAACGGCCCCGCGCAAGTCGGACCAGCCGTCACCGTTTCCTCGGTGCAGGCCCGCGACAACGCTTCCACGATCTCCGTGCGCGTCACCAGCGGGGAGATCGTGTCGAAGGTGTCGTCGTTGTCCGCGTCGGTCAGCTCCGCATACTCTCTTGGCGGTGTCGTGAAGGCGGCATCCGGCAAGCGAGCCACGGCGGTGTCACCGACCAACCATCCGACGTACTGGTAGCCGGCTGGCGGCCGTCGTAGATGCTCGTACGTGTACCGGTACTCCGCACCGAACAGGCCGCCGCCTCCCGTACCGGTCATTTCCACCGGTCGCATGTTGGAAGCCCCCAGATCGAACGTGCCGAATATAATTGGCGGCGTATTCGAGGACTTCGACTCACCGGCTCTAAAGACGCCGGGAATCGCATCCTCGATCCACAGCGGCTGTGCGTCGGACGGTTGGCTGGCATCCGACGCGTCGATCGTGAGGAAGAACTGCACGATCTGCGTCGTGTCTCCAGGATATGCGGCCCTGAGCTCGTGCGTCAAATCCCCACCATTGAAGCTCGACACTACACTCGGAGCCACCACGGTGTCGCCACCACTGTCAAACGCTCGGTACTCGAAATCCAGAGCCTGGATCGATCCGTCATCGAACATGCCCCACAGCTTGTAAGTCATACCATCCAGCGCCGCTAGGTAGTCGTACGTCAAGAACAAACTGTCCGGCGCGCTGGTCGCCGCGTCTGCCACAGCGGTCTCCTGGAGGTTCAGCCCTTCGGTCGGTAGCGGCGCGAAGGAGTTGGGAATCGGGTTGCCGCTGGCGTCGAGGTCGACTCCGAGCTGCAACCGAATCACCGGTACGTCCGTTGGACCCGGGATGATCTGGCCCTCGTAGATCTCCATATAGTTGTACCACGGCAGATCATACGAGCGACCGTGCCCGTCGTCCAATCTATTGGGCATGATCGGCGGGTTACCGCTCCCGTCAGCACCGTTCCAGTCCGCCCAAAATGTGCTGTAACCGACCAGGCAGTCAAAGTCTGCAACGCCAAGCGGGGTTGAAGTCACGGTCCCGAGTACAAACGGGTTCTGCGTCCCATCCGGACCGTTCTGGTACGCCAAGTTCGCGCTGAAATTGCACGGTTCACCAGGGTAGCCACCAGGGGAACCGCCAAGCAGCACCAGCGAGTCCGGCTCTGCGACGGTCCCGAAGATCAACTTTTCGCTGGCGTCCAGCGCACCTCTCTGATCCACACTGTAGCGCACGAGCGCAACGACGTAGTCGGTGCTCGGCGACAGACCGTCAAACGGACACCAGAGGTCGAAGCCAGCCGCACCGCCCCACCATCTGGAGTCACCCATACGACAGCCGCTGTGGATGTCTTCGGCGATGCCGCCGCTGGTGCTAGGTACAGGCAAGCGGATGTCGGTCGCGGAGTTCCGGTCGGAACCGTCAAACCGATACCAGTTACTCTGGATGCCGTAACCGAATTTGTCACCGGCCCGTCCAAAAGCGTCGGGGTTGCTCAGGTCGAAGTCGAGCAACTCGAAGAAGATGGATCCTGAGCCCGCCGGTAGCACGCGGCTTCCTTCGGCCAACGGTGCGACCGCTACAACGGAATCGGCCTGTGAGACGATCAGGGCATTCTGATCCTCGCGCGCACAGCCGGCGAACGCCAGGAGCAGGACGCCGCCGATGGCCGTTAAGGCCAGCCGCCTCGTCACTTTATCCAAGCCTAGCATTTCTGCCTCCTAATCTCGTTCGTCGACCGTCACATTCCAGGCATGAAGGTGAAGCCGATCATCAGTCTGAAGTTGTTCAGCGTGCTGCTGTCCTCCGGCGGATCCTCCAGCAGATCCGGGAACAGCTGCGTCGAATGATCCGGCAGCTCCGACGACGTGAAGATCGGGTACAGCTCGTCCCGATCCCAGCCGGTGTAGATCTGGTCGGACAGCTCGATCCGAAAGCCCGTGGTCTCGCCGATCGACCAATCGAGACCGACACCGACCTGGAACATCAGGTCCGTAAACGACTGGAAGCCGGTCACGGCCGCCTTGTCTTCCTTCTTAGCCTCGGGCCATACGGCGTAGATCCCGACACCGCCGTTAAGGAACGGCTTGAGCGCGCCGACCGACGGCGCCCATTCCACCTGCGCCACGGCATCGGCGATCGTGAGCCGCTGGTTGACGAAGGTCAACGACTGTTCACCCGCCACTTCGAACTCCACCGCCGGGAAGTACGCGCCGTTCGTTATCGGTCGCGATATGTCGACGGCGAGGCCGACGCCGACGGAGGGCGTGAGGTAATACCCCACCGAGATTCCCGCCTGGACGTTGTTCAGGCTCGACGAACACTCCATCCCGACCTCCGGGAAATCGCAGTTTCCGCCGGAAAGCAAGGGGTCCTGGATCGCCGCCGCATCGTCCCAAGCGATCAGGCCGATGCGCGGGTAGATGATCCAGTTACCCTGCCGGTCCTGGGCGTCGAGGGTCTGCCACGGCACGAGCAGTGCGGCCAGAAGAAGCGCCGCGCTCCCCATACGTAATAGGCTTCTCATAATCGGGCTCCCTTGGTTACGGCAGCCCGGCTCCGCCGGGCTGCCGTCGTTCCGTGTTCCTGAGCCGCATCAGCTCCCCGAGTCGAAGGCGACCGTGAACACCTG
>JAACAK010000083.1:7503-17830 GCA_011774835.1 Candidatus Kutchimonas denitrificans | reverse complement strand
AGCGGAATGGCCACGCCGAGGCCACCGGTCAGGCCGTGCGCGAAGTCGCGGAACCCCGACGCGTTGTCCTCGTTCATGAAGAACTTACCGCCTCGGACGAAGAACAGCTCTCTGTACGAATACTCCAGCCCCACCCGGCCCATCACACTCGTGTCGATCGCGTCCGTTGCGTCGGTCAACATGAGCAGCCGGTGATCCGGATTGGGCGTGAGCAGCGCCTCGGGGCTGCCCACCAGATCCCACAGCACGCTGAACGTGAACGTCGTGGGCATATCCCAATCCCGCGTGTCCAGGTTGATCGCAATCGTCCGGTCCGTCGGGAACAGCTCCTGACCGCTCGTCACGAACTGGCGGACGAGCGCGCCTTCGTACTCGCCCGACGTGCCCAGGTTGAGCAGGCTGGCAGCGACCGTCGTGCCCAGCAGGCCAGTGCGGAATTGAATCCCCGCATCGCCGCCGAAGAAGTTCGCGGTCGCTTCGCTGATACCGCTCTGCACGTACTTCACTGACAGCCCGACGTTCAGGCGATCGGTGATCTGCCTGGCGTAGCTCAGGGCGACCGCCAGGTCAGTCCACTCGAACGTGTCGCCGAACAACGGGTCTCCGCCTTCGGGGAAGTCCTCCGTCGTCCGCTGCATGTCGCCGCTCTGGAAACTGGTCAAGCTCAAACCAAAGGCGCCCTCGCCGGCCGGTACGGTCACACCGCCGTAGATATGATCCAGTCCGAAGTCACCGAACATGTCGTTGTAGCTGACGATCGCGGTGAACCTCGGGTTGCTGGCGATGCCCGCCGGATTCCAGTAGAGGGCATCGGCGCCGTCGGCGAGGGCCGCGTAGGCGTTACCCATCGCCAGGGCACGGGCGCCGACCCCTATGGAGAGGAAATTGGCTCCCCGGCTCCCTACCCGGGTGTTCGATTCGCCTGGTCTCGGCAGCAGCTGCGTGCCACTCTGGGCGGCCAGCGGACCGGCCGTCACCAGGACGAATAGCGTCGCTGTCAGTAAACTGATTCGTCTCTGTGTCATCGCTTCTGCTCCCCTCTATTTGATCAGGACGAACTTGCCCTTGGCTTCACCGATCTCGGACCCGTCTGTGCCGAAAGCCTTCACCACAAACAGGTAGAGACCAGCGGCCATCTCGTTCCCCTCTCGGGTGCGAAGGTTGAAGAACAGATCGCCGTTACCGTTCAGATCGTCCAGACCCCACTTGACTTGCTGCACGAACTGACCCGTGACCGTGTAGATCCGTACCGCGCCTCTTGGCGGCATGTGCGTGAAGATCACCCGATCGGTCCCACCACTCGTCGAGTACTCACTGAACATGACGAATGGGTTCGGCACGACCTTCACGGAATCGAGCGATGCGCGGATCGCGTCAAGGTTGTCCGGAGCCAACGCCGCGCGGCTCGAAATGCCGCTGGCGACGTTGAAACCGTATTCGGTTTCCGCCGTAACGGACTGGAAGTATCTGAAGTTCAGGGTCTGCCCACCCCCGTTGGGGATGTAGCCCGTCCCGCCACGGGAGTTCAGGCTGACCGGGTTGCATCCGATGCGTCGCCACAGGCCCGGGTCGCAGCCGATGATGGCCGTGCCGACCTTGACCTCGATATCAGTTCCCGTCCCCTCGATCAGCACCAGCCCATCGCCGGGCAGCCACTCGGTCTCGGCAACCTGAACGATCATCGTGTCCAGCTCAGTAGGATCACCGAGGAGGAGACTGGTCTGCTTGTTCGTATTGGTTATGACTACCGACACCGGGGTCGGGTTGTCCTCGCCCGCCGTGACGTTCTCGATTTCGAACGGCAGGTTGACCTCCAACAGCGCCTCCGCCGGCAGCCCCAGGAATGAGGCGAAGTCCGGATTGGTCGAGGAAACGACGCTGCTCCGTCCCTCCAACGAGCTGATGATGGCGTCCTTCGTTGCGGTCGGATCGGCGAAGTCGAGCAGATACGGCGACGCGTCACCGAACGCCGGGGACAGCCAGTTGATGCGGTAGCGGCCCTCGATGTTCTTTCCGGACGCCTCAGTGTCCAGCCATGTCACCGACGGCTCGACCAGCAACCTGATCGGGTCGCCGTTGGCATCCAGGTAAGTCTGCCCCGCGAAGTCGCCAGCCACCGAATTGTCCACCTCGTAGGTGAACGATGGGAAGTTCGGCAGGCTGAAGTAGGTGCCCGGTACCGTCTGCTCGCCGAGTACCGAGTTGCTGACGACCAAGGGGATATCAGCGTCGTCTACCAGCACGGAGACGGGGAGTGGCGGGTTGTAGGTAAACAAACGAGTCCGCGTCGTCCCGACGATGGTCTCCTGCACCGTTGTCGGGGTTGTCGCCACCGGCCCGCTCGTCGTAAAGGTCGTCGTTCCGACGCCCTCATCCACCACCTCCACCGTGTTGCCCTGAAGGATGAAATCGCCGCTGACGGGATCCAGCTCCGACACCTCCGTCACGCGGACCGTATCGCCAAACACGAGCGAGTAGTTGCCATCGTCGACCTCGCCCGATGTCGGGGTCACGTTCATGCGGGCGAAGGGCAAGAAGTCGGGCGATTCCGTGACGAGCGTCACCGAGGCCCCCGAGGAGCCCGCCTGGTTCGCCACCGGGATGTAGACATTGACCACGTTGTTGACCGACGTCGACGTCTCGAGGATCGGCAGGATCTTCGGGACCTCGAAGTTCGTCGACGAGCAGTTGAGAGTGCAAACGGTCTGACCAGACACCGGATCCACAGCGATGGCGTCGCCGGTAATGACCGAGAGGGTCAGGCCGCGGGTCTCAGTGTTCAGTGAATACAGGAACGAGCGGCCGCCGAAAACGGCCTGGTCGGTGAACGAGTTCGGGAAATTGCCATCCTCATCCGGCTCGAAACTGGCGTACGGCAACCAGCCACCCGCCTGCGTGAACTTGCCTTCGGGATCCGTCGCCGGATCCGAGGCACAGTTCGCGTCGTCGGTGAACGTGTTCGAGCCATCGCACGACTTGAACAGGTAGAGGGCCTCCACGTTGTTTTCGACCAGGAACGCCAGCGTGTCGGCCAGGAGCGGGTTCAGCTCACGCAACCGGCCCAACGCCGTCGCGGGGTCGGCCGCCAGCAGGTTCGTCAGCGCCCTCTGGATGAACGCATCCTCCCACTGGTCGGTAGTGTCGTCCCAATACAGCGTGATCCCCGCCCCCGGCTGGGTCTCCGGATCGGGACCCGCGGTGGACCCGCCTTGCTGGATGTCGACCGAGACGATGTTCGGCCGCGGCGCGGACTCCGGCAGCAGGTAGAAGCGCTGGTAGTGGGCAATCGCTTCGTTGATCTGCGCCTCGACGTTCACCAGGTTCGGCCCACCGACGCCGTCCCAAACGGGCACGACGGCCCAGACGAACTGCGTGGTTTCTCCGGCAGCCAAGCTGACCGGCCCGACGCCGACGATACCGGCGTTGTTGCTGTACACGTTGCCCCAACCGCTCGTCAGCGTGTCGCTCCATGCGACGGAGCACCGCTTCGACACGCCCGCGAAGGGATCGAACTGTAGACCCAGCGTATTGTCGGAGCAGTCGTCCCACGCCAGTTCGTCCTGGACCCCGTCTTCGTTCCAGTCCCAATCAATGCCGGCGTCATTGCCGGGCGTCCAGCGGTTGAAGTCCAACTGGCTCGGATCGTTGAACTCCTCCCAACGCCAGGTATCCCACATCGTGTGTGTAGCGATGTCGCCGACGTTCCGGTTGCCGATCACGTCGTCCGTGATCGAGGCAACCAACCCGAACGCCTTCTGCTCATAGTCGTCGTTCGCGCCGAACCGGGGCGTCGCGTTTCCGATGGTCGCGTTGCAGCCATGGAACCCACACATGTGACCGTGGCTGAAGGTGATCGTGTCGTCCCACGACTCGGGGTCGCCCTTGCCGAAGAAGGGGCTGGTCGGGTCGGTGAACTGCTTGTTGCGCATGTCACCGATCGGCGATTTCAACAGGACGAACCCGGCAGCACCGTAGTTGAAGCCGGCGCCCACACCCGCGGGAGGCGCCGAACCCCACGAATCCGCGAAGTGCTGCGGGTCGCCGCCCGGGCCGCAGCCGGGAAATGCCCCCTTGCTGCTCTGGTCGGTTTGACCCTGACACATGGTCGCCGCGCGGACGACATTGTTCGCAGGATCGCGGTAAACCGACGTGCCCTGGTTGAAGGTGAACCACTCGACCCCGATGCCCAGGTAGAGGGAGTCGTAGTCCAGCCCGACTCCATAAACCTCCTCCGAGTTGTTCACGATCGTCATCTTGTAGAAGCCGGTGTTCAGCAGGTTCTTGGCCGGGAACGAGTAAGCGTCGATCTTTGCCAACATGCCCAACGGCCACCCGGAGCGCGTCGGCGCCTCGTCCGGATCGCCGCCCATCGACGCCGGGATGATGTTCCCGTAGGAGGGGAACGTTCCGGATCCGAACAATGTCTCGGAGCTGTAGTCCGAAATGAAGCCGAACACCTGCTTCGCGCCGAGGAACTTGTCCTCGGGCTGTACCTTGAAATTGTCCGGCACTTTCCAGTCGTCGAACGAGAAGTTGAGGTCGCCGACCTGGTTGGCATACGCCAGCCAGCCCGCTTCATCGACGCGCTTCGTCCCCTGCCAGCCCAGCGATCCCCACGTCGGTGGGCAGTCGCTGTGAGCCAGCATCGGCGTGCCGCTACCCCAGAACGCGTCCGTCATGTCGAAGCAGCTGCCGTCCGACCGCGCGGTCTGGCCGGAATGGAACGGTCCCAGCTGCCCATCCGCGGGGATGACCTCGCCCTCTACGAGGCTGTTCCCCCAGTTGACCGTATAACCCTTGTTGTTGGTGTTGGCCAACTCCGCGACGGCGGCCATGTGTTTGTTACGCTCGCTGGGCGGAGCCGCGAAATAGACGTAGTTGGAGAAGAACGACGGTATGTTGACCGCCGGTGACGGTTGCTGCCAATAGCAGAAGTCGTAGATGTTCCCGTCTTCGTCAATGGTGCCGGCATTGTAAAGACAGCCGCCGTACCTACCCGCCAGCCGCAGGTCGCCAACGCCACCATCGCGGTCGGCGAGCAGGTCGAACGGGCCTCTCATCCGGTCCTGCGGCAATTGCACCGGCGGCTCGCCCGGCTTCTGCGTCTGGGCCAGTAGTTCGCCGCCGCTGCCTGCCGCAAGGGCAAACAGCCCGAACCATACTAGCGATCTTACGATGTAACGCATTTGCGAATGCCTCGTCGTTTGAGATTGACCCATCTCACTCTCTCTGGCCTTCGAGGAGGGCCGACGGATCCCGGACCCTCCTCGAAGCCTCTGATCGGCCTAGAAGCTGATCCTGACGCCCGCCAGAATCGTGCGTCGCCGACCCACATACTGCGGCCGGTCGACCAGTGTGGACGTGATGGCGTCCGCACTCACCGTATTGCCTTCACGGCGACGGCTCTGGTCGAAGGTCCCCAACTGGCACTGGCCGGTGGTCGGGAAGACCTGCACGCAGTTCTCGCGATCCAGCACGTTGTTCACCTGCACGTAGAAGTCGTAGAGCATGTTGCCCCACCAGAACGCCTTGGCCGCCCTGAAGTCCAGCGTCCAGATGGTCGGGGCGCGTCCGCTGTTCCGGTTGAGCTGTGCGGTCCCGAAGCCGAAGACGCTCAAGGTCGGCGTGTAGGGGAACCCGCTCTCGTAGCGTCCGACCAGCGAGAACGACGAGTTCGCCAGCCAGCCCCACCCATCGGGCGTCTCGTTGCCCATCTGGAAGAAGAGCGACGCCGACAGGCGCTGCGGCTGGTCGATGTCCGAAGCGATCTCGAGGAGGTTCCGCGGGTCGTTCTGCTGGACCTGGTTCTCGAACTCCTTCTCCGGCGCCGCCGCGTTGGTCTTCGTGCGGGAGAACGCATAGTTGATGTCGAAGCCCCAGAAATCCACGATCCGTCGGCGCAGCGAGATCTCGAAGCCGCGGACGGTCTGGAAGTCCTGGTTCACGATGATGCTGTAGCGCGGCGTGCTGCTCCGGTAGGTGACACCGGGATCGAACACACCCACGCCCTCGGTGACTCCGCCGGTGCGGATCCCCTGCAGACCGGTCTGGTCCTTGGAGAACAGCACCAGGCTGAACGCGTAGTTATCCCACAGCTCGGCCAGGTAGCCCAGCTCGTACAGCGTCGTCTTCTCGACCTCGAGGCCGGGGAAGCCGACGATCCCGGGGCCACCTTCGCCCGGCACATTGATCGTCACGCCCGTCGGCGTCCCTTCCAGCGACGAGGTCGCGCTGCACAGGCCGTTAGCCGCGTCGAACGAGTAGGTGGCTTGCGAAGCACCGGGTCCGGTGTAGCCGCAGTCGTCGGCGCTCGCCGCGTTGAAGAGGACCGTCGTGTCCTTCCCGATCCCCGTGTTGACGTAGATGTTGTTGAGCAACGGGTTCTGGGTGAAGCGACCGAAGTTGAAGAAGAACGACGAGTTCGCCGTCACCGGGAACGAGACCCCGATCCGCGGCGACACGGCACTGCGCGTGCCCGCCTCTTCCATGTCGTCGGCCGCCGCCATCAAAGTGGCGTCACCCAGCTCGCCGTTCTCGTTGGCGAGGCAGACCTCTCGCGACCAGTTGTCTCCCGCCGACATCACCGTGTCGATCGTCTCCCGACCGTTGAAGAAGGTGACCTCGACGTCCTGCCAGCGTTCGTCCCGAGGCGCGATGCACGGACCCGGCGCTCTGATGATCGAGCTGAAGCCCGGCTGGCCCAGAACCGTGTCGCCCAGCGCGGTCGTCCCGTTGGTGGGGTCGAGCGGGTTCGGGAAGAACAGGCCGCCCGCCTTACCGATGTCCCAGCGCAGGCCGAGGTCGATCGAGACGAAGTCGTACTCGATCCGGTCCTGCACGTAGAACGCGGCGTTCCACGGATCCGCCGAGTAGGCCAGACGGTAGATGTTCACCACGTTGGTGCCGACGTTCTGCGTCTCGTCCATCGAAACGTCGTGCGTCTCGTAGTAGGCGCCGAACTGCAGGCTGTGGTGGTCGGTCGCCTGGTACTGAGCGTCGGCGCGCGCCACGTACGTCTCCAGGTCCTCACCGCCGAAGAAGGAGTCGGTGCCGCAGGTCGGGTGGATTTCGCACGTCCCGGCCTTCGGACTGATGAACTGGTCGTCGGTGAAGTTGGGGTCGGCGAACGCCGCGGCCGGGTCGTCGATCACGTCGTTCAGGCAGACGCCCTGGAAGACGTTACACGTCTTGCGTTCCTGATCGAAGCGGCCCACCGCGAGCCGGTAGGCGCCGCGGCCGATCGTGTGGTCCCACGCGGCCACGTACAGCCGACGGCTCTGCTCGACCGAGTTCTGAACCACCTGCGGGAACTGCAGCGGCTCGAGTCGGCTGGCGAAACGGTTCATGAAGTAGACCACCGAATCGGCCTGCGTGTCGATCACCGGAGAATCCAGCGGGTTACCGTAGTTCGGCAAGAAGATGAAGTCGAACGGTTTCCGGTCGATCTGGTAATCGATCACGGTGAAGTTCAGCTTCGCCGTCGGCGTGAAGTAGTACGACAGCTTGCCGAACAGGTCGCGGGAGTTACGGAAGCCAAGCCCGCGCCAGCCGGGCCAGACATCCATGAAGTTCGCGCCCAGGAACGGGTTCAGGTTGACGTCGGTCTTTACCGCCGGGTCGAAGACGTCGTCGTCGAACTCCAGCGCCCGGTCGGCACCGCCCTGGCGGCGGCCCGCGATCATGAAGCGCAGGCGCGGATTGTCGGCGCCCCATTCGGTGCCCGGGACCGGCCCGGCGACGTACGCCTCGAACAGGTCGAACTCGGCGACGTCGTCATGGTCGTTGCCCAGCGCGGCGCCGACTTCGCCCGTTCGGTAGTTGATCGCGCCTTCCAGGTTCGTCCCCGAACCCTCTTTCGTTGCGATGTTCAGGATACCCGACAGCGCGTTGCCGTACTTGGCCGGGAAGCCCCCGCGAATGAAGTCGATCTGCCCGATCGCCTCGGGCGTGATCGAGACCGCCGGGCTCCCAAAGAGGAAGTTGTTCACCGGGATGCCGTCGATCAGCATCGAGGTCTCGCCCGCGCGGCCGCCCCGGATACGCACCGGGTCCACCGCGTTGCGCCGGCTCTCCTGGAACGAGATCAGGTTCGTCTGGTCCGGCACCACCAGGAAGCCCTGCTGCAGCGAGAGCGCTTCCTCCACGTTGTTCACCGGCAGCGCCGTGATCTGTTCCGGCGTGATCGTGTTCTGGCTGCCCGTCGACGTCACGTCGATGAGCGGCACTCTCTCGGCCTCCACACGGATCTCCTCCACCGCGATCGCCTGCGGCGTCAACTGGAAGTCGATCGTCCGCGTCTGGTCGATTCGCAGGAAGACGTTCTCGATCCGATAGGTCGCGTAGCCGAGGAACTCCGCCACCACGGTGTAGGTCCCCACCGGGACGTTCACCAGGAAGTAGCGGCCGTTCTCGCCCGTGAGGGCACCGCGACCCGTGCCCTCCAGGTAGACCTGAACGCCCGACAGGGGCTCGCCCGTCTGGGCGTCGGTGATCACTCCCGTGATCTTCCCGACCTGTGCGGTCGCGCTGTTCACCCCGATAAACAGGATGAACGCCGCAGCCAGGGTCAGGACATGTGAGACGTACGATAGACGCTCTTTCACGGCCTCCTCCTTTACCTGCCGCTAGAGATGCGAGCCGCCCCGGCAGCACCGGGGTACGGCCAAGGAAACAGATGACTCATGTTGTGTTGGGAAGCGAACAAGTTAAAGCGCCTGGCCTCTCCTCCTGTGGTCGTGAGTTGGCACAGTGACACGTCCCCCCGGCACGGTCCGTCGTGCCGGAGCGTGTGAGGTGGACTCCAAAGTGGTGAGATCTATCTATGTGAAGGGCGGGAGTATGGCTGGCCTGCCAGCCAACGCCGGCCTCTCAACCCTGGCGATGGGAACCGCAACTCTGTGTTCGGATCTATGACGGGCCCATAATACCCCCCGGTCGAAGGATCTGTCAAGTAGTGGTCGAATCGGCCCGCTCCGGCCCCATGGGTTCCGGTGCACCCGGGGCATCTTGCCATGTGGCCTCGCTGGGGTCAAGCTATCGCACCCGAGGGCCGAAGAGCAGCTGGCAGCCGGCAACCTTTACCGCGGATGCGGTCGACTTGAACCAAACGACGCGAGCCCGTCGAACGACGCTCCATCTTCTCTTCGCCGGATCCGGCGCGGCGGCCCTCATCTATCAGGTGCTGTGGGTCCGGGCCTTCGCGGGCGTGTTCGGTGTGACGGCCGAGGCGGCGGCGGCGGTCCTCTCGGCCTTCTTCCTGGGACTCGCCATCGGGTCCGACGTCTTCGGCCGGATCGCGGATCGCAGCTCGAGACCGCTGAGGCTGTACGCCGGGCTCGAGCTGGGGATCGCGCTGGCGGCGCTGCCGATACCCGCGGCGCTGGCCCTTTATCGGTCGGTCTACGACGAGCTGTTCGGCGTCCTGTCCGGAACGCCGATTCTGTTCACCGTCTTCAAGATGGCGCTGACCGGTTTGGCGCTGCTCCCCGCCACGATCCTCATGGGTGGCACGCTGCCTGCGCTGGGTCGTGCCGTGGTGGGGGACGCCGGCCAGCTGGGGCGCCAAGGTGGCCGGCTGTACGCGGCCAACATAGTGGGTGCGGTGGGCGGGGCGCTGCTCGCCAGCTTCGCCCTCCCGCTGTGGCTGGGCACCTGGGGGAGCTACGCCCTGGCGGTGTTTCTCAGCCTGTCGATCGCTGGAGTCGCCGCCGGGCTGGCGCGGGACGAGCCCATTCGGGCACCGGCGGCGCCGGCTCCGGTGGTGGGCGACCCGCTGGCGCCCCGGTGGCGTCGCCTGCTGGCGCTGGCGTTCGCTTCGGGCTTCGCCACCATTGCACTCGAGCTGCTGTGGACGAGGATGCTGGCGCTGGTGCTCCACAACTCGGTCTATTCGTTCGGATCGGTGGTCGCGGTCTTCCTTGCCGGTCTGGCCGCCGGTGCCGCGCTGGTGGCCCGGCTGCTGCGTCGCTTTCCGGCCTGGCGGCTGCTGCGTATCAGCCTGCTGGCCACTGCGGTTCTGGTCGCGGTCACGCCGGGTCTGCTCACCGCGCTGAGCGGAGGTCTCCAGACCTTCACCGGTTACGGCAGCTGGCTCTTCCACAGCCTGTCGACCGTGGCGCTCACGGCGGCGATCGTCTTCGCTCCCGCCGCCGCCGCCGGGATGGCCCTCCCCTGCGTCTGGGAGCTGTGGCGGGCCCGACCCGGCTCGGGCAGCCGGCTGGGTCGACCGACGGCGGTCAACACGGTGGGCGGGATACTGGGACCGGTCGTCGCCGGATTCATCCTTTTGCCGATCGTGGGCATCGCCGGCGGCGTATTCGCCCTCGCC
>JAACAK010000083.1:0-7483 GCA_011774835.1 Candidatus Kutchimonas denitrificans | reverse complement strand
CTGGCCTCGCTCTTGCTGCTACTCATCGTCTCACCGCCCTGGTCGCTGCCGGTGGCCCGGCTCGAGGCAAACGAGCGGTTGTTGTGGTCGGAGGAAGGGGCGCGGGGTGCGGTGGCGGTAGTGGAGAGAGACGGGAACCGCCGGCTCAAGCTCGATAATCACTACGCCGTCGGCGGCAGCGCGGTGGCGGTGGAAGAGCGACGTCAGGGGCACCTTCCCCTGCTCCTTCACCTGGCAGCTCGCCGCGTGGCCTTCCTGGGGATGGGGACCGGGATCACTGCCGGCGCCGCCCTCGACCACGGGCGGGTCGAGCGCATTGTGGTGATCGAACTGGTGCCCGAGGTGGTCGAGGCCGCGCGCCTCTACTTCGCGCCCTGGAATCGCGATCTGGTGGAGAACCCCCGGGTCGAGGTCATCGCCGAGGACGCCCGCAATCATATGGCGGGCACCGACGAGCGCTTCGACGTGATCGTCGGCGACCTGTTCGTTCCCTGGCGCGCTGGCGTCGGCGCGCTGTACACCCGCGAGCACTTCGAGTCCGTCAAGGAGCGGCTGGAGCCGGGAGGCATCTTCGCCCAATGGTTACCGCTGTGGCAGCTCTCCCGGCGCGAGTTCGAGATCATCGCCGCCACCTTCCTCGCTACCTTCGAGCACGTCACGCTGTGGCGCGGCATCTTCAGCGCCGATGCCGCCACCGTCGCCCTCGTCGCCCATCAGGACGGCGGGCCGATCGATCTCGAGGCGCTGGCCCGGCGCCTGGCACTGTTGGATCGCTCCGATCCCTTCGACGACAGCTTTCTGAGCCAGCTCACCGGGTTCATGGTCCTCTATGCCGGCGACCTCAGCGGCCAGGCGGAACGGCTGGCTCGGGTCGGGCTCAACACGGACCGCCACCCGCGGATCGAGTGGCTCGCGCCCCGCACACTGCACGCCGTCCTCGAGGGTCGCGAAAGCTGGCTCACCGGGTCCGAGCTGGCCGACCTCTACGATGCGATCAACCGGGATCCCCGGCTACCCGGCGATCGCCTCCTCCGAGGCGGACGCGATCCGTCGCTCTACCGGCGCGCTGGCGCCGACTTCTACCGGGCCGAGGTCTTCGCCGCCAACGGCGACCTGCAGGAGGCCCGGGCGTTGCGGGCTCGGGCTTATCGGACGCTGGGTCGGGAGTGATAGTGGTCCCGTCGACAGCTCCCCACCACAACGGAACCCGACGGGCCGTCAGTGGTATCTTGCTGCATCGCCCGGGCACTCTAATATGGTAAGCGATTCAACGGACCAGCATGGGATGGGAAGGGGCTTGAAAGATGTTCGAAAAGCAGCAGCGCCGCATCAGCTCTCCGTGGCGAAAGCGAACTCGACAAGCCGAAGATCGGACCGACGCGCCGGCGGCTGATCGGCCGGGGCTCCTCTGGCGCATCGTCCAGGGGTGGCGCCCCTGGCAAACCGTGGCGCTGCTGGTCCTCCTGTTCCTGACCACGGTGGGTGCCGGAATCGCCGTCGGCACCTGGAACCGCATCTGTCTCGGGGACCGTTGTCCGTCCATCGCCCAGATCACCGTCTGGGAGCCGGAGGAATCCTCGAAGCTCTACGCCGCCGACGGCAGCCTGATCCACGAGTTCTTTCAGCAACGCCGAACGGTCGTCGCGCTGTCGGACCTGCCGCCCTACGTGCCCCAGGCCATGGTGGCGATCGAGGACAAACGGTTCTATGGCCACGAGGGCATCGACTACCTGCGCTTCGCACGGGCCACGGTCGAGTACTTCATCTATGGTCCGGGGCGGCCCGGCGGCAGCACGATCACGCAGCAGCTGGCGCGAAATCAGTTCACCGAGCGGATCGGCTTCGATGTATCGCCCGCCCGCAAGCTCAGAGAGGCGAAAGTCGCCCGTGACATCGAGCGGCTCTACAGCAAGGAGGAGATTCTCGAAGCCTACCTGAACCAGATCAACTACGGGCACGGCTGGTACGGGATCGAGACGGCTTCCCAGAACTACTTCGGCAAGCCGGCCAGCCAGCTGAACCTGCCGGAGGCTGCGCTCCTCGCCGCGCTGGCGAAGGCCCCCACCCGCTACTCGCCGATCCTCAACCCGGAGCGTGCGCTGGGCCGGCGGAACCTCGTTCTCGATCTGATGGCGCGCCAGGGATACATCTCGTGGGCGGAGGCGGAGGCCGCCAAAGCGTACCCGCTGCCCACCTCCCGGGCCCGGGGCCGGGAGAACCAGATCGCTCCCTACTTCGTCGAGTGGGTCCGTCAGATGCTCGACGACCGGTTCGGTGAGGACCTGTATCGAGCCGGATTCAAGATCTACACCACGCTCGACCTGGAGATGCAGGCGATCGCCGACTCGGCGCTCAAGGCGCACCTGGCGTTCCTCGAATCGGAGGTGACCGACTACGAGCACATGACGTACGAGGAGGCGCTGAAGCTGCCACCCGATTCGATCGACTGGACCCAGACTCCCTACCTGCAGGGGATGTTCGTCGCCATCGACCCGAAGACCGGCCATGTGAAGTCGATGATCGGCGGTCGGGACTGGAACCACTCGAAGTTCAACCGCGCGACCCAGGCGCTCCGCCAGACCGGTTCGGTCTTCAAGCCGTTCGTCTACACGGCGGCCGTCGCCAACGGCTTTCCCATCTCCTACGTGATCTACGACGCACCCCTCGAGCTCGACCAGTACGACCCCGAGGGCGACTCGAGCTGGATCTGGTCGCCGAAGAACTATACCAACCGCTTCCACGGCCCGATGACCCTGCGCGACGCACTCCGTCGCTCGGTCAACGTGGTCACGGTCAAGCTGTCGCAGGAAGTCGGTACCGAGACGGTAGCCCAGACGGCCCGGCGCATGGGGATCCGAACGCCGATCCCCCGCGTCGCCGCCTCGGCGATCGGCGCCGCGTCGGTGATCCCGCTGCAGGTGGCGGAAGCGTTCACCACGTATGCCAACCTGGGGGTCCACGTCACGCCGCAGCCCATCCTCCGCGTCGAGGACAAGGCCGGCCGGCTGATCTACGAGTCGGAGACCGAACGCGATCGGGTGCTCGATGAACAGACGGCGTGGATCATGCTCACGGTGCTCCGCGACGTGGTCAACGCCGGCACCGCCGCCCGGATTCGCCGCGATTACCTCGCTCCCGAGATCCCGGCGGCCGGCAAGACCGGAACCACCAACGATGAGACCGACGTCTGGTTCGTCGGCTTCACCCCGGACCTGCTGGCGGCGGTCTGGATCGGACTCGACGACCCCACCAAGATCTTCCCCGGCGCCGTGGGCGGCGGACACGCGGCGCCGGTCTGGGGCGCGTTCATGCAACGCGTCTACCAGAACCGACCGATCCCCCACCCGTGGGAGCGGCCGGGCGGTCTGGTCTACCGTACCGTGGACAAGCTGAGCGGCCGGCTGGCCACCGACTACTGTCCCCTGGACGCGATCTACACCGAGGTGTATCTGCCGGGGACCGAGCCGGTGGAGGAGTGCGACCTGCACCAGCCGACGCCGTGGGGGACGGATCGGTGAGCGGTAAGCAGTAAACAGTAAGCAGTGAGCAGTAAGCGGTGGGAGCAGGGAGTGGGGGAGGCGGTCGAGCTCATTTCCCACGGTCGATCCCGACCGCATTAAACCACAGCGCACTGACGCACGGCACACCGCTCGCTGTACTCTATCTCCTCTATCACGGTGCCGGACATTCACAGGCGTCGTGCTTCGTCAGCGACTCGATCTCGGCGACCGTTTTCGGTGCACCCTCCGACAGCACGACGTGCCCCTTTTCGGTGACCAGAACGTCGTCCTCGATCCGGACACCCAGCTCCTCATCGGGCAGATAGATCCCGGGCTCGACGGTGATCACCATCCCCGGGACCAGGGGTGCCGTGTAATCGCCGACGTCGTGTACGTCCATGCCCAGCCAGTGCGAGAGGCCATGAATGAAGTAGCGATCACAGCTCAGGTCGCCGCAAAGCCCGTCGGAATGCTCGCGCATGTACGAACGGGCGATCTGGCTCAGCCGCCACAGCGTGATCCCCGGCCGAACCGAGTCGATCGCCGTCTGCTGCGTCGCCAGGACGAGCTCGTAGATCTTTCGTTGCCGTGGAGTGAACTTGCCACTCACCGGATAGGTGCGGGTGATGTCCGCCGTGTAGTAGCTGTACTCGGCCCCCACATCCACGACCACAAGCTCGCCGGCCTCCATGCGTCGCCGGTTGCGGTCGTAATGGAGCACGACGCTGTTGGGCCCAGAACCGACGATGCTGGGGAAGCCGAGCCGGTGAGCGCCCATCGAACGGAAGACGTACTCGATCCTCGCTTCGAGCTCGTACTCGTACACGCCCGGTCGCACGGTCTGCAGCGCCGCGCGATGGGCCTCCACCGTGATGTCCACGGCGCGCCGCAACCGGGCGAGCTCGACCGAGTCCTTCCGTACGCGCAGCTCCGCCAGCGGCACCCCCAGGTCGACGATCGACCGTCGCCCCGCTACCGCCGCATCCACCACATCGCGGGGCAGTGAGGGGTCGCCCCCGAGAGGCACGTAGAGCCGCGCGTAATCGCTGAACGAGCCGGGGGCGCCCAGCGGTGCCAGGATATCGGAGCCGAACTCCGCCGCCGGCCGCACCGCCTCGACGCCGGTGCGGCGCGCGGTCTCGTCGCCGACCCCCGGTCGCGAACCGCTCCATCGCTCCTCGGCGGGGTCGCGCTTCGGCAGATAGAGCAACTCCCTGTCGGGACCCCGTTCGCGCTTGAACAGCACCAGCCACGACCCGGGCGTCTCCAGCCCGGTCAGATAATAGAAGTCGTTGTTCTGACGGAAGCGGGCATCCTGGGGGTGCGACCAGTCGGCACGCGGGTCGGCGCTTCGCACGATCGCGATCCCGGGCTCCATCAGCGCCAACAGCGCCGCGCGCCGCTGCTCCAAGATGCGGGCGGGCACGGCCGCCGTGTCCGGTCCGGCCCCGGCGTAGACGGGACGCGCGTCAACGACGCCGGCCCCACCGGCATTGGGTGCGAACGCCACCAGCGCGAGACCGAGGGAGATCAGGATCGGGATGGCCCGGAGCATGTGACTCCTTTTCGCTGACTTCTCACTCGAACGACCGGGTTCAGGAGCGCCGGCCGGACGCAAAACTTATCAGCTTTGCGGTCCAACTCCAGCCCGGGGCCGTGGCTCAACGGCAGGGCGGCAGCCGGCGCCGAGGTCGGGCCACGGCCGTGAGAGGGCGCACCTTGTACGAAAGCCTGCCCCTGTCTATCGTTAGGCGCGGAACTTCGAGTTCCGGACAGGTCCGCGATAGCGAGGGAGAGGAGGCGGAAACGGTTGCGGTGCCGGCACTTCCCTCCCATCACCCCACTGAACGAAGGTGACGATGGGCGAAGTGAGACTTCCCGCCGGCGGTCTCGTCGAATTCCGGCGAGCCATTGAGGAGGCTGCGGGGAAGGACGCGGTGCGCGCGTTGCGGGAGGCCGGGCGTCGCCTGGCCGCGGACGCCGAGGTCATCCTGACCGAACGAGGCGGGGTGCCGCTGCCGGCCCTATCGATGAACGACTTCTGGGAACAGCTCAACCGCTACTTCGAAGACTCGGGCTGGGGTCACGTCGAGCACGAGGCCCTGGGCAACGGAGTCGGCGCCGTCGTGGCCCGGGGTTGGGCGGAAGCCGACCCGAACGAATCCCGCGGTGCCCCGGGCTGCCACATCTCCACCGGCCTGCTGGCCGAGCTGCTCACCCGGGCGGTGGGCCAGCCGGTGGCGGTCATGGAAGTCGCCTGCCACTCGCAGGGTGATGATGTCTGCCGCTTTCTGTTCGGCGCTCCCACCGTCTTGCTGCTTGTCCACAGGAAGCTGGCCCAGTCTGCCAGTCTGGAAGACGCGCTCGCCGCTTTGTGACCCGCTCGGTGGAGCCGGGGCGCTGGCGATGCATCTTCGGCGATGGTTCTCGGCGACCTGCCTCGACGGAGCCCGTCATTGAGTCGCGTTCTCGCACTGGACTACGGCCGGCGACGTATCGGCGTCGCGATCAGCGACCCGACGCGCACCATCGCGCAGCCGCTGCCAACCCTGGTGCGGCGACGCGGCAAGCGGCCGCCCTTCACTCGGATCCTTCAGCTGACCGAAGAACGGGACGTGGACGAGATCGTCGTCGGCCTGCCGCTGCTCGCCAGCGGCGATGAGGGTTTAATGGCCGAGGAGGTCCGCGAATTCGCCGACGGGCTGGCCAGGCGTAGCGGTTTGCCGGTGGAGTTCTGGGACGAGCGCCTGACCTCGGTCCAGGCCGAGCGGGCGCTGGCCCGGCTCGACCTGCCCGCATCGTCGCGCCGGGAGAAGCAACGCGTCGATGCGATGGCCGCCGTCATCATCCTCCAGGCCTATCTCGATGCGCGCCAACAGAGCTGAACGCGGCACCCTCGTCGCAGTCGCCCTCGTCACGCTGGTCGCTGCTGGCTGCGGCGACGGCGAGGGCCCGGTCGAGCGTCTCGTCATCCCGGAGGGCACCTCGGTGAGGGCGGTGGCGGACACCCTGGCCGCGCACGACGTGATCGGCTGGCCACGGCTCTTTCAGCTCTACGTTCGGCTCAAGGGCGCCGATTCGGATATCAAGGCGGGCACCTACGACCTGCCCCGGGGCAGCGACTGGTCGGACGTGCTGGACGCCCTGGTCGCCGGCCGCGTGGTCACCGTCGCGGTCACGATCCCGGAGGGCTGGACGATCCGGCAGGTGGCGGAACGGATCGCGCCGCTCACCCAGCTTCCGGAAGATACGATCGCGGCACGGCTCCTCGATCCCACACTCGCGGACTCCCTGGGCGCGCCGGGACCGACCCTCGAGGGCTTTCTGTTCCCCGAGACCTACCGCTTCGCTCAGGGCGTTCGGCTGTCGGCCGTCGCCACCGAGCTCTTCGAGCGCTACGAGTCCGTCTGGACGCCCGACCGTCGCGCCGCCCTCGACTCCCTGGGTATGACGGAGCGCGATCTGGTGACGCTGGCCAGCATCATCCAGGCCGAAGCGCGCTGGGACGACGAGATGCCACTCATCTCGGCCGTATTTCACAACCGGCTGCGTCGCGGCATGCGGCTGCAGGCCGATCCCACCGTCCAGTACGTCCTCGATTCGCACCAGAACCGGCTCCTCTTCCGCCACATCGAGTCGGTGGCGGACAATCCGTACAACACCTACACCCATGGCGGGCTACCGCCGGGGCCCATCGGGTCCCCCGGCCGGGCCGCCATCGACGCCGCGCTTCACCCCGCCGACGTGCGTTACCTCTATTTCGTTGCCCGGGAGGACGGCCGCCACGAATTCTCCAACACGCTCCGGGAACACAATCGAAAGATCCGCCAAATTCGCGGCCGCTGAGCCGCCTCGCTCATGACCCATCCCATACCGCCGCTCCGCGAAGCGCTCCGGCTCATGGTCATTACCGACCGGCGGCTGGCCGGCGACCCGGGCTGGCTCGACGCCGTGGCGGCGGCGCTCGAGGCCGGCGCCACGGC
>JAACAK010000105.1:2950-3126 GCA_011774835.1 Candidatus Kutchimonas denitrificans | reverse complement strand
GACATCATCAAGGACCACCCCGTCCTCCTCAACCGGGCGCCCACGCTCCACCGCCTGGGGATCCAGGCGTTCGAGCCGGTCCTGGTCGAGGGGAAGGCGATCCGGATCCATCCCCTGGTCTGTGCCGCCTTCAACGCGGACTTCGACGGCGACCAGATGGCCGTCCACGTTCCCCT
>JAACAK010000105.1:638-2911 GCA_011774835.1 Candidatus Kutchimonas denitrificans | reverse complement strand
CCCCTCTCCTTCGAGGCGCAGCTCGAGGCCCGGGTCCTCATGCTCTCCTCGAACAACATCCTGCTGCCGTCCAACGGCCGGCCGGTCGCGGCGCCGACCCAGGACATGGTCATCGGGTGCTACTACCTGACCAAGCCCCGGCTCGAGGTGGCCGACCTCGAGGCGAAGGTCTCGAATCCCGACGTGCCGAAGAGCCAGCGGCAGGAGGCCGCGGAGGAGCTGGAGGAGCTCTTCGAGGACGCCCCTCGCTTCTCCACCTACGGCGAGGTCGATATGGGGCTGGAGATGGACGAGCTGGAGTTCCAGACCCCGGTCCTCTTCTGGGTGCCCCGGAACTTCGGGAGCACCGACGAGGCCGACGACGAGCGGGGCAAGGGGAAGTGGGAGAAGACCACCGCCGGTCGTGTGCTCTTCAACTCGATCATCCCCGACGAGATCGGCTTCTTCAACCAGACCTTCGGCAAGAAGGAGCTGGGCGACCTGATCTTCGAGTGCTTCACCGAGCTGGCCCTGCGGCCCACCACCGAGTTCCTGGACCGCCTGAAGGACTTCGGCTTCCGGTACGCCACGGTGGGCGGCGTCTCCATCGGGATCGACGACCTGGAGGTGCCGGCCGAGAAGCGGGAGATCCTCGAGGAGGCCGACGAGCAGGTGGCCCGCTTCCAGAAGGCGTACGCCAGCGGCTTCATCTCCAACGGCGAGCGCTACAACAAGGTCATCGACACCTGGACCCACGCCAACAACGACGTGGCCGACGCCATGGTGCGCCACCTGGAGCGGTCCAAGGACGGCTTCAACCCGGTCTACATGATGATGACCTCCGGCGCCCGGGGTAACCGGGACCAGATGCGCCAGCTCGCCGGGATGCGGGGCCTCATGGCCAAGCCCCAGAAGAAGCTCACCGGCGGGATCGGCGAGATCATCGAGAGCCCGATCAAGTCCAACTTCCGCGAGGGCCTGACGGTGCTGGAGTACTTCATCTCCACCCACGGCGCCCGGAAGGGCCTGGCCGACACGGCCCTCAAGACCGCCGACGCCGGCTACCTGACCCGCCGCCTGGTGGACGTGGCCCAGGACGTCACGATCACCGAGGAGGACTGCGGCACGATCCTCGGCCTGGAGATGACCGCGCTCAAGGAGGGCGAGGACATCATCGAGCCCCTCCGGGAGCGGATCGTCGGCAACGTGGCCCTCGAGGAGGTCTACGACCCGATCGACGGCGAGCTCCTGATCGAGGCCGGAGAGCTCATCGACGAGCCCACGGCCGACGCGATCGAGGACGCGGGCATCCAGTCGGTGAAGATCCGCTCGGTCCTCACCTGCGAGGCCCGGCGCGGCATCTGCCGCCGCTGCTACGGCCGGAACCTGGCCACCATGGACATGGTGGACATCGGCGAGGCGGTGGGGATCCTCGCCGCCCAGTCGATCGGGGAGCCGGGCACCCAGCTCACGCTGCGGACCTTCCACATCGGCGGGACCGCGGCCCGCATCGCGGCCCAGACCCAGCGGAAGTCGAAGATCGACGGCGTGGTCTCCCTGGACCGGGTCACCACGGTGGAGACCCCCGACGAGAAGCTCATCGTCACCTCCCGGGAGGGCCAGATCGTCCTCAAGACCCCGGAGGGCCAGGTCCGGAGCCGCCTGTCGGTGCCGTACGGCGCCACGCTGGCGGTGGAGGAGGGCCAGGAGATCGAGGCGGGCGACCTGCTCTTCTGCTGGGATCCGTACTCCGAGCCGATCGTGGCCGACGTCTCGGGCTACGTCCGCTTCGTGGACATCGTGGAGGAGCAGACGATGCGCGAGGAGCTGGACGAGTCCACCGGCCGGCGCCAGATGACGATCATCGAGGACCGGGAGAAGAAGCTCCACCCGACGATCGAGATCTGGGACAAGAAGAAGAAGGGCGATCGGCTGCGGGAGTTCATCGTCCCCGTGGGCGCCCAGCTCACCGTGCAGGACGGCGAGAAGGTCGACCCGGGACAGACCCTGGCCAAGATCAGCCGGGAGGTCTACAAGACCCGGGACATCACCGGCGGCCTGCCCCGGGTGGCCGAGCTCTTCGAGGCCCGCAAGCCGAAGGATCCGGCCGTCATCACCGAGATCGACGGCGAGGTCAGCTTCGGCGACATCAAGCGCGGCAAGCGCGAGGTCATCGTCACGCCCGAGCAGGGCGAGCCCCGGACCTACGACGTCCCCGTCGGCAAGCACATGCGCGTCCACCAGGGCGATCAGGTGCGGGCGGGGGACCGTCTCAGCGAGGGCCCGATCAACCC
>JAACAK010000105.1:0-603 GCA_011774835.1 Candidatus Kutchimonas denitrificans | reverse complement strand
CTCAACGAGATCCAGGAGGTCTACCGCCTCCAGGGCGTGAAGATCAACGACAAGCACATCGGGGTCATCGTCCGCCAGATGCTCCAGAAGGTCCGGGTCACCGACCCCGGCGACACCGAGCTCCTCGAGGGCGAGCACGTCGACCGGGTCGAGTTCCGGGAGACCAACCAGACGGCGATCGAGGAGGGCGACAAGCCCGCCCGCTCCGAGCCGCTCCTGCTGGGCATCACCAAGGCGAGCCTGACCACCGAGTCCTTCATCTCGGCGGCCTCCTTCCAGGAGACGACGCGGGTGCTGACCGACGCGGCCGTCCGGGGCGCCCGGGACGACCTGAAGGGGCTGAAGGAGAACATCATCATCGGCCACCTGATCCCGGCCGGGACCGGCATCCACCGGTACCAGGACGTGGAGTTCATGGTGGAGCAGTCCTACTACGACGAGGAGATCCAGCCGCTGGCCGAGCCCGAGGGCCTGATTCCGGGGCTGACGGCCGAGCCGGCGGAGGCCGAGGAGGCGACGGCCGACTAGGAGCCTCCGGCTCTTCGGACGGGAAGGGGCGTCGCGGCACGCGGCGCCCCTTTTCTCTTGCGGGTGGGTGGGGGG
>JAACAK010000022.1 GCA_011774835.1 Candidatus Kutchimonas denitrificans | reverse complement strand
AGGCGTTCGTGGGCGGCGAGGCGACGTATCGTTTTTTCATCGTCCCGGTCGAAGGCGTAGACGCGGGCGACCTCGTAAACGGGAACGCCTGCGGGGTGCGGCTCGGCGAGCTCCACCCGGTCACCCTGAGAGATTTCCCCCTCGGCGGCGACGCGGAAGTAGATACCCCAGCGGCGGGCCTGGGTGAACGTCTTCACCATCGCCGGGTCGCCGAAGCGAATCGCGAGCTTGTAGCAGGGGAGTCGCGGGATCGCCGCCTCGAGCTCGGCGCTACCGATGCGGAAAAGGTCGCCGATACAGACGTCCGGTTCCACGAACCCGCTGATCGTCAGGTTCTCGCCGAAGTTCGCGGGCTCCAGCCCGCGTCCCAGCCGGCGTTCCCACCACGGGTAATGCTCGGCGGCGTACGCGTATACGGCCTTGTACTCGCCGCCGTGGACCGCGAGGTCGGACTGCCGGTCGCCCTCCAGGTTGTGCTTCACGGCCCTCACCGGGCCGCGGACGGGGGTCTTGAATATCGAGGTCAAGACTTCATCCCCCTTCCACTCGACCACACGGGGTCCTCCGACAGCGATGGTTTCCACTTTCATGACGATTCAATCCCGATCGCGTTGTCTCAACGACAGCCTGGCCGATGTGCGGCCGTCATCCGGCCCCGTCCACACCAGCGTCCTGCAATACTATTCATAATGAACGGAATGCCCAATCCGGTTCCGCCGGTAAAGTCGCCTCGACGGTGGCACACGTAGTAGCCGCGCTGTAAACGCTGCGCCTTGCCCGGCTGTACTGTCCACGAAGCCGCGGAGGGACTATCTCTGACGCGATGCACGTGGACAATGTCTCAGACGGGGAGCTGGTGGTTTGGGCGCGGCGCGGGGACGGCGAGGCCTTCGGGGCGCTGGTCCGTCGCTACCTGCGGCCGGCGCTGGCCGTCGCGTGGGAGTTCGCGCCCAGCCGGGACGGCGCCGAGGACCTCGTCCAGGACGCGTTCCACCGCGCCTTGCGGGCGCTCCCCTCGTTCGACGAGAGCCGGCCTTTCCGCCCCTGGTTCTTCACGATCCTGCGTAACCTGGGTCGGAACGCGGCGGAGCGCGAGGCCCGCTGGAGCACGGGCCCCGTGTCGGAGGGGT
This sequence comes from Candidatus Kutchimonas denitrificans, assembly GCA_011774835.1. Classification (GTDB taxonomy): domain Bacteria; phylum Gemmatimonadota; class Gemmatimonadetes; order Palauibacterales; family KS3-K002; genus Kutchimonas; species Kutchimonas denitrificans. Next base: position 54,877 of record JAACAK010000022.1, on the reverse strand, counting down.
TGCGGGCCGACGGCGCCGATCCGGAAGAAGAGGCGCATCGCGCCGACGTGCGCGACCGCATTCGGCGAGGCCTCGATCTCCTGCCGCCCATGCAGCGGGCGTGCTTTCGGCTCTGCGACATGGAGGGTTTCGATGGGGTCGAGGTCGCCGAGATGCTCGACCTGAGCGCTGCCACGGTTCGCGTCCATCGCCACCGGGCGCGGGCTGCGCTGCGCGACGCGTTGCGCGATCTGAATGACACCGAGGAAGAAGAAGAGGAAAAGTGAACAACGTAAACGAAGGCAGCCAGTTCGAATCGCGCCTGCCGGACGACGGAAGGTACTGGGACGACCTGGCTGCGCGGATCGTCGACTCGGCCGAGCCGATCCTGCGCCAGCACGGCCAGAGACAGGCGTGGTGGCATCCGCTGGCGAAGTGGAGCCCGGCGATCGGCATCGGCGCCGCGGCGGCGGCCATACTCATCCTGGTTGCCGGGCCGCCCAAGGTCGCCGGGGGGAACCAGGTCTCGTTCGAGCAGCTGATCAGCCCGCAGGAGCCGGTCGCACAGGCGGTGGTGAGCGGTGCGCCGGCTTCGGACATATCGGCCATGCTGTTGGTGGAGAGCGGAGGTGAACGATGAAGGACAAAACGCGAGCGGGATTGGCGGCCGTGGGGCTCGTCTTGATCGGGTTCGCCCTCGGCGTGTTCGCTGACCACCTGTGGTTCGCGTACCGGCTCCACCATCCCGCGTCGGAATCCACACACAGAGAGAGGCTGGTGCAGATGCTCGATACGCTGGACCTGACGGCGGAACAACGTGAAGCCATCGATTCGATCCTCGAACGGTCCCAAGAGAGGGTCGAGGAGCAGTTGGCCGAGGTACACCCCGCGCTTCTGGCGACGATCGACAGTGCCCGGCACGAGATCGAGGCCGTACTCGATCGGGATCAGCTGAGAACGTTTCACGATTGGCTGCGCAGCGAGCACCAGCGCATGCAGGCCGAGGATTTTCCCTTCATCCAACATTGATCAAAGGCGTCGCATGAGAACCCTCTCGATCGTCTTGCTGATTCTGGTCGCCGGGTCCGGCGCGCTGTTCGTCACCCGCGGCGGCGAAGGCAACGGTGATGGCGGCAACGGTTCCGGCGCCCGAACGGAACCGGCGGCGCGGCGTGATCTCCGGGCCACGGTACTCGCCACCGGGGTCGTCCGGCCCATGGTGGGGGCGGAGGTCCGGGTGGGATCCCGTGTCTCCGGTGTGTTGGAGCGCCTCTACGTCACCGTCGGCGACCGCGTACGCGAGGGGCAGCTTCTCGCCCAGCTCGACAGCTCCGAGTTGGCCACACGCGTCAGGCAGGCCGAGGCCGCGCTGGAGAACGCCAGGGCCGAGCACGCCTACGCGACTCAGGAGTACACCCGCGCCGTCGAGCTCGCCCGGCGCGAGCTCATCTCGGAAACCGATATGGCGGCCATCGAGCGGGGACGGGACGTGACGGCCGCTCAGGTTGGGCGCGCCGAAGCCGACCTGGAAGCGGCGCGGATCCAGCTGGGCTACACGAGGATCTACGCGCCGATCGGCGGAGTCGTGGCGGAGGTGGCCACGCAGGTCGGGGAGACGGTCGCCGCCAGCTTCGCGTCGCCGACGTTCGTGACGATCATCGACCTCGATCGGCTGGAGGTCTGGGCCTACGTGGACGAGACCGACATCGGGCGGGTCGAGGTCGGACAGCGTGTGCTGTTCACGGTCGACACCTACGCGGACACCGAGTTCGAGGGCGAGGTCACGGCCATCCGGCCACAGGCCGAGATCCAGGACGCCCTGGTCAATTACGTGACGGTGATCGAGATCATCGACGGCCACGGCAAGATTCTCCGGCCGGAGATGACGGCCACGGTGAACATCCTGCTGGAGAGCCGCGAGAACGTCATCGCGATTCCCAACCGGGCGGTCCGCCGGGATCGAGACGGAACCTACGTGTTCGTGGCGGAGGCGAGCGCACGCGTTCGGAAGGACATCCGTGTCGGCTATCGCGGTCGCGAATACACCGAGGTCGTGCAGGGGCTGGCGGAAGGCGACCGCGTGATCGTCGGTACCATCTCGCAGTAAATACCCGACAACAGAAAGCGAGCGGGTGATGAGCATGATCGAAATGGACGGAGTGTGCAAGCGCTACCGGAAAGAAGACTATGTGGTCGATGCGCTGGATGATGTGTCGCTATCCATCGACCATGGCGAGTTCGTGGCGATACGGGGTCCGTCGGGGTCGGGGAAATCGACGTTGCTGAACGTGCTGGGCACGCTGGACCGCCCGGACCGGGGCAGCTACCGGCTGAACGGTCGCGATGTGAGCACGTTCAGCGCCGACGAGCTCGCCGCGCTCCGCAACCGGAAGATCGGGTTCGTCTTCCAGTCCTTCCATCTTCTGCCGCGGACGACTGCGATCGAGAACGTCGAGCTCCCGCTCATCTACTCGGACCGATCGGACATCTCGGACCTCGCGCGCAGAGCGCTGGCCCGTGTGGGCCTGGCGGACCGTGCGTCGCACGAACCGGGCGAGCTGTCCGGCGGTCAGCAGCAACGGGTGGCGATCGCCCGTGCGCTGGTGAACGATCCGGACCTCATACTCGCCGACGAGCCCAGCGGCAATCTCGATTCGCGGTCCGGTTTGGAGATCCTCGCGACCCTGCAAGACCTGAACGTCGAGGGCGTGACGGTCGTGCTCGTCACGCACGACGCCGAGCTAGCTCGAATGGCGAGCCGACGAGTGGAGATCGTCGATGGGCGCATCAGGAGCGACGAACCGGTGACCGACCGGCGCGACGCCGTTGCGGCGCTGGCCGCAGTCGCGGAAGCCTGAAAGCGAGGAAAGAGATGAAGATCAGCCGAGCGATTACCAGCAGCCTGCGCGCGTTGACCCGCCACAAGCTGCGCACGTTCCTCATGATGTTGGGGACGTTGATCGGCGTGACGGCGTTAACCGTGGTGATGGTGCTGGGCCGGGGGACGCAGGACGCCGTGATGCAGCAGGTCGAGCGGATGTTCTCCGGATCGAGCATCATCCTGACCTCCGGCTCGGGCATGCGGAGAGGCGGCCCGCACGGGTCGGGACCCACGACGACGCTCTTGCCAGCCGATATCGAGGCCATCGAAGAGGAGGTGCCGGCGGTGCTGGTGGCCGACCGGCTCCAGGGTCTGGGTCGTAGCGAAGTCGCGTTCGAGGGGGCGGCCGCCGACGTCCGGGTGCTGGGCCACTCCCAGGCCTCGCCGGAAGTCTGGAACCGCGGCGCGAACCGCGGCTCGTATTTCAGCGAAGCGGATGTCGCGACTTCCGCCCGGGTGGCCGTGGCCGGCACCACGGTCGTGCGCACTTTGTTCGGCGACCTCGACCCGATCGGCCAGCAGATCCGGATCGGCACGGTGCCGTTCGAGGTGATCGGTGTGCTGGAGCCGTTCGGCATCGACCCGCACGGCCTCGACAAGGACAACGAGATCCACGTACCGTACACGACCGTGATGCGGCGGCTGCGAAACGTGGACTACATCGCGGCGTCGAAGATCCTGGTCGACCCCGACGCCGATCTCGACGCGACCGCGGCCGCCATCGAAGAGCTGCTAAGGGCTCGTCACGGACTCGCGGCCGGGGAGCCCAACGATTTCCGACTGATCACGCCGACGCAGGTGAGGGAGATGATCGCATCGTCCAACTCGACGTTCGGCGTATTTCTTCCGATCGTCGCTCTCATCGCGATCATCGCGGGCGGTGCCGTTGTCGCCAACCTCATGCTGTTGTCCGTCAACGAGCGCCGGTTCGAGATCGGGCTCCGCAAAGCCGTCGGCGCGCGCACCCGCGACGTGTGGTGGCAGTTCTTGCTGGAGTCGACGGCCGTCACGACGGTCGGCGGGCTGCTCGCCATCGGTCTGGCCATCCTGACCCTGGGGTTCATCCGGATCCACGGCATGGCCGACTTCGTGTTTCCGTGGGCGGTCACGCTGGTCGGGCTCGGCGTCGCCGTCCTGGTCGGACTCGCCGCCGGCGTCCTGCCCGCGCGGCGTGCGGCGCGAACCGACCCGATCGACGCGCTGAGATGAAGTGGGTCCGCAACGTCTCGTTATCGCGGAAGGCGTTGTGGCGCCATAAGACGCGGACGGTGCTGGCGCTCACCTCGATGGGGTTCGGGGTCGCCGCCGTGCTGGCCATGGTGGCGATCGGCGAAGGCGCCGAGCGGGAAGTGGTGGCGCGCCTGCGGGCAATGGGCCGCAACATGCTGGTGGTGAGCGCGGCACCGGCGGAGCGGCGCGGCGGCCGAAGCTACACCCGCGGGGCCACGGTCGAGACGCTGACCCTGGGCGACGCGGAGGCCATCGGGGAGCAGAGCGGCCTTGTGGTGCGGTCCGCGCCATCGCTGGATGTCGCGAAGCAGGTCACCTTCCTCGACCGCTCGACGACGGCGACGGTGCGCGGCACGACCCCGGAGTACGGACTGATTCGAGCGTTCCCTGCCCGGACGGGCCGCTACTTCACCGCGGAAGAGAACCGAGCCGGGCTACGGGTGGCGGTGCTGGGAAGCCAGGTGGCCGAGCGACTGTTTCCCGAGAGCGAACCCGTCGGGCAGGTGATACGTATCGGTCGTGTGCCGTTCGAGGTGGTCGGCGTGCTTATCAGCAAGGGGATCTCGGTGGACGGGTCGGCGGAGGAGGACAACCAGGTCATCGTTCCGATCAACACGGCGCTGCGCCGCCTGTTCGATGCCGACTATCTCAAGATGATCTATCTCGAGGTGGGCAACGCCGTGTTGATGGACGAAGCCGCCGAGGAGGTTGCCGCGATCCTGCGCGATCGGCACCGGCTGGCGCGGCGCGGGCGCCCGGACGATTTCACGATTCTGAACCAGCGCGTGGTGATCGAGACCGAGCTGGCGACGGTCGCCTCGTTCCGCAGGATGATCACCGGGATGGGGGCCGTGGCGCTCGTCGTCGGCGGCGTGGGCATCCTGTCGATCATGCTGCTGTCGGTGCGGGAACGGCGTGCCGAGATCGGGCTTCGCGTGGCCGTCGGTGCCCGCGGTCGTGACGTGTGGCTGCAGTTCTTGATCGAGGCGGTCGCGCTCGGCGGCACCGGCGGACTCCTGGGCCTGGTCCTGGGCTTCGGCTCGTCCCGGCTCGTGTCGGCGATCACCGAGTGGACCGCGGTCGTCACCCCGACAGCCATAGCGGCCGCGTTCGCATCGGCCCTGAGCGTCGGTGTGCTGTTCGGCGTCTACCCGGCGTTTCGAGCCGCCTCGTGGCCTCCGATCGAGGCGCTCCGGACGAATCAGTAAGGAACACGCGCAAAACGGCGCTAGTGCCAGGTCGCTCCCAGACTGAACACCACTCCTACGTTGCCACCGTCGATCGTCTGAAGCAGCAGATCGACGCCCGGGGTGAGGAAGAAGTTTCGGCCCAGGCGAATCTCGAAGCCGCTGCCGAGTGTGAGCCCGAGACCCTCCCTTGACGTGGTCACCCTGAAGTCGCCCTCGCTGACCGATGCGTCGCGGCCACCGAAACCGACCCCGCCCTTCAGAAAGAACCCGCCGGCGGGATAGTGGATCACCGTAAAGGTGACATTCCCCAAGGAGATATCGGCTTCACTCTCCTCCCAGAAGATCCCAACCACCTCGCCGCCCACCAGCCACCTTGGTTTGACCGTCCCGCCCAGCCGTATATAGCCCGCGCTGCCGAACTCTTCGTCACCGAAGTCCCGGCCGCCGCCTAAGCCGAAGCTGATCCAGAACCCGTCGTGAACAGCCAGCCGATCCCCCCAGACCGGATCGTCAGCTGCATCGGCCTGCGCGAAGAGCTCCGCCGTGCCGCCCAACAGGGAACCGGCCACCAGAACCAACGCCAGTCGTCGGAGCATCGGCCACCTCCAGTCGTCGAACCGTGTTCAAGGTCTGTCCGACAACCAGCATGTCATTTCTCGTGCCAGCTACGAAGGAGGTGGCAGTCCGGTGCCCTCGTGCTGCCACGCCGCCGGGCGAACCCAGCCGGCCGGGTGGCGTGTGTTTCTGACGTGCCGATCGTGTCCGTGTGACACCGGCTCACCCTTTCGTCCGGGCATCGTGCACCAGGTCCGGAAGGGTGAGGGTAAAGAAGCCGTCACTCGGGACGCAGGGCGACGATCGGATCGACGCGGATCGCCCGCCGGGCCGGTATGTAGCTGGCGAGCCCTGCCGCGCAACAGAGCGCCACGGCGACCCCGGCGTATGTGACCGGATCGGACGGCGTCACGCCGAAGACGAACGTGGCCAGCACCCGACTGGCCGCCAGGGCGGCGAACGAGCCGGCTGCGACGCCGACGACGCCCAACCCGAGACCCTCGAGCAAAAAAAGCCGCAAGGTTCGCCCGGGATCGGCGCCGAGGGCCGTGCGCACTCCGATCTCGTGTGTTCGCGAGCTCACCTCCTGTGACATGAGACCGTAGATCCCCACGGCTGCCATGACCAAAGCCAGCCCACCGAACACGTTCAGCAGCAGAGCCAGCAGCGAGACGTTCGACACCGACGCGGCTACGATCTCCCGCATGGTGCGAACGCTGGTGACCGGCATCTCGGGATCGAGGGACCACACCGCGGAGCGGGCTTCGTCGGCCAGGGCGCCGGGGGCGAGTGTGGTCTTCAGCACGAGGCTCACGCCACGGATCGGGCCCATACTCGTCGCCTCGGCGAAGTGAGGATGAGGTATGTAGAGGCGAGGGTTCGCCCCCCCGGCGAGCGCGTCGTGACTGACATCCTCTACGACCCCGACGATGGTGAGCCACGGGTTGTTCGGCCCCCCATCCATCCGCACGCGCCCACCGACGGGGTCTTCGCCAGGCCAATACGCCCTGGCGAACGCCTCGTTGACCAGGATCGGGCCCGCAGGACCGCTGAGGTCCGTCGGCTCCAGCCCGCGCCCCCTCGAGATCCGGATCTCCAGCGCCTCGAAGACGCCAGGGCTCACCGCCTGCCACTCGGGGTAACCCTCCGGTCGCCACGCCGGCCCGTCGCGTCCCTGGAGCATCACCGACCACGTACCGACACGGTCAGCCAGAGGTCGCCTCCGCATGATACCCGCGGCCTGCACGCCCGGCACCGCCTCGAGCTCTCCGACGAGTCGGCGATGGAACTCGTTCACGCGAGTCTCGTCCGGATAGGCGTGTCGAGGCGTCGAGACCTGGAAGGTGAGGACTCCGGTGGACTCGAACCCCGGATCGACACGCCACAGCTCGATCAGGCTACGCGTCATCAGCATCGATCCGATCACCAGGATCGTGGTAACCGCCAGCTCGCCGACGACGAGGGCGCGACCGGTCTTGCGACTCCAGGTTCGCCCCGCGCCTGTACCCGCTCCCACCAGGTGGCCGCGAAGATCCAGGCCGGAAAGTCGCCACGCCGGCACCAGCCCGACGAGGATTCCTGTCACGCCCGTCACGCCGAGGGCGAATAGGAGGACCGTTGGATCCACCGCGATACCTTCCGCGCGAGGCAGCGACTCGAACAGGGTGCGCCGTACGGTGGGCACGACGACGAAGGCCGCCGCCGCCCCCAGCACACCGCCCGATCCCACCAGGAGCACGGACTCGGTGAGCAGGTGCCGTACCAACCTGCCGCGGCCCGCGCCGACAGCCGCTCGCACCGCCAACTCGCGCCGCCGCCCGGCACCGCGGGTCAACATCAGACCCGCGACGTTGGCGCAGCCGACCAGCAGAACCAGACCGACGCCGACAACGAGGAGAATCAGTAACTCGCGCACTCCACCCACCGCCTCGTCGAGCGGTCGAACCACGTCCAGCGTCCACCCGCCCTCCGCATAGTTCTCCGGGTGTTCGTCCGCGATCTCCGTCGCGATCCGTTCCACATCGGCGGCCGCCGAGCCGATCGTGGCCCGCGGTGCCAGCCGGCCGATCACGGACTCCAGGTCCTTGATCGCGAACGAGCGCGCGCGAGACGGATCGAACCGCAAGGGCATCAGGACGTCCGCACGCGTGAGGGTCCTGATCTCGGTCGGGAGCACGAAGCCATCCGGCATGATTCCCACGACCGTGTACGGTTTCTGATCGAGGCGGATCGTCCGACCCAACAGATCGGGATCGCCGCCGAACGCCCGTTGCCAGAGAGAGTGGCTGACAACCACGACGTCAGCCCCGACCGCCGCATCGTCCTGCGAAAGGAGCGTCCGACCGCGGGATGCTCCGACCCCCAGGACATCGAAGAGCGACGAGGTGACCCGAGCGCCCACGATCTCCTGCGGCGGACCACTACCGACCAATGTCGCCTCGGCTATTTCCACCGCCGCGAGCTCTGTAAACGATCGGTTGCGCCGGCGCAGCTCGTTGTACTCCGCAACGCCCACGTGCCCCGAACTGCGCCGCCCGTCGCGCCAGAGGGGACGGATGAGCACGACCTGGTCAGGCTCCAGATAAGGCAAAGGTCGCAGGAGTGTACCGCTGACCACGCTGAACATCGCCGTGTTCGCTCCGATGCCGAGGGCGATCGTGAGCACGACCAGGCCGCTGAATCCAGGCCGTCGGATCAGAGTCCGCAGGGCGAACCGTGCATCCGCTAAGAGAGACTCCACGAGGCTACCTCCCGAAGATGGTGGGTTGGGTGGCTTTGACGCTTAGACACGACCCGTTGGGTAAAGGTTGGAGCCGGCCGGTGGACGATCTGATCGCGCCCTTTTCTCCATCCCGGTCGGTCTGCATAATGGGCCTGTGCGAATACCTTACAAATCACTCACCTTTTGGATCTTCGTCGGCCTCTTCGCGGGCATCATCTGCGGCCGAGCCTTCGGAGAGTCGATCGTCCCGCTGGCCGAACCGCTCTCCGACGTCTTCCTGCGGCTGCTGCGCATGGCGATCATGCCGCTGATCGTCACGTCGATCACCGCCGCCGTCATCAGCGTCGGCGAGCGAAGGGATCTCGGTTTGCTGGGGGCGCGGACGCTGGGCTATTACGTGACCACCAGCCTGCTGGCGATCCTGACCGGACTGACCCTCGTCAATGTCTTCAGGCCGGGCGTGGGCTCGGCGATCGAGCTGGAGCAGCAGGTCTCCGAGGTCCCGGCGACGCAGCAGAGCTTCGGCGAGATTCTCATCGAAATTATCCCGGAGAACCCGTTCGCGGCGGTGGCCGCGGGCGACGTACTCCCCGTCATATTCTTCAGCATCCTGTTCGGCTACTTCGTCACGCGACTCGAAGAGCCGTACCGGTCGAAGCTGGGGGACCTGTTCCAGGCGGCGTTCGAGGCGATGATGAAGCTGACCCGGTTCGTGGTGTGGTCGGCTCCGCTGGGTGTCTTCGGCATCAACGCGGTCATCGTCGCCACCACCGGGTTCGAAGCGTTTCGGACGCTGGGCTTCTATTTCGTGGTCGTCCTGATCGGGTTGTTCATTCACGCGTTCGTGACTCTGCCGCTGCTGCTGTACTTCGTGACACGCATCAACCCCGTGAAGCATTACAAGGGGATGCCGCCGCCGCTGGTCACCGCCTTCTCGACCTGCTCGAGCATCGTGACGCTACCGCTCACGATGGAGGCCGTGACCGACAACTCGAAGGTGCCGGAGAAGATATCGTCGTTCGTGCTGCCGATCGGCGCGACGGTGAACATGGACGGCACGGCGCTGTACGAGTGCGTCGCCACGATCTTCATCGCGCAGATCTACGGCATCGGATTGTCGCTGGGAGAGCAGCTGCTGGTGGTGCTGACTGCGCTTCTGGCATCGATCGGCGCCGCGAGTGTGCCGATGGCCGGCCTGGTGATGATGTCGATCATCCTGACCGCCGTCGGCCTGCCGTTGGAGGGCGTGGCGATCATCCTCGCCGTGGACCGGATCCTCGACATGTTCCGCACCGCGGTCAACGTGCTGAGCGATTCGTGCGGCTCGGTGATCGTCGCCAGGCTGGGCGGCGAGGGGGTGCTGGGCGAAGTCGGGCCTGGCGACTACGCCCTCGATCGTCCGCCAGCCTGAGCGCCCAACTCGCCCGGGCTCGGAAACCATTCGACGCTGAAGGCAGGTGCGACCATGAGAGCCCTAACGACAGCTGTGGCGTTGCTGGCACTGATGTCTGCGAGCGCGCGAGCCCAGCAGGTGGCGGACAGCGCCTTTCACTACGCAGGGCCCGAGGCCGCTTACGATGCCGGGACAGGCCCCCGGGTCTGCATCGACAGCGGGCATCACAACTTCCACACCATCGACGGCCGCTACCTGGCCTTCGCGACGCTGCTGGCCGACGACGGGTACCGGGTAAGCGATCAGCCGGGTGCGTTTACAGCAGAATCGTTGAGCGAGTGCGACGTCCTGGTCATCTCGAACGCGATCGGAGCCGCCAATGCAGAGGATTGGTCCTACCCCCACCCGCCAGCTTTCAGCGGAGACGAGATCACTGCCCTTCTCAGTTGGGTTCGCGGTGGAGGGTCGCTGTTGCTGATCGTGGACCATGCACCGATGCCGGGAGCGAGCGGCGACCTGGGCGTCCTGTTGGGAGCCGACATGCTGGATGCGTACGTGGGGACAAAGGTCTTCGGAAAGGTGGATGAGGGGGCGCTCGAGCAAGGCGCGGCGCTCTACGAGATCTCGGCCGGTGAGCTACACGAGGCGATCGGCGAGCCCGGCGCGCTGGCCGACCACCCGATACTCCGGGGCCGGAACTCGCAAGAGACGATCAACACCGTGACGACCTTCACCGGTCACGCGTTCCACCCGTCACGTGACGTGCAGCCCTTGCTCGTGCTCAGCTCCGACGCGGTGGGCGTCGCCCCGCTGACGATGAACCTGCCGGATGCGGCACGGGAGGAGATGCCGGTCTTCCCCATCGGCGGCTGGCTGCAGGGCGGCGCGCTGTCGATGGGAGAAGGTCGCGCCGTCGTGCTCGGCGAGGCGGCGATGTGCACGGCGCAGCTGGCCGGGCCGCAGCGCGTACCCATGGGGATGAACAATCCGCTGGCACCGCAGAACGCCCAGTTCTGCCTCAACGTCGTCCACTGGTTGTCCGGGCTGCTGGACGACTGACCGCGCGGCTGGTTTCGGTGGGTCGACTTCGGCGAATCGCCTGCGGTTGGTGATGCTTCCGAGCATCACCTCCTGCTCGAAATCTCGAGGCTGACCGCTAGGGTCGCACCGACTGGGTCGCCTCCAGCACCTGTAGCCAACCGATTCCGCCACCGACGTGCTGTCGAATCCCCGCGAGGGCGTCCTGTGAGAGCCTTCCCTCGCTGGCGAATCTATCGGCCAGTTCCAGCAGCTCCTCCAGGCTCCGGCGCGCCGCGCCCGGCTGGTCCGCCTCGAGTTCGCTCGACGCCCGCTCCACCAAAGGGGCGAGCTCCTGGGTAACCGAAACGGCAATCGCGGCCGCCTCCGCCGCGAACTCGAGCACGCCCGCCAGCCGGTTGAGTCGCTTCTGAGCGGCGACGCTTCCGCCCAGCGGTCGACCGACCGTCCAGGCGGACCAGGCGAAGACGATCGTGTGGTGTACGTAGTAGCCGTTGTCGCCGTTGGTCAGCACGACGATGGCGTCACGCGTTGCGGGGACGACCTGAAAACTGGCGTTCCAACCGCTCCCCAGACCTGTATGGCCCACCACCCGGACCGGCCCGCCGTCGTGAATCACGTGACCCAACCCGAAACGCTTTGACGGCGCCACCGGTGCGTGCATGAGCCGCACGGCATCGAGCGAGACGACGGCTGTCCGGTTTGAGTTCGAGGCATAAAATTCGGCGGCGGCCAGCCTGCCCATGTCGTCCAGCGTCGTGAACAGACCTCCCGCGGCGAGGTTAGCGAGGCGCGGAGGATGAACGGGGTCAAGAAGCCAGTCGTGCGGAGTCGCGATCCGTGCCGCGATCTCCGGCGCCGTGGGATCGCCGAACGCGCTGCTCGTCATGGCGAGCGGTCTGAGGACCGCCGAGTCCATGTAAACGGCAAACGGTCGTCCCGTGACCTCCTCGATCAAGAGCTGCAGCAGGCCGTAGGCGCCGTTCGAGTATCTCACGCCCGTGCCGGGATCCGCCGTGATCAGCAACGGCTGCCGGTCGGGCGCGGTCCCGGAGAGGACGTCCTCGAGCGTCGGGAGATCATCGCCAGGGCCGTAACCGGCGCCGCTGCCCGGCGTCAATCCAGCGGTATGGCTGAGCACCCGGCGCACCGTCACCGCCGAGGCATCGAAGTCCGAGGGCGGAAGCTCCCAGCGGCGCACATAGCGCTGGATCGGCTCATCCAGACCGATCTCACCCTCCTCTACCAACCGCATCACGCCAAACGCGGTGAGCGTCTTCGAGATGGAGGAAACGTTGAAGAGCGTACCCTCGGTGATGGTAAGCCTCCGGGCACGATCGGCGTCACCGAAGAACTCGCGGTAGATCACGCGTCCGTCGCGCAGCACGAGCACAGCGGCCCCAGGGGTCGGAAACTCTTCCAGCAACGACGGCACCCAAGAATCGAGGACCTGTTCGATGGCAGGCCGCGGCTCCGTCTGCCAAGCAGCCTTCAGGTCATCCGCCGCCGCCGACTCCCGGCCCCACGCTTCGGTGGTCCTGTTCCAAGGATCCGGCGGCTGGGCCACCGCCGGACCCACGAGCTTCGACAGAGCAAACGTTGTCAGAAGGACAGCGAGACTTGGGCCCACACGCGTGCGACCTCCGCGGTTCAACGGCTTCATGGGGTAGACACACCGTCGCCCGGAAGGGTTGCGTGGATTGGAAAGAATTGGCGATGACCCGCCGCGATAGATCGCGGCAGGTGATCCACGGGACGCAGAAGCGGCTATCGGCGTTCTTCAATCGGAGCCTGGCCGCGAACCCCACGTCAGTTCCGGCAGGTGATAGCCATCAGACCCTAGCTACTCTGGACGGCTCGAACTCGAGCGATCCTGACGGTGACGCGCTCAGCTACAAGTGGACCGTTCCCTCGGGGCGGCTCGTGAGCGGTACGCAGGATAAGGCGTCACCATCGTCCACGCACCCCGACTCAACGAAGAGGCGTTCACAGGAGAATGAAGCGCTGACCGGCCAGAGAGGCACTCACAGCACCCCGATGTCCGCGCCCGCCTTCGCGGCGGTTCGCCAGGGTGAACCTCGTCAGCGAATCTTGTGGACCGGGACCTTTCGATATAGCGGTGCGACGCCGAACTCGCCGGCGCACCAGAGGGCGAGCATGACGCTGAGCGCCGAGATCGTCCGCCTCTCGCCGTCGGGCTGGACCGAGAGCCCGTAGGTATCGGCGACGAACCGCATGCGATCGAGGACGACCACCGCCGCGTCTCGGTCGACCTTCCCATGCCAGGTCTCCAGTTGGTCGAGCAGCAGATCCGCGTTCTCGTTCAGGAACTCGCCGAACGATCGGGCGTCAGCGGCCGCCGGCTGCGGCGAACCGCAGAGCGCGATCAGATCCTCGACGTAGATGTCCCAGAGCTGGGCCAGGCTACGGTTCGCCGGATCCAGCAGGTGGCGTGCGCGCTCCAGCGTGAAGCGCGCCCGCGTCCGCTGCGTGTCCGGCGGGATCACCGGATGCAGGTCATAGAGCGTCGCGCCGTCGTCGTGGTAGACCCACCACTTCCGCAGTCGCGGCCAGTCGAGGACGACGATCACCTCCAACTTCTCGCTGTCGAGGATGATGAAGCGATCTTCCTCCTCGTTGACGGCGGCCACCCAATGGTCCCACTCGTCCACGCAGAGCAGACAGGCAACCCCCTCCCGCAGATGCCGGGCGAGCTCTTCGCGCGCGGCACCGGGATCGGTCCGGCGAACCGTCGGGAACTCGCACCCGTAGTGCGCCGCCGCCCGGGCAAGCTGAACCTCGTTGGTTCCTGCGGGACTCGTCCCGGCCAGCCGACCGATCTTCCACTCCGACGCGAGAATACCCCGCATCAACAGGGCGTGCTTGAGCGCGAACGGCCCGCACTCCCACTTTCCGGGCTGTTTGTAGATTCCCATGGTCCACCTCGAAGATAGCCGACCCGTCAAACCTCGACAGTCGATGGACTTTGGGCGGGTGCCCCGCCGACCCTTCGAGGGCCGGCAGGGCGATGGTGCGGATCAGCGGCGGGGCGGATTGAAGAGGCTGTCCTGCAGCGGCAGGTTGTGCTCGATCGAGTCGAAGATGTACGTGCTCGAACCGCCCTTGCGGCTGATCTCCAGGCGGAAGGGCACCAGCACGCCATCCACCTCGCGGTAATCGTTCAGCGTCCGGTTGTAGCCCAGCCGGAGGAGCAGACCCGTCTCGGCATCGAAGTAGAGGGCGTGGGACTCATCGTCGTCGATGTCGACCCGATAGACCCGGCGGCCGTCCAGCGTCGCGGATCCGGTAACCCGCATGGCCGGGAAATACTCCTTCATGAGCAGCGCGCCCTGCGGATCGAGGAACCAGGCGAACCGCGGGTCGTAGTGCGCATCCCGCTCCAGCTCGCCGTCGACCACGCGCCAGCACGCCCCGCCGTCGCAGGCGTCCCGGTCCGTCCCCGACTCCGTGCGGTGCACGTAGAGATACTTGCCGGGCGTCCTGGCGTAGATGCGAAAGGCGTCGCTCTCGTGGACCGGCGGTTCCCAGGTCGGTAGATCCGTCACCAGGCGCCCCTCCCCCACCCGGGTCTTCAACTTCGAGATCGCTTCGCGCCCGCCAACCGCCTCGACGTAACGCTCGAGCAGCCGATCCAGGGTGGGCAGGGTGTCCTGGTTCCCCGCGATCGCCGAACCCGCCGTCGGGGCCGCCAGCGCCGCCAGAACTGCGAACCACATGATCATGATCTTTTCTCCCGGTTATCGGTGCCGCACCCAACGAGGGCAGGTGGAGTGCCAGGCTTGCCCGAAAACTGGCCGCCCCGTAACCCACGCCGTAGCAATCGCTTGCGGGCTTGACGCCGAGCGGGAGCGCCCGGGCCGCCAGCGCGCGTGTTCGAGCGCACACGGGTTGGGGGGCCCGTGGTGTCCAGACGGACACAACACCGATCAGCTCGGGCGGGGGGTCGCGATGCCAGGCTGAAGGGTTATGTTATGCGATGAGCGCACGCCTGGATCGCGTGCAGATTCCCCTTCCAGCGGGGTTCGCGGAAGGGGGTTTTGTTCCACCGAACCAAAAAGAAGGGTAGAATATGGCGAAAACCGAAGCCATCGAGTTGGAAGGTACGGTCGCGGAAGCGCTGCCAAACGCGATGTTCCGCGTCGAGCTGGAGAACGGCCACGAGGTCCTCGCCACGCTGGCCGGCAAGATGAGGAAGTTCTACATCCGGGTCGTGGAGGGCGACCGGGTCACCGTCGAGGTCTCGCCTTACGACCTGGAGCGGGGCCGCATCACCTACCGGAACCGCTGATCCCTGCGCCGCGGCCACCGGCTGCGGCAGAGGTTTCTGACCGAAAGCGCGCCTCCCCGTCGCGGGCGCCTACTCCTCACGCAATGCCACCACGGGATTCACGCGACCCGCACGGAGCGCGGGGACCACAGCGGCCGCCAGCGCCACGAGGGCCAGGAAGACTGCCACCCCGGCCAGCGTCGCCGGGTCGACGGCGGCGACATCGAACAGCAGCCCCGAGATGAGCCGGGAGGCCGCCAGCGCGGCGACCAGCCCGAGCAGGATTCCGACGCCCGCCAACTTCATCCCCTGCGACAGCACGAGCTGTACGATTCGCGAACGATCGGCTCCCAGCGACATGCGTACGCCGAACTCGCGGATCCGACGGCCGACGCCGTATGCGATGACACCGTAGATCCCCACCGCGGCCAGAGTCAGAGCCAGCGCTGCAAACAGTCCCAGCATGATCAGGTTGAACCGCTGCGGCGCCATCAGCCGAGAGACCAGCTGCTCGACGGAGCCGGCGTTGAACACGGCGAGTTCGGGATCCAGCTGGCGGATCTCGGTCCGCATGGCCTGAACCACCTTCTCTGTCGATCCGGGTTCCGCCCGCACCAGGATGTCGAACTGCGAGAACGGGACCTGCGTCAGCGGCACATAGAACGCCGGCCGCGTCTCCTGATCGAGACCCATGAACTTCACGTCGGCGACGACGCCTACGATCTCGCGCCAGGCCCCCCAGAAGTGGAACCGCTCGCCGAGAGCGCCCTCGTCTGGGAAGTACTTGCGGGCGAACGATTGGTTGACGATTCCGACGAGGGGAGCGCTGCCATCGTCGCGGTCGTCGAAATCGCGGCCGCGTAGCAGGCGGACCCCGGTCGTGGCGAAGTAACCGGCGCTCACCGGCCGGATCCGCTCCTCCTCGACGCCCTCCTCCACGGTCTCGGGCCCACCCTCGACCCGGACCCGTGTGGTCCAGCCGGGGACCGTCGGGTTGTTGAGGGCCAGGGCAGCGCTGCGCACGAACGGCAGCCGCTCGGCCCGCTCCACCACCTCGGCATGAAACCTCTGGACCTCGGGGACATTCGGCCAATCGCCGAAGCTGTTCGGATAGCGCACCTGCGGCAGGCTCACCGACAGCCGCACCAGGTTCTCGTGATTGAACCCCGGGTCGACGTGGGCGATGTTCCACATGCTCCGCAGGGTCAGACCCGCACCGACCGCCAGCACGAACGCCAGCGCTACCTGGGCGACCGCGATCGCGTCGCGCAGTCGGCCCGTCCGGCCTTCCGTCGAGCCACGGCCGCCCTCGGCCAGCTCTTCGTTCAGGTTCGGTCTCGACGTGCGGATGGCCGGCAGCACCCCGAAGGTGATGCCGGTGGCCAGCGTGGCGCCCAGCGCGAAGAGCAGGACCGGCGCGTTGAGCGAGTATGTCTTGATCTGCGGCAGCGCCGCCGGCGCCAGGTCGCGCAACAGCTCGATCCCGGCGACGGCGAACAGGAGGCCGAGGGCACCGCCGGCCAGCGCCAGCAACAGGCTCTCGGAGAGGAACTGACCGATCAGTCGGCGACGGCTGGCGCCCAGCGCGGCGCGCACCGCTACCTCGCGATGACGGGTAATACTCCGCGTCAGCAGCAGGTTCGCCACGTTGGCGCAGGAGATGACCAGGACCAAGGCCACCGCGCCCATCAGCAGCAGCAGTGCGGGACGCACATCACCGGTCACCACGGTCTCCATACGCACCAGGTTGGCGCCCCGACCCACGTTGTCGTCGGGATACGTCTCCTCCAGCGCGGCCATGATCGCGTCCATCTCCGCCTGCGCCGTGGCCAGCGAGACGTCATCGCGCATCCGTCCGATCACCAGGAGGTTGTGCACCCCCCGATCGCTCGTGACGGGAGTGTAGCCCAAGGGAAGCCACAGATCGGCGTCACCGCCGAAACGGAAATCGGGTGGCATCACACCGACCACGGTATAGGCGTTACCATCGAGGCGGATCGTGCGGCCGACGATCGTCGAGTCGGCCCCGAACCGTCTCGTCCACAGCCCGTGACTCAGCACCGTGACCGCCGGTCCGTCCGGCACATCTTCCTCCGGCACGAACGTGCGGCCCAGCGCCGCGCTCCACCCCAGCGTCGGGAACAGCGTGTGCGTCACCTGAACTGCGTTCAGACGCTCGGCCTCCCCGTCGGCCGGCGTCAGTGTCGGGTTCGGCGCACCGGCGAAGGCGGCCAACCACTCGAACACGCTCTGACGTTCCACGTAGTCGAAATAGTCCGGACCCGAGACGCCCTCGCGACGCGTGTCGTTGAAGCGGTCGGTCTGGAAGACCAAGACCAGCTCCTCCGGCTCTTCGTAAGGCAGCGGTTCCAGTAGCACGCCGTATACGACGCTGAACATCGAGGTGTTCACCCCGACGCCCAGGGCCACCGTCAAAACCACGATCGCGGTGAATCCCGGCTGCTTGCGGATCCAGCGTAGCGAGTAGCGAACATCCTGCAGAATCGTCGACATCTCGGTTTCCTTCTTAGGCGGGGGTCCGGAGGAAGAGACCGGGTTGCCGCGCCGGGCTCGCAGACCCCGGGCGCGCTCGATCAGGCCGCCGATGATCAGGTCTGCCAGGTCGAGGGCCAACCGGCCGCACGCACGGACTCGACCGCGACGACTCACATCGCCGTCGTGGACATCGCGCAGCGTCTGCAGCAGCTCATCGCCCACCCGCGCCCGGAACCGGCGGGGATACAGCAACAGAATGAGTCGGGGTAGCCGCATCGGCCGCTCTCGCTACGCTCGTTTCGGCTGCAGGAGGCCGGCATCGCGCGCCCACTCGACCTCGCGCGTCCGGCGCCTGGCCTCCGCCGCCGCCACCCGCCGGCCCAGATCCGTGAGCCGGTAGTAGCGTCGGCGCTCGTCGTCGGCCTCCGGCGCCGGACGCTCCTCGGCCTCCTCCAGCAGCCCGGCTTCGTGCAGCCGACTGATGGCCCGATACAGCGTCCCGGGACGCAGCTTCACCGCCCCGTCCGTCCGGCGCTCCACCTCGATCATCACGCCGTAGCCGTGGGCCGGACCGTCGGCCAGGGTCAGCATGACCTGAAAGGCCACGTCGGTGAGAGGCAGGAAATCGCGCGGGTCGCGTTTCTGGCTCATAGCGGTCCCGTCGAAGGCTCTCCGTCGAGAGGTGGGAAAGGTCTCTTCGAGAATATATTCTCTAAGAGAGTATAGCGCCGGCCCCCCTCGCGCAAGCCCGATCCGTCGGCGGCCGTGCGGCGGCGCTCATTGATCCGCCACGGCCCGGGCCTACTTTAGCCTTCATGTCAGAGAAGAGAGGAGGAGGAGGCGGCGGCCGCTACAGCGAGAAGGAGATGGCGATCATCCTCAAGCTGGCGGCGGAGCTGGAGGCGGAGGACGCGGATCGGGGCGGCCACACGCTGGGTGAGATCGAGCGGATCGCGGCGGAGGCCGAGATCGATCCGGAGCTGGTCCGTCAGGCGGCGGCGGCCTTCGAGGCGGGCCGCGAGCCGCGCGGGTCGAAGCTGTATGGCGCGCCGACGTCGTTCCGCTGGCGGACATCGATCCCCGGCGAGCTGTCAGAGAGCGAGCTGGCGGAACTGGTTCCGATCATTCGGGACGTCACCGGGAAGGAAGGGACGATCGAAACGGTCTTCGACTCGCTGGAATGGCGGGCGATGGGGCCAGAGTTGAGCACGGAGCAACTGGAGATCGCGCCGCGGGGCGGCCGGACGGAGATCCGGATCGCGGGCCACTACGGCAACCTGGCGCTGGCGCGATTCGTCGGCGCCGGGATCATCGCGACTCTAATGTCGGTGGTGGCGGGGACCGAGCTGCATGCGGCGGTCCCCGTCGAGCTGGGCGCGATCGCCGCCATCTGGGGCGCTGCGTACCTGGGCGCGAGAACGCTCTGGCAGCGGATCGCCGCCCGGGCCGCGGCCCCACTGGAGGCGCTCGGCCGGCGCCTCAGCGCCCGGGTCAGCGAGCTTCAGGATCGACGGGTTGAAAGCGGGGCGGGGGCCGATCGGTCGCTACCCGGCGACGCCGCCGAGGGCTAACGGGGGCTCGGCAGGCCGGAGGATCCGGCGGGTCCGGGTCCAGATCGGCGCTACTTGCGGATCGCCTTGATCAGGCGCGGAAGGTTCCGCTTCCAGCGCTTCCGTGTGGACAGGTCGGCGTAGGCGCGGGTCCCCAGCTCGTCCGGGATCTCGCCGCCCTTCAGCAGCCGCACCGGGATGATGCTCAGCTGCCCGCTTTTTACTTCCTTGACGATGGCCTGCTTGAGCTCTCGACGAACCCAGGACGTGGGCGGCCGGGAGGTGAAGGCGGGGCTCAGGCAGACGATGAACTTGTCGGCCCGCTTGATCCCGTCGGTCATCTTGTCGAGGAAGTCGTCGGCCGGTTCGATCTGTTCGATATCTATCCAGACATCGATGTCCTTGGCGCGTCGGAGGGCCCGGGCCAGCTTCACGGCTTTGGCCTCGTCATCGCTGGCGTAGGAGATGAAAACCAGGGGCATCGCTCGTCAAAATATCCCAAGCAGGGCGTCTACGGCCACCCGTCCACGGCTGAGGCGGCTCGGCTACCGGCCCAACGATAGTCGAGTTGGGGTGTGTACGACACCTCCCGAAACTCGCCGAAATGTCGCGGTAACCCCAGCCGCACCCGGGCTGTCGGTTCGACGCAGCCGAATCCCCCCGGCAGATCTCACAGCGCCGGGGGCCCCGCCAGGAATTGCTGACAATCCTCGGCGCACCCCTTAACTTGGTGGGGTTCACCCAACGCGAGAAATTTTCGAGTAGCTGACAGCGGTTCTCTTTCGCCGAACGGTCGGAGCCGTGCGCGTTTCCGACTGACATCTGAATCATGTCTTTTCACATCGTCCATCGAACCCGAGGAGGGACCGATGCAAGACGCAGCTGCGCAGGCCGCCCAGGCGGTGGGACGGCTACAGAACATGTGGGACCAGCTGGTGGACTGGTTCTCCACGAACCTGCCCAGCCTGCTGGCGGCGCTGGCTGTGCTCATCGTCGGCTGGCTGGTGTCGCTGGTGATCGCGGCGCTGGTTCGGGTGGCGGTGAAGCGGACGGGTCTGGGGGACCGGATCGCGGGCTGGGCGCCGGACGAGGCGGCAGTGGGAAGGGAGCCGGAGCGCTGGGTCGGCAAGGGGACGTTCTATATCCTGATGCTCTTCGTCCTCGTGGCCTTCTTCCAGACGCTGGGCCTGACGGTGGTCACGGAGCCACTCAACCGACTGCTTACCGAGATCTTCGAGTTCATCCCGCGCCTGCTGGGCGCCGCGATCCTGTTGCTGATCGCGTGGGGCGTGGCCAGCCTGCTGCGGCTGCTGATCACCCGGGGGCTGAGCGCGGCCAAGCTGGATGAGCGGCTGGGCGATCAGGCCGGGATCGAGGAAGAACGCCCGGTCCCGCTGACGAAGACGTTGGCCGACGCTGTCTACTGGCTGGTCTTCCTGTTCTTCGTGCCGGCCGTGCTCGGCGCGCTGAACCTGGAGGGCCTGCTGCAGCCGGTGCAGAGCATGGTCAACGAAGTGCTCGCCTTCCTGCCCAATATCTTTACCGCCGCGGTCATCCTGGGCGTCGGCTGGTTCATCGCTCGGATCGTGCAGCGGATCGTCACCAACCTGCTGATGGCGGTTGGAGTCGATCGGCTCGGGGAGCGTGCGGGGATCTCCCGGGTGGTGGGCAAGCAGGGGCTGTCCGGCGTCATCGGCCTGATCGTCTACATCCTGGTGCTGGTCCCGGTGCTGGTGGCCGCGCTCAACGCGCTGGCGATCGAGGCGGTGACCCGACCGGCCGCCAACATGCTGAACGCGTTCCTGGTGGCGCTGCCCGCCCTGTTCGCCGCGGCGCTGCTCATCGCCATCGCCTACGTGGTCGGTCGGGTGGTCGCCGGTCTGATCACCAACCTACTGGAGAGCGTGGGCTTCGACGCGCTGATCCAACGGCTCGGTATCGTGCCGAGCGAGCAGGAGCAGGAGCGGAAGCCCTCGGCGATCGCCGGCTATCTCGTGCTCGTGATCATCCTGCTGTTCGCGACGATCGAGGCGCTGCGGCTCGTCGGGTTCGGCGAGCTGGCAGAGCTGGTGAGCGAGTTCACCGTGTTCGCCGGCCGGGTAATCCTGGGCCTGGTGATCTTCGCCGTCGGCCTCTTCGTCGCCAACCTGGTGGCCAACCGCGTGCTGGCCGCGGGCACGGGACAGGCCCGGGTGCTGGCACTGGCGTCGCGGATCGCCATCCTGGTGCTGGCCGGCGCCATGGCGTTGAGCCAGATGGGCCTGGCAACCGAGATCATCAATATCCTGTTCGCGGTGGTGCTGGGCGCGGTCGCCGTCGCGGCGGCGATCTCGTTCGGGATCGGCGGCCGCGAGATCGCGGCGCGCGAGTTGGAGAAGTGGGTCAAATCGATCAAGTCGCAGGACTAGCGGGACCTGCGGCCGTCGAGTTGAAGGCACAGGGGCCCCGCCGTCGGTATTCGGCGGGGCCTCTATCGCGAACGCACCCGGGGCCCTCTGCGGAGTTGCCGTCTTACCCTTCGCGCCGGCTCCGGTAGCGGTCGAGAAACTCCGCCGCCAGCTTCGGTGGGTCGGCGCGCCAGAGCTCCGGCACCTGCAGCGGCCATGTGTACCGAGGCCCCTCTCGGGCGCCGGGCTCGAGCAACCCGCTCAGCTTCAGGGTCGACAGGTCGTGTCGAAAGACCGAGTCGGGGTCGAGCCCCTCGGCGCGGAGGCGCTCACGGATCGCCGCCACCAGCCGGTCCCAGCGCTCCTCCATCTCGGCCTTGATCTTGCCGCCCATATCCGGTCGTCGGCCATCGACATCGGTGAAGCCGTATTCCTTCGCCAGGGTCCAGGTGGCGAACGAACCGCCCGACTTCTCCGAGACGTGGGGGTCGGTGGCGAGGGCGACGATGGCGCGGCCGATGAAGAAGGGCGTCTCCGATTCGGCGAAGTACTCGTCCTTCTCGACCGCGTCCTGCCAGTTCTCCTCGCTGACGCCGAAATGCTCGAGCATGAACTCGGAGCGCAGGAACCCGGGCGAAAGCGCGACGGCGGTCACGTTCGTGTCACGGAGCTCGTGCGCCATCGCGAACGCCAGCCGCATGGGTGCGATCTTCGCCAGGTCATAGAACAGGTTGCCCCGGTAATAGGCGTTCATCTCATCGTCACCGTCGGTGACCTCGACCACGAGCCCGCGCTCGCTCTTCAGGACCAGCGGCACGCCGTAGCGGCTGGTGATGATATGCGCGTTGACGGCCCGCTCCAGCATGAGCAGCCCCTTGTCCAGCGACAGCTCCCAGAACGGCTTGCCCCACTCGGTGAGCGCGTCTCCACCCCACACGTCGTTGACCAGGATGTCGAGACGACCCTGGTCGCGATCCACCCGCTCGCACAGCGCGGCGACCTGTTCGGGCTCGGTATGGTCGACCTGGACGTGGATGCCGACGCCGCCTCGCGCCGACACCATCTCGGCGGTCTCCTCGATCGTTTCGGGTCGATTCGGCGTGGCCGGCTTGCCGCGTACGCTGCGGCCGGTGCAGTACACCGTCGCACCCGCCGCGCCGAGAGCGCAGGCGATGCCCCGTCCGGCTCCGCGAGTCGCGCCGGCGACCAAAGCGATGCTACCCTCGAGTGGTTTCATCAGGGCCTCCTCGAGTTCCGTTCCACATCAGCTGGCGATAACCCGTTGCGAGACTCGGATCAGCGGCGCTTGCGGCGCCGCGGTTCGACTCGATAGATGGAACCGACGCTGTAGACCGACGCCGCCCAGAGCCCGAGGATCACGCAGAGCGCCGCGATCGCCCGCTTTTCGTCGTCCGCCGGAATCACCAGGCCGTAGGTGTCGGCGACGAAGTGCATCTGCTCGAGCACCCGGGCGGCGGCACGCGAGTCGATCGAACCGTGCCAGTAGTCGAGCTCCTCCAGCATCATCGATTCGTGCCGTCGCAGAAACTCGCCCAGCGAGATGACCTTCTCGCTCAGCGGCGTGCGCGGTCGGCAGATGGCCAGCAGGTCCTCCACGTAGACGTCCCAGAGCTGCGCGAACTCCCGATTGCCCGGCCGCCGCAGGTAGCGGGCGCGTTCCAGCGAGAACTTCGCCCGCGTCCGGGTACGGCCCCTGGGGACGATAGGGTGCAGGTCATAGATAGTATGGACGGTATCCTCGTCGTACTCGTCCGGCTCCTTGTACACCCAGTTCTTTCGCAGTTGATTCCATGTCTGGATGACCAGAACCGCCGGGTCCTCGCTGTCGAGCAGGATGAACTTGCCCCGCTCCTCCTTGACCACGGTGACCCAATGGCCCCAATCCTCCATCGGCACGAGGCAGGGAACGCCTTTGCGCAGATGCCGAACCAGCTCGCGTCGCGCTTTGTCGGGATCGTGCTTGCGGATCATGAGGAAATCGCAGCCGAAACGACGCGCGGCTCGGGCCAACTGGTTCTCGTCGGTGCCGTACCAGGTCGTGCCCGCCGCCCGCGAGATCTCGCGTTCCGGCACCAAGATGCCGTGAACGAGGAAGGCGTGTTTCAAAGCGAACGGCCCGCACTGCCACTTGTTCGGCTGTTGGTAGATTCCCATGGTCGCTCCCGTGGCCCGAAGCAGTTAAAGTATAGTGTCATGCTGGTTTGCCAACGGTCGGGACGTGGGGAGGGCAGACGAGGTGAGCGAAAGCCAGGCCGGGAAGGAGCCCAAGAAGTCGGTCGTCGTCCTCTACAATCAGGTGGAGGATGACTGGTACGAAAAACTACGGACGGTGGACCCCGCGTCGTTGAAGTTCACCCCCGAGTATCCCATCCAGGTCGCCACCGCCAAGGAAGAATACGAGGACATCGCCCGCGCCCTGCGCCGTGCCGGTTACCGGGCGCGGGCGGTGAACCTGGAGAACGACCTGCGGAAGCTCGAGCGGGTGCTCAAGCGCAGCAAGCCGGACGTGATCTTCAACGGCGTGGAGTACTTTCACGACGACGCGGGCCTCGAGGCGGCGGTGGCGGGCATGTTCGATCTCTATCGCATCCCGTACACCGGCTCGGGGCCGTTCGCGCTGGCGCTCTGCCAGGACAAGGTGCTGACGAAGCGCGTGCTGGAGGATCACAAGGTGCCGACGCCGCGCTTCAAGGTGCTGTACGAGCCCGTGCTGCCGAAGCGGCTGGGTCTGCGTTATCCGTTGATCGTGAAGCCGGCGTTCGAGGACGCGAGTACGGGGCTGGATGAGCACTCGGTCATACGCGAACCGGAATTGCTGACGCCGCGGCTGAACCATGTACTGAATGAGTACGGCGCGGTCCTGATCGAAGAGTTCATCGAGGGCCGCGAGCTTCACGTGTCGGTCTGGGGAAACGAGGAGACCGAGGTGCTGCCGCCGGTGGAATTCGATTTCTCGAGGCTGCCGCCCGATTATCCGCCGATCATCAGTTACAAGGCCAAGTGGGACCCGCTGGCGGAGGTGTACCATCAGATCCACACGATCTGTCCGGCGCCGCTAACGAAGAGCCTGTGGAAGAAGGTCGAGGAGGTGGCGATGCGCGCGTACTGGGCGACCGAGTGTCGGGACTACGTCCGGCTCGACATACGCGTCAAAGGGAACAAGCCGTACGTGCTCGAGGTGAACCCCAATCCGGACCTGACCGAGGGCGTGTCGTTCATGGACTCCGCCGAGCAGGCGGGCTACACGTTCGAAGAGTCGCTGGCGTACCTGGTGGAACTGGCGGCGGCGCGGCGGCCACCGCCGCCGGAGCCGGAGCGGAAGCCAGAGCCCGAGTCGGAGTCGGTCGAGGAGCCGCCACCCCAGAACTAGCGTTGGGATTCGGGGATTTCGGGATTCGGGGATTCGGGGAGGTCGGGAGTGAACGGCGACCTTCGATGCGGCTGCCCATCACTTCGGCTTTCCCCGAATCCCCGAATCCCCAACCCCCCATTCCCGCCACCGGGCTCAGCTCGGAACCAGCCTGAAGAGGGCGAAGGTGGCGTGTCCTTCCGTGATCGTCAGGCCTTCGCGCCGCGGGCTCTCACCGGACGGCAGCTCGTAACCGGACGGGACGACGATCTCGGCATCGTAGTTTCCTGGCGCCAGCCGGAATGTCGCCCGGCCGCCGTGATCGGTCGTCGCGGTCTCGATCGCCGAGTTGCCGCCGCCCTCGTAGACCCGGACCGTCACGTCCCGGACGCCCAGCGAGTCCTGGAGCGTGGGCGACTCGGAGCCCACCTCGACAACCAGCGATCCGTTTCCGTCGGGCGTCGTCAGGCTGACGTTGACCCGGTGGTACAGGTCGGTCTCGCTGATCGAGATCGTCCGGGGGTTCGGCTCGTCGGCGGCGAGCACGTAGCCCTGGGGCGGAATCAGCGACAGGACCCAATCGCCCGGCTGCAGGTCGGTGAAGGTGAAGGTGCCACCCTGCCCCGTCACCTCGACCATGACGAAATCCGATCGCGCCAACATGGCCTCGACGCCGGGGACGGGATCGAGGTCATGAAGGAGCGCGGTGCCCGCGATCGTTCCCAGGGTCGGGTTGCCGCCGCCCCCGGTCTGCTGGATTCGGAACTCGACCTGCCGCGATTCGCCGGAAGCGACGGTGAGTCCGTTCAAACGCCCCTCGGTGCCCGGCACGACCTCCCAGCCGTTGCCCGGTACGACCGCGATGTCGTATTCGCCTGCCGGCACCGGGATGATCGCCAGCCCGTTATCGCCCGATCGTGTCTCGGCGACCGGTACGGTTTCGCCGCTGTTGAACACCTGGACCAGCACGCCGGCGACGGGCAAGAACTGGTTGCCGTCGGGGAACATGCTGTCGGCGAACACCTGCGCGACGAAGCTGCCGAAGCCGTCACCGTTGACCACCGCGATGTTCACGTCGGCCAGGCCCGCCTCCGGGATCTGGACCACCCGCTGGTGGCTGTGTCCCGCCGGCAGGGCGTAACCCGATGGCAGGCCGACGATGAGATTCCATTCGCCGGCGCTGAGGGCACGAAACGCGAACCGCCCGACATCGTCGCTGTATGTCGACAGGGTTCGGCCGGGCCGCTGAAGCTGGATGGTCACCCCCGGCAGCGGTGCCATCGCGTCGAGGATGACGACCCCCTGAAGCTCCCCTTCGCTGGACCCGGTCACCGGTCCTGCCGAATCGCTGCAGGCCATGAGTGCGAGAGCCAGCACGGCGGAGAGCCACGGAGCTATCTTCCAGCCCATAAAACGCCTGCTCATCTGACAACCTCCTCCACGTCGGTCGGGACGATGGTTCGAAGGGGACACGACTGACCGTGAGTGGCGGTTCGACGCCTCTCACCAAAGGAAACCTCACCTGAAGCCTCGAAGTCACATCGTGGGGGGCCCTCCGGGACGGGAGCGGGCCGGGGGCGGAGGTGAGGGCGGGTGAGGGCGGGTGAGGGCGGGTGAGGGCGGAGACGCCGATCGACGGAGGCCGAGGGCAGCGGCAAGCCGCTACGAGCCCGGGGATCCGGATGGCCCGGGAGCCCGAAGTCGCTGTTCTTTCGGCTCGATCAATCGATGACCAGCTGGCCCACCGCGCCGCTGAACTCGTCCGGGACCGGCGTCAATCCCGGCGGAACGATCCACGGTCCGCCGTCGACGCGAATGTTGATCCGATAGAGACCGGGCTCGAGGTGGAGCTTCAGCCGCCAGAAGCCGGGGCCTGCCGGCTCCATCTCCAGCGGGCGCCAGTTCGTGAAATCGCCCATCAGCTCGACACGGCGCGCCCCATCGATGGGGATCCGGATCACCCGGGCGCCCGACGGGTGGGAGATCACCTGCAGGCCGGGCCTCGGGGGAGTCGGCGGCGCGGCGGCCCGGTGGCGGCCGGGCACGGCGAGGTTGAGCCCGAGGAGGAAGTGGGGCTGGCTACTGAGACCGCGCTCGGGCCGACCCGGTGTACGACCGGCGGAAAAGACCGCCATCACCGTCGGGGCCAGGGTGACGAACCCGTCGACGCGGGCCCAGCGTTCGGTGGGCACCAGCGAGTTGCCCACCCGGCCACCGATGGCGAGCTCGAGCGAGACCGGACCCCTGGACCAGCCGAGGGTCAGCTCGCCATCCGCATAGCTGTGCGGGGTCGATTCGGTGACCTCGAACCGGCCGATGGGCACGACCGTATCGGGAGGGAGAACGAGCACCGAGTCGCGGATCGTGGTCACGCGTCGCTGGAACGCGCGCTGTCCCGCGCTCAGTCCGACGCTGACGCCGCCGACTTCGATCCGACCGCCGACTTCCAGGGCCCGCAGACCGCTGAAGCCGGACCCGGCGTCCGCCGCTCCTACACCTCCGCCCAGCCAGGCGCCGGCCCTCTCGTTGCTCAGACTTATGCGGGCCGTCCCCAGAAGCAGCCCGTTTCCGCCGCGCTCCTCGTACCAGGCGCCTTCGGCATCCAGGCCCAGCTGGAGACCGAGGAACCGGTTACCGAGGGCCTGCCACCCGGCCGTGCCCGAGGCCCGGGCCGTCAGCTCGCCGCCGCCGAAGCGGGCGAGGCCACCCTCGAAGTCGAGGGCCGTCCCGCCCCAGATGAGGGAGAGCCGCGGCTGCACCAGCAGCGCGGCGGCGCTGGTCTCCGAGTCCCGATACTCGCGGCCCGCTCCGGCGCCCAGCGAGACCCTGACCTGGGAACGGCCGGACTCGGCAGCGGCTGGAACCAGAAGGAGGGCGAGGAACGCACCACACCATGCTCGCATGGGCACCTTACGGTGGCGGCCGCCGGTTCGTGAGCAGTCCCTGAGCGCGCGTCGTCGCCGCGACGCCCGGCGTGGCGCCCGCCCGAATGTCCTGCTCCACCAACCGTCGCAGCTCTTCCAGATTCGCATCGGTCACTCCAGCCTGGGTGAGCCTCAGAACGATAGCCGACACGGTGTCGTTCGGCACCCCCCGTTGCACAAGATCGGCCAGCACGACCAGCGGGACCGTCACGCTCACGTCGCCCCGCGAGTCCCGCAGCTCGCCGAGCGTCGTCGGATCGGCTCCCACATACAGCGCGGAGGCGCCAGCCACCAGCTCGGCATCCTCCGAGTCGGATCCCAGCGCGGACCGCGCCTGCCGCAACCGCTGGAGCAGACCGTGGACAGCCGTCACGATGCGGGCGCCGTTCGCGCCTTTCGCGGCCCCTTCCAGGGCACGCTGGACCAGCGGCTCCAGCGGCAGACCTTCGGTCCGCGCCGAGTCGGTCAAGGCGGTGACGCGCGTCAGGGCCTCCGGCTCGAGGCGCGCCGCCAAGCGGGGATCCTGGGCACGCGCCTCGGCGCAAGCGGCCAGAGCCATCACGAACAACAGAACCGAAAGAACCCCGTGTCGAAAGATCATGTGGATGGACCCTCGACTATGATGACCGAGTTCGGAGCCCCGAAGTCATCCGCCGGTGCCCGCGGGGCCGCCTCGTCGGCGACCCAGCGGTCCTCATCGACGATAAACGCATATCGGTACGGCCCGGGCTCCAGGCTCACGGTCACCGACCACACCTCACCCGTCGCGCTGCGCTGCAGCGGGGTGGCCGACCGATCCCAATCGTTGAAGTCGCCCACGAGATGGACCTGCGACGCCTCGCCGCCGATATACACGAACTGTACGGCCTGCGACCTCGTGGAGCCGCCCGGGCTCGGCCACAGCGCGACGAGCGCCAGCGCCAGCAGCAGCGCCGCGACCCCGAGCGCCGCCAGTGTCGCGCCCCGCTGGCGCCACCCCTGGCCAGTCGACATCAAACGCGGCAGCCAGGCCAGCGGGCCCCAGCGTCGCGTCCGTCGTACTTCCTCGATCACGCGGGCCTTCGCTTCGGAATCGACGGGAACGGGCCGTCGCAGCTCGGACACCACCCGGTCGATAGTTCGGTCGGGATCACTCATCGAGATCTCTCAACAGTTCGGCCAACTGCTCCCGTGCTCGTTTCACCCGCATCTTCAGAGCAGAGACGCCGGCGCCCGTGATGTCCGACATCTCCTCGTAGCCGGCTCCCGCCACGTGGTGGAGCAGAAACGCTTCGCGCTGCTGGGCGGGCAGCTCGCCCAGCGCCGAATGTATGCGCCTCAGCGTCTCCCCTCGATCCGGATCGGCGACCGGCCCTGTCGCGGCATCCGCCGGCTCCAGGCGGTAGCCCTGCAGCAGCCGTCGGCGGCGCTGCGCCCGTGCGCCGCTGCTACGACAGCGGTTGGCGAGGATGCTGAACAGCCAGGCCTTGAATCGCTGACGATCTTCATAGCGTTCCAGCGCCCGGTAGGCGCGGACGAACGTGTCCTGCACCACCTCCTCGGCATCCGCCCGATCGCCCAGGGAGTGAACGGCAAAGCGTAGGCAGTCGGCGTAATAACGCTCTACCAGAGCTTCGAACGCCGACAGGTCACCTGCTGTCGCCTTCTGAACGAGGTCCCCGTCAGTCGGTCCCACACAATAATAACCTTGCGAGCCGGCCGTGGGTCACAAGTGGGCAGGGGCGCTCGCGTCCAGCAGATGGGAAACGAGCGCCCGTGGGAAGGTCGTCGGAGCGGGCCGGGCCGGTGGCGGCGCGGCGTGGACCTGTGGATCGGCCTCCGGCCGGCTCCTTCACTCCCGCAGGAAGGTGTCGGAGAAGTCGCGCCAGCGCGTTTCGTCCAGCTCGCCCAGCACCCCGACGGGAAGATCGCCGCCGTCGGCCAGCGTGACACCCAACCGATCGTCCACTCCGGCGCGCAGGAAATGCTCGCGAATTTCATCGTAGCGCCGCTCGGTCCAACGTTCCGCTTCGTCGCCGCTCATCCAGGTCGGGATCGTCTCGTCCAGATCCTCGGGCTCCATGCAGCAAAGCCAGGCGTCACTCTCATCGGATCCCACCGCCGCGATCCGCCGCCGACCCTTCAGCTGCCCGGCCACGGGCGCCGGGAGCGTCAGGCTGCGGTGCCCCTTCTTGATCCGAATCAGCGGCTCGCCCTTGCCCACCCGACCCCGGTCGGCTGCGACCTCGAGCTCGTAGGGCGCGCCGACCAGCCTCAGCAGCATGGGATGGGCGCCGACATGCAGCTCGCCGTTCTCCTTCCGGCACCAGGTGAAACCCGGCGACAGATACGAGCCGGCGGGAAGTCCGCCCAGCATACCGGAGGCCGGCACCGGAACCGGCTCCGCCCGCACCTCCTCCGCCTGCCGCGCTCGGCGGCGCTCCACCGCGAAGTGGTGGATGACGATCGCCGATACGACCACGAACGCGAATAGCACGATCAACATGTTGTACCTCCCAGCAGGTCCACCGGAACCGAAGCGGAACGGCGCCGCGACGCCGTACCGCTCTGCGCCGCTCTCTACCAGAGCAACGACGGTGCCGGGAATCCCCACACGAGTCCGCTCACCTGTAAGTGATTGTGCTGTAGTGGCTTGCGCCCTGCAGCGCCCGCCCCGCCTCCGCCCTCCCCCCTGGGCGGACTGTCGAGAATGCCAACGCCCGCGGCGCTCTCGGAGTCGACGATCTCTGCGATCGCACGCCCGGTGGACGCTTTCGGGCTGTTGATTTTCTCGACGTCGCCTGTCGTGATCTTCTACGGTTCGGCGGCTCAGGGCGTCATCGAGCTCACTCGGATTCCGGGTCCGGTCCCCAGGAGGCCCGGGCTCGCAGGTCGTCGATCAGACCGGCGCCGATCCAGTAGATGTCGGGGTTGCCGTTGCCGGGACCGTCGTAGGTGCGCTCGAGGCGAGCGACGGTGAGGGAATCCGGCAGTTCGCCGAGCGGGCCGGGTCGAGCCGACATGAAGAACAGGAACTGGCCGTCGGGAGAGACGAAAGCGGAATACTCGCCGCCAGACGACGAGTTCACCGGCTGTCCCATGTTGATGGGTTCGCTCCACTCGTCGCTCTCGCTGCGGAAAACGATGTAGTAGTCGGTGCCACCCATGCTGTCGGAGCGACCGAAGACGGAGACGATCACGTAGCTTTCGTCGGGAGCGACGAACGCGTTGAACTGGACCTGTCCCGAGTTGACCTGAGCCGGCAGCCTCTCGGGCTCGGCGTAACCGTTGGCGCGCCGTCGCGACCGGTAGATGTAGCTCTCTTGAGTTCCGGCGGGGGCGCGAGTGAAGTAGATGGTCCCGTCGCGGGTGACCGATGGGAAATACTCCTCGTCCTCGCTGTTGACCGGCGGCCCCAGGTTGTACGGCGCGCCCCAACCATCCTCCAGGCGGTCCATGACCCAGATGTCCTGGTTCACCCAGCGCCCGATCTGATCGCGCGGCATGGGACCGCCGCCCCGGGGGCGATTGGAGAGGAAGTAGAAGCGTTGACCGTCCGGCGCGATGTGCGGTTCGAGGTTCATGTACTCGGGGTTGTTTGAGAAAGGGGCGACGCGCGGTCGGGTCCAGCGGCCGTCCACGCGCTGCGAGCTCATGATGACCGTGTAGGGCCCGACGATCGTAGACCAGTACATCTCGTTTCCGTCCGGGGTCATCGCCAGGTCGCGGTTGAACATGCCGTTCGACACGATGCCAGGAGCGAAGAGTCGGGCGCTGTCGCCCGGCGGCGTCTGACCCAGGTAGGCGCCGGTCAGGAGTGGGAAAGGCCCCTCGCTCTCGCGGCCGCAACCCGCCCCGGCCACCAGCAACAGGAAGACAAGGGCTAACTTCGACGGACGCAACGGCGCTGAATCCATGCTGACACCCCCTTGTTGCCGGCCGGCGGTGCCCTGTGCCGGCGACCGCACGCCGATCGTGGGCGGTTCCCGACCGCGGAACCGTAGCTCGAGCCTGCGCCCCGGGCTCGACCGATCTGTGGGAACGGAATCATCGCGCGGCAAGCTTAGGCTCGGGGCCCGGAGGTCGCAACCGTGGCCGGCGCGGGTCTCCGGCGACCGCTTGCCAGAACGTAACATCGCTGTAACATTGCGGCGGCTTTACCTCGTTCTCGTAGCAGCCCGAATCGACTCTGGAACCCAACGACCGGATTGTCGCCGGCTCTAGCCACGTTCCCCAGCTTCAGGCGGCCCTACGCCCCGCACCCGCTGGTTCGGGCGGTCGCGGTGCTCCTCCTGCTGTTCTTCTTCTTGCTGGGGGTGAACGGTCTGGGCGACGCTTTCAAGTCGCTGGGCGGCGGTCTGCTCGAGTCGTTTTTCGCCGCCACCCGCAACCCCTTCATGGGGCTGATCGTGGGGCTCCTGGCGACGACCCTGGTGCAGAGCTCATCGGTAACGACCTCGCTGATCGTGGCGCTGGTGGCGGCGCCCGAGAACCCGCTGCCGCTGGCCAACGCGGTCCCGATGGTGATGGGCGCGAACATCGGCACGACCGTCACCAACACGATCGTGTCGATGGCGCACATG
Organism: Candidatus Kutchimonas denitrificans; assembly: GCA_011774835.1. Classification (GTDB taxonomy): domain Bacteria; phylum Gemmatimonadota; class Gemmatimonadetes; order Palauibacterales; family KS3-K002; genus Kutchimonas; species Kutchimonas denitrificans. The sequence goes on along the minus strand of JAACAK010000022.1, from coordinate 22,312 downwards.
GGAAGAAAGCAGGAGTTCTATCGGGCATTCTCGGTGGCCACCTGTCACGATTTCTTCAACTTCATGGCCGTGGTGCTGCTGCTGCCGCTGGAGATGGCGACGGGCTACCTGCAGCGGATGGCGACATCGCTGTCCGGGCTGCTGGTGGGGTTCGGGGGCGGCGTGGAATACGACAGCCCGATCAAGGGGGCGCTGAAAGCGGCGCTGGCGCCGATCAAGGCGGCGATCGGCGCCGTCATCCCGTCGGTGCGGCTTCAGGCGATCGTGCTGGTCCTGGTATCCGGTGCGCTCATCTATTTCGCGCTGATGTTCCTGGTCCGAACGATGCGCGGCGCGATGCACTCCCGGGTCGAGGTGATCGTCGCCCGGGGATTTCATCGGGCGGCCCCGATCGGCATCATCCTCGGGATGCTGGTGACCTTCATGGTGCAGTCGAGCTCGATCACCACCTCGCTCCTCGTGCCGCTGGCCGGGGCGGGGCTGATCACGCTGGCACAGGCTTTCCCGATCACCATCGGAGCCAATATCGGGACCACGATCACGGCGCTGCTGGCCGCCCTGGCCGTGACCGGGCCGAACGCGCGATGGGGCGTGACCATCGCCCTCGTCCACCTGCTGTTCAACCTGTCCGCGACGCTGCTCATCTACCCGGTCGAGCGGATCCGGAACCTCCCCCTGACCGGCGCCCGGCGACTGGCGGCGGTGGCGGTCCGCTCGCGGACGTACGCTCTGCTCTATATCATCATGCTTTTCTACGGGCTGCCGGCCCTGCTGGCCGTGCTGAATCAGCTGCTCGCCCGCTAGTGGAGGCGCACCATGCTTCGTGAGCTGCTTACCATCTTCCGTTCGGACAAGCCTTTGGCCGCCATGGGGAAGAACTTCTCCCAGATGCTGGAGATGACGAACCAGATGACGATCCAGGCCGGCGTGATGTACTTCACCGACACGGTGGCGCCCAACGAGCGAACCCAGATCTACAAGAAGGACGTGCAGGTCAACAAGCTGGAGCGCACGATCCGCAAGCAGGTCATCGCGCACCTCTCGCTCGGCAACTGGCCCTCCCTGCCCTACTGCCTGCTGCTCATGAGCCTGGTCAAAGACGTGGAGCGGATCGGAGACTACGCCAAGAACCTCTCCGAACTGCGGGAGATCCATCCCGCCGCTCTGCCCGACGACGAGATCGTGGCCGAGTTGAAGGAGATCCGGGCTTCCGTCGAACAGCAATTCGCCGACACCGCGCAGGTGTTCAGCACCTCGGACCGAGAGCGAGCGCTGGTCCTGACCCAGGAGGGTCGGGTGCTGACCCATCGCTGCGATGCTCTCGTCACCCGCATCGCCGCCAGCGACTACAGCGCCGGCACCGCCACCGCCCTGGCCCTGGGGGTCCGCTTTTACAAGCGGATCGCCGCCCACGTCCTCAACGTCCTCTCCAGCGTGGTCATGCCGCTCCACAAGCTGGACTACTACGACGAGGACGAGATCGCCGCCGATGAGGTAGGCTAGCCGTCGCGCACGGCAGCCGGCGGCGAGTTCCCCCAGGGCGGCGAGGACCCCGACGACCTCTCCCGTGTAGCATCGGGGGTGGCCTTGACGCCCGCTAAGTGACCCACATATTGTAGGTTAACCGACCCCTCTCCCGTCGGCCCACAAACCGAATCACACCATGAAACGATCCACGACGGCCCGACCCGCCGTCCTCCTGGGGTGCGCGACCGTTCTCTGCCTCGCTCTCGGCGCCTGCGGGGACTCCGACGCCACGATCATCGTCGGGGTCGCCGCCCCGCTGGAGCAGGCGCTGGGCGTGCATACGCTTCGAGGCGCCCAGCTGGCCCGTGACCAGATCAACGCGGCCGGCGGTCTGCGAGGCAAGACGCTGGAGCTGCTGGTTGTGAGCGACAGCGCTGATCCGCGACGCGCGGTGGGCGTCGCGGAAGAGTTTCTCACGGACCCGAGGGTCGTGGCGGTGATGGGCCACTCCAACTCGGGCGCGGTGCTGGCGACGGCGCCGATCTACGAGCGGGGCCTGGTGGCGGTTTCCGCGACGGCCACGAGTCCGGAGATCAGCGAGGCGGGAGAGTGGATCTTTCGGATCAGCCCCAGCGACGCGGTGAGCGCGGCGGGCCTGGCGCGCTTCGCGCTTCAGCGGTTGGGCCGGCGCGCGGTCACGTTCTACGCCAACGACGCCTTCGGCCGCGGTCTGCGCCAGGCGTTCGGCTCCGCGTACACGGCCGGCGGCGGCATGCTGCCGGGCGAGTACCCGTACATCGAGGGTGAGACGACCGACTTCGAGCCCTTCCTGCTGGGGGCGCGCGGCGCGCGGCCGGACCTGATCTTCGTCGCCGGCCTGGACGACGGCGCAGCACGGATCATCCGGCAGGCGCGGGAGCTGGGGCTCGACGCGCCGGTCCTGGGCGGGGACGGCCTGCTGGGTCTGGTGGGGCGCGACTCGATCTTCGACGGCACGTACGTGCTCCTGTTCTACCACCCGGCGACGCCGGATTCCGCGAACCGTGAGTTCGTTGCCGCGTATCAGGCAGCGTTCGGCGTAGCCCCGGACGCCTGGGCGGCGCTGGCGTACGACGCGACGATGTTGATCGCCCAGGCGATCGAGGAGGTGGGAGCCGACCGGGAGAAGATCCGTCGATACCTGGACCGGGTGGGTAGCGAACGCGACGCGTTCATGGGCGTGAGCGGCGAGATCGGTTTCGACGAAAACGGCGATCCGCGTGAGAAGGACGTCAAGGTCGGACGGATCGCCGGCCCCGGGATCGAGCTCGTCAGCCCGGAGGACGGCACCTGATGCATACGATCAAGGCGCGGCAAGCGATCGCGTTCAGCATCCTGCTGCTGGGACTGCTGGTTGGCGGCCTTCTCGGCTTTCGTTCGCTGCGGTGGCTATCGGAAGAATTCCAGCTCGAGATGGGCGAGCTGGAGAGGGTGGCGGAGATCGGGAACGCGCTCCAGCGCGATGTCCTCGACCTGATTTTCAGCGCCGAAGGATATCTGGCCAGTGGGGACCGGCAGGCACGGCAGCGCTTCGACGAGCTGGCCGGCCGGATCCAGGAAGAGGCGAACCGCTACCGGGAGCTGGAACGTCTCTCCGCCGAGGACGCGCGCCTGGTCGAGGGGCTGACGGCGTCGCTCACCCAGCTGGAGGTCGACTACGCCCGGGCGCACGCGCTCTACGATCTGGGGCGGCGCGAGGAAGCCCGCCGCCTGGCCGATGCCGTTCAGCCCACGGCACGCGAGGCGGCCCGGCTCATCTCCGAGCTGGGAGCCCGACGCAGCGAGGTGATCGCCGAGTCGACGGCCGCGCTGCAAGGCCGGGCCAGCCAGCGCGCCCTCTATGTCCTGTTCATCACCTTCCTCGCCGTGGCGCTGGGCGCGGTACTGGCGGTGGCCGTCGTCCGTTCCATCGACCGGCCGCTGGCCCAGCTGGTCTATGCGGCGCGCGAGCTGGGAACCGGGCGTCTGCGGACGCTGATCAGCAACGGCAACATGCCCAGCGAGTTCAGCGAGCTGGGCCAGGCATTCAACACGATGGCCACCAACCTTCGCAGCCTGGCCGCCCAGGTCGCCTCTACCGCGACCCAGGTCTCCTCCTCGGCAGCCGATTTCTCCGCCATCTCCGATCAGGTCGCCGCCTCCACCAACGAAGTCGCCACGGCGATGACCGAGATCTCCGACGGCGCCGAGAGGCAGGCCCACGCCCTGAACGAGACGGCCGCCGCTGTCCTCGAGTTGCGCGAGGGCACCTCCCGGCTCGAGACCGAGGCATCGGAGAACCGGGAACTCAGCCACTCGATCAGCCGCGAGGCGGCGCAAAGCCAGGAGTCGGTCCGCCAGGCGCTCCAGCTGCTGCTGACCTTGCGCGAGGTGGTCCACCGTACCGGCGAGGAGGTCGAAGGGCTCGAGTCGGCGTCCGAGAAGATCTCCGGCTTCGTGCGGCGTATCACCCAGATCGCCGAGCAGACTCACCTGCTTTCCCTCAACGCCGCCATCGAGGCGGCCCACGCCGGCCACGAGGGCCGGGGCTTCGGCGTGGTGGCGGAAGAGGTCCGAAAGCTGGCCTCGGAAGCCGACGGCGCCGCTCAGGATGTCGAGGAGGTCGTGGCTCAGCTGCGCGACTGGATCTCCGGCACCGTGGCCAAGATGCGAGAGGGCGAGCAGCAGGTCCTCCATGTCGAAACGGTGGCCCGCGGCGCCGAGGGCGCCCTCGACACGATCGCCGGTGGCCTCGGCCGGGTCACCGAGGCGACCGATCACGCGGTCCTCACCGCCAACCGCAGCCGCACGCTCCTGGAACAGGTGGCCGGGCATGTCGAGTCGGTGACCACGACGGCGACCAGCCACGCGTCCCGCAGCCAGGACGTGAGCGCGGCGATCCAGCAGCAAACGGCGACGACGGAGGAGATCAGCGCGTCGGTGGCGGAGCTGGTGGCGGCGGCGGAGCAGCTGCGGCGTCTGGTGGGCGAGTGGGAAGTGTAGCGTCAAACATTTGTTTGCGGCGCCCCACTCCCGGCATTACCCTCCTTTTCCCCTTCCCACGAAACCGTTTCACCGACCCTGCGTAGGGTGTGGTGAATCGGTAGAGCCAACGCCCCGACCGACCCGGGTGTTTGTGTCAGCGAGCCCCGCTTGCAGAGGCCGGCGCGGCGGGTTATTAGACCTGCGCCCAAAATCCCCGATCATAACGGCGCCGGCCGGGCGCCCAGGCCACGGATAGGAGCTCGTACTAGATGAGACGACTCGCACTAGCCCTGATCGCCGCGCTGTGGGCGGCCGGCGCGGAACCGGCCGTGGCTCAGGTGGTGTCCGCCGGAGTGCGCGGCGGCCTCAACTGGGCGACGTCGGATGTGGGCGGTTTCCTGTTCACCGAGGATGTCGGAACCCGATCCGGATCCCATGTGGGCCTCATCGCCAAGGCCGACCTCAGCCGCTACTTCGCCGTACAGTTCGAAGCGGTGTACTCGCAGAAAGGCTTCGCCGAAGGCGATGGCGTGGTCGCGCTCGACGTGAACTACGTCGAGTTGCCCGTCTATCTGGTGGTTCAGTTGCCGGGCCGCATCTCACCGCACCTGCTGGCGGGGTTGGTGTTGGGGCTGGAGACCGGCTGTACGGCGACCACCGCGACCCAACGGGACGTCACCTGCGCGGATATCGCTGCCGGTCCGCGGACCAAGGGCGCCGACTCGGGGCTGATCTTCGGCCTCGGCGTTTCGCTGGACGCTGGGCCCGGCCAGGCTTTCGTCGACGGCGTATACAACCTGGGCCTCACCGACATCGCTCAGGTCTCGCTGGAGGTCACCCGGATCAAGACCCGCACGTTCTACGCGTCGGCGGGTTACATGATCAAGATCGGCAGCGCGAGCCGTTAGCCGCTGTCGGGGGGGCGGCAGCCCCGGCTGATCTTCCCGAGCCCTGTCCGTCCCGTGGATGGCAGGGCTCTCGTTACGTATCGCCGGTGAAGGAGCACCACGGTGTTGTCACCCGGCCAGAGCGACTTAACGTTTCGGCCCGGAACGACGTCCCACGTACGTACTGCGCGCGACATCCAGGAGGCCCGCGTCGGGCACGTGGGAGAAAGAGATATGCAGATGAGCTGGCCGAGGACCGTGGCATTCCTCATGCTGTTGGCCGCCCCCGCCTGCAGCGATGACGAACCGACAGGCGCGACGCAGGACGGTCAGGAGAACGGCATCCCCGTCACGCTGGTCGATCAGCCGGGTGGGGACGCCGTGCTGGATCCGTTCACGCTGCTGGAGGCGGAGATCGACGGTGACACGCTGCGGATGCAGGTGGGGTATGGCGGCGGCTGTCGGGCCCACACTTTCGGGCTGGAGATCTCCGGCAACTTCATGGAATCGGATCCGGTTCAGACCCGGGCGGCCCTCTGGCACGATTCGGCCGACGACCCGTGCGAGGCGTTCATCCTGACCTGGCTGGAAGCGGATCTNNNNGTCGGAAGCGGAATGCGACGCGACGCCGTTCGCCGAGCCCGGGAGCTGCTCGCTGTTCTACAGCTTCTGACCGCGAGCGATCACCGATCGCAAGACGCGAGCGGCCGGCCGCGTTGACGTGGCCGGCCGCTCGCGTCATCATGCGGGCTTCTACCACCCCGTGGCACCGGGGCCGGTGACGCCGCCACGGCGACGCCGGCCAGGAGACCGGACGAGGCGACACTTGTCAGACAGCGGTTCGAGCAGTCATTCGATGTTTCCCCGAGAGCACGGGGCGTACGCACAGATCGGGTTCCCGCTGGTCACCGCACTGGCGCTGGGACGCCCGGGTCCTTCCGCGGTGCTGCTCGTGCTCGCGATCGTCGCGGTCTTCCTGCTGCACGAACCGCTCATGGTGCTGATCGGCGCGCGCGGCGGTCGGGCGAAACGGGAGGCCGGCTCGACGGCGCGACGCCGGGCGGCGATACTGACCGTCGTGGCGCTGGCGGCGGGCGGCGCCGGACTCTGGCTCGCACCGCCGATGGCTCGAGCGACGGCGCTCATCCCGCTCATCTTCGGCGCGCTGCTCGTGCCGCTCATCTTCAGTCGACGGGAGAAGACAGCGGCCGGCGAGCTGCTGGTGGCCTGGTCGCTATCGACGACGTTGGTCCCGGTGGCGGTGGCGGCCGGGGTCCAGCCTGAAGCGGCGCTGACCGCGGCCGGCGTCTGGGCCATCGCCTTCTCGCTCAGCACGCTGACGGTTCGGGCAATCATCGCCCGAGCGAAGAAGCGCCAGCCGTCGGGCCTGATGCCGGTGATCGCGCCCTCGCTTTGCGCCGCGGCCATCGCCCTCGCTCTCTACCTGGCGGCCCGCGACGATTTTCCCGCCCTGGCGGCGATCGCGGTCGTGCCGACGGCTCTCGTCGCTCTGGCCTTCGGGCTGTTGCGTGTGCACCCCCGGAACCTGCGCCGGATGGGCTGGTCGCTGGTCGCCAGCAACCTGGCGGTGCTGGCCGCGCTGCTGATCGGGCTCAGGTAACCGATCACTCCGGTCCGTCGCTCGGCCCGCTCTCGAGCTCTTCCCGCAGCCAGCGCGCCTGAGCGTCGTCCCACTCCACATCACGCTCCGAGAGCGGCCCGATCCGGTAGAGCCAGGAGAGGCCCTTCGGTCCCAGGTAGACTTCGGGCCGATCGTAGACAGGGTCGCTCAGCGCCTCGTCCAGGGAGATGAACTCGAAGCCCTCGCTCTCCAGCGCGTCGAGCAGCGCTTCCAGATTGTGCGCGACCAGCGCGTTGGCGTGGAGGAGCAGGATGTGGTCGACGTCGCGGCCCAGCTTGCGCCGGGCGACCTGCCGGGCGTGCCGCACCGCCGCCACGACGTGGCGTAACAACAACTCGCTCAGCCTCTGCATCTCCGCCTGATCGCCCCGGGCCAAAGCAGCCTCGAACGGCCGGCGAAGCAGGTACTCCGAGTTGTCCACCGTCACGTGGGCGACCTCGTAGCCCAGCTCGGCCAGCACGGCCAGCACCGCGTCGCGGCGTTCCGGCGTGGGGCCGTGGTGCAGCATGGGATAGCGGAAATGTCGCGGCTCGAAGCCAGCACGGCGCAGTTCGGCGTCGCAGCTCCGCACATCCGCCAGCCACGTCTGCAGCGGCGCCCTGTTGAGATCCCGATGTCGTGCCGTGTGGTTGCCCAGCACCATTCCACGCCGTTTCCAGACGTCCAGCGCCTCGGCACCCTCGTGCCTCGACATCCCCTTGCAGACCACGAAGCCGGTGGCCGCCGCTCCCCGCTCGGTGAGCGGCGCCAAGAGTCGCTCGGTGGCGCCGACCAGCCCTTCGGCCGGCGTCGGGCCCACCCACGGAAGGTCGTCGAGGGTGACGGCGATGCGGGGCCGTTCCTCTCCGTCCGGCCGGGCGGCCTGGCGCTCCGCCGCGACGGCGGTGTCGACATCGCCCGCGTCAGCGCAGCCGCCGGACGCGGCCAGCGCGAGGGCGGGGGCGAGGGCTTTCAGCGTTCTGGCGTTCATCGGCTCCCGTGGTCGATGGCTCGAGGATCGGTCGGATACGTTCGGCGGGCCTGGGCCCCCTGTCAAACCATGGAGAGCCGGGCACGGCCGGAACCCGGGAGGGTGACGACCGCTTTACTAAAGGCGAGAAATTCCTAGTATAGACAGGTTAAGGGATCTCTAACGATTCTGGAGAGAAGACCCCACATGAGTGCGATTAGCCCCGAGGGTAACGGCACGCCCTCGATCGCCGAGCGGGGCGGGGTTCGCAAGCGCGAGATCCGGGACTCCACGGTCATCCGCTTCGCCGGCGACTCCGGCGACGGGATGCAGCTCACCGGCACCCAGTTCGCCATGGAGAGCGCGCTGGCCGGGAGCGACATCGCCACCTTCCCCGATTACCCCGCCGAGATCCGCGCGCCCGCCGGAACCACCTACGGCGTTTCCGCCTTCCAGGTCCACTTCGGCTCCGTCGACATCAAGACGTCGGGCGACGAGCTGGACGTGCTGGTCGCGTTCAACCCGGCGGCGCTGAAGGTGAACCTGGCCGACCTGCGGGTGGGCGGCATGGTGATCGTCGACGAGAGCGCGTTCACCGACCGCAACTTGCGCAAGGCCGATTACGAGACGAACCCCCTCGAGGACGACACGCTGGCGCCTTTCCAGCTGGTGAAACTGGACGTCACGCGGCTGACCGAGGAGGCGGTGAAGGATTTCGGCCTGTCGGCGAAGGAGGCGCGTCGCTCGCGGAACCTGTGGGCGCTGGGCCTGATGCTCTGGATGTACGGTCGCGAGCGGCGGGCGACGATCGAGTGGCTGCAGAAGAAGTTCGCGGACAAGCCCGAGATCCGGGACGCCAACATCGCGGCGCTGAACGCCGGGCACGCGTTCGGCGAGACGGCGGAGATGCCCAGCGACGTGGTGGGCTACACCGTGGCCGCCGCCGACGTGGAGCCCGGGCTCTACCGTACGGTGACCGGCACGGAAGCGACGGCGTTCGGGCTGCTCTCCGGCACCCGCTCCGCCGGGATCGGGCGACTGGTCTTCGGCTCGTACCCGATCACGCCGGCTTCGCCGCTGCTCCACGTCATGGCCCGGCTGGCCGAGCACGGGGTGGTCACCTTCCAGGCGGAGGACGAGATCGCCGCGATCTGCTCCGCCATCGGCGCCTCGTTCGCCGGCGCCCTCGGCGTCACCTCCAGCTCCGGCGCCGGGCTCGCCCTCAAGACCGAGGCCGCCGGCCTGGCCGTGGGCACGGAGCTGCCCCTCATCATCATCGACGCACAGCGCGCCGGGCCTTCCACCGGCATGCCGACCAAGGCCGAGCAGGCCGACCTGCTGCAGGCGCTGCACGGCCGGCACGGCGACGCGCCGGTGGCCGTGGTCGCCGCCGCGTCGCCGGCCGACTGCTTCGAGGTCGCCCGGGAGGCGGTCCGCCTGGCGACCAAGTACATGACGCCGGTGGTGGTGCTGACCGACGCCTACCTGATGAACGCCGCCGAGCCGTGGGCGATACCCGACCTGGACGCCCAGCCGCGCTTCCCGGTCCAGTATCGGACCGATCCCGAAGGCTTCCACCCCTTCGACCGGGACCCGGAGACCCTGGCCCGACCCTGGGCCCGGCCGGGCACGCCGGGGCTGGAGCATCGGATCGGCGGCCTGGAGCGGAGCTACGAGACCGGCAACATCTCGTACGACCCCGACAACCACGCCCGCATGACCGAGCTGCGGGCGGCGAAGATCGCCGGGATCGCGAATGGCATCCCGACCCAACAGCCGGAGATCGGACCGGAGAAGGGTCCGCTGGCCGTGGTGGGATGGGGCTCGACCTACGGCCCGCTGTACCAGGCGGTGCGGCGCGCCCGGGACGAGGGGCACGACGTCGCCCACATCCACCTGCGCTACCTGTCGCCGTTCCCGCGCAACCTGGGCGAGCTGCTGAGGAGCTACGAGAAGATCCTGGTGCCGGAGATGAACGCCGGCCAGCTGGTCTCGCTGCTGCGCAGCGAGTACCTGATCCCAGGCGAGCCGCTGACCAAGGTGAAGGGCCAACCGTTCAAGATCGCCGAGATCCACGAGGCGATCGTCGAGCGGATGGCCCGGTAAGGCAGAAGAGGACATGGCCACCACGACGAAGGACATCCAGCTCAAGCCCGCCGACTTCGCCTCGGACCAGGAGGTCCGCTGGTGCCCCGGCTGCGGCGACTACGCGATCATCAAGGCGATCCAGAAGACGCTGGCCCAGCTGGGCGCGAAGACCGAGAACACCGTCTTCGTCTCCGGCATCGGCTGCGCGGCCCGCTTCCCCTACTACATGTCGACCTACGGCTTCCACACCATCCACGGCCGCGCCCCGGCCTTCGCCACCGGCATCAAGCTGGCGAACCCGGAGCTCGACGTCTGGGTCGTCACGGGCGACGGCGACGGCCTCAGCATCGGCGGCAACCACACGCTCCACATCCTGCGCCGCAACGTCGACGTGCAGATCTGCCTGTTCAACAACGAGATCTACGGTCTGACCAAGGGCCAGTACTCGCCCACGTCGCGGCAAGGGACGCTGAGCCCGTCCAGCCCCCTCGGTTCGCTGGAGCGGCCGCTCTCCGCCTGCTCTTTCGCCCTGGGCGCCGGCGCCCGTTTCGTCGCCCGGTCGGTCGACACGGCACAGAAACACCTGGTCGAGGTGTTGAAGCGTGCCCACGAGCATCGCGGCGCCTCGTTCACCGAGATCTTCCAGAACTGCATCGTCTTCAACGACGGCGCCTTCGCCGACTTCACCGACAAATCGGTGGCGGCCGAGCGGCAGGTCCACGTCGAGCACGGCAAGCCGCTCATCTTCGGTGCGGAGAAGGACAAGGGTCTGCGCCTGAAGCCGGGAACGCTCAAGATCGAGGCCGTGACCCTCGGTGACGGCGTGACCGAGAGCGACCTCCTCGTCCACGACGAGAAGGACCGTGCCCTGGCCCAGCTGCTGGCCGCCATGGAGCCACCCGGGCTGCCCGTCGCGCTGGGCGTCCTCTACTGCGATCCGGCGCCGGTCTACGAGGACGGGATCCAGGCCCGGCTCGACGCCGCCTGCTGCGGCGACCTGAATGACACGCTGCGGCGTGGCCGCACCTGGCGAGTCTGATTCGGTGTGCAGTATGCGGTGCGTCAGTGTGAAGTGGGTGTGCGACGGTGAATCGGTGGGGGTCACGGTGTTCGACAGAACTGGTCCGCCTTCTCCAGCATACGGTTGAGCATCTTGCCGATTACTGACAGGCGGTCGAGGAACTCCTCTGCGTCGGCGCGACTGAGGTAGCCGCAATTCGCGGCGACCGCGATCCAGTGTCGGGTCTCCAGTTGCTCGGAATCCGCTTCGGTCAGCTTACTCATGAAGTAGCGCGGGTAGTTGCGCTTTCCCCAAGCTTCCGCGATCGAGGCACCGATCGATCGTGACGCCCGCCGCAGCTGGGAAGTCAACGCATACCTCTCCTCACGTGGCCACGACCTGGTGCGTTCGAACAGATCCGTCGCCAGTGAGAGCGCCAGCTGATAAACCTCCAACTCGTTGAAGCTCCTGGCGAGCCGTCCGCTCAATCACGCCTCCATCGCGGTCCGCAGCGAAGTCCCCCACGCCGGCCTTATAACCTCTGCCTATCACAAAATGATCATCCAGCCCCACCCACCGCACACCGACGCACCGCATACCGCACACCGATCTCTATCCGCACACCGCACACCGATCTCTATCCGCATACCGCACACCGATCTCTATCCGCACACCGAACTCCATCTGCACACCGAAGCCAATCGGAACACTGAACACGATTACTCCGCGCTAAGCGCGACCACCGGATCGATCCGCGTCGCCCGCCGGGCGGGCAGCAGGCACGCCACCGCGCCGCAGGCGGCCAGGATCAGCACGGTGGCCGTTAGCACGAGCGGGTCCGTCGGCCCCACTCCGAACAGCAGCGAGCGGATGAGGCGCGCCAGCAACAGGCTGCCGGCCAGGCCGATGACCAGGCCGATGGCCACGACCCGGAACCCCTGCGCGACGACCATGTTGAAGACCTGCCGCGGGCTGCTGCCGATAGCCATGCGGATGCCCAACTCACGGGTCCGCTGGGTGACCGAGTAGGCCAGGACGCCGTAGATGCCGACGGCGGCCAGGAAGAGGGCCACGGCGGCGAAAGCGGCGAGGAGCACCATCGGGGTGCGGCGCGGGAGCAGCGACTCGGCGACTCGCTCCTCCATCGTCTGGGGAGAGTAGAACGGCAGGTCGGGGTCGATGCGGCTGACGACCTGACGAATCGAAGACGTGACGGCGGTCGGTCGGGTCGACGTTCGGGCCACCAGGGTCCAGAAGCCTCTCGACTCCTGCTTGTAGGTAAAATAGTAGGCCCCCACGTGCTCGGCCCGGGTAAGGTCGTTCTGCTTGATCGTACCGACCACGCCGATGATGGTGTAGAAGTCCTCCTCTTCGATCTCCTCCGATCCCGGGACGGCGCCCCAGACCATCCGCTTGCCGATCGGGTTCTCGTCGGGGAAGTANNTGCTCCGCGTCCTCGGTATCGCTCTCGTCGAAGTACCGTCCCATCACCAGCGGGATCCCCATCGTCTCGAAGTAGCCGGGCCCGACCATCGTGTAATACGGCGAGAGGAGCGACTCGCCCGGGCGGGGGACGTACCCCTCCGGCGTGATCACGCTCGAGCTGTTGCTGCCGCCGAACGGCACCTGGCTGGTCACGCTCGCCGTCTCGATGCCCGGTAGCCCCCGAACCTCGCGCAGCAGATCCTCGGTGAACCGCCGCTCCGCCTCGTCGTCCGGGTAACGCGACTCGGGCAACGACAGGTAGCCGGTGAGCACCGAGCCGGGCTGGAAGCCGGGATCCACCGCCAGCGCTTCCCGCAGGCTGGCGAACATGAGGCCGGCGCCGATCAACAGCACCAGCGCGATCGCCACCTGGCCGGTGACCAGCGAGCTGCGTAGCAGCACCGCACCACGGCTCTGCGTACCCGTGCGGCTCTCGGCCCGAAAGACCGAGGCCAGGTCGGTGCGGAAGATGTGGAGCAGCGGGATCAGGCCGAAAAACATTCCCGCGGCCACTGCCACCAGGAGCGTGAAGCCGACGACCGTGCCGTCGATCGTGATCTGCGAGCCGCGAGGGAGGTCAGCGACACCCATCGACTCGATCAGCCGAAGGGCCACCGCCCCGATGCCCAGCCCGGCCAGACCGCCCAGCACGGCGATCAGGACCGCCTCGGTGATCAGCTGTCGGGTCAGGCGCGGACGATCGGCACCCAGCGCGACCCGCGTAGCCAGCTCGCCGGCGCGAGCGTTGGATCGGGCCAGCATCAGGTTGGCGATGTTGAGGCAGCCGATCAGAAGCACAAAGGCTACGCCGCCCCACAGCAGGATGAACGTGGGGCGAACGTCACGCACCAGATCGTCCTTCAGCCCGACCACCTCGACGTGATAGCCCGCATCCTCGAGCAGCTGCCGGGCGTTGGGGATCGGCCATTCCTCGATCAGCCCCTCGTCCAGTGCCTCGATCTGCGCCTTCGCCTGCTCGATCGTCGCCCCGGGTCGCAGCCGCGCGATCATCTGGAAGCTGTTATTGTGCAGCCCATCCACCGTGCGGTCCGCCGCGTCGTAGGGGATCGGCACAAAGAAACGATTCTCTCGCTGGCCGAGGAACCGGAACCCCCTGGGCAGGATCCCGACGATGGTGTAGGGACGGCCGTTCACGCGAAGCTCCTGGCCGACGGCACCCGGGTCGCCGCCGTAGCGTTCCTGCCAGAAGCCGTGATCGAGGATCACGACCTGCGCGTTCCCCTCGGACATCTCGTCCTCGGTGAAATTCCGGCCCAACAACGGCCGCACGCCCAACAGCGGAAAGAACGTCGAGGTCACCCGCATGCTCCGCATCCGCTCGGTGCTCCCCGGCTCACCCACCGTGTGGCCCCAATACTGGTATTCCGCCACCTCCGCGAACGCCTCCACGCCCTCGCGCCGGAAGAAGAAGTCCGGCGCGCTGTTCGACGCCCGCTCCACCCCGGCGTTCGGGTAGCTGTTGAACAGCCGGACGAGCCGGGCCGACTCGGGAAACGGCAGCGGCTCGAGCATCACTGTGTTGACCACGCTGAAGATCGCCGTGTTCGCTCCGATGCAGACGGCCAGCGTCAGCAAGACCGTCAGGGTGAGGGCCTTCTCCTTCCAGAGCAGTTTGATCCCGAATTTCAGGTCCTGGAGCACCTTCTCCATGGCTTCTCCCGCGAGAGTCTTGGATTGACGCCGCTTTTCGCTCTTAGCTTCACACTACGGGCGGCCTCGATCCGGCGTTTCGGCGCCCGGGACCGCTCCAGGGGCCAATTAAACCGGCCGATGGAGGACCCATCCGCCTTAAAGCTCTTCGTCTCGAATGGTAATCTTTTCACAATTCCCGTCTGCCAGCTTACCGCCGCCAAAGACCGTAACCCGATCGGTAACATGGGGTTACCGCCCTGGCCTCGCATTTGGCACTATCGTTGCTGCATTGTGCAAGCGACCTCTTCAACTGGGGCCCGCCAGAAGTAACTCAAACTACAGTAGGTTACCGACATGAAGTCGCGTGGATCTTGCTTCCCGCCCACGTCAGAACGGGAACGCACCCCGGCGCCGAATCGGCTGCGCTCGAAGTCCGGTTTCGGGCTGGCGGAGACGCTGGTCACGGTGGTGATCTGCGGGACGGCGTTTCTGGGTCTGGTGGGCACGGCGACCCGGGTGGGTTCGGCGATCAACAGCACGCATGAGCGGACGCGGGCGATGGCGGTGGCGCAGGCACAGCTGGAGACCTTGCTGTCGGTGGAGTACGACGAGGTGGTGGACGGAGCGACGGAGCGAGACGGCGTGCAGCTGGTGTGGCGCGTGAGGGAGACGGACGAGCTGAAGGAGATCGAGTTGACGTTCGGTTACCAGGTGGTGGACCGGACGCTGACGGGCTCGCTCACGGCGGGTCGACTGAAGCCATGACAGGAATGACGAATAGACGGGGACACGTTCTGATCGAGACGCTGATCGCGGTGATCATCAGCCTGATCGTCATGGCGGCGATGGTAGGCGGTCTGATGCAGCAGCAGCGGTTCTATCAGATGGCCGGCGACGTGAGCGAGACGGTGGGCGATCTGCAGCGAGTGGAGACGGCGATTTTGCCCGAGCTGCTGCCGATCAACCCGGCGGCCGGCGACCTGGTCTTCGCGGGCCAAGACTCGATCAAGGTGCGGACGTCCCGGGGTGTATACGCGATCTGTGACAAGCGAGTCTCGACGGACGTGATCATCACGGTCCGCGGACTGACCGGCAGCTCTCTGCCTCTGAGGCCGGACAGCGCGTTCGTCTACATGCGGGGGTGGCGCTCGACCCTGACCGACGACAGCTGGATGCCGGTGAAGCTCAAGAACACGGCTCCGGATGTTTGCCCCGACAGCACGCCGGGCTGGCGTGCCAACGTACCGGTGCTGACGGTGTTCGCCGACCAGGTCCCGGTGGGTTCACCGGTCCGGGTCTTCCGCCACGCCAGCTACTGGTTGGCCGCGAATCCCGACGGCTGGTACCTGAAGACGAACGCGACCAACGGGTCACCGATGGTCGTGTCGGGCCCGCTGGCGCCGATCGATTCGGCGGCGACGTCCACGCTGCGGTTCCGCTACCTGGACGACGAGGGAGATCCCGCCGGCTGGCCGTCTATGGTGTCGAGCATCGCCATCGAGCTGGCCGGCGTCGGCAAGGTGCCGGGTCGGCGCGGCGGCGTTCCGTACGCTACGGGACGGCGCCTGGTCCTCGACGTGCGCAATCGCTAGGAGGTAGAAGGCGATGACGACGATCGATCGACGTTTGAACGAGAGTGGCTTCGGCCTGACAGTCGCGGTCCTGCTAATCGCCGTCATGGCGGCGCTGTCGCTGTTCGGCGTGACGCTGCAGATCCAGGAACGTCGCACGCAGCTGCGCAACCAGGAGCGGACGCTGGCGTTCTACGCGGCGGAGACGGGTGTCGTGCGGGGGCTGGAGAACTGGACGACGCCCGACGTGGCCACGAGCGGCGAGTCGTGGCTCGTCCATCAGGGCACGCTCGCGAGCGGCGCCACCTATCGCGTCGAGGCCACTCTGCTCGACGACGCCAGCCACGTCCACGGGCTCATGTCGGTGCGTGCGGTGGGGACGTCACCCCACGGCTACACCCGCGAGAGCGCCATGCTGGTGGCGACCGTGCCGCTGGGCAGTCCGGTACAGGGCGCGCTGCGAACCATCGGAAAGGTCAAGATCGCCGGTCAGGCCGAGGTGAGCGGTTGGGACACCATTCCCGACACCTGGCAGGACGACTGCCCGCCGGCCCTGGAGCCTAGTGCCGGCGTCACTCTCGCCGACACGACCAAGCTGACCCATTCCGGCGCCTCGAGTTTCGATGGTGACCCGCCCCTAGATGAGAATTCGGACACCACGAACTACTTCGAGTTCGGTGACCTGAGCTACGACGAGGTGGCCTCGTGGGCGAACATCGTGATTTCCGACGGTACCGTCGTCTCGGGGGGTGACCCGGCCCCGAGCTACACGGCCGCCGGGGCTTGTGATACTTCCGACGACAGGAATTGGGGCGACCCGGAAAACGACAATATGCCCTGCAGCGACTGGTTCCCGGTCATTCACACCCAGGGCAGCATGACCTTCTCCAGTGACGGTGCGGGTCAGGGGATCCTGCTGGTGGACGGCGATCTGTCGATCTGCGGCGGCGCGACGTTCTATGGGCCCGTCGTGGTCAAAGGCTCGATCAAGACCTGCGGGTCCGGCTTCCGCCTGATCGGCGGCGTGGTCGCCGGTGAGAGCGACCTGAACCCGTCCGGTGGGGTGGTGGTCGGTGCGTCCAAAATCCAATACAGCTCCTGCGTGGTGGAGCGCGCGATCAGCCGCTCCCGCGCCGGCCGCCCCAAACCTCTCGCCGAGCGCCCCTGGTTCTCGGGCCGCTGATAGTGAGTGCGTTAGTGGGTTAGTGCGTTGGTGCGTTAGAAGATAGGCGGACTAATGCGTTGCGTGGACTCGGCGTCCCGGCTTGGGCCCTCAGACACGCTCCTGCCCATCTACTCGTGCACTAACGCGCTAGCGAACTAACGCACTAACGCACTAACACACTGGAATCTCCTGCCCTTGATAATCCACAGGGCCCGGATTAACCTTTCGTTCCTTCCAATTCATGCTGTAGCTCTGTGAATCCGCCGGGTTTGCACGGCTGCGGCGGTTCGCCGCTCGGATGGCGGAATTGGCAGACGCGCAGGATTCAGGATCCTGTGGGAGCGATCCCGTGGGGGTTCGAATCCCCCTCCGAGCACTCGGTCGCCCACGTGCTGGAATTGGTAGACAGGCCGGTTTGAGGGACCGGTGCCGGTAAGGGCGTACAGGTTCGAGTCCTGTCGTGGGCATTGCGGGGAAACGGCCGTAGATCGCGGCAGGGTGTCCGCGATCTGCGGCCGCGCTTTTGGCGATATCCGTCACCGACGAAGCCGGGTGAGCATCATGCGCGTCAGCCTCAGCGCCGGGATCCTCGCGGCCCTCGCCGCCTGGACGGCCTGCGCCACAGCGCCGGAGCCGGTGCCGTTGGCTGGCGGCCGCCTGGACATCGAAGCGCTGGCCGGCGAGTGGTCGGGCTATTACAGCAGCCCGGCCGTTGACCGGACCGGCAGCATATTCTTCAGCCTCGAGGCCGGGAAGGACACCGCCTTCGGTGAGGTGACGATGACCCCCCGGGGGTGGACCCGGCCGCTGAGGCCGGCCGACGATCCCGCCGCCGACGCCCGAGACGCACCGACGCCCAAGATCCTCAGCATCTCGTTCGTGCAGGTCGAGGGGGGCAAGGTGAGCGGGACGATGGACCCGTATCGGGATCCCGACTGCGGATGTGCGGTCTATACGACGTTCACCGGCACGCTGAAAGGCGACCTCATCGACGGCACGTTCGTTTCCCGGCCCGCTCACGGCGCCGCGTACCGTGGGACCTGGCAGGTCACCCGGAAGAAGGGGTGACCCGGTTCCCATCCGCGGCTGGTCCGTGTAAGATTAGAGTTTCGCGCGCCCGTAGCTCAATTGGATAGAGCGTCTGACTACGGATCAGAAGGTTGGGAGTTCGAGTCCTCCCGGGCGCATCGCACCTCTCTCCAAGCCGTTCGGCCGTTCCCTTAAGCAAAAGCCGCGAGCCCGGCGCTCCGCACCGGGCTCGGGCTGGCTGAAACTGTGGTGGGTGGACCGGGCTCTAGCTCTCGCTCTCCCCGCTGGCGGAAACCGTTTCCCCCTTCACGCCCGGCACGATGATCCCCGGCACGCCCCGCTCGCGAAGCATGACGTTGAACGCGGCCACATCGGTATCGATGATCTCCTGCAGCGTGGCGCTCAACGCCTCCCATTGGGCGTTCAGGTCGGCGAAGCGCTCGTAGGCGCCCTCGTTCGGCCGGTGGTCGCCCTGGATGTGCCCGTACAGGTAGACGTACTGGTTATCCAACATCGGCGGGAAGTTGAGCGGATCCTGGCGCGATTCGTTCCGGGTCTGCATCAGCTGTTTCTCCACCTCGGTGAGCTTCTCGGAGATCGACTTCGCGCTCTCCTTTATATCCTCAGCATGCCCGGCCTCGACGGCGAGCTTCGCCGTGGAGCTCACCTGGTCCCGCACCGAGCGGAGATCGCGCACCGCGTCATAAAGCTCGTTGATCCGATCGCGCACTTGAATCGACAGCTCGAACTGAGCCTCCAGGTCGGCCGGCGTCACGTGGTCGTAGTTCGGGTTCTTGAGCACCTGGAACGGCTGCGTCTGAGGCGCGCTGGCCGTGAGCCGCACCTGATAGGAGCCCGGCATCGCCGCCGGTCCAGCGGTGAACCCCCAGGTGATGGCGTCTTTCACCTCATCGACATCCGGGTAGCGCAGATTCCAAACGAAGCGGTTCAGGCCCGCTTCCGCCGACAGGGCTCGCGTGCCCGCCTCCCGCGCCTTCGCCGAATCGCTGGTAAACGTCTGGATGACGTCACCCTCCGCATCGAGGATCTCCAGGGTGATCACGCCATCGGGCGCATCCGCCAGATAGTAGTAGATCGTGGCGCCGCCCGGCGGACCCTCGGGCCAGCGGCCCGACCGGCGGCGCGAGACCGAGGCGCGGTACGCGTCGCGCGGCGCGAACAGGTGCGCCTCCGCATCCGCCACCTGCTGGCCCAACTGGTGGAGCGGGCTCAGGTCGTCCATGATCCATAGACTCCTCCCCTGAGTCGCCACGACCAGGTCCTTTCGGTGTACCACGAGGTCGGTCACCGGCGTGATCGGCAGGTTCTGTTGGAACGTCTGCCAGTGCCGGCCGTCGTCGAAGGAGACGAAGAGGCCGAACTCGGTGCCCGCGTACAGCAGTCCGGCGCGATCGGGGTCCTCGCGTACGACCCGCGTCGGATGGTCGCCGGGAATGCCGTTGCGACCGTCGGTCAGCAGCCGCCAGCTGTCACCGTAGTTCTCGGTCTTGAAGATGTAGGGAGCGAAGTCGTCCAGCCGGTAGCGGTGCACCGCCATATACGCAGTCGCCGGATCGTGGGGCGAGACATCGATGGCGTCCACGGTGCCGAAGCGGGGCATGTCGTTGGGCGTCACGTCGTTCCAGGTGGCGCCGCCATCCCGCGAGACGTGCACGCGCCCGTCGTCGCTCCCGGCCCACAGCACGTCCGGCGAGTGAGGCGACACGCGTAAGGTGAAGATCGTGTTGAAGACCTCGACCCCGGTGTTGTCCTTCGTGATCGGCTCGCCCGCGTAATCCTGATGCTCGGGCATGTCGGTCGTGAGGTCGGGGCTGATCGTCTCCCAGGTCTGCCCACCGTCGGTGGTCCGATGGACGTACTGTGACGCGTGGTAGACGACGTCAGGGTCGTGCGGCGAAACCACGATGGGCGCGTTCCACTGGAAGCGGTATTTCAGATCGCGCGGCGCCTGACCCAGCTGCAGCTGCGGATAGAGCAGTATGCTCCGGAAATGATCCCTCTCCCGGTCGTAGCGGGTGATCGAGCCGCCGTAGCAGCCGGAGTAGATGATCTCTGGCCGGTCGGGGTTCAGTGCCACGGGCCCCGTCTCGCAGCCGCCGACGTAGTGCCAGAACTGCTTGGGGCTGATGCCGCCGCTGTTCCAGGCGGGCACGCTGATCGTGCTGTTGTCCTGCTGCGGCGCGTACAGCCGGTACGGGAAGCCGTCGTCGACCGTGACGCTGTAGAACTCCGCGGTGGGCTGGTTGTAGTAGGTGGTCCAGGTGGCGCCGCCGGTCAGGGTGACCTGGGCGCCGCCGTCGTTGCCGACGACCATATGGCTGGGATCCCGGGGGTTGAGCCACAGGTCGTGCACGTCTCCGTGCGGCACCGAGACGGCGTCGAAGCTCTTGCCGCCATCGATCGACTTCTGGAAGCGGACGTTCAGAACGTAGACGGTGTTCTCGTCGATGGGGTCGGCGTAGAGGTGCGTGTAGTACCAGGCGCGCTGACGCAGCGAACGGTCGCCGTTCACCCGGCTCCATTTCTCACCGCCGTCGTCGGAGCGGTACAGGCCGCCCTCGTCGCCCTCGGCTTCGATCAGCGCCCAGACGCGGTCCGGGTTCGCCGGCGACACGGCGACCGCGGTCTTGCCGACGACGCCCTGCGGCAGGCCGCCCTTCACCCGGGCCCAGGTGTCGCCGCCGTCGGTCGTCTTGTATACGCCGCCTTCCATGGCGCCGCTGATCGCCGTCCACGGCTTGCGCTCGGCGCGCCACATGCCCGCGAAGATGACTCGCGGGTTGGCCGGGTTCATCGCCAGGCTGACGGCGCCGGTGCTGTCGCTGATGAAGAGGACCTTCTCCCAGCTGGCGCCGCCGTCGCGGGAGCGAAAGACGCCGCGCTCCGCGTTGTTTCCGAACGGATGACCCAACGCCGCGAGGTAGACGAGGTCGGGGTTCGTCGGATGGACGACCAGGTCGCCGATCTGGCCCGCTTCGGGAAGCCCGGAGAACGTCCAGCTCGCGCCGCCGTCGGTCGACTTATAGACGCCGCGCCCGGTCGACGTGTTGCCGCGAATGCAGGCGGAGCCGGTTCCGACGTAGATCACGTTCGGGTCGGAGTTTGCCACGTCGATGGCGCCGATGGAGCCGCCGAAGAACCCATCGGTGACGTTCTCCCAGCTCTCCCCGGCGTTTGTCGTCTTCCAGACGCCGCCGCCCGTGCTCCCCATGAAGTAGGTGAAGGGTTTCTCGGCGATCCCGGTCACCGCGGTGGAGCGGCCGCCGCGGTAGGGGCCGACCATGCGGTATTCCATGGCGCTGTAGACCGCCGTGTCGTAGACCCTGTTCTGTTGAGCTTGCGCGATCTCGGCCGGCAGCCCTACGAGGGCCACCGCCAGTGGAGCCGCGCACCAGATGATGAGGCGTGCTGGCTGCATGGGCGTCTCCTGTTGGCGTAGAGTGCAGATGGGAATAATACCGGCTGGGGCACGCTGGCAGCAAGCGATGCGTTCCGGCGCTATTCGGGCCGAAACCGAACGATGCGGCGGTTCCCGTAGTCGGCGACGTACAGCGTTCCGTCGGGAGCTACCGCGCTGTCAGTGGGACGATTCAGCAAGGTATCGACCTGGCCCAAAAACCCACCCGCTTCGCTGAAAATCTGGATTCGATCGTTGTAGAAATCGGCCACATATACTTTTCCGTCGGCGACTTCGACCCCGGTGGCGACGCGAAACCATCCTTTGAACGGGCCAGGAAGACCGATGCCCAACGGGCCGCCCCAACTTTCCAGATGAGCCCCGTCCGACCGGAAGACCTGAATCCGGTGGTTGTACGCATCGCCGACATAGACCAGCGAGTCAGAGACAGCTACGTCGGTGGGATAGTGGAGGCGACCCGGGAGCACCCGTCCCGGCGTGCCGACGGATTCGCGACGCGCCGGTCCGAAACTCTGGACCCGATGGTTGTAAAAGTCGGCGACGAACAGGGTGTCGCCCAGCAGCGCCGCGCCGCCCGGGGCGTCCAGTTCACCCACTCCGGAGCCCGACCGACCTCCGACGACGCGGACGATCCGCCCGGCCGTATCCAGCGCTACGACCCGATCGCCCGAGAAGTCCGCGACATAAAGCAGACTATCGGCCGCGAAGGAAATATGCATAGGTCGTCGTATACCCAGGCGATCGCGACCCCATTCGGCCACTCGCTCTCCGGTTGTATCGAAGACCACCAGCCTGCTTCGCGCCGCATCGCTGACGTACACTCGGCCTCCGGCGACGGCCACGCCGATCGGACCTTCCAACACTCCCGTTCCGATCGTAGCGGCCCGGTTGTAGTGGAGCGTTTCTCGACGAAGAACCACCGGACCGAAAAACA
>JAACAK010000123.1:10258-13491 GCA_011774835.1 Candidatus Kutchimonas denitrificans | reverse complement strand
TCTGGCCCAGCGCCAGCAGGTCCGGCGGCGTGCCCGGAGGCCCCTGCGCCGCGCCGGGCCCACCGGCGGGCGCACTCTGCGGCCCGGGCGGTGCCGCGGCGCCGTGCTGGCGGCCGCCGGTCTGGATCTCGCTGTGCATGAGCAACACGTGAAGCTGCGCGCCGGTGCTGCGGATCTGCAGCGTCACCTCGCTGTCGACCGGGAGGTTCGCCTTGGTGGCCACGGCGAGGGTGCCTCGGTCGGTGCGCACGAGCAGGTGCCCCTGGCCGTCGTGTCCCACCACCACGCCGCGCAACGTGGTGCCCGCGGCGAGCTGCGAGACCTCCGGCGGCGGGTTGGGGACCGTTCCCAGAATGCCCGACGGTCCGACGCCTGGACCGCGCGCGCCGCCGAAAAGGGACGAGGGGCGAACGAGTTCGTTCATGGCGTCTCCAGGAGGCGCCGCGCCAGAGCCTCGATGTCGGCGGCAGCCTCGGTGTTGGGATGGCGCACCAACAGGGGCGCCTGATGCCGGATCGAGTCCTTCACTCGGGCGTCGTGGCGCACGATCCCGGCGAGCGGCGGCACGACGCCGAGAAAGGACTCGCAGGCCTTGCGCAGAGTCGCGTAGGTGCGCTCCCCCTCGTGCTCCGAGGCGGCCAGATTGACCACCACGCGCAGGTCCGCCTCTGGCTTCTGCAGCCGCATCAGTTTGATGAAGGCGTAGGCGTCGGTCATGGCGGTCGGCTCGTCCGTGGTCATGACCAGGCAGGTGCGTGCGCGGGTCGCCAGCTGCCGGACCGTCCTCTCGACCCCGGCGCCGAGGTCGAGGATGACGTGGTCGTAGGCCGGCCCCAGTTGCGCGAGCTCGGCCGCGAGGCCCGCCAGACGCTCGGCCGGCAGGTTGGCCAAGCTGCCCGTGCCGGAGCGACCGGCAACGATGTCGAAGCCCCCTTCCCGGTAGGCGGAGACCGCCTCGTGCAGCCGGATGCGGCCGGCCAGCACCCCGCCCAGATCGCGACGCGGCGCCAGGCCCAGCTGGATGTCGACGTTGGCGAGCCCGAGGTCGCCGTCGAACAGCAGCGCCTTTCGGCCCGTCCGCGCCAGGGCGTGGCACAGGGTGATCGAGAGCCAGGTCTTGCCGACGCCGCCCTTGCCCGAGGCGATCGCCACCGCGTTGCCCAGCTCGACCGCCTTGGCGGGGCCCATACGTGTCTCAGTCGCTTCGACCATTAGCCTGCTTCCCTGGCGAAGAGGGTTGCCTCGGACGCGTCATGCGCCGGCAGCAGCAGGCGCGCCAACGAAACCGGGTTGAACGGCAGCAACCCGTCGGAGATGTTGGGCGAGGCGCTGGCCGCCACGAGGGCCAGACCGGCGGCCTGGGCGCCGCTCAGCAGCCCGCCGAAGCGCCGCGCCGTATCGATCTTGCTCGCCACCAGGCGCCGGGCGCCGCTCGCCGCGAAGGCCAGCGCGACCTCGGCGCAGTCGGCCGCGTCGCCACCGGCGGGCAGGACCACGATCGGGTCTGCGCCCGCGGCGCCTGCGGCCAGCGCCAGGCGGTCCATGCCCTCGTCGTCGAAGGGATTGGCCCCCACGGTGTCGATCACGACGAAATGGTCCTTCGGGCAGGACTCCACCGCCGCGGCGAGGCCGTAGGCGTCCGGCGCCTCGGCGAGGCGCACTTTGAGCGCCTCGGCGAAAGCGGCCACCTGAGCCAGTGCGCCGGACTTCACCGTGTCCATGGTGATGAGGCTGGCCTCGGCGGCGGCAAGACGGACCCGCGCGCACAGCTTGGCGGCGGTCGCCGTCTTGCCCGCGCCCGGCGGCCCGATGAGCATGAGCGGCCGCTGCGCCGGCGCTTCGGGGAGGGGGGCAAAGTGGAGCTCGTTGTCGAGGGCCCCGGCCAGCGCCAGGACCTCGTCCTGGGCCGGCAGTGTCGCGGCCAGGCCGATCAGGCGATCGAACAGGCTAGGCGGGACGCGCTGGTAGGCGAGGGCCTCGGCGATCGCCTCCACCGAGACGGGGGCGTCGGCCGGCGCCTGGGGGGCGAACGCGTCGGGCGCACTGTCTTCCAGCGCAGCGGTCAGCCGCACGCCCTTGCCGTCCTCGGCCGGCTGGCTGGAGAGAATGACTGCCTCCGGGCCCAGCGCGTCGCGGACGCGGCGCATGGCTTCGGGCAGCGAACCGGCGGTGAAGCTCTTCAACCGCATGGACCGGTCATCTCCCTCGTTGCGCCACGCGCCTGCACGGCGGCTAGACCTGCCCCAAGGTCTTGATCTGGACCTTCGGGTGGACCTCGTTCTGCGACATCACGACCGTGGCCGGCCGGAACCGCTCGACGATCGAGCGGACGTAGGCGCGGATCCCCGGGCTGGTGAGCAGGACCGGGGCTTCGCCCATCATGGCGTGCTGCTCGAAGGTCTGACGCACGGCGCGGATAAACTCCTGCAGCCTGGACGGCGCCATGGAGAGCTGCCTGTCGTCGCCGTCGCCGACCACGGCCTCGGCGAAGGCCTGCTCCCACTTCGGCGACAGCGTCAGCATCGGGATGAAGCCCTGCTCGTTGACCTGCGCGTGGGAGATCTGGCGGGCCAGCCGGGCCCGGACGTGCTCGGTGATGCCGGTCACGCTGCGGGTATAGCCGCAGGCTTCCGAGACGCCCTCGAGAATGGTCGGCAGATCGCGGATCGAGATCCGCTCGGCGAGCAGGTTCTGCAGCACCCGCTGTAGCCCGCCGATGGAGATCTGGTTGGGGATGAGGTCGGCGATGAGCTTCTGGTGCTCTTCGTCGAGCTCGTCCAGCAGCTTCTGCGTCTCGGCGTAGGACAGCAGCTCGGCCATGTTGTCCTTGATGATCTCGGTCAGGTGCGTGGTGATGACGGTCGGCGGGTCGACCACGGTGTAGCCGCGGAACAGCGCCTCCTCGCGCGCCCCGGAGTCGACCCACATGGCCGNNAGGGGATGTGTTCGCCCTTGGGGTCCATGACCAGCAGCATGTTGGGGCGCAGCTCGCCGCGCCCGGCCTCGATCTCCTTGATCCGGATGACGTAGGTGTTGGCGGGGAGCTGCAGGTTGTCCTGGATGCGCACCGAGGGCAGGACGAAGCCCATGTCCTGGGCCAGCTGGCGGCGCAGCGCCTTGATCTGGTCGGTCAGGCGCTGGCCGCCCTGGGCGTTGATCATAGGCAGAAGGCCGTAGCCCAGTTCGAGCCGCAGGCTGTCGATCTGGAGGGTGTTGCTGATCGGCTCCTCGGC
>JAACAK010000123.1:4135-10240 GCA_011774835.1 Candidatus Kutchimonas denitrificans | reverse complement strand
AGGGAAATGCCGGAATTCCGGGCAGGAGCGCCAGCGACAGCATGAGGAAGGACGACAGGCCGAGCGCCTTCGGATAGCCGCCGAGCTGGCCGAACAGGGCCTTGTCGGCCGAGCCGACGGCCGCCGACTTGGAGACCAGGAGGCCGGCCGCGGTGGAGACGATGATCGCCGGGATCTGCGTGACCAGGCCGTCGCCCACGGTGAGCAGGGTGTAGACCTGACTCGCCTCGCCGAAGCTCAGGTCCTGCTGGGCGACGCCGATGATGATGCCGCCGACGATGTTGATGAAGGTGATCAGCAGGCCGGCGATGGCGTCGCCGCGCACGAACTTGGCGGCGCCGTCCATGGCGCCGAAGAAGTTGCTCTCGTCCTCCAGCGTCTTGCGCCGGGCGCGCGCCTCGTCCTCGTCGATCAGGCCGGCCGAGAGGTCGGCGTCGATCGCCATCTGCTTGCCCGGCATGGCGTCCAGGGTGAAGCGGGCGGAGACCTCGGCGATGCGCCCCGAGCCCTTGGTGATGACGATGAAGTTCACGATCACCAGGATGCCGAAGACGATGATGCCGATGACGAAGTTGCCGCCCATGACGAAGCCGCCGAAGGCCTGGATGACCTGGCCGGCGGCGTCCGTGCCCTCGTGGCCGTCGGCCAGGATGAGCCGCGTCGAGGCCAGGTTGAGGGCCAGCCGCAGCATGGTGGCGATCAGCAGCACCGTCGGGAAGGAGCTGAAGTCCAGCGGCCGGCTGATGAACAGCACGGTCATCAGGATCAGCACCGAGAAGGTCATCGAGACGGCCAGCGAGATGTCGAGCATCCAGCTCGGCATCGGCAGGATGAGCACCACCAGGATGCAGGCGATGCCGAGCGCCAGCGCCACGTCGCCGCGCCTGAGCGAATCGAGCGCACGGCCGAGGATCAGCCGGGACGTGCCGGCGCCCGCTCGGCCGGCGGGGACGCCGCCGCTCTCTCGCACGCTGGTGTCGGTCANNCCCTGCCCGGGGGCCAGGCCTGTGGGTACACCGCGCGAGGCATGTCCGGGGCCCTCCCGCTGCCCTGCCTCATGCCGAGGAGCGCTCCGCCTCACCCGGCGTGGGTATAGTGATGCCGTCCTGGCTGTACAGCTTCAGCTTGTTTCGCAGCGTGCGGATCGAGATCCCGAGGATGTTTGCCGCGTGTGTCCGGTTGCCCAGACAGTGTTGCAGCGTGTCCAGGATCAGGTCGCGCTCCACATCGGCCACGGTGCGCCCGACCAGTGCGCGCACGCCGTTCTCCGCGTCGGTCTCGGGCTCGACAGCCCCGGCGGCCTCGGCCACGCCCTCTGAGGCGGTGTCCTCGGCGGCGCCGCCGGACGCCCGGAATCCATGGTCCAAGAGCACCGACTCCGGGGTGATCACGGTGCCCTGGCCGAGCAGCACGGCGCGGTGCATGGTGTTCTCCAGCTCGCGCACGTTGCCGCGCCAGGGATGGTTCAGCAGCAGCTCGCGCACCTCGGGGGAGATGGTCGGCGTCGGCACGCCGTTGGCTTCGGCGTATTTCGCCGCGAAGTGCTCGGCGAGCACCTCGATGTCCCGCGGCCGCTCGCGCAGGGCGGGCAGGTTGAGCGTGACGACGTTCAATCGGAAGTAGAGGTCCTCACGGAAGTTGCCCTGGCGGACCTCCTCCTCCAGGTCGCGGTTCGAGGTGGCGATGAGACGGATGTCCACCTTGATCGGCTGGCTGCCGCCGACCCGGTCGATCTCGCGCTCCTGGATGGCGCGCAGCAGCTTGGCCTGCAGGCGCGGGTGCATCTCGGAGATCTCGTCGAGCAGCAGGGTGCCGCCGTTGGCCTCCTCGAACTTGCCGATGCGTCGGCCGACGGCGCCGGTGAACGCCCCCTTCTCGTGGCCGAAGAGTTCCGATTCCAGGAGCGTCTCGGGGATGGCGGCGCAATTGAGCGAGATGAAGTGCCTGCGGGCCCGCTTCGACTTGGAATGCAAGTAATGCGCGAGGACCTCCTTGCCGGTTCCGGATTCGCCGGTGATCAGCACGCTGGCGTCCGACGGCGCGATCTGGTCGGTCAGGCGCAGGACCCTGGCCATGGCCGGATCCCGGTGGATGAGGGAGCTGGTCTCCTCGGCCACCGCCGCCAGGACCGCCGCAATGAGCTCGGCATCCGGCGGCAGCGGGATGTACTCCTTGGCCCCGGCCTTGATCGCGTTGACCGCCAGCTTCGCCTCTGCCCCTATGCCACAGCCCACGACCGGCACAGAGATCCGCTCGGACTCGAGGCTGGTGCACAGCTTGGCCACATCGAGCTGGACGTCGATCATGATGAGGTCGGCGCCCTGGCCGCCGCGGAGCGCGTTCAGCGCCGCATCGACCGAGTCGGCGTGCGCCACCTTGGCGCCGCGCTCTAGCGCGATCTTTCCAGCGCTCGCGATGTGACCGTCGAGCGTGCCAACGATGAGAAGTCGCATAACCTAAACACTCCCAGACCGGGTTAGTCGAAATAATTCACTCGCTGTACGGGCGAGAGGATCGCGTTGAGCGTCATCTCCAGGCGCCGCGGGTTCTCCTGGCGGTTGATCGAGGCCGCGCCGATGGCGTAGATCTGGTTGACCATCGACTCCACGTCGGAATTGCGTTCCAGCTTGTTGGCCAGGGGATGGAACACCATGTTGGCCAGCACCGCGCCGTAGAAGGTGGTGAGCAGCGCGACCGCCATGGCCGGGCCGATGGACGCCGGGTCCTCGAGGTTGCCCAGCATCTGCACCAGGCCGACCAGCGTGCCGATCAGGCCCATGGCCGGGGCGACCTCGCCGGCGCGGCGAAGGATGCCCGCCGAGCGAACGTGGCGCTCGCGCGTTGCGCGCGCTTCGCGGCCGAGGATGTTCTCGACCTCCTCGGCGGGAAAGCCGTCCACCACGAGCGCAACCGCCTGGGCGAGGAATCGGCTGTGCTGCATGGCCTTGAGCGCGTCCTCGAGCGCGAAGGGGCCGTTCCTGCGCGCCGTGTCCGCGAGGTAGAGCATGCGCGCGGCGGCGGTTTGCGGCGCCTCGGCGTGATAGACGACGGCGCGAAGCATGACCCTTTGCGCGCGCAGGACCTCGCCCAGTGTGAACGACACCGTGGTGACCAGGAAGGTGCCGCCGAAGACGATGAGCAGCGCGGGCGCGTCGAGGAACGAGCTTGGCGATCCCCCAAGCACCATGGCCAGGCCGATCACGGCGAAGGCGCCGAGCACGCCGAACAGGGTCGCCATGTCGACCGTCGGTGCCGCGGCCGCGGGCTCAGGCAGCGGCGTCCGCTGGTACTCCTTGCTGCTTTCGCTGATCGTCGCCATGTCCGCGATCACCTCGCGCCCCAGGGTGCTAGGAGCGCTCCATCTTGATGATCTCGGTCATGGTCACGCCGAGCCGGTCCTCGACGACGACGACCTCGCCGCGCGCGACCAGCCGGTTGTTGACGTAGATGTCGATGGCCTCGCCGACCTTGCGGTCGAGCTCGACCACGGCGCCGCGGCCGAGCTTGAGCAGCTGGCTGACCTGCATGGTCGCCTTGCCCAGCACCGCCGAGACCTGCACCGGTATCTCGTAGACCGCCTCGAGCTCCTTGGCGTTGGCTGGCGGCTTATGTGGCTCAGCGGGTGATTCCTCGCCCGCCCCCGGGACTTCTTGTGCACCCGCTTCCTCCTGGCTCTCCAGGTCGTTCAGTTCGAGGTTCTCATCTTCGGCCATGGGGACTCTCCTCTTGGGAACTCGGCCTTCCTTGGGAACTCGGCCTTACGCGTTCACGACTGCACCCTCGGCGAGCCGGTCGGAAGGCACCGGCTCGCTCGCGGGCTGGCTTGCCTGTGAGGATTGCGCTGCCGACTCGGCGCCCTGCGTCGCAAGCTCGATCGGGCCGAGGACATGTGCGATCACCTGATCGATCTCGCGCCAGAGCTGGTCGCTGTCGCGCTCGGCGCCGCCGTCGGCCCACTCGACCCGGACGTCGCCGGGCTGCAGATCCTCCTGGGACAGAAACACGATCCTGCCGTCAAACCCGGCGCGCGCGGCCAGCGCGCTCACGCGCGTCTCGACTTCATCGAGGAGCGAGTCGGCGACCCGGATGACGATGCGCGGCTCTTCGCGCAGACGCTCCAGGCAGTCGCTCACGACGGCTTCGATCTCGCCCAGGCCGTGTCGCTCGACCAGGCGCGGAAACAGCTTCCGCACGACCGTGAGCGCCGCCCGGGCCACCTCGCGAGTCTGGCGCTCGCTCGCCCGGGCCTGGGCCTGCGAGACGTCGGCCAACCGGGCCGAGATGGCATTCAGCGCCTGGGCGGCCTGCTGCTCGACGGCCTGCCTGGCGGCGCGTTCGCCGGCCTTCTGCCCGGCCGCGAAGCCTTCGGCGCGCGCCTTCTCCAGGTCCTCCTCGTCGAACTTGGGCTTGGCCG
This sequence comes from Candidatus Kutchimonas denitrificans, assembly GCA_011774835.1. GTDB lineage: Bacteria > Gemmatimonadota > Gemmatimonadetes > Palauibacterales > KS3-K002 > Kutchimonas > Kutchimonas denitrificans. The sequence continues at coordinate 5,826 of JAACAK010000123.1, read as the reverse complement.
GCTTGTCGCCGCCCGGCCCGCACATGTCGTCCGGCTCGAAGGAGGTCTCGAAGAGGAACTTTCTCGACACGCTCATGCGGGATCCACTGTCGAGCTAGTAGACGAGCTCGTCTTCGCCCTTGGTGTCGGCGATGACGATCTCGCCGTTCGCGGCCAGGTCCTTGGCCAACGTGACCAGCAGCATCTGCGCTTCGTCGACGTCGCGCAGGCGCACCGGGCCCATCGCCTGCATGTCCTCGCGCATGATCTTGGCGGCGCGCTCGGACATGTTGGAGAAGAAGAGGTCGCGCAGGTCCTCGGAGGCGCCCTTGAGCGCCAGCGCCACCTTGTCCTTATCGGCGTTGCGCAGCAGCGTCTGGACGCCGCCCGGATCGAGCTTGGTGAGGTCCTCGAAGGTGAACATCAGCGCCTTGATGCGCTCGGCCGAGTCCTTGTTGCGCTCCTCGAGCGCCGTCAGGAAACGGTTCTCCATGTTGCGGTCGAGGAAGTTGAAGATGTCGGCCATCATCTCGTGCGCGTCGCGGCGGTTGGTGCGCGCCAGGTTCGACATGAACTCGTTGCGCAGGGTCCGCTCGACGTCGTCGAGCACCTCCTTCTGCACCGACTCCATGCGCAGCATGCGCATGATCACCTCCATGGCGAAGGGCTCGGGCAGCACGGCGAGCACCCGCGCGGCGTGCTCCGGCTTGATCTTGGAGAGAACGACGGCGACGGTCTGCGGATATTCGTTCTTGAGATAGTTCGCCAGCACCGCTTCGTTGACGTTGCCGAGCTTGTCCCACATGGTGCGGCCGGCGGGCCCGCGGATCTCCTCCATGATGTTGCCGACCCGGTCCCTGTCCATCACCTTCATCAGCAGCCGCTCGGTATTGTCGTAGTTGCCGACCAGCGACCCGGTGGTGGAAATCTGGTCCGCGAACTCGACCAGGAGGCGCTCGACCATCTGCGCGCTGACCGTGCCCAGGTTGGCCATGGATTGGGACAGCTCCCGGATCTCGTCATCGTCCATGAGCGCGAACAGGCGCGAAGCGTTCTCCTCGCCCACCGACATGAGCAGGAGCGCGGCCTTCTCCGGGCCGCTCATCGTGCGATAGTCTTCCCTCAGGCGCATCTTCGCCTACCCCCTAGCCTTCCTGGTAAAGCCAGCTGCGGATGATGGCCACGGCCTCGTCCGGATGCTTGTCCACGATCTCGCCGATTTTCCTGACCGAGGAGGCCCGGACGCGGCCTTCGACCTTGTTGATATCGATCATCTGTTCGATTTCCTCGGCGACGACTTCCGATTGGGTTGGCGCGTGCTCGCCGTCCTCTGACGGCGGCCCGGCAATGGCGGCCCGTGCCGTGGCCTCGTCGCCCAGCCGCCCGACCCCGTGATCGATCTGGCCCTCGACCACGCGGCCGATCAGGGGTCGCACCACGAGCAGGAGTACGAGGACCGCCACAACGCCCAGGACGAGGATCTCGGCAACGCGCATCAGCTGTCGTCCGCCGAGGCCGAACAGGCCGGGGCCCTCGTCCTCGGCCAGCTCCTCGGCGGGATTGACGAAGCGCATGTTGGCGACCTCGATCTTGTCGCCGCGCGTCTCGTCGTAGCCGACGGCCGAACGGACCAGGGAGGCGAGCTGGTCGAGTTCCTCGGCGCTGCGTGGTTCGTAGACCGTTTCGCCTTGCTCGTTCGTCGTCGGGCTGTG
>JAACAK010000123.1:2853-4080 GCA_011774835.1 Candidatus Kutchimonas denitrificans | reverse complement strand
CTCCTCATTGCGCAGGGCGCTGGTGGAACTGGCACCCCCCTCGGGCTGCGGCAGGTTGGCGTCGGGCAAGTTGCCGCCCACCGTGACCGGTGGCAGGCCCTGGGCATCGCGCGATCCCGACTCCTCCTCGATCGTCTGGGTGGAGCGGACCACCTGGCCGTCGGGGTCGTAGATCTCGGCGTTCTCGGTGATCCGGTCGAAGTCCATCTCGGCCGTGACCTCGGCGCGCACGTTGCCCGGGCCGACCGAGCGCTCCAGAAGCTCCTCTATGGTGCGTTCCATGCGGGACTCGTAGGCGACGCGCATCTCCTCGGCCGTCGTCGCCGTGCTCGCCATGTTATCCTCGTCGGACCCGCGGGCGAGCAGGGCGCCGTTGGTGTCCACCATAGACACCATCGAAGGCTTGAGACCCGGCACGGCGGCGGCGACCACGTGCTGGATCGCGAGGACCTGCTGCTTTGCAAGGCGCTGGTTGCCTCGGGTGGCGAGCACGATCGAAGCCGTGGGCTCTTGTCGGTCGCGCGTGAACAGCCGGCGCTTGGGCAGAACCAAATGGACGCGCGCTTGTTTGACCTGGGAGATGGAGCGAATGGTCCGGGCCAGCTCACCCTCGAGCGCACGCAGATGGTTGACGTTCTGGACGAACTTGGTGGTGCCCAGGCCCTCGGAGCGGTCGAAGATCTCGTAGCCGATGGAGCCGCCGCTGGGCAGGCCTTCTTCGGCCATGGCGACGCGCAGGCGCGCCACTTGGTCGCTGGGCACGAAGATTTGGCTGCCGTCGGTGCCGAGCCGGTAGTCGACGCCCCTTTGCTCCAAGCGGCTGACGATCTGTCCGCTGTCTTGGGGGGCGAGCTCGGCATAGAGCAACGCCATGTCCGGCGTGGAGAGGCGACTCGTCAGATAGATGAAAAACGCCATGCTGGCCGCCGCAATTGCGACCATGATGCCAAGCCGGGCGGGACCTAGGCTGCGAAGCGTATCTGTGAAACTGCTCAAAGATGACCGTCCTGGAAACAACCGGCTACCTGGTGATCACGACACGGGGAGCTGCATATCTTCTTACGAAGCGGGAGGCGCCGTCACGCCTCCCGCTTGCTTCCGAATCAGGCTAAGCGAGCTCGGTAAAATTGCAGTTAAAACAGGCAGATTTTGCCTAGCGGCCGGGAAAAATTTTCCGCCTTGCCGGGCAGCCCTGCGAGGCGTTCGTTGGCAAACAATCCTGAGCCA
>JAACAK010000123.1:0-2792 GCA_011774835.1 Candidatus Kutchimonas denitrificans | reverse complement strand
GCCGGCTCCGTGTCTCGAATGCCGAGGCCGGTGTGCCGCATCCGGCGTCTAGGACGTGGCCTTCGAGGCCAAGGAGCGCTCCGGCGCCTGGGACGGCTCAGACGGGCTCCGGCGGTACTGTTGCAGACGGGTCGTGCGCAAGCCTCGCATGCCATGCTCCTCGATCAAGCGTTGCCAGGAGAGGAACTCCTCCACCGACAGCTTGTAGCGCTTGCACGCGTCCTCGAGGCTGATCAGGCCGTTGCGCACAGCCGCGACGACCTCGGCCTTGCGCCGTATGACCCAGCGCTTGGTCTCGGGCGGTGGCAGGTCGTCGATGGTCAGCGGCTCTCCCGCCGGTCCAATGACGGTCTTCGGCCTACCTGGGCTGTCCGAACCCATCGACTCTTGCCCTCCTCGTGAGATCCTTCTCGGGACCGTGCCGCGTGCTGGCCCTGCGGCTCAAACGAGACTACCGGCCCGCTGTTGAAAAACCATTAATTCCAAAGGTTAAGCTAAATATCGGGTAACGCTCAAAGGGTCCGAAAACACCCTTTGAGCGTCTGGAAAAGGAGCCGGCCCGGTTCAGGTCGCTTCGAGCTGAACCGGGCCGAACCCCGCAGGGCTAGGTGCGAGTTTATCGACGGATTCGGATCAGCTCTTCCAGCATATCGTCGGCCGTCGTGATGATCCGGGCACTGGCGGAATAGGCCCGTTGCGTCGTGATCATCTTGGTGAACTCTTCGGCCAGGTCCACGGTCGAGGACTCCAGTGCCGAGGCCGCGACCGTGCCGGCGCCGCCGGCATTGGCCTGCTGGAGCAGGATGTCGCCGGAGCGGTCGGTTTGGCGGAACGCGTTGCCGGTCACCGACTCTAGGCCGTTCGGGTTGGCGAAGAGGGTAATCGGGAGCTGATAGACCGGGAGCTGCTCGCCGTTGTCGAACACGGCGGTCACGGTGCCAAGCTCGTCTATGTTCACCCCGACGAAGCCGCCGAACCGGACGCCGTCCTGATCGATTGAGCTGAGCGAGAACTCGCCGGCGAACTGGGTGACGCCGTCGGACTCGCCCACCGTGCCGAGGTCGAAGGCGACCGTGCTGTCGTCGGCCCCGGTGGTCCAGCCGGTGATGTCGATGTCGGCAAAGCTGATTGCGCTCGGCGTGCCGTCACCGTTGAAGTTGATGCTACGCGTGGCGGAGGTCACCGTGCCGCTGGTGACGCCCGTGGACGCCAGAACCGGGTCATTGACCAGGATCTCCCAGCTATTGGTCGCGACCTTGTCGAATTCGAGCACCAAGTCGTGTGCGTTGCCCAGCGAGTCGAAGATCTGGACCGTGGCCGAGTACCTGCCGTCGGTCGCCTCGGTGCCGAGGCCGAACTGGTTCTGCAGCTCGAGCAGGTCGATGTCCAGGTCGGCACTGCCCTGGCTGATCGCGGTGGTGACATCGAGCGTGACCGTGAAGCTGTTGTTGCCGTCGCTCAGCACGACGTTCCGGTCGCCGCTGGTTGCCAGGTCCTGGCTCGAGGTCTGGTCGACCGAAAACCCGCTCGGGCCGCTGGTCATGATCACCCGACCCTGGGCGTCGACGTTGAGGCTGATCGCGGTCGCGTCCAACGCGGCCAGGTCATCGGCGTCGAAGTTGCTCAGCGTCGGCGCGGTCGCGCCGACCACCAAGTCGTCCGAGTCGGCCGCCACGGCGTTGTGCAGCTCATTCAGCGTCAGCGTCACGGTGGAATCGGCCGTGCCGGCGGCGGTGGTCACATCGACCGTGACCTGGAAGACCTCGCCGGAGGCGTCGTGGGTGACGTCGAGCACCACGTCGGCGGCCGTCTGGTCGAAGTCGTTGGCGCCGTTGACCGACACGGTATAGCCGGCGGTGCTCGTGCTGCTGATCGAACCGTCCGCGCTGCTGACCACGAACTGGATCGTGTCCTCGTCGAAGTTGCGAATCTCGGTTGCGTCGAAGCTGGTCGAGGCGGCCGTTGCAGCCAGGGCCAGATCACCGTTTGTGGAGGCGACCGCCGTGGTGGTGTCGCTGAACGTCGTGTCGAAGTCGAAGGTGTTGGTGTCGACCGTGACAACCGTGCCGGCCAGACTGCCGGAGGAAATGGTGAAGTCCTGCACGCCGTTTCCACCGGCAGTGCCGATGTCTACGGTCCCGGAGTTCCCGCCGGTGACGTCGTTGACCGTCAGAACCCCCGTCGAACTGTCGTATTCGACGGTCACCACGCTGTCGGCGGCCACGCCTTCCAGGGAGATCGTATCGATGCCGGCGAGGTCGGTCGCCAACGCGATATTGGACGGCTCGATGCCCGTCTCGTTCGTTTCGCTGAGGGTGTTGGTCTGCGAGCTGATGTCGCTGACGAAGTCGAAGCTGTTGTCCAGCGTGACCTCCATGCCCGACAGCGTGCCGGTGCTGGTGTAGATGCCGGCGGCCTGTGCGCTAAGGTCGAAGGTCCCCGTTTGGCCGTCGATCGTAATCGTCATGGTGTTCGTCGCCGCCACGTAGTTGATTGTAGCGGTGTCGCCCAGCGTGCCGTAGTCGTTGTAGTCGACGTCGGTGATACCGTTGAGCGGGGTGGAGATGGTGCTGTTGATGTCGCCGCCGCCGGCGGCCGCGGTCGCGATCGAGGGCAGGTTGAGCGCGAGGTTGACGTTCTCGGTCGCTGTCGCGGTGCCGGCCAGGTTGGCGACGTTGACGGTCTGGACGCTGGTCAGCACGCTGGTGTTGCTCGGCAGCGTCGTGCCGTTGGCGAGCGGCCAGCCCTGCAGATAATAGCCGGCGGTGTTGACCAGGTTACCGTTCTCGTCG
>JAACAK010000085.1:17761-28887 GCA_011774835.1 Candidatus Kutchimonas denitrificans | reverse complement strand
ACATCGTAGAAGCGGTGGTCGTCGTTCTGAATGTACGCGCCCGCGTTGAAGAGAATCCGGCGATCCAATACCTCAAACGATCCGTCCCGTGCGTTGACCGTCGCCGCCACCATGTTGCCCAGGGCATCGCGGTAGAACAGTTGGCGACCGGACCGTCCCCACGCCGGCTCTGTCCCTCCATCGGTCGATACCAGCCATTTACCATCGGCGGTGTTGGGGAAGGGCCGCACGTAGATCTCCTTNNCGAAACCAGCCATTTCCCGTCGGCGGTGTTGGGGAATGGCCGCACGTAGATCTCCTTGCGGCCAGACTCATCGGAGGCGTACGCCAGCCATTCGCTGTCCCACGAAACCGCGGGTCCGGTCTCTTCCGCCGGCGTCGCCACGAGCGGTACGTCCGTCGTGTCACCATCGGTTCGGACGGCGAGGATATCGCCACGCCCCTCTCCCCCCTCGTCGTCGTCGGTGCGGTAGACGAGCCAACGGCCATCCTGGGTCCACTCGGCCTCGAAGATCTGGCGTTCGCGATCGACGAGCAACGTCGCCGTGCCACCCCCGTCGGCACGCTTCATCCAGACGTCGTCACCCTCGCCCCCACGGTCCGAGATGAAGACGAGCCGCGTGCCGTCGGGTGACCACGACGGCCGTCGATTCGACGGTCCCTCGAAGGTGATCCGCGCCGCGGGACCGGATGGGAGCCGTTTGACGTACACGTCGCCGGCCAGGCCACTGCCGCCCTCGCGGGGAAGGGTCAGTGCCACCCGGTCACCGGTGGGCGACAGGCGAAGTCCGCCATTCAACGGGACCGCGGCAAACGAAAAGCCGGGATCGATCTCCGCCGTCTTCCCGTCCCGGTCCACCCAAACGAGCCGACCGGACGAGGCGGTGCTCGAGCCCCGGACGTAAAGCAGCGTCCCGCCCCTCCCGAGCGTGGCTTCGGCCAGGCCGAAAATCGTCCAGACGCCATCCCCCAGCGGTATGGCTTGCCCCACCGACAGATCATCTAGATCCAACGGTGCGACCCAGAGTCCGCCGTTCCGCAGGGCATACACGAGATGCCCGCTCGGCAAGTAAGCGCCCCACCCGGCACCGGAGACCAGCATCTTCAGCTCGCCGGTCTCGAGATCGAGGGCCATCAGGTCGCTCGATTCGAACGAAGCCGGCAAGGTGGTAACGATCACGCCTCTCGCGCCCGGAAGCGGGCTGAGGTTGAGAAAGACGCGACCGCCACCTTGCCTCACTAGGCGCTGCGCCGGCCCGCCATCGCTGCTCACCCGGAACAGGCTCTGGGGGGACGGGCCAGCGAAAACGATGGTGCCGTCGTCGAGCCAGGCCGGCCGAGCAGCGCCGGCGGAATCCGAGAGCGTCAAGGGGGCGCCGCCGGCCCGCGAGATTTTCCTGAGTTGCGTGCCGGCCACGTACGCGATCCACGCGCCGTCGGGCGCGAAGGTGACACCGAATGTGACACCGACGCCTCCTGGGATCGGAGCCGGCTCGCGCTGGTCGCGCTCCTTGATCCACAGCTGGGGGCCGCTCGCCGACGAGTCGACGTAGACGATCGCCGAGCCGTCGGGCGCGACGGCCGTGTTGCTGAGCACGCTGAACGGCGCCGAGCCCACCGGACCCAACACGATCGCCTGACGCATGACGGGAGACGGCTCCGAGGTCGGCCGAAGCCAGCCGAACAGGGCCAGCGCCACGGCGACCGCCGTCACCGCCGGCCAGGCGAAGCGGGCCACGGTCCGATGTGGGCCGGCCGCCGCCGGGGCCGCCGCAGCGGTCGGTGCGGTGAAGGCCGGGTTCGTGAGCGCCGCCGCGAACTCGCTGGCCGTCCCGAACCGATCGGCGGCGATCTTCTCCAGCGACTTGGCCACGGCCGCGGCGACGTTGGGTGGCACCGATCTTCGCAGCTCGGTCACCGGTCGCGCTTCTTCGGTCACGATCTTCATCACGATCGCCTGGGCCGAGGCGGCGGTGTGCGGCGGATCGCCGGCCAGCATCTCGTAGAGCACCGCGCCCAGCGAGTAGATGTCCGACCGGTTCGTCAGGTCCTTCTCGGCCGTCGCCTGCTCGGGACTCATGTAGTGCGGCGTGCCCAGCGACAGGCCGGTCTCGGTCATGCGGCCGCCCGCCGCGGCGCTCACCGCCAGCGCGATCCCGAAGTCCGCCACCATCGGCCGGCCGTCGTGCAACAGGATATTTTCCGGCTTGATGTCCCGGTGGATCACGCCCTGGCGGTGGGCATAGTCGAGGGCGTCCGCGACTTCGGTCGTGATCCGGACGGCCTCCTCGATCCCCAGCTGCGTCTCGCGATCCAGCCTGTCGCGCAGCGTCTCGCCCTCGACGTAGGGCATGACGTAGTAGAGGAAGCCGTCGGCCTCGCCCGAATCGAACAGCGGCAGGATGTGCGGGTGCTGGAGGCCCGCGGTGGTCTCGATCTCCTGGACGAAGCGCTCGGCGCCCAGCACGGCGGCCAGCTCGGGCTTCAGCACCTTGACCGCGACCTTGCGCTTGTGCTTGAGGTCTTCGGCGAGGTAGACGGTGGCCATGCCGCCCTCACCGAGCTCCCGCTCGATGGCGTAGCGGTCGGCGAGGGCGGCGGAGAGGCGTGAGGTATTCTCGCTCATCGGCCTCCCGGTCTCCCGGCGCTCAACTCGCTCAGCCAGTTCTGCACCAGCACGGCCGTCAGGGTCTGTGGGCCAGTTTCCGCGGTTCCGACGCGCCGCTTGAAGACGAACCGGCGGTCGTCGGGGGTGATGTCGTATTCCGTGTTCGACGAGCTGGACAAGTAATTGCTCACGGAGAACAGGGCGCTAGGCTCTCCCGCTCTGAAGCCCGTGCCCGGCTGCACGGCCACGGCCATGAGATCGCCGTTGGCGCCGCGATAGAACAACTCCTGCCCGCTGTGCGCCCAGAGCGGCTCGTTGCCACCATCGCGCGAGACCTGCCACCGTCCCGCATCCACCTCGGGGAACGGCCGCACGTACACTTCGTAGCGGCCCGACTCGTTGGACGCGTAGGCGAGCCAGCGGCCGTCCGGCGATAAAGCAATTGAAGCCTCCTCGTAACCGTCGTTAGCAACCAGGGGCGTGATGGCGCTGTCCCCTGGCGTGACGCCCGGCTCGAACAGGTAGATGTCGCGCGTTGGCGGCACGCCCAGGCGCACGACCATGCGAGAGGTGTCAGGGCCGAGACCGACCTGCCACATCGCGCGGGTGGCGTCCAGCACGGTCTCGGGAGTCGAGGTTCCGTCCGCCCGGCGACGGCGCAAGTCCTGGTTGCCTCGTTCGACTTGCGAAATATAGTGAACGAAACGTCCATCGGCGGACCAGACGGGACGGACGTTGGTCCCCTCGAAGGTGAGCCGCGTAAAGGGCCCGTTATCCAACTCCTTGATCCAGATGTCCTCGCTGCTGGAAGCCAGGACGGCGAGGGCCAGGCGCCGACCGTCCGGGGAGAGGGCTATGCCGCCGTTCCCGGCGGGCAGGAACGCCCAACCCGAATCGACCGGGGTCGCGCGCCCGTCGCGGGTGACCCATACGGCTTCCACCGGCGCCGTGCCGCCTACCGCCTCGCCGGGGACGAACAGCAGGGTGCCGTTGGGGGCGAGTGCCATGTCTACAATCGCCAGGGATGAGCGCACCCCGTCCAGCACGGGGACGGGCGCCGACTCGAACTCGAAGCTCCCAAGGTCAAACGGGACGGCGAAAATCCCTCCGTCGGCACGGCCGAAGACGACACGGCGGTCCGATACATGCCACGCCTTGATGACATCCTCGCTTAGCTGGTGCCAAACGTCGTTCTCCAGATCCAGCGCCAATAGAGCGGAGCTGGGACATCCAAAGGCGCAGACCGCAACCAGTGCTCCGCGGCCGCCCGGCAGGCCGTTCACCGCCACCACCCCCATGCCCAGGGTGTCCACCCAACTCCAGTGTCGCTGAGGTCCCCCATCCTCACTCACGACCCGCAAGCCGAACCCCGGGTCGCTGAACGCGACCGTCCCGTTTTCCAGCCAGGCGACGGCGGGGAGATCCGAATTGGCCGAGTCGGCAATCGTGACGGCGGATCCGCCGCCGCGCGGCACCTTTCTCACCCGTCCGTCCGCTACGAAGGCGATCCACTCGCCGTCGGGAGAAAACGCGGGCGACTGCGCGTCGGCCGTTCCGCTAAGCGGCTCGGCGACGGCACGATCGGGCGTTTTGATCCACAGTTGCCGCTCGCCATCGACCGTATCGGAAAACACGATCGTTCGGCCGTCCGGAGAGATCGCCAGGTCGCGGCCAACGAGACCGACCGGGATGGGACGATCGGTGAGCGCGATGCGGAAGCGAATCGGTGGCGGCGGTTCGGACGTGCGGAACCATCCCAACGCCGCGACGACCAGGGCGACGGCGGCCACGGCGGCGAAGGGGAGCGCCCAGCGCCGTCTCCAATCGCCGGTGTTGGCTGGACCAGCCGCTGCCGTGGGTGTGGTCAGCCTGAACGAAGTTTCGGTCAACGCCTCGGCGAACGCCGCCGCGCTGTCGAACCGATCGGCCGGCAGTTTCTCCAGCGCCTTTGACAACGCCGCCGCCACGTTCGGCGGCACCGACTTCCGCAGCTTCGTCACCGCCGTCGCCTCCTCGGTGACGATCTTCATGATGATCTGCTGCGCCGTGCTCCCCGTGTGTGGCGGATCGCCCGCCAGCATCTCGTAGGTCATACAGGCCAGCGAGTAGATGTCCGACCGGTTGGTGATCTCCTTCTCCGCCGTGGCCTGCTCCGGCGACATGTAGTGCGGGGTGCCGAGGCTCAGGCCCGTCTCCGTCATCCGGCCGCCCGCCGCCGCGCTCACCGCCAGGGCGATCCCGAAGTCCGCCACCATCGGCCGGCCGTCGTGCAGCAGGATGTTCTCCGGCTTGATGTCCCGGTGGATCACGCCCTGGCGGTGGGCGTAGTCGAGGGCGTCGGCCACCTCGGTGGTGATCCGGACCGCCTCATCGATGCCCAGCTGCGTCTCGCGGTTCAGCTTGTCGCGCAGCGTCTCGCCCTCGATGTACGGCATGACGTAGTAGAGGAAGCCGTCGGCCTCACCCGAGTCGAACAGCGGCAGGATGTGCGGGTGCTGCAGGCTGGCCGTGGTCTTGATCTCCTGGACGAAGCGGTCGGCGCCGAGCACCGCGGCGAGCTCGGGCTTCAGCACCTTGAGGGCGACCTTGCGCTCGTGCTTCAGATCCTCGGCCAGGTAGACGGTGGCCATGCCGCCTTCGCCCAACCGCTCCTCGATCCGATAGCGCTCGGCCAGGGCCGACTTCAATCCTTCGGTAACGCTCGCCATCTAGTCTCCCACCTCAGCGTCCGCCGGTTTGATCGTTCTTCCGATAATCAGCGTAATGTTGTCGGTGCCGCCGTCGCCTAGCGCGTCTTGCAGCAGTTCCTCACACGTCAGCTTGCAGCTGGTGAGCGAGCCCAACCGCTCGGCGATGCGCTCGTCCGAGACGTGCTTGGTGAGCCCGTCGCTGCAGAGCAGCACGATCGTCCCCCACTGGCGAACGATCTTGCTGACCACGGGCTGCGCCTCGCTGCCGCCGATGGCGCTGGAGAGGACGTGCGCCCACTTGGATTCCTTCGCCATCTGCTGGGTCAGCACGCCCGAGTCGATCAGGTCCTGGGCCATCGTCTGATCGCGGGAGATCTGCGTCAGGTCTCCGTCGCGGAAGACGTAGCAGCGGCTGTCGCCGACGTGGAGCACGTAGGCATGGGGCCAGAGTCCGAGGAAGAGCGTGAGGGTGGTAGCGAAGCCCCGGGCGCCCTGCTCTTCGTCCTGGCGGGCCTGAAGATGCTCGTGGCAGGCCAGCGCCGCGCCCTCGAGCAGGCGCGGGAAGGCCTGGGGATCGGTGTTCTCGGCCATGTAGGCATCGTGGAAGCCCGATGACACGTGCTGTACCAGGGCTTGAACGGCGGAGCGGCTCGCCTCTTCGCCGCCGCCGCTCTGGCCGACGCCGTCGGCGACCATGGCGAACGAGGCGAGGCGCTCGGGCTCGACCACGGCGGCGGGGTCGGAGGAGATGCTGGTGGCGTCGACGACGACGCCCCTGGAGAGGGAGCCGAGGAAGAAGTGGTCCTCGTTCTCGTCGCGGACGAGCCCGGGGTGGGTCACCCCCCAGGCGTCGATGTCGGAATGGCGGGGCTTGTCGACTCCCGTGCGGGTGCCGCCCGCCTCGATCGCGCCCATCAGAGCACGGCCCCCATGACGCGATCGCGGCCGGCGATGACCGCCGTCCGGCGTTGAATTATGTTAGACAATACGGCACACTCCCGGTGCGGGTGCGGCCTCGGGTAGGAACCGTGGCCGGGGCTGTGTGATCGCACCGGGAAAAATGGCGCACGGGGCCGGGGTTTTCAAGCGGGCGCCGCGCCGCGCACCCGGACGGGCCGAGGGTCCCGGGCGTCAGTCGACCGGACCCTCTCGACCAGAATTGCCATCGGAGGGCGACGGCCGATATTAGAGATGGAATTTCAACCAGGAGGGCACCATGCGATCGAAACTCGTGCTCACGGCGCTGGCGCTGGTCGTAGCCGCCGGCGCGATCTCTCTGAGCGGCGCCGCACCGCTCGCCGTCGACGATCCAGCCGACTCGCCCAGCATCGTCGGGACCTACAAGCTCGTGTCGCGTGACTTGCCGGATGGCACCACGGTCACGCCGCCCGACATCGCCGGGATGGTCACCTTCACCGACGAATACCGCAACTTCAACGTGTACTGGCGCGCAGGCGAGGGGCACGCTTCGATCTCCTACGTCGCCCGTTACTCGCTCAGCGATGAGGAGTACAGCGAGACGGCGATTTACTTCATGGCCAACGACCCGATGAGCGGATCCCGCCCCACCTACGACCTGTCAGGTCCGAGCGGCAACTCGCCGGTGCAGATGACCGACGACGGGATGAAGATCGACCTCCCGCTTTGGAACGAGCCGGTGGTCGTCTTCTCGGGCGACAAGATGACCGCGACCCGCGAAGGCGAGTTCGTCGATCACTGGGAGAAGGTCAAATAGCCGAGCCCGCAGGGTCGTTTCAGACCTCTCAGGGTCCGTCCAAACAAGAACGGTGCGCCGCCTGTCGGCCTTGCAGCCTCGACGGGCGGCGCACCGTCTTGCCTTTCGTGATTCAGCGAGCACGATGATTACCGCGTTCTGTAATTGATGATCGTTTCGCCGATCTGGGGATCGCGCACCCGAACGGAAACGACATCGCCGGAGGCAATCGATCCGGCCAGCGAGGCGAAGTCCGACTCGTCTCGTACCGGCTGGCCGTCGATCCTCAGCAGCAGCTGGCCGGGACGGATCCCGGCACGCGCCGCCGGCCCGTAGCGCTCGACCTGCGAGATCACGAGCCCGCTGTCTATATCATAGCCGAACCGGTCCGCGATCCGCGGTGTGACCGGCTGCACGGTGAAGCCGAGCAGCTCCTCACTGCTGGTTGCCGCCGCGACCCGCGTCTCGGGCTCGCCCTCGCTGGGGAACTCGCCCAACTCGGCGATCAGGACGCGGTGCTCGCCGTCGCGGACGACGGTGAGCTCCACCTCGTCGCCGGGCTGCCGCTGTGCCAGCGAGGTGGTGAGCTCGGTGGCATTGGCGATGGGTCGGCCGTCGAGCGCGACGATCACATCACCGACTTCGAGTCCCGCCTCCTCGGCCGGGGTGTCCTCGCCCACCGAGTTGACCTCGGCGCCGGCGACACGCTCGAGACCGTAGGCCTCGGCGTCGACGGCGGTGACATCGCTGATGCGCACTCCAAGACGCGGCCGGCGCACGTGGCCGTACTCGAGCAGGTCGGAGATCACGCGCTGCGCCAGGTCGGACGGCACGGCGAAGCCGTAGCCGACGAAGCGCGGGCCACCCGAGATGGCGGCGTTGATGCCAACCACCCGGCCCTGCAGATCGATGAGCGGGCCGCCGGAGTTGCCCGGGTTGATGGCCGCGTCGGTCTGGATGTACGCCTCGAGGGCGGTCTCGCGACCGGTGAGCTGGCGACCTTTGGCGCTGACGATGCCCGCGGTCACTGTGAACTCGAGGCCCAGAGGGTTGCCGAGGGCGAGGACCCAATCGCCGACCTGGAGCGAGCGGGACTCGCGGAAGCGCGCGGAAGGCAGGTTCTCCACGTCCCCCTTCAGCTGCAAGACCGCCACGTCGGTGGTGGGGTCGCTGCCGACGATCTCGGCCTGGTACTCGCGCCCGTCGTGTAGCCGCACGGTTACGTTGGTCGCCTCAGCCACGACGTGATGGTTGGTGACCACTCGACCGTTCGGGTCGATGATGAAGCCGGAACCGTTGCCGCGATCGGGCGGCAGCTGCCCGCGCTCCGGAGAATCGAAGAAATAGCGGAAAGGCTCCGGGAGCGGCAGCGCCCGCGAGCTCGCCGCGGCTTCCCGCTCCACCGTGACGAACACCACCGCCGGCAACACCCGGTCGGCCGCATCGCGGAACGCCGCCGACAGGGCGGTGGCCGCCACGGTATCAGCGTTCGTCAGTGACGCTTCGGTCGCCCCGTACTCCTGTTGTGTCGTCGCCGTCGCCGACGGACGGCTCACCTCGGCCGACACCTCCTGGCCGCCCGCCGCGTTGCCGATGTCGCACCCGGCAACCGACAGGGTCAGGGCCAGAACGCCGGCCAACCCCGAAATGATCTTAGCTCTATTTCCCATCACTTACCTCCGAGCTCCTCGCTCTATTCGTTCCTGGCGCGCGCCTGTTTCCGAAGGTTCAGGTCGACGCCGCCTATCGTCGGTTCGTATTCCAGTGCAATGCTACGTTACATAGCTGCAACAGGTATGCCGGGAAGATCGTGCCATCGCGGCATGCGGCGAAAACACCGACTTGCGAGCTGTCGGGATGCAAAAGCGCCCGGCCGCGCGGCCGGGCGCCTGCCACCGCTTTTGGACCCGCCGACTCAGCTGTCGACGGAGCGACCGGAACCGATCCGGGCCTGGTTCTCCGTGCCGCTGATCTGGATCCGGCGCGGCTTGGCCGCTTCGTGTTTGGGAAGCACGATCGTCAGCACGCCGTTCACGTACTCGGCCTGCATCTCCTCCGCGGACACGGCGTCCGGAAGCGTGAAGCGCCGCTCGAATCGGCCGTAGCGCCGCTCGCGGCAGTAGTACGTGTGCTCCCGATAATCGCCGTGATCGAACGAGCGCTGCCCGGTGACGCTCAGCACCTTGTTCTGCAGCGTCACGTTAATGTCGTCCGGCGACATACCGGGCAGATCCACGCTGATCCGGTAGTCATCGGCCGATTCGACCACAATCCACCGATGGAGTCCAGTCGGCCAGAGTCTGACCGCCCCATCGGGATCCCGAGAGCCAGGAGCCCGGGAAATCGGCGAACCGCGGCTCGAACCTGCGATCGAACTCTCTCCCCAGCCCGAACAGACCATCCGTCAGCAGCGGGGAGGTCGTACGCCATACCGTCGGGAATAGCATAGGCTAACCCTCCTTCTGTGAGTGAATGACCTGAACCACCGAAAAGAGACCTGCAGAGCCGGCTCGGTTTCGACCGATTTCGACGCGCTCGACGCGTCTGGAGCCGGCCTGCATGAAACGAAAAGGGCAGAAAACGTGCCAATTTTCGGGCCGCCGAAGTTGCCATTTTGACAAATCGGGTAGCGGTGGCGTTTGTCGAAATGACAGCCTTGACAGGGCGGGCGCGGTGTTTTAGGTATACCTAAATAGCTAATTAGAAACGCCTAAAAAGGAGCCCTCTCGTGCGCGCCCCCCTCCTCCTCTCCGTCATCGCCAGTGCCCTCGCGGCCACCGTCGCCTGGGGTCAGACCGCTGCAGGCGAAGCGTCCCAGCCGCTGGTGACGGACCGGCCCGATTTCACCGAGAGCGCCGTCACGGTGCGAGCGGGGCGGGTGCAGCTGGAGGCGGGTTACACCTTCGCCCGCAGCGGCGAGCGGCACGACCACACGATTGGGGAGCTGCTGGCCCGGGTGGGGGTGCACGGGCGGGCGGAGCTACGGATGGGACTCAACTCGTACCAGGTGATCGAGGGCCCGGGCGACGACGCCCGGGGCTTTCAGGATCTGTCGCTGGGATTGAAGCTGAACCTGGCGGAAGGCGCGGCGCGGTTCGAGCCGTTCCGTCCGGCGGCCGCGGTTCTGGTGGGAGGGGTCCTGCCGACGGGAGACGAGGAGCTGGGCGCCGGGGAGGGCGCGATCGAGGGTGCGCTGGCGTTCGCCTGGCCCCTGGGTCCACGGCTGTCGCTGGGATCGAACGTGGGCGCCTCCTGGGTCGGATTGGAGGAGGACAGCTTCGCTCAGTTCTCCGGCAGCCTCTCCCTCGGCGTGTCGATCGACGAGGGGATCGGGGCGTTCGTCGAGACATTCGGCTTCAGCTCACCCGACGCGGAGGGGACTGACGCTGGGTTTCTGAACGGCGGCCTGACGCTGGCGCTCGGACCCGACCTGCAGTTGGACGGTCGGATCGGCATCGGCTTCGACGATCCCCGGCCCAACTACTTCGCCGGGCTGGGTCTCGCCTTCCGCTGGTGACCCGGAGCATGCAAGACACTTCGACGGAGAAAGACGAGCAATGACCGGGCTGGACGATAGGGTATCGGTGATTACCGGTGCCGCCGGCAACCTGGGCCAGGCGACGGCGGCGGCCTTCATCGAAGGCGGGGCGTGCACGGTTCTCGTCGATCGCGGCCGCGGTCGACTCCAGAAGCTGTACGCTCAGCTCGCCGAATCCGCGAACGGCATGTTGGCCGAAGGCGTGGATGTGGCCGAGCCCGAAGCGATGGGCGAGCTGGTGAACCGAGTGGTGGAGCGCTTCGGCCGGATCGACGTCCTGGTCAACACGGTGGGCACCTATCGGGGAGGCACAGCAGTCCACGAGGAAGAGCTGGAGACCTGGGACCTGCTGATGCGCGCCAACCTGCGGACGGCGCTGGTGGCCTGCCGTGCGGTCATCCCGGTCATGCTGAAGGGCCGCGGCGGCCGCATCGTGAACGTGGCGGCGCGCAGCGCCCTTTCCGCCGGCGCCAACTCGGTCCCATACGCCGCCAGCAAAAGCGCCGTCGTGCGATTGACCGAGGGCCTCGCGGCGGAGCACCGGGCATCGAACATCCGGGCCAACTGCGTGCTGCC
>JAACAK010000085.1:4287-17744 GCA_011774835.1 Candidatus Kutchimonas denitrificans | reverse complement strand
CTGCTGGACCGCGCCGGAGGCGATCGCCCGGGTGATCCGGTTCCTCGCGTCGGACGAGGCGGGGGCGATGAGTGGGGCGGCGGTTCCGGTGGGCTAGAGGCTCGGTGGGTCAGTGGGTCAGTCGGTTGGCTGTCGCTTTTCTCCGGGTCTTTCAGCAGGCGCCGGGCTCACAGATCCGGACCGGCCACTCGAGCTGAACGGCCACGGTGTAACCCGTGACGTAGTCCGAGATGCCCGTCGGATCCTCGTAGCGGTACATTCGCAAAGAGAGGGCGGCTCGAAGCGGCTCGCCCGAATCGGGAAGAAGGCTGGCCGGAATCGTCAGGTTCGAGGGCGGCAACCCCTCGTCACTGATCGAAATGGACATGTAAGCGCGTGAAACGCGAAACGACCAGTTCACACTAGATGGCTCGGGTTCTGGACCCTCGGGTGGTAGCTCGAGAGAAATACTAAGATCCGTGGCCGGGGCCCAGCGGACCGTGTCTGCGGCCATCCAGCCGACACCGATGATTGTCACCGGTGTTGCAGCCATATCCTCTACGTCCGGCGGTACAATCGTGATCGGGCGTTCGTGCGCGGTCTGCGGCTCCGTATAGATCGTCGTGCGATAGTTTCGCTGACCCGTTTCATCAATCGGCGATGCGGCCAGCGGTTGCCCGCCGATCCAAAGCGTATCCCCAGCCTGTCTCGGCACCTCATCGTTCCAGCCCGGCGCGACGTAGGCTCCGATCTCCCACCGCGCGAGCGAATCCCCAGCATGCCATCTCAAAGAGGCGATTGCTCGGAACTCGGCCGGCGCATCGGCAACTACGACAGCCGTGTCCATTATCTCGACTTCGCTGCAGGCACCGAGGCCCACAGGCAAGGCCGCCGTCGCCAGAAGCAACCGAACTTTCCAAGGTCGGTCGATCCCGGCAACCTCGCGTCCCGTTGCAGATAGCGTGTCGTAACACACGACAGAAGCCTTAGCCGACCGTGAGACCGAAGCCGAAAAGCAACTGCAAAGCCGGGGTGGAGGAGAGCCTGTCGTCCCCCACGAACGTCTGCGTCACTTCGAGCGTTGGTGTGACGAAAACGTGGGGTGCCAGCTCGACGTTGGCCCCCACACCTCCCAGCAGGGTCAGCGGCCAGGACCGATTCTCGGAAAAGACACTACCCTCGGGCGTCTGCTCCCTCACCAGCGCCAACCCCAGGCCCGCGCGCGCGTAAAGCCATCGCGCCCGCGGCGCGGTGAAGGTGGCATGAGCGATGCCGGCGACGACTTCGGTCTCTTGAGTGGCCTGGCACGAGTCATCAAACAGCGCGCACCGGGTACCACCTATTCCGCCCCACCAGGTGCGCAACGCCAGCCCGAGGCCGGCAGCGTTCGACAGGCGTACGGTGGCGGTGGCCGCCAGCCCGATCCCGCTGATGTCGGTCTCCGGCGCGAACGTGATCGTGCCGCCGGCCGTCAGGGCGACGGGGAGCGCTGGGGGCCTCTCCGGCCCGGTCATCGTCTGGGCGAGCGACCCCCGCCCGGCGGGACCGGTGAGCAGCGCGCCGGCAAGCGATAATACGACCAGGGTTCTCATGCTCACCTACCCTGAAGGAGAAACGTTTCCAGAGGCGGTTGGCTGATGGACGAGGATGGAAGGGGCCTCTGACCTGGCCGCGGGGCTCGGGCGCAGAGCTTCTTCCGTGAGTCGTGGTCGGGGCGTTGTATGTCACCCAAGATACAGAGCGCCCGGCGACAGCGCCACCACTACCGCCGTGCTTACCGTTGGCGGGTAGTCGGCCATACAGCGGCGGCGGCTCAGAAGCAGTCCGCCACCGAGTCCCTGTTCTCCCTTGGGCTCTGCCGGTCGAAGCGCAGCGGTCCTTCGAAGAGCGCCACACCCGACGGCATCCGGACCTCGACTCGAAGGAGGAATTCGTCCGGTCGCAGCAAGAGCCGCCGCGCCAGATCGGGGGCCAGACGCTCCGCACCCTCCAACATCGTGACACCCGGGTCACTCTCGTTATGGTCCGTCCACTCGGGCGTGTGCGTTGGGATGCGCCGCAAGAGTTGCATCATCAGCTCTTCGAAATCTAGGTCGTCGAGGTCGGGCGCATCGATGCCGCCGCTGTACCGCACCGAGCTCTCGTCATCCTGCCGGGCTTCGACTCGAAGCGCCAGACGGAGAGGCGTCCCCGGTGCGGGTGCCGCCGCTTCCGGTGGCCAGGCGACGACGGGCAACACGGCCTTCAACAGGAAGCTGCAACCGGGAACCGCGTCGGGAGCCACCGGCAAATCGGCCTGGTCGCCGGCTCTGCGGGCGCCGCCGCAGCCGGCGGTTCCGATCAAGATCAAGAAGACGAGGACTCTGCGCATATCGAATCTCCTGTCTAAGGCATCGGCACGGAGACGGTGATCGGCCGGGCAGCCGGCACCGAGCTCAGGCGGGCTCGCGGCCGGTCGTATCGATGGCGACCAGGCGGAACCTGGGCACGTATTCCTTCAGGGCGGGATCGTATTCGAAGCGGCCCTGCAGCTCGAACCGCGATCGGACCTGATGCGTGATGCCCGGGCGGCCGGAACGGGTGATGAAGACGCGGTGTGTGATGTCGTCCTCATCGAACGAGGTGAAAGAGCCACAGCAGAAATACTCGCCTTCCTCGAGCAGGCCGTCGCGCTCGGGATAGACGATCGGGACCTCGACCAGCTCGTTGTCGGCTCCCAGGGCGAAGAGGAGATGTTCCTCGACGGCACCGCTGCCGGTCTGGGCGTAGCGAACATGGAGCAAGTTCACGGACCGCCGGTCGGCGGCGAGCTCGAGCGTCTCCAGCTCGATGAAGCCGAGCTCGAACTCGGCCAGATAGAGCACCCGGTAGAGCGAATCCTGCCGGAGGGCCGCGACGCCCCGGTCCACCAACTCGTAGATGCTACTTCTGCGGCCCGGCCGGGCGTGCAACGCGATGAAGACTTCGCGCTGTTCTACGATCCCGCTGTGACGCTCGCCGCCCACCATTCGGGCACGCATCGTCGTCAACCGGTCCATGTACGCGCGGACCAGCTCCCGCGCCTGCTCATGTAACGAGTCAGCCGGCAGCGTGGCCACGATCTCATCTTTCGAGACCCGCTTTGCAACCTCGATCTGGGCGCGTAGGGGGACCGGCACGGCTCCAAGCACAAGCAGGAGCGCGAGCGAAGACGTGGGCTGACAAAACCATCGGGCCATGGTCACTCGTGTCTGGTTTGGCGGGGGGGAGGATCATCAAGCTAATCGCTGAACCGCAGCGCGTCCACGGCGGTGAAACCCGCTTCTGGCCAGCCGCGTCTAATAATCAGACGCGTGTACCGACCGTTTTGAACAAAATACCCCAACCGAGAAGGAGACCCCGCATGTCGAGCTCGCGTACGATGCGGCACCCGAACCTCCGCAGCCTGGTTATCGTCTTCGCGCTCAGCGTGACGACCGCCGGGTCCGCCGCGGCGCAATATCTGGGCGGCGGCACCAAGGATGAAGCCGAGGTGCAGATCGCCGACCTGGAGCAGATGCGCGACAAGTTCGTTGCGCTGGCCGAGGTCTTCCCCGAGGAGCTGTACGATTGGCGGCCGATGGAGGGGGTGCGCTCGGTGCACGACGTGATGTCGCTGATCGCGGCGGAGGGCGGGCTGTTCCCGACGATGTGGGACTATTCGGCGCCCGAGTGGGCCGCGGAAGGCGGGTTCAGAGGCGAGCTGAGCCGGCTGGGCGGGCTGGGAAAGGAAGAGCTGATCTCCGAGCTGCAGCGCTCGTTCGACCACTGCATCGGCATCGTCCGCGGCCTGAGCGACGAGGAGCGGGCGCGCCAGGTCAACTTCTTCGGCCTCACCGTCGACCTGGGCACCGCGGTGACACTGATGGCGAACGACATGCACGAGCACCTGGGCCAGTCGATCGCCTACGCCCGGATGAACCAGATCGTCCCACCGTGGAGCCGCCGCGAGGGCATGTAGCGGGCCGAACACTCGTCGGCTCCGCTTACCGGCCTGTGCGTTCCTGTGACCGTTTGGGCCCTTCGCTCGTCATCAATACGAAGGGACTGAAACACCCCAACATCACAGGAAGGCGCCCCCGTACGGCGCCGTAGTGCAATCACGGGAGGAGACGATGAGGTCGAATCTGCGACGTCGTGCCAGCGGGCTGGCGGCGGTCGGCCTGGCGCTGGCCCTGATCGCCGGTGCTTGCGAGACCACGACCAATCCGACGGCGGCCGATGACGACGCGGCGATATTCGTCAATCAGACCGGGAGCCGGCTCACCCTTCTACTCACCGACGACCCGGCGGAGCTGAGCCAGGCGTGGGTGCAGATCACCGGAATATACCTGCAAGGCGGCGAGGGCGACGGTAACGATAACGGAATGGAAAGCGGGCCGGGCCTCGCGACCGCCGCCGGATTGCCCGCGATGCATCGAGAAGAGCATCGAGAGCGGCACCAGGAAGGGGCTCAGAATCAGCACGAGAACGGCGACAACCCGACCCGGGTGTGGCTGTTGGAAGGGTCGATGGAGTGGGTGAACTTGCTGACGCTGGCCGAAGACTGGACGACGCTGGTTGACGCCGCCGAGATCCCGGCGGATATCTACTCGCAGCTGCGCTTCATCGTGGGGGGTGCGGCCATCGTCACCGCCGAGGGCGGCCTGGTGTTCGCTTCGTCGGCCGCCGATCTGGAATCCCTGAACGAGCAGTTGACCGGCGACGGGATGGACCCGCTCGGCGCGGCGGACGGCAAGCTCATGTGTCCGAGCTGCAGTCAAACGGGCTTCAAGGTTCGGTTTCCGGGCGGTGGCCTTGTACTGGAGTCGGGCGATAACATCGTGCTGATTGACTTCGATGTGGAGGACACGTTCGGCCATCAGGCCGGCCGGTCGGGCAAGTGGGTGATGCACCCGACGCTGAGGGCCACCGATTTCCCGGGCGGCGGCAGCATCGCCGGGACGGTGAGCCTGGGCGGCGGCCTGACCGAGTTGAGCGCCTGCGGTGCGGCTGACGAGCGGCCGATCACGTTCGAGGACTTCGTGCCGACGGCCGAGCGGTCAGGCGGTCCGCTGCGCGAGGCGGACGTGGACGAGAACGGCGACTACAGCATCGACATGCTGCCGGCGGGCCTCTACGCGATGGATTACCTGGCCGAGGTGGACGTGGACGTCGGGGGCACGCCCTGGACGATCAGCTTCACCGCGACGCACCCGGCCGAAGTGAACGTGGTAAATGGCATGACGGCCACGGCCGATTACGAGATTACCGCCGTCAGCTGCGCGGAAGACGGCAGCTAGCGGCGCCATCGAGCGCCGGGTCACAGGCTCGGGCCCGGCGTTCGCCGCCTGCGCGCGTTCCGCAGCCGGCATATTATTAGACAGAGGCACACGGACGAAGCGCGAACGGCGAACGTGACTAGCCTGGATAGATCAGTGGAAGCGGAGCGAACGGCGACGGGCGACGGGCGGTGGAGCGATGCCGACGTCGTCCGCGCCGTCCTGAACGGGAACCCGGAGGCGTACGGTGTTCTGGTGCGACGGTACCAGGACAAGCTGTACCGCCACGCCGAGCGGATGACCGGTCAAGGGGACGTGGCGGCAGAGATCGTCCAGGCCGCGCTGATCAAAGGTTACGAGAAGCTGGACCGGTGCCGGGACGCCGGGCGCGTGGGGGCGTGGCTGTTCCGGATCAACGCGAACCAGTGTCGCGACTACCTGAGGGATCCGCGTCGCGACGAGCTGCGACTCGAGGCCGATCCGGCGCGTGAGTCGGACGAGCATCCGGAGCGGGATGCGGAGCAGCGGGAACTGCGCGAACGTCTCGCCGAGGCGCTCGAGCGGCTGTCGCCGGAGGAGCGGCAGGCGCTGACGCTCAAGCATGTGGACGGGTGCTCGTACCCGGAGATGTCGGAGCTCCTGGGCGCATCGGTTTCGGCACTGAAGATGAGGGTCCACCGGGCGCGAGAGGCGCTGCGCACGCTGCTGGAGGAGTACCGATGAGGAAAGAGCTGCAGGATTACCTCGACGGCGAGCTGAGCTGGAGCGAGTTGCCGGCGGAGCTCCGTGGCGAGGCGGAGGCCTGGGAACGCCTCTTCGCCGACCTCAGGGCCGGAGCGCCAGCCGGAGCGCCAGCGGAGCTGGAGGAGCGGGTCGAGGCGGCCCTGGCGGATCGGCGTCGGGGCGGCTCGCTGCGTCGTGCGGCCGATTGGACGCTGCGTCCCCGCAGCGTGCGTGTCAACCCGCTGGCCGGGCTGGCGGCGGCGGCGGTGCTGGCGCTGCTGATCGTGCGGCCGTGGAGCGAGGGTCCGACGCCGGAGCCAGGCGTGGCCACGGTCTACGTGGAGTTCGCGCTGGACGCGCCGGGCGCCCGAACGGTGGCGGTGGCCGGGGACTTCAACAACTGGTCGCCGCCGATCACGCTGTCGGACCTGGACGGCGACGGGGTGTGGACGGGTCGCGTCGCGGTCCAGCCGGGCCTGCATCAGTACATGTTCCTGATCGACGGATCCGATTGGCGGACCGACCCGAAGGCGGAGCGGTACGCCGACGATGGCTTCGGCAACCGGAACGCGGTGATGGTGGTGGCGGCGCCACCTGCGAAGTCCTGACACGTGTCGGCGTCTTGAGAGGCGTGCGGCGATTTCACGTTCCGGGTGTGGCGACTCTAGTGAGCGCGATGATGATGGTGTCACTGGCAGCGACCGGGATCGAGGCACAGACGCGGCTCGATATGGAGGCCGGCCTGTCGCACGCTCGGCCGCCCGCCGACGTGGAAGCCGATCCCGCCACCTACAGCCTGCTGGGCGGCCGGTTCATCCACGGCCCGGTCTTCGGGTCGCTGTTCGGGGCGTTGGCCCTCGACTCCCATTCGGCCGACTGGCTGGGCGGATCGCTGGGCGCCTCATGGCAGACCGGCGGAGTCGGCGTCCCCGGTTTCGCGCTGACGGGCCTGGTGACTGCGTTCACGCTGGGTGATCCGACGCCCTACGACGCGATCGCCGGACGCCTGGTCCCGGAAGCCCGGCTGACGCTGGGCTCGCAGACGCTGGTGGCAAGAGGCGCGGCGGGGATCGGCCACTCGGACGTGGTCGACCGCAGCGTCGAGCCGCCGGTCTCGGTCGTGAGTGACCTGTGGATGTACGGCGCCGGATTGGAGCTGGTAACCCCGCTGAGCCCACTGGGCACCGTCCAGGCGTGGGCAGGCGGCGAGGCCTACAACAGCGCTGCCGGCGGTTACTTCGCCGCTTCCGTCGGAGCCAGCGGTACCCTGGGACGCGGCAGCTGGGACCTGCTGACCAGGCTCTGGGACACGCCGACGGGGACCGAGCTGGAGTTGGGCCTGACCCTGACGTTCGGGCTCGGACCGGGATGGCGCCTGGAAGGGACGGCGGGACGGGCCGCTCCCGACCCGCTACTCGGCAGTCCGGCGGCTGTCGATGGCGGCCTGCGGGTGATCTGGAATCCGCTGGCCGGCGCGCCGTCACCGCCGCTGGTCTCCGCGCTGATCGAAGGCGACGCGACGGTCGTCCTATTCCAGCTGGTCCAGGACGACGCCGAAACGGTCAGCGTGATCGGTGATTTTTCCGGCTGGAAGCCGGTGGCGATGGAACGGCAGGGCGAACTCTGGGTGGCGCGGGTGCCGCTGCAGCCGGGACTGTACCATTTCGGGTTCCTGGTCGATGGAGAGTGGCACGTGCCCGGACAGGCGCCGGGAAGGGTCACCGACGAGTTCGGACGGGTGAACGCCACCCTGGTCGTGCCGGACCGGTGACGATGGAAACGAGACGATCGTCTATGGGTTGGAGCAACGAGAAAGAGACGAGAACGATGCGCTGGCTGATGACTGCAGCTCTGCTCCTCGCCTGCCCCGGCCTGGCCGCGGCGCAGGGCGACCCCTTTGACCGGGTCCGGGAGGCCTACCCGGCCGCCGCGATGGCCGAGATCGAGGCGATCATGGCCAGAGCCGAGGCGGCGGGTGTGCCGACCGAACCGTTGACCGCCAAGGCGTTGGAGGGCGCGGCGAAGGGCGTCCCGGCGGACCGGGTCGTGGTGGCCCTGTCGTCGTACGCCGTCCGGTTGCGGGAGTCGGCGCAGCTGGTGGGTACCGGGCGGGGCACCGCTTCCATCGTCGCCGGCGCCGATGCGATCCGCCGGGGCGTTCCACCGGAACAGGTGAGCGAGCTGGCGCTGGAGCACCCCGAGGGCGACCTGGCGGTGCCGCTGGTGGTGATGGGCGACTTGATGGAGGCGGGCGTGCCGGCGCGCAACGCCTACCGCGTCGTCACGATGGCGATGCACCGACAGCAGGCTCCAGAGGAGATGCTGGCGATCCCGGGCGCGGTTCGCATGATGATGCGAGCTGGCCAGGGCCCCGGCCCGGCGGCGGACGCGGTGGGCCGGATGATCGGGCGCGGCCAGTTCCGCGGCGCCGGGATGGGACCGCCGGTTCCGCCGGGCTCCGGGCCGCCGGAGCATGCCAACCCGAGGAACGAGAAGGGCAAAGGGAAAGGCAATCCGCCCGGGGGGTCGGCGGGGTGAAACGTGGAAATTGGAAGGTGAATGTGAACCGTTGGAAGCGCACCCTGGCCGTTGCAGCGTTGAATTGAATTGAACGCTCGATGGTCAAGGTTCAATTTTCAAGCTGAATTACCAATGATCACATTCAATTACCAATATTCAACTTAGTGTTGGTGCAAGGGAAAGAGCCCGCGGACCCCACTTGGGGATCCACGGGCTCGTTCGCATCAAGCGGTCTATCTCGCGTGAAGCCCCGGGCTAGCCGACCTCCACCAGTTCGAGCTCGAAGGTGAGGTCCTTGCCAGCCAGCGGATGGTTGCCGTCCAGCGTCACCGTGGATTCCTTCACGTCGGTGATCGTCAGCGGGACGGGCGGGCCATCTTCCTGCTTGTAGTGAAGCATCTGTCCGACCTGGGGGTCGAGGTCCTCGGGGAGGACGCCCTTCTGCACCTCGAAGACGAGGTCGTCGCGGCGCGGGCCGTACGCGTCGTCCTTCTCAATCGTCACCGTCTTCGTATCGCCGACCTCCATCCCCTCGACGGCTTTCTCGAAGCCGGGAATCAGGCGGTGCTCGCCCACGGTGAACTCGAGGGGCTCGCGATCGCGGGAGCTGTCGAATACGCTGCCGTCCTCGAGCTTGCCCGTGTAATGAACTTTGACCGTGCGACCGTTCTCTGCCTTGCTCATGTGATAGTCTACCTCCGGTTGGTCGTTGAAGTATTCGATCGTACCAAAAAAAATTTCGGGACCCGGCTCAATCCCGGGATCCCGATGCGTTTGAACTTCATCGAAAAGCCAGCGACATCACCGCTCGCGCAGGTTTCCTTATATAACAGACTAATCAAGCGGGCACCGATCTGTCCACCCCCACGAGGACGGCGACCGTTGACATCCCACCCTTCCCCGTTCGAGATTGTCCGCGTCCATAACAGAACGAGCCGCTTGGCCGCGGCTCGAGGCGGCCCGGATTCCGATGCGACGGGAACGGGTACCGCCGCAGGCGTGCAGCCCCAACCAGGAGGGAACCCGTGCGACGCGCAATGGTCGTCCTAACCGCTTTAGTCTTCGCCGTACCCATCAGCGTTCACGCCCAGGACAAAGAAGAGAAGATCGCCAGCGCGCTGAGCGCGGCGCCGGCCTCGATCACCGAAGGCGCCACCGTGATGGACTGGGACATGACGGTTCTTCGCGAGGGATCGAACGACTGGACCTGCCTGCCGGATATGCCGGACAGCCCCGGCAACGACCCGATGTGTCTGGACGAGCCGTGGCTCGAGTTGATACACGGCTTCATGAACAAGACGGACATCGAGGTCGACCGAATCGGGTTCGGCTACATGCTGGCCGGTGGTTCACCGGAGAGCAACGTCGACCCGTTCGCCGAGGGGCCGACCCCCGACAACGAATGGCTGGCGGAGCCCGTACCTCACGTGATGATGATCGTACCGGACGACGCCATGCTGGAGGGTCTGCCCACCACGCCCGAGGGCGGCCCGTGGGTGATGTGGCGTGGTACACCCTACGTCCACGTGATGATACCGCTTCCGAGCCACGAGATGTAGCGGACAAACACAGAGCGGGAGCAGGCGATCGCCTGCTCCCGTGCCCCTAATTGAGAGTGCTCACGGTCGAGCCGACCGGCGGCGCTGACCGCCGGGGAGCGCCGGCCGTCAGAACCGCGACCCGACGAGCTCGACGTCGGCGGCTCGCCAGGCTTCCCGAAGCCGTGCTTCGACGGTAGCCGCCTTCTCCATCTGCCCCTGAGCGTTCAGGCTCTGGCGCAGCCCGTGGAGCGCCCAGCCGTTCTCCGGGAAGCGCTGCAGCGCCTTCCGATAGACGGCCTCCGCCTCCGCCGGTCGGCCGGCCTCCAGCAGCACGGCGCCCAGAACGTGGCGGACGGGGAGATGCCACGGCGGCGGCTCGTCGTAGGTGAGCTCGGTCTCGAGGCGGATTCCCTGCTCGAGGGCGGCGATAGCCTCACGGTAATCGCCACGGGCGGCGGCCAGCTCGCCGGCCAGGACCCGCTCGGCCACCTGCATCAGCGCCGCCGTGCTGTTCAGGTCCCACACGGTGATCTTCTTCAGCGCGGGGTCGGCCAGCGCTGCGCGCAGCGCCTCGAGCTCGGCGGCTGCGGCATCGAGCCGGCCGCTGCGGGCCAGCGCCATACCGCGGGCGTAATGCCAGGTGGCCATCGGGTAGGCCAGGTCGCGGGGCGGCGCCGGCTCGGCGAGGATCTCGTCCCACAGGCCGAAGCGGACCATGACGCGGAGCGGTGTGACGAGATAGTGCTGCAGCGCTCCGAAGCCGGGCCGCCGCATCATCGTGCTGTCGGTCCGAGCCGCGAGCTCACGAGCCGACTCGAGGGCGAGTTCGCTCTGACCGGCCATGCTGGCGGCGTAGGAGAGGAAGTGGAAGTTGTGGGGATGATACGCCAGGGTATAAGCGGTCTTCCCCGGCGACCCCTCCTGGAAATAACCCTCGTCGGCATGGATCGCGTGCCGGTTCGCCTCGACGGCGTCGGCGTAGCGGCCGACCCGGATGTAGATGTGGCCGGGCATGTGGACCACGTGCCCGGCGCCGGGCATCAGGTCGGCGATCCGTTCGGCGCAGGGCACCGCACGCTCCGGGTGCGCCTTCTCCACGGCATGGATATAGAAGTGACAGGCGCCGGCATGCTCGGGCTGCTTCTCGGTGACCGGCCGCAGAAAATCGAGGAGCCGTTCGGCGCCCGGTTTCGGCTCGCCGTCTTCGGTCCAGTAATCCCACGGGCTCAACAGCATGAGCGCTTCACCGGCGAGGACCTGCGCGTCCGGGTCGTCGGGATATCGCTCCGCTAGCCGGGCCATCGCCCGGGCGTAAGCCGAGTCACGCCGCGCTCGCTCCGCCAGCGGGTCCGGGCCGTAACGCAGCGCCATCGCCTCGATGTAGGCACGTTCCTTCTCGCTGACCCCATCGAGTCGCTCCCGCGCCTTCTGGATCGCCGCGTAGGCCCGAGCCGCGCCGGCCGAGTCCAGAGCGGCGTTGATGTTCGGACCCGCCGCCCAGGCGACACCCCACCAGCACATGGCACAGTCGGGGTCGAGCCGGGCCGCTTCACGGTAGGAGCGGATCGCCTCGGCGTGATTGAACGCATACGTGAGTCGGAACCCCTGGTCGAAATAGCGCTGTGCCGCCGGTTCGTCCGTCGTGATCGGGTGATGATGGCTGCCGAGATCGTCGTAGAGCGGCACCTCGTCGGCGGTGCCGCGTGCGGTGTGATCGTGGCCGTCTTCGTGCCCGTGTTCGTGGCCCTGGCCGGCGGCCGGAGCCGCGGCCAGCGCCGTGAGGACCAGCGAGGCGCGGCCCCACCTGGCGAGCTGTGAAAGAGGTCGAGATCGCATGATATCCTCCCGAGTCGGTTGTTTTTCCGTGGCCTTCACCTATAGATGCGGGAAACCGTCCCGCTACCCGACATGGGCCGGGGCGCGGGGGGCGGGGTGCCGGCGCCTGTCGGCGGATCGTCTTATCGTTGCGGAGCCGCCACCGTTCTATCCCCTGCACCGCAACACTGGAGTCGTGATGGAACCGCTGCTTCGTTTCCTCGAACCGGCCACCGAACCGCTCGACGGCGGGACGGCGCGGGATCGCTATCGCGGCGCCCTGCTGGGCCTCGGGGTCGGCAACGTGTTGGGCGGTCCGTTGGAGGGCTACAGCGCCGCTCAAATCGAGAGAGCGATCCCGGGCGGCGTGCGCGACGTGCACCCGAGAGAGGTCGGAGCGCCATGGGACGACGACGTGGCGCAGGCGATCGAGCTGGCGGAGGCGCTGCTGGAGCCGGAATTCGATCCCGATGCCTACCTGCAGCGTCTGGTCCGCTGGCTGGAAGAGGGCGGCCGCGGCATCGGCCGGCAGACGTTTCAGGTGCTGAGCCGGGCGCGGGCGGGCGCCCGCGGGACCGAAGCGGCCCGGACGGTGTGGGAGGAGTCGGGCCGGCAGGCGGCGGGCAACGGCGCGGTCATGCGGTGCGCGCCGGTGGGCCTGCGATGGCGCCGCGACCCGGTGCGCCTGGTGGAGGATGCCGGCCACCAGGCCCGGGTCACCCACTACGATCCGCGGTGCGTGTGGACGGCGGTGTCGACGTGCGCGGCCCTGGCCCATGCGCTGGCCGGCACCCACTGGACGCTACACGAGTTAGCCGACGGCCTGTCGCAAGCGGGCGCGCCGGACGAGGTGGGCACGGCGGTGCGCCTGGCGGCCACCGGCGATCTGGCCGAGCTGCGGCTGGACGAGCCCTACTCGATGGGCTACACGATCAGGACGATGACCGCGGGACTGTGGGCGTTCCTCAACGCCCGCAGCTACGAACAAACGGTGCTGGCGGTGATCAACGCCGGGGGCGATACCGACACGAACGGCGCCGTGGCGGGCGCGATGCTGGGCGCGCGATACGGAGCCAGCGCCATCCCCGAGCGCTGGCTCGGGGCGCTGCCCGATCGGGCGGGAATGGAGCGGCTGGCAGACCGACTGTTGGAGGCCGCCAGTGTCTGATGGGAGTTGGGAGTTGGGGAAGTCGAGACCGGGATTGTGACGATCGGGATTCTGATTTGGGGAAGATCGAGTTCTCTCCGAATCGTAGAAGCGGATTCGGGGATTGGGGGAATCGGGGAGGCGGGGAGTGGTGTTGGGCGCGATCGATCACGGGCGATGTGTCTTCGTGCGCTTTACGTTGGGCCGGCGCCAGCGTCGCGCTGCTCACCGCGGTCGTCGTCTGGGCCGGCCTCCGGGCCAGCCAGCGCAGTGCCGCGCTGCCGCGGAACCGCCGGCTCGAGCCGCAGTGGCACCTGGCGGATGTGGAATCCAGACTCCGGCGCGATCGCGCCAACGGCGGAGGGTACGCCCGGCTGCCCTACGCGCTGGAGCGGAAGTACCCGGACGCCAACCGCGAGTGGGCCTGGCAGTTCGTCTTCCCCGGCCCCGGCC
>JAACAK010000085.1:0-4262 GCA_011774835.1 Candidatus Kutchimonas denitrificans | reverse complement strand
ATCGCCAAGAACGCCAACTGCCACACCTTCCGCCACTCGTTCGCCACGCACCTGCTGGAGGCCGGCTACGACATCCGCACCGTCCAGAAGCTGATGGGCCACCAGGACGTGCGGACGACGATGATCTACCTCCACGTGCTGAACAAGGACCGCCTGGGCGTTCAGAGCCCCGTAGATATGCTGTAGGCGAAACGCCCCCGTGCTTATGCCGCACCGTACTTATGCCGCCCCACAGCGGCCTAAAGCCTCGTGAACTCCAGGGTGGCGAGACCTCGCAATTGGTTGTATCATGAAACACTGGAAGCCTCGCGTGTGCCCCACCTCTGTAGTGCTTATCCCGCACATCGCGGTTTTGCGACGAGCGGGACCAATC
Organism: Candidatus Kutchimonas denitrificans; assembly: GCA_011774835.1. Classification (GTDB taxonomy): domain Bacteria; phylum Gemmatimonadota; class Gemmatimonadetes; order Palauibacterales; family KS3-K002; genus Kutchimonas; species Kutchimonas denitrificans. The sequence goes on along the minus strand of JAACAK010000085.1, from coordinate 3,889 downwards.
GACTCAAGAACCTGTTAGGCGGCGCATTCTTAAGGGATGGTTGTGATGCACCCAGAAGTAGCTGGTAACGAAGATTCGAACAGTGGTAGACGGCGCCCGCTCTCCAGATCGCAGGTTGCCTGGCGCTATGCGGTTCTCCGATGGGGGCTCCCGTTTGCCATTCTGATGTCTGCGTTAGATGTCGTCTGGGACTATGGCTTTCCACCGAAGTACGTGAACGTGACCTATCTGATATCGGAGATGGTGTTCTCTTTCATTCTCCTGCTCGGTATTTGCTACGTGATTGGGCTTCTTCTGTGGAAGGAGATTAAGCGAGCGCGAAATCTTCCGTGATTGTGATCGCTCCGAGAGGCGATGCGCCGCCTAACAAGCGTTTGCAGCGGGCGCTCAGGGTTCGGAGTGGATTCTTCTGTATGTTGTTCGTTGCGGGGCCGCGCTCCCGGTGGCGCCGCTGAAACGCACACCGTTAGACAGCGCCAAATGACGCATCGCGATAAACTCCTTCGCATGATTCAGAGGGTGGCTTCTGGCGAATGGTCGGTATCGGAGTTTGATCGGTCCTACTACGACTACTTTCTCGACGAGGCAGCTCCCGAATCATTGACCGGTCGTGAGCTAGAGTTCTTCGGCGCCGTCCAGGAGAAGCTCGATTGGGTCGACGAGAGTCCAGACTCGGAGTCAAGATCCTATGGCTGGATGGATCATCAGGAGTTCAGGGAGTGGGTCAAAGAAGAGCTGGCCAGGTTTCTGCAATGACGGCGCTGTCTAACAAGCGTTTGCAGCGGGCGCTCACGGATCGAGGTAGATTCTTCTGTATGAGGTTCAGTGCGGTGTCGCGCTCCTCGAGGCGCCGCTGAAACGCGCACCGTTAGGCCGCTGCTCGAGTCAGGTGACTAATGAAGAGACGCACGACTGTATGCGGAACGATCAGCCTGGCTCTGGTCTCACCTCTCCTGTTCCTAGGTCCTGAGGCACTTGCACAGGATCACGGTGTCATTCGGCTTTTGAAAGCCCAGGATTATTACGGCGAGCGCGCATTTGATATCCACGGTGGTAAGTGGTTTGGATTGTACAACGTTGCCGGCCAATGGGAATTACGAAAGTCAGACGTTCAGGTCGACACCGTGAGTACACCTCGTGGTTGTGTCCCCACGGTAACGCGCGTGTCAGTTGATCAGCCCGGCCATCCTGTCTTTCTCTTGCAGGGATTGCCGAACGCTACTGACGGCCCCGTAGAAGTGAGTTTTGAGGGAAGTGAGTTTCTGTACCCCGGAAAGCCGCTCCCTCTTCACCTGGCGGACGCGGGCCCTTACCTCGTCAGCGCCGATGGAGAGCCGCGAGGTCGCCCGGGCAACGAAACGTTTAGTGACTACAGGTTTGTTGTTGAGTATAGTGGTCAGAGGCAGGTACTCCACGAATTTGAGTCCGGTGTCGGGGCTGGTCCAGAGGGACCGCAGCTAGTGTTGGCCGGAGATATTGATGGGGACAGTCGGCTAGATCTGATTCTCGATTTAAAGCGAGGATACGTGGGGCGGCTGTACACGCTCTTCTTATCATCCTTGGCGGAAAACGGTCAACTTGTGACCAAGGTAGCTGAGTTGAGGGTCCAAGGTTGCTAGTACAGATCTTCAGCGGCCTAACAAGCGTTTGCAGCGGGCGCTCAAGATCGGGGTGGACTCTTCTGTATGATGTTTCTTGCGGCGTCAGGTTCCTCGTGGCGCCGCTGAAACGCGCACCGTTAGGCGGCGCCAGCCGCTGAAGAACCGCAGAAGCGAATGACGGTAAGAGACGCAGGGCTTCCGCTCACAGGTATCAGCATGATGGCCGTGGTGCTAGTATCGGCCTGCGCCAGTGGGAATCGGGGTCTCCGCCAGCAGCTCCTCTTGTCTTCGCGACCAGCGCCCAAGGGCCAGGATTGCTGGATTGCTGACGAAGATCCGCCACCCCTTGCAACTATCGTGGATTCTCTCGGCTTGCATGGGGATATCCGCGAATACGCGAATACGGCGAATTTGAAGCCGGGCCATGCCCTGCTATCGATAGCAACGAGTTTGGGCGGCAATCGTTCGAGGCCGCCGAGTGTTATTGAAACCACTTTCCCGGATACTACCGCGGCGGTTCTTTCCGATCTGGTAAGCCAGCGAATACAAAGTGACTCTGTCCAGGGCTCGACGCGCGTGCGCCTCCAGATAACGATTGACTCTGTGCCGCGTTTTGAGGTTGGCCGCTCGGAGTTCTGCCGGCCTGCCCTGGCCAACCGGCAGGAATTGACACGCATCCTTGCTGGTGCAAACCAGCAAGCGGAGCGATATGGCACTGTGCGTTTAGAGTTGTTTGTAACCGGCAGCGGGAGAGTAAGCGAAGTCAAGATCGATGCCACATCTGGTGATGACATGATCGATGGTTTGGCGATTGGCGTGGCCCGAGCTATGCGATTCAAACCCGCCAGCATCGACTATGTGCCAACAGCAGTATGGATCCAGATGCCGGTGGTTTTCCGCGGCCGATAGTAGAAACCGGCGCCGCCTAACAAGCGTTTGCAGCGGGCGCTCACGGTTCGGGGTAGATTCTTCTGTATGAGGTTCAGTGCGGCGTCGGGTTCCTCGAGGCGCCGCTGAAACGCAGAACCGTTAGGCCGCTGCTCGNNTCAAGGCGCCGCTGAAACGCAGAACCGTTAGGCCGCTGCTCGACAGACTGATGCGTGCTCGTGATCTAATCTTGCTAACGGCTGCGCTCGCTGGCTGTGAAGGCTCAGAAAATGTGGCCGCGCGCGTGTACTCGACGGGTCCGAGTCTACCCGATTACGTGGATCAGTATCGCCTTGCTGAGTTGGACACACTGCCTGATTACTCTGGAGTCAGGGCAGTATACGACCGGGGTGACGGTCGTTCCTTTGACGTGTTGCTAGTGCCGCTGTCAGATGGAGATCCTGGGTGTCGCGGGAAGTGCCTTGATGAACGCGTCCGAGAGCTTGCTCCCCTCGAATTGAGTTGGGACTACGATTTGGGTGACACCCTTGCTGTCGCACGAGATACGTTTATCGATCTTGCCTCTCCTGAAGGCGTGAATGGCCGTCTCGTGACTGTTGTGACTCTTGAGACGGGGGACACCGTGGTCGGTGACTTGGTAGCTGTGCCGGCATACGGGTACATGGTATTCATAGGCTCATATTCCCCACCAGAACACACCGGGACGAATGAGCTCATCGAATTCGCTGGATCGTTAATGGGGTCCATCCAAGCACCGTACGAATGCCTGTATGGCCACCGCGATATTGGGTCCGTCTTCATCTATCTCGAAAATCCAGCAACCGTGAACCGTCGCGACATGAGTCTGGCTATGAAGGAGGTCCTGAACGAACTCGGTTTCACTCTGCGGTACGCGGATCTCTACTACCTGCTCACAGACCCAAGTTTTACATGGCCGCCGGGTTTGTCACCCGAATACAAGGAATACAACAACCCTGGCATCCAACTGACCCTGAGAGGCATGACCATTGGGGCGTACACGCTATGCGCTATGTCATCGAATCCCGACCAGGATGACCTTGCCCGCTTTGAGGTGCCCCGAGCCGTAGCGGAGCTATTCAGGTCAAGACTCGAACATCGACTCGGAGTCGACCTCACCGTCAGGCTTGACATTGAGTGCAAGAGCGCTGTTGACAGTGGTCATGCGTGTCGTGTCGCTAGCGAAGAACAGTAACAGGAAGACGAGGGCAGCGGCCTAACAAGTGTTTGCAGCGGGCGCTCGATCATCGGGGTAGATTCTTCTGTATGAGGTTCCGCGGCGGCCGCTGAGACTGTCACGGCGCCGCTGAAACACACACCGTTAGGCGGCGCATTCTTAAGGGATGGTTGTGATGCACCCAGAAGTAGCTGGTAACGAAGAT
>JAACAK010000029.1 GCA_011774835.1 Candidatus Kutchimonas denitrificans | reverse complement strand
CTCCGGGCCTTCGCCGCCGCGCAGGGCGCGCAGGCGCGAGGGCCTCACCCCGCCCCAGCGGTTCACCTTGCCGCTGTCCAGCCCGAACAGGTCGAGGATCCGCCCGACCGACTGGTCGACGATGTCGTCGACGCTCTGCGGCTTGGCGTAGAAGGCGGGCACCGGCGGCGCCACGATCGCGCCCATCTCGGACAGGGCGAGCAGGTTGCGCAGGTGGCCGCTGTGCAGCGGCGTCTCGCGCAGCATGAGCACCAGGCGGCGGCGCTCCTTGAGCACCACGTCGGCGGCGCGGGTCAGCAGGTTGGAGGTGACGCCGGTCGCGATCTCGGACATGGAGCGGATCGAGCACGGGGCGACCACCATGCCCATCGTCGGGAACGAGCCGCTGGCGAGGGCGGCGCCCACGTCGGCGACCGGGTACCACACCTCGGCCAGCGCCCGGACCTGGGCGACCTTGAGCCCGGTCTCGTAGGCCAGCGTCATCTCGGCCGCCCTGGTCATCACCAGATGGCTCTCCACGGGCAGCCCTTGCAGGGCCTCCAGCAGGCGGACCCCGTAGATCACCCCGCTGGCCCCGCTGATGCCCACGACGAGCCGCGGATCGGTGCTCATAACCCTATGATTTCCCGCACATTCGACGGCTGACGTTGCAACATGTCCGAATCACAGGTAACATTTTTTTATGATCTTGTAGAAGGAGATTGTGGATGTCGGCGGACGAGCGTATCGACTCCCTGCGTGCCAAACACGCCTCCCTGGAAAAGGCGATCGAAGAAGAAAATCAACGTCCCCACCCCGACGACTTCCGACTATCCCAACTGAAACGCGAAAAGCTTCGAGTCAAGGATCAGATCTATCATCTCGCAGGCTGAGCCTGCGAGCCGCGGGGACATGGCCGCCCTGGCGCCCACCTGATGCGGCAGCCGGGCGGCGGGAGGGTGAGCAGCCGCGCCTTGGGCATCCAAGGCGCGGTTTGTTGTTGGGCTCCGCTGCCGTGCGGCTCCACACCACCGGGGTCGCCGATCCGGGTCANNGGGTCAAATCTCCTTCGCCCGCTCGCGCAGGACGAACTTCTGGATCTTGCCCGTCGAGGTCTTGGGCAGCGGCCCGAAGACCACCTTCTTGGGCGCCTTGAAGTGCGCCAGGTTGTCGCGGCAGAAGGCGATGATTCCCGGCTCGTCGGCTTGCGCGCCGGGCTTGAGCTCGACGAAGGCGCAAGGGCTCTCGCCCCACTTCTCGTCCGGCTTGGCCACGACCGCGGCCGCGGCCACCGCGGGGTGCCGGTAGAGCACGCCCTCGACCTCGATCGAGGAGATGTTCTCGCCGCCCGAGATGATGATGTCCTTGGAGCGGTCCTTGAGCTCGATGTAGCCGTCCGGGTGCCAGACGCCGAGGTCGCCGGTGTGGAACCAGCCGTTCGCGAAAGCCTCCGCGGTCGCGGTCGGGTTCT
>JAACAK010000067.1 GCA_011774835.1 Candidatus Kutchimonas denitrificans | reverse complement strand
CTGAAGGTCCCCAGGAGACGACTGGGTAGATAGGCGGCAGGTGTAAGCGGAGCGATCCGTTCAGCCGAGCCGTACTAATCGACCGTGCGGCTCAATTCCTTCTTCCTTACAGATATTCACGCTTCCATCTCACCCGGCCCACGCACGGCAGTAAACAGTCAGGGGTAAGGAGTACTGAGTGGGTAGGGAGGCGCACACCCACCCCCCACCCCCCCTCACCGTCTTTTCCGGTGNNGAGAACGTAGTAATCAGTAATCAGTAATCGGTGATCAGTGGGGGTCGCTTCGACTTCGATGGACTGATCACTGATTACCGATCACTGATCACCGGCAGTCACCGGTGGCCATAGCGAGGGAGAAACACCCGATCCCATCCCGAACTCGGTAGTTAAGCCCCTCAGCGCCGATGGTACTGCGGGCGCGAGCTCGTGGGAGAGTAGGTCGCTGCCGGAGTCAGATCGAAGAGGCGTCGCGTTGCCCGAAGGCGGGAGATGCGACGCCTCTTTTTCTTTGCCCACAGGAACCCGAAAATCGAAAATGGAAAATTGTGCGATGAACCTTCGACTTGTGCGGTTGAGACTCGGGGGTTGAACATTCTTCGCGCTTCGAATGCGCAATGATCGAGGTTCAACTCCCAAGGTGAAGTTTCACTGCACAATTTTCCATTTTCAATTTTCAGGTTCCTGTGGGTGATTGCCGCCAGGCGGTCCTGGGCGTATCTTCAAGCCATACTGTTAGTTACGCGGAGGAAACGCATCGATGAGCGGCGGACAAGCGATCACCGCCGACTTCCGCTGTGGATACGTGGCCCTCGCCGGACCACCCAACGTCGGCAAGTCGACGATGATGAATGCGCTGATCGGTCAACGCCTCAGCATCGTCTCGCCCAAGTCGCAGACGACGCGCGAACGCGTGGGCGGCATCCTTACGGGACCGGACTACCAGATACTGTTCATCGATGCCCCCGGCCTGATCGAGCCGACCTACGCCTTGCAGACGGCGATGCGCCAGGCCGCCGATGACGCGTTGGAGGAAGCCGACGTGATCGTCTTCGTGGCCGACGGCACCCGACCCGACACATTCCCGGGCGCGGGCTTTCGAGCCGCGCTGGGCGAGCGAGCGGTGCCCGTCCTGGTGGCCCTAAACAAGCGTGACCTGTTGGATGAACCCAAGCTGGAAGCGGCCCGAGCCAGGGTCGAAGGGGATATGGCGGAACTTATTGCGGTGTCGTCACTTACTGGTGATGGCCTGAACGATCTTCTGGGTTGGGTGGTCGCCCGTCTGCCCCACTCGCCGCCCCTTTTCCCGACCGATGAGACGGCCACGCAGCCGGTTCGCTTCTTCGTCGAGGAGTATGTGCGGGAAACGTGCATGGAGTTGCTGCGCGAGGAGGTTCCGTACAGCATCATCTGTCGGGTGGAGGAGTTTCGCGAAGCGCAGCAACCGATCTACGTTGCGGTGACGATTTACGTGGAGCGGGAGAGTCAAAAGGGGATCGTCATCGGGAGCGGCGGGAGCACGATTCGGGACATAGGTCGGAGGTCACGCGAGAAGATCGAGGCGCTGTTGAACGAACGCGTGTATCTCGATCTGCGGGTGAAGGTGATGGCGAAGTGGTCGCGAAAACGCGACCGATTGAAGCAGTTGGGGTTCCACTTGCCATCGGATGGCTGATGGTGGACTTTGCGGCGGACAGGCTGTAGATAAAAGGGGTATTGGAGCCAGGCCATGCTCGATGAGAAGCTGCTCGAAATACTGGTGTGCCCGAAGTGCGGTGGGGAACTGGAGTATCGTCCGGAGGAGTCGGAGCTTCGGTGCCAGAAGTGTCGGTTGAAGTACAAAATCGAGGATGGCATACCGATCATGCTGATCGATGAGGCGGAATCCTTCTAGCCCCCTGACCCTGGTGGCCGGTCTGGTCGCGCTGTTGGGCGCCCCCGGATGGGCGGCGGCCCAGGGCGACGTGTTGCCGCCGGAGCCGGTCTCGGGAGCGAGCGACGGTTCGGGGAGCACGGCCGAATCGGAGGGTGCCCAGTTCCTGCTGCTGCCGGTGGGTGCCAAGACGGTGGGGATGGGTGGAGCCGTATCGGCGGTGCGGGGCAACACCGAGTCCGTGCTGTGGGCGCCGGCGGGGATCGCCGACATCGAGGACGGGCGGCTGTTCTTCAACCACCACGAAGGTGTTTTCGAGACGACCAGCGACGTTCTCTCTCTTCTGTGGCCGACCGGTTCGATCGGTACGTTCGCGCTAACGTATTATCTGGTCGATTTCGGCGACCTGACCAGTACGGGAGTCGACGGCTCGGTGATCGGGACGCTGAGCGTTCGCAATCAGGAGCTACTGCTCACGTATGCGAACCGCGTGATCGGGGGACTGCGTGCCGGCGTGAGCTACAAGCTGATCCAGCTGATTTCGCGTTGCGATGGGGCCTGCCCGGACTTCCAGTCCGAGACCCGGACGAGCCATGCGGTCGACATCGGCGTGCTGTACCAGGACCTGATGGGTCTTCCGCTGTCGATCGGTGGGTCGCTCCGGCATCTCGGCTTCGACCTGGAGGGCGAGAACGAATCGGACGTGCTGCCGACGCGTCTCCGTGTCGGGGTCGCGTATGAACCCCTGTCGACATTCACCAGCGATACGACGTTCGCCCTGGCTCTGGCGTTGGACGTCGAGGACCGGGTGCGGGGACTCGGGGACCCCGACGTCATGATCGGCTCGGAGCTCGGAGTGGCGAGCCTGTTCTACCTGCGGGCCGGGTACGCGTTCCTGAACGCGCAGCCTGGAGGTCCCACGTTGGGTCTGGGCCTGACGCACGACTGGTTCTATCTGAACATGAGCCGCGGGTTCGACGATCTGAGTTCGGCAACCGGAGAGGAGTCGATCCAGATAAGCTTCGGGGTTATCTTCTAGCCCGTCCAACGTGTTGACCTGCGTCGCTTCAATCGGTCTTCCACTGGAAGACCTTTTTTGTGCCGATACACATCCATGACGCTCAAGAAACAGGTGCTCGAGCTGCTCCGCGAGAAGTCCGATCGCCCGCTCAAGGCGAAGGACATCGCGCAGAAGTTGGGGGTCTCGCAGGGCGACTATCAGAGCTTCAAGAAGCTGCTGCGCGAGATGGAGGAGTCGGGTGAGATCTACCGTGCCCGCAAGCGTCGCTATGCCGTTCCGGAGCGAATCAATCTGGTGGTGGGCCGGCTGCAGGTGACCCGCGGCGGCCATGGCTTCGTGGTTCCCGACGACGGCAAGGACGACGTCTTCATCCCCACCACCGAGCTGGGCGGCGCCTACGAGGGCGATCGGGTGGTGACCCGGATCGAGCGGCGACGACCGGGACGCAACCCTGAAGGGTCCATCGTCAAAGTGCTGGAGCGGGCTCGCTCGCAGGTGGTCGGTGCGTACCACCGGAGCGGTCGGGCCGCTTTCCTGGTGCCGTCGGACCTGACGATGCGGCGCGATGTCGTCATCCCGCAAGACGCGGAGTCGGGCGCCCGGGACGGCGATATGGCGGTGGCGCGGATCGTCGATTGGGGGAGCGAGCAGCAGGACCCCGTGGGAGAGATCATCGAGGTGCTGGGCCGCCCGGGGGAGCCCGGAGTGGACGTGCTGGCGATCGTCCACGATCACGAGCTGGCGACCGAATTTCCGCCCGAGGCCGTGCGCCAGGCCGAGGAGCTGGCCCGCGGGCGCCCCGGCGGTGAGGAGCTGCAACAGCGGAAGGATTTCCGCGATGTCCTCACCTTCACGATCGACCCCGCGGACGCGAAGGATCACGATGACGCTCTCTCCATCGAGAGGGTGAGCGATGACCGCTACCGGGTGGGCATCCATATCGCCGATGTCTCTCACTACGTGGAAGAGCGGTCGGCCCTCGACCTCGAGGCGCTGAACCGCGGGACGAGCGTCTATCTGGTCGATCGGGTAATCCCCATGCTGCCCGAACCGCTCTCCGCCGATCTGTGCTCATTGCGACCGGGCGAGGACCGCCTCACCCTGTCGGTCGTTCTCGAGCTGGACGGCACGGGCGAGGTCCTGTCGGAGCGAATTCACGGCGCGGTGATCCGGAGCCAGCGCGCGCTGAGCTACGAGGAAGCGCAGGGTGTCATCGACGGGGACGTAGAAGCCGACTCAGGGCTTCGCGATGCGTTGCGGCATCTGCGCGACCTGTCGCGGCAACTGGGTCGGCGGCGCAAGCGGCGGGGGGGTCTCGATTTCGATCTGCCGGAAGCGCGAGTGATAATGAACACGGCGGGCGAGCCGACGCAGATTCAGCAGCTGCTGCGGCTGGAGACCCATCGGCTGATCGAGGAGTTCATGTTGCTGGCGAACGAGACGATCGCCCGTCGCGCCAACCGCAAAAAGTTGCCTTTCCTGTACAGAGTTCACGCGGCACCCGACCCCGATCGCATGGAGAAGCTGCGCGAGTTCCTGTCGGGCTTTGGGCTGAAGCTACCCAAGAACGCGCACCGGTCGTCCAGAGCGCTGCAAAAGCTGCTGGACCACGTCGAAGGAAGCCCGATCGAGTCGATCGTCTCGACGCTGGTGCTGCGGAGCATGAAACAGGCACGCTACAGCGCCGAGCGCGAGGACCACTTCGGTCTGGGATCGCATGCCTACACGCACTTCACCTCACCGATTCGACGTTACCCGGACCTGGTCGTTCACCGCATCGTCCGGACCGCGTTCCTCGAGGGGCGCCGCGTCCCCGAGTCGACCGCTGAACATCTCGGCTCGGTGGCTCAGCAGGCGTCGACCCGGGAGCGGCAGGCCATCGATGCGGAGCGGGACTCGGTGGAGCTCAAGAAGCTGGAGTACATGGAACGACATCTGGGAGACGAGTTCGAGGGAACGATCAGCGGGGTGAAGCCGTTCGGACTCTTTGTCCTGCTCGATGACGTCCTCGCCGAGGGCCTGGTTCACGTCAGTCGACTGGAGGACGATTATTACCATTACCTGGAGGTCGAGCACGCCCTGGTGGGCGAATCGCGCGGTCGCTGGCTCCGCCTTGGCGACCGGATCCAGGTGCGGGTGGAGGGGGTCGATCGGGAGGCCCGGGAGCTGGACCTGGGGCCGGTCGATTGAGCTCCTCGAGCCCCCAGGGTCCCGGCGCGAACGGGCTTGGATCTTGCATGACACAAATTGACGGAAAATTAGGGCCCGTGTAACTTCAGCGGGTCGTAGGTGGAGCATTCCTCGTTTCAAACGAGCGCCCATGCCGCTACCGCCAGTCATCGTTTACTACTCCTCGGCTCAAGTCGGTCCACCGGAGGATCTGCTCGAGCATGCGAACGAGCAGGGGTACAAGCTCGTCCGCCCGGGAGAGGCCAAGGAGGTGCTGGCGCTGGTCAACCGGAGCCACCCGTCGCTGGTGGTGCTTGACGGCGATGGCGACATGGACGAGATCTCGGCACTGATCGTCAAGCTGAGGTCCGATCCGTTCAGCGCCATCGTCCCGGTGGTGGCCTGGTCACGGCGCTCCGACATCGATGTGATGAATCGGGTGCTCGAAGCCGGAGCCGACGACTGCCTCAAAGAGACGATGGACGAGCGGGAGAAGGTGCTCCGGCTGAACACGGTGGTGCGACGCGCCGAGCGGGACGTGGGTGTCCACCCCACGACGCGTCTCCCGGGCACCGCGATGATCGAACGGGACATCGCGGCACGCCTGGCGGCGGGCGAGGACTTCGCGGTCTGTTACGCCGACATCGACCACTTCAAGGAATTCAACGATCGCTACGGCTATCAGCACGGCGACCGGGTGATCCTGCTCGTATCGAAGATCCTCCGCGATGTGGTGAAGGAGTTCGCACCCGACGGGTTTATCGGGCATATCGGCGGCGACGACTTCATATTCAACGTCTCGATGGACATATTCGAGACCTGCTGCCGCGAGGTCATATCGATCTTCGACACCCTGATACCGTTCCAGTACTCGGAAGAGGATCGCAAGGCGGGCTTCTTCTGGGGGAAAGACCGTCGCGGCCAGCTCCATCGCATCCCGTTGATGACCCTGTCGGTGGGCATCGTGACCAACCAGCAGCGAAGCTTCACCCACACCGCTCAGGTCGGTGAGCTGGCCACCGAGATGAAGGCCTACGCCAAAACCAAGCAGGGCTCGATCTACGTCGTCGACCGCCGCCACGGCCGGCGTGACACAAGGGCCAACAAGATGCCCCGAGTTACTGACGAAGCAGAGAAGGAAGCATCATGAACGTTGCCTGTCCCCAGTGTAAAACGGTCTTTCGTGTCGATCCGCGCAAAGTCCCCACCGAAGGTGTGCGAGCCCGCTGCTCGGTTTGCGGGGGCGTTTTCGAGGTCGTCTCCGAGGGCCAGGGTCCCGCGGCGGCCGCTGGCGCGCCGCTTCCCGCGGCTTCGGGCGGCCCGGCGCCCTCGCGCCCCGCACCCGCACCGCCGCCTCGACCCGAACCGGCCGCGCCGGCACCCCCCCAGCCCCAGCCGGCTCCTCAGCCCCAAGCGCCCGGCGGGCGGCCTTTCGGTCAGCCGGACCCCGACGCCCGCGCCCGGCGCCTGGCCCGCGCCCTTATCTCCGACGTGGCGGCCTACCATCCCGAGCGCCAGGAAACGGGCCTCAGAGAGGGGCGCCTCAAGGAGCTGTTCCAGGAGGAGCTCAAGAAGTCCTGGCAGGAATACGTGGAGCAGGTGGGGCTCGATGTGGCCCGCAGCACCCCGTATTTCCGGGACGCGCTGAACGAGATCCTGGCGAAAGGAAAGAAGGTTTTCTAACGCCGACAGGTTGACCGCGACGGGGGGATTCGGGTATGTTTGCTCCACCGCAGAGACGACCAGGGGCCGTCCGGTTGGGCGGCCCTATCGTTTGTGACTGATATCAGTTAGAGCGTTCAGCAATAGTGGATTCTAAGCAGCGAGGTGGCGAACGATGACCGTAGCCACGGAGCTCGGTCAGCTCAAGGAGCTGCGGGAGCGCATCGACGAGCTCGGGAGGCATCTTTGAAATAGCCGTCAAGCGCCAGCGGGTGGCCGAGCTCGAGAAGCAGACGGCCGCGGCGGATTTTTGGGAGGACGCGGAGCGGGCGCGCGACGTGATGCGAGAGATCAACCATCTCAACACCTGGATCGATCCGTGGGAGTCGGCGGATCGAAAGGCGACGGAGCTCGTCGAGCTGGGTGAGCTGATGGAGGGCGAGGAGGACGAGGGGTTGGAGGCGGAGTTTCGTTCCGAGGTCGAGCGCCTCGAGAAGGAGGTCGAGGAGCTCGAGTTCAGAAACATGCTACGGGGCGCCGACGCGGTGCGGGACGCGCTGCTCACCATCCACCCGGGCGCCGGTGGCACCGACTCGCAGGATTGGGCGGAGATGCTCATGCGCATGTATACGCGCTGGGCCGAGTCGCACGAGTACGAGGTGGCGGTGCTCGACCTCGTTCCCGCCGAGGAGGCGGGGATCAAGTCGGTGACCCTCGAGATCCGCGGTCCCTTCGCCTACGGTTACCTTCGGGCCGAAAAGGGCGTGCACCGGTTGGTGCGAATCTCTCCGTTCGACCAGCAGGGTCGACGCCACACTTCCTTCGCCTCGGTTTTCGTCTACCCGGTCGTCGATGACGCGGTGGAGATCGAGATCAAGACCGAGGATCTGCGCGTCGATACCTATCGCGCCTCGGGCAAGGGCGGCCAGCACGTCAACAAGACCGACTCGGCCGTGCGGATCACCCACGAACCGACCGGGATCGTCGTTTCGTGTCAGCAGGAGCGGAGCCAACATCGCAACAAGACGACGGCGATGAAGATGTTGCGGGCCGCGCTGTACGAGCGGGAGATGGAGGAACGACGCAAGGAGCGGGAGAAGATCGAGGAGTCGAAGACCGAGATCGCCTGGGGGAACCAGATCCGCTCCTACGTCTTCCAGCCGTACACGCTGGTCAAGGATCACCGGACCGACATCGAGCAAGGCGATGTCCAGCGAGTCATGCAGGGTGATCTGGACGAATTCATCATCGGCTACCTGAAGGCACACGGACCGCGAGAGGAATGACGGAAACCGGCGAAGCGCAGCACGTCATCCAGGCCCGCAGGGAGAAGTTAGGAAAGCTGCGCGAGCTGGGTATCGAGCCGTTCGCCTACCGATTCGAGCCGGACCATACGGCGGCGCGTGCGGTCGAGGAGTTCGTCGAGGGCGACGAAAAGCCCCTCACGGTCCGAATCGCCGGCCGCATCCGTTCGCTCCGACCCCACGGGAAGTCCACCTTCGCCCACCTCGAGGACCGCAGCGGCCGGATCCAGCTCTACTTCCGCAAGGACGTCCTCGGGGACGAGGGGTACGAAGTGGTCAGGCTCCTGGACCTGGGCGATTGGATCGGCGTCGAGGGCGAGCTGTTCAAGACCCGGAGCGACGAGATAACGGTCCGGGTCGACGAGCTGAAGCTGCTGGCGAAGACGATGAGACCGCTACCTTACGGCAAGGAGGAGACGGGGGAGTCGGGGGATGTGGTGGTGCACGGTGGGTTCGCCGATGTGGAAAGCCGCTACCGCCAGCGTTACGCGGACCTGGCCGTCTCGTCGGAGGTTCGGGAATTGTTCATCGCCCGCAGCCGGACGGTGCAGGCGATACGGGGCTTTCTGGACGAGCGTGGCTTCCTGGAGGTGGAGACCCCGATCCTGCAGCCGATCTACGGGGGCGCGACCGCGTCCCCGTTCGTCACCTTCCATCGGGCGCTGGATGCCGACCTTTACCTGCGGATCGCCGATGAGCTTTACCTGAAGCGGTTGATCGTCGGGGGCCTGGAGCGCGTCTACGAGATCGGCAAGGTGTTCCGCAACGAGGGGATCGATCGGACGCACAACCCCGAGTTCACGATGCTCGAGCTCTACCAGGCCTACGCCGACTACCACGACATGATGGAGCTGACCGAAGCGCTGATGCACCGGGTCGTCGCGGAGGTCGCCGACTCGTCGACTCTCAGCTATCAGGGTAGCGAGCTGGATTTCGAGCCGCCCTGGCCGCGGGTCACATGGTACGAGGCCCTCGAGCGGCACGGCTCGTTGAGCCGCTCCGATCTGGAGGGCGAGGGTCTGCGGGAGGCGGCGCGCGAGGCGGGTGTCGAGGATGCCGACGACCGGGCGCGAGGCGCAGTGCTGGACGGGCTGTTCAAGCTCCTGGTCGAGGACCACCTGTCGGGGCCGGTGATCGTCTATGACTACCCCGTGGAGTTGAGCCCCCTGGCCAAGCACAAGCGCGACGGCGATGCCGATCTCACCGAGCGGTTCGAGGTGTTCGTCGCCGGGCGCGAGATCGCCAACGCCTTCAGCGAGCTGAATGACCCCTTCGAACAACGAGAGCGGTTCGCGGCGCAGGTGCAGATGCGGGAAGAGGAGGGGTGGGAGGAAGCTCATCAGGTCGATGAGGACTATCTGAACGCGCTGGAGTACGGGATGCCACCCACGGGGGGGATGGGCCTGGGGATCGATCGCTTCGTCATGCTACTGACGGACCGGGCGTCGATCCGCGAGGTGATCCTGTTTCCCACGCTTCGTCCGGAGTAAACGATGCCCCTGGAGCTTTACGTCGCGCTGCGCTACCTGTCGGCCCGCAGCTCATCGCGATTCCTCAACCTGATTACGATCATCGCCATCGGCGGCATCTGCGTGGGCGTCATGGCGCTGATCGTCGTCATCGGCGTGATGTCGGGTCTCCAGAAGGAGGTTCGGGACAGCATCCTCGGCACCAACCCCCACATCATGGTGATAGCGTTCGGCGAGGGGCTGCGTCTGGATGATTGGGAGAGCGTCGCCGCCACGGCCCGCGAGCATCCCGAAGTCACCATGGCCGAGCCGTTCGTCTACACCGAAGCCCTGGTCTTCCAGGACGCCGACTACCAGCAGGGCTTCGTGCTCCGCGGCATCACCGATTCCACCATCGAACGGCTGCACGAACAGCTCACCGCGGGGAGCTGGGATTTCGACTCCACCGCCTCCGGCCTGCCGGGCATCGTCCTCGGGTTCCGCATGGCCAATCGGCTGCTGGTTTATCCCGGGGACACCATCAGCATCGTCTCGGGCGAGGGGTCCGAGCTGACACCCGCCGGTTTCATCCCGAAATTCAAGAAGTTCGAGGTCGTGGGCCTGTTCCGCAGCGGGATGTTCGAGTACGATAACCAGATGGGCTATATCTCGCTCGGCGCCGCGCAAAATCTCGTCGGCCTCGATAGCGCGGTCACCGCCCTGGCCCTCTTGGTGCGCGAGCCCTGGCGCGCCGACGAGGTCGCCGACCGTCTCGAGGCCCGCTTGGGTCACCCCTACACGCTGCGTGACTGGAAGAGCATGAACGAGGGGCTCTTCAACGCACTCAAGCTCGAGAAGATGGGCATGGCCCTCGTGCTCTTCCTCATCGTCCTCGTCGCCGCCTTCAACATCGTCTCCACCCTCGTCATGGTCGTCACCGACAAGACGCGCGAGATCGGCATTCTCCGCTCGATGGGCATGACCTCCAGGCAGATCCTCAACACCTTCATGCTACAGGGGACGATCATCGGCGCCGCGGGGACGGCCCTCGGGCTCCTGGGCGGACTCGCCCTGAGCTGGGCCATCGATTACTTCGGACTGATCTCGTTGCCCGGCGATGTCTACATCATCAGCCGCATACCGATCACCATCGGTGCCCTCGATCTCGGGCTCATCATCGCCGGCAGCGTGCTCATCGCTTTCGTGGCCACCATCTACCCGTCCCTCCAGGCCGCCCGGCTCTTGCCCGTCGAGGCGATTCGCCATGAATAGCCCCGACCGCCCCCGCCCCCGCCCCCGCGCCGAGGCGCCCCTATCGGCGACGGGCATCCATAAGTCGTTTCGGGACAGCGACGGCTCGGAACTCCCGATCCTGAAGGGTGTCGATCTAAGGTTGGGGGCGGGCGAGGTCGTGGCGGTGACCGGAGCGAGCGNNCGACGGCCGGCGAAGTCTATCTCGACGGCGAGCGGCTGTCGGGGCTGGGGGAGCCGGAGCTGGCCGAAGCCCGTAACCGACGTATTGGCTTCGTCTTTCAGTTCCACCACCTGTTGCGAGAGTTCACTGCGCTTGAGAATATTATGCTGCCCTTGTTGATTGGTGGGGTGGACCGGTCGACGGCGGCGGCCCGGGCACTCGATCTGCTGGGGGCCGTGGGGTTGAGGCCGCGGAGCGGGCACAAGCCGCCGCAGCTGTCGGGAGGCGAGCGCCAGCGGGTCGCGGTGGCCCGGGCGCTGGCGAACGAGCCCGGCATCCTGCTGGCCGATGAGCCGTCGGGGAATCTGGACGACCAAACGGCTGAGAGCTTGCACCAGCTGTTCTTCCGACTGCGAGACGAGCACGAGTTCGCCGTGGTGCTGGTCACGCATAACCGGGAACTGGCGCGACGCGCCGATCGGATCCTCTGGCTGCACGACGGTGTTCTCAACCCGGTGTCCTTATCGAGAGAGCACGAGGCGATCTCTTGATGCTTTGCGATAACTGCGGAAACAACGAGGCGGAAGTCCACCTGACTCAGATCGTGGACAACGAGATGACGACGGTGCATCTGTGCCCGGCGTGCGCGGCGGACAAGGGACTGGACGCGGGGGCTTCGAAGAACCCGCCGCTGTCGGACTTTCTGGCGCAGATGGGGAAAGGCCCGACGGCGGAGGAGGGGACGTTCGCCGCGGGTCCGTGCAACTACTGCCATACGACGGTGGACGATTTCCGCCGGACCGGGCGGTTGGGCTGTCCGCACTGCTATTCGATCTACGAGACCCAGTTGCGTGCGATCCTGCGGCGGATCCACGGGTCGACGCAGCATCTGGGCAAGGTGTATGTGCCGCCGGCGTCGGACGCGGCCGATCGAGCGCAAAGATTGACGGTCCTGCGGCGCAAGCTGCAGCGGGCGGTGGAGGCAGAGGATTTCGAGCGGGCCGCGGAGATCCGAGACCAGATCCGTGAGCTGGAAGCGGCGATCGACGTATGAACCCACTGGACCTGAAGACGATGCCCGATTTCGGGCTCTCGTGGCTCGACGCCAGCGGGCCGCATAGCGACATCGTGCTCTCCACCCGGGTGCGGATCGCCCGCAACCTGCAGGGATACCCCTTCTCGGTTCGGGCCAAGCCGGCGGACCGGGCGGCGATCCTGGCCACGGTGAGGGAAGTGCTCGAGCGCAACGCCCGGCTGGAAGACGCGGTTTTGGTCGAGGTCGACGGACTCAAGCCGCGCCGGCGCCAGATTCTCCTCGAGCGGCATCTGGTGAGCCGCGAGCTGGTCGAGACCGACAACGATGAGTCGAGCTCCGCCGCGGCGCTCGTGTCGTCGATGAGCGAGCCGATGGGGCTGATGATCAACGAAGAGGACCACCTGCGACTGCAAAGCCTGATGAGCGGCTTCAGCCCGCAGGACACCTGGCGTATCGTCGACGGGCTCGACGAGGAGCTGGGCAACGAGTTGCCCTACGCCTTCCATCACGAATTCGGACACCTGACCTCCTGTCCCACGAACTGCGGAACCGGTCTCAGGGCCTCGGTGCTGATCCACCTGCCCGGCCTGGTGCTGACCAAGGAGATCAACAAGGTCCTGGAGGGCATTCGACAGGTCGGATTGACCTTCCGAGGCCTGTACGGTGAGGGGTCCGAGGTGATCGGAAACCTCTTCCAGGTCTCGAACCAGACGACCCTGGGGAAGAGCGAGGAAGACCTGATCGACCACCTCCACAAGATCGTCGGTCAGGTGGTCGAGTACGAACGGCAGGCTCGCTCGGTCCTGCTCCGCGACGCGCCCAACGTGATCGAGGACAAGGTCTGGCGTGCCTACGGTTTGCTGCGCTACGCCCGCTCGCTGGCCTTCGACGAGATGATGAACCTGCTGTCGGGCGTGCGGCTGGGCCTCTCGCTGAAACTTCTCCAGGGGCCTAGTGTATACGTGCTAAACAGGATAATGATCTTCGCGCAGCACGCTCACCTCGAGGAGGCCAGCGAGGGCTCGCTGTCTCCCGGCGAGCTCGATATCCAGCGTGCCAACTACGTCCGCACCGCTCTCGGGACCGTGAAACCCCCGAGCGCCGAAAGTTCCGACTAGCCCTGAGTGATGTGGATTAATTCGGGGGCGATGAGGGTCTAATGAACTACAATTTCACCGATCGAGTCCGGAAAGTCCTGGCGATGGCACGAGAAGAGGCCATCCGGCTCCAGCACGACTACGTGGGGACCGAACACATCCTGCTCGGTCTGATCCGCGAGGGGGAAGGTGTAGCGGCCGCCGTGCTCCTCAACCTGAACGTGGATATGGAGCAGGTTCAGGAGCGGACGGAGGAGCAGGTACGGAAGGGCAAGGCCGGCGCCACCATGGGCGAGCTGCCGTACACGTCGCGAGCGAAGAAAGTGCTGGAGTTCGCGGTGGCGGAGGCCCGCGAGTTGAGCCACAGCTACGTGGGCACCGAGCATCTTCTCCTCGGCCTGTTGAGGGAGGAGAAGGGTGTCGCCGCGCAGGTCCTGGAGTCGCTGGGCGTGACGCTGGAGTCGGCTCGGGAGGAGACCCTGAAGCTGCTGGGCACCGATGTGCCGAGCCCGGGCCAGCCCACGGGCGGAAGCAGCGGTAGCTCGAAGGAAAAGAAATCCAAGACCCCGGCCCTCGATCACTTCTGCCGCGATCTGACCGACCTGGCGCGCCGCAACGAGCTCGACCCGACCATCGGTCGGGAGAAGGAGATCGAGCGGGTGATGGAGATCCTGTCGCGGCGCAAGAAGAACAACCCGGTGCTGATCGGGGAGCCGGGCGTTGGGAAGACGGCGATCGTCGAGGGACTCGCCCAGCTGATCGCCCGGGGCGAGGTGGCCGACAGCCTCAAAGGGCATCGGGTCCTGGCTCTCGACATGGCGGCGGTCATCGCCGGCACGAAGTACCGTGGGCAGTTCGAGGAGCGGCTGAAAGCCGTGATGAACGAGATCGCGCAGAACCGAGACGTGATCCTGTTCATCGATGAGGTCCACACGCTGGTCGGTGCCGGAGCCGCCGAGGGCGCCATCGACGCCTCCAACATGCTGAAGCCGGCGCTGGCCCGGGGCGAGCTGCAGTGCATCGGCGCGTCGACCCTGAACGAGTACCGCAAGTACATCGAGAAGGACGGCGCGCTGGAACGGCGGTTCCAGACCGTCATGGTCGATCCGCCAACGGTGGACGAGACGATCGAGATACTCAACGGTCTGAAGAAGCGCTACGAGGATCACCACAAGGTCGAGCTGCCGCACACCACGCTGGTCGAGGCGGCGAAGCTCTCCGAGCGTTACATCACCGACCGACACCTGCCCGACAAGGCCATCGATGTGATCGACGAGGCCTCGGCCCGGGTCCACCTGGCCAGCCAGGTACCGCCGCCCGAGGTGGAAGACCTGCAGAACGAACTGATAGGGATCGGCGACAGCAAAGACGAGGCGATCCGCGATCAGGACTTCGAGAAGGCCGCGGAGTTGCGGGACAAAGAGCGCGAACTGCAGTCCGAGATCCGGCGCCGCAAGGAAGAGTGGGAGAAGGAACGCCAGACCTATCGGCCTGGCATCACCGAGGAGGACGTCGCCTTCATCGTCTCGCGCTGGACGGGCATCCCGGTCACGCGGCTGCAGGAGGCCGAGACCGAGCGACTCATGCACATGGAGGACGAGCTCCACAAATACGTCATCGGTCAGGACGAGGCGATCGCCGGCATCAGTCGCGCGATCCGACGCAGCCGCGCCGGGCTCAAGGACCCCAAGCGTCCGATCGGCTCCTTCATCTTCAGCGGGCCGACGGGCGTCGGGAAGACCGAGCTGGCCCGGGCGCTGGCCCGCTTCCTGTTCGCCGACGAGCAGGCGCTGATCCGCGTCGACATGTCCGAGTACATGGAGAAGTTCTCGGTCAGCCGGCTGATCGGTGCGCCCCCGGGCTACGTGGGGTACGAGGACAGCGGCGCGCTCACGAAGGCCGTGCGCCACAAGCCGTACAGCGTGGTGCTGTTCGACGAGATCGAGAAGGCGCACCCGGACGTGTTCAACATCCTGCTGCAGATTCTCGACGACGGCCGCATCACCGACAACTACGGGCGCGTGATCGATTTCAAGAACACCATCCTGATCATGACCTCGAACGTGGGCGCCCGCGATATCGCCAAGGGCGGTGGCGTCGGCTTCCACACCGGCGACGCGCAGACCGGCTACGAGGATATGGCGGAACGAGTCAGAGACGAGATCCAGAGGGTCTTCAACCCGGAGTTCCTCAACCGGCTCGACGACGTGATCGTGTTCCACCCGCTCACCCGGGATCACATCCGTCAGATCGTTGGCGTGCTGATGCGCGAGGTTCACGCCCGGTTGGAGGAGGAGGCGCTGAAGCTGCAGCTGACCGATCCAGCCGTCGAGTTCCTGGTCGAGCACGGGTTCGACGTCACCTACGGGGCGCGTCCGCTGAAGCGGGCGATCCAGCGCTATCTGGAGGATCCGCTCTCGGAGAAGATCCTGATGGCGGAGCTGGCGCCCGGTGATGTAATCGAGGTCGACGTGGCGGCGGACGGCGAGCGGTTGGAGTTCAGAGTACTGTCATCCTCATCGTCTGCGACGTGATATCTGGTTTTTCTTCTTCCCGCCTCCTTACGGCCCTCGTGCTTCTGTCGCTGGCGAGGGCCGCAACCTTGTCGGCACAGGGCGCTGGCGGCCCGGCCATAGTGCCGATCGATTCGATTCAGGTGCGGGGCAACAGCCGGGTAGCCACCCCGATTATCCTTTCCGACCTGGGCATTCGCCCGGGCGACGAGGTCACCTACCTGGAAATTCAGCGCGGCATCCACCGGCTGTACCAGAGTGGGCAGTTCGACGACGTGCGGGTGTATGCCACCGACTCCGGCTCGAAGGCGGTTCTCGTCATCGAGGTCGTCGAGCGGCCGTTCATCGTCGGGATCCAGTTCGGGGGCACCCAGCACATCAGCGCGGGCACGGTTCGCGACACCGCCGGGCTCGAGCGCGATGCGCCCCTCGATCCTGCCGCGGTCCACGAGGCGAGCTTCTTCATCCGCGACCAGCTCTCGAAGCGCGGTTACGTCCGTGCCCGGGTCGACACGTCGCTCGTGCCGACGGAACGGCCGGGCGAATACCGATTGCTCTTCGATATCGACGAAGGTCGGCGTCTGGTGGTCGCCGGCATCGAAATCGAGGGCAACGAGCACCTCAGCGACGGCGAGATCATCGGCGCGATGAGCGTCAAGCCGGAAGGGTTCCTCTGGTGGCAGTCCGGAGAGTTCAAAGAGGACGAGTATCGTCGGGACACCGAGGTGGGGCTGATCGAGTTCTATGGCTCGAACGGCTTTCTCGACTTCCAGGTCCTCGGCGACAGCATGATCGTGGACCCGGAGACCGGCAAGACCAAGCTGGTCATCCGTGTCGATGAGGGCCGGCAGTACCGGATCGCCGATTTCGAGATCCAGGGGAACACGCACTTTCCCACCGAGATGCTCGAGCTGCGCTTCCAGCCCGAGAGCCGCTCGCTGCTGTCGCAGCTCCCATTGATCGGCAGCGAAACCGAGGGCGCCCCGGTGTTCGATACGCATGAGTGGCAAGAGGCCACCGACGAGATCAACCAGCTGTATCGAAACGCCGGCTTCCTCTATGCCCAGATCGAGCCGATCGTCGAACGGTTGCCTGACGGCGAGGACGGGGACCCGCGCGTCCGTTTGATCTGGCGAATCGAGGAGAACGAGCGGGCGTACGTCCGTCTCGTGAACATCGAAGGCAACACCACGACCCACGAGCGGGTGATCCGTGAGCGCTTGGTGCTGTTGCCGGGTGATGTGTACGGGGACGAGCGGATCGTCAACAGCTATCAAACCATCCAGGGGTTGGGCTTCTTCGAGCCCCTGCCGCCCAACGAGGCGCTGGGCGTCCGACCCACCCAGGAAGGCGATATCGATATCACCTTCCGAGTGAAGGAGAAGCAGACAGGCAACATCAATTTCGGCGCGTCGCTGTCGCCGTCGGCCGGGATCGCCGGCTTCATCGGGTACGAGCAGCCGAACCTCTTCGGCCAGGCCAAGGTGGGCCGTTTCCGCTGGGTGTTCGGCAGCCGGACCAACGATATCGAGGTGGCCTACAGCGATCCGTCGATCTTCGGCACACGGAACTCCGCCGGCATCAGCCTGCGAGCCTCGCGCGACCGCTTCAGTTTCATCGGTCTGGGTCGCCGTCGCCAGATCGGCGGCAGTCTGTTCTTCGGTACGCCGCTCTTCGGCGCCCGCTGGACGCGGGTCTCGTTCCGCTACACGCTGATCCGCGACGAGTACGACGATCGTCTGGACGAGGACCTCGACTTCAGACAGCGCCAGCTGCTGAACGTGGGCACGCGCAGCGCTTTCGAGATCGCCGTGACCCGCGATACCCGGAACCACCCGCTGTTTCCCTCCTCGGGCAGCCGCAACGCGGTGAGCCTGGAGTTCGTCGGTGGGCCGCTGGGCGGCGACGGAAACTACCGCAAGCTGGGGTTCGAGAGCGCCTGGTTCACACCGGTCGCCCGGCTGCGGAGCGATCCGACGAAGACGCAGATCGATCTGTCGCTGGGCCTCAGCGTGCAGGGCGGCGCGATCCTCGGGGACAACCCCTTCTACCTCGAGCGGTTCTTCCTCGGTGGCGTCCAGTACGGTCCCAAGCTGAGAGGTTACGACGAGCTGACCATAACGCCCTTCGGGCACGTCCCCCGTTCGACACCGGGCTTCAATCAGCTGGACCGGGTGGGGGAATCGTACCTGCAGTTTTCGGCCAGCCTAGGCCTGAACCTGGGTGGTAACCTGTTCGTCAACGCGTTCTACGACGCGGGCAACGTGTGGAGTTCCTCCATCGGGCTCAACCCGAGCAAATTGCTGCGGGGCGCCGGGTTCGGCGTGAGCGTCGTGACACCGATGGGACCGCTGGGGCTCGACTACGCCTACGGGTTCGACCGGCGCGACATCTTCGGCAACCCGAATCCGGGGTGGAAGTTGCATTTCCGCTTCGGCCAGGTCTTCTGATCGCGATGAGCCCCACCCGGGAATTCGCGGACCTCGAGCAGAGTCGACGGCAGGCGGAAGGGCCGCCGAGCGATGGCGGCGCGGCCCGCTGCCTTTTTGGAAGGAGTGATCGAAGTGCGATACAGAGTTAGTGCGATCGTTGCCGCGACAGCGCTCGCGGTGCTGGGCTACAGGGGGCTCGGTGAACCGCAGGAACAGGTGCCCAAGCTCGCCTACATCAACTCCAACGAGATCATCGCTGAGGCCCCCGGCGCCGCCGAGGCTCAGGCCACCTTCGAGCGCGAGATGGCGCGCTGGCAGAGCGAGATCCAGGCGATGTCCGATTCGTTGGATGAGATGATCTCGGCTTACGAGCAGCAGCAAGTCATGCTGTCGCCGGAGAAGCGCCAGGAACGGCAGAGAACGATCGAGCTGAAACGGATGGAATACCAGCAGCGGACGCTGGACCTGGAGCAGGTCGCGGCCCAGCGCCAACAGGAGCTGGTGCAGCCGATCTTCGACAACATCCGCAGGGTGCTGGTCTCGATCCGGCAGGAGCGTGGCTATTCGATGATCTTCGACGCGGCCGGCGGTGCGCTGATCGATGCGGACACGACGCTGGACATAACGCCGTTGGTCATCGAGCGTTTGCGAGCCGACGCCGGAGGCGGCTCGTCGAACTAGGCCCTCGGGCCCGCTCGTCCGAGCGGGCATGGAGAGCGCGCCCACGGTAGGTGCTGGCACCGTGGGCGCGGTTTGCTAATCACCGAATCGACATCGAACGTCCGGGAGAGAGATGATGTCGAGGGATCTCAAGTTATCGGAACTGGCGAGGCGCCTTGACGCCGAGCTGGTGGGAGATGGCGAGCGCACCGTGAGCGGGGCGGCGCCGATCGAGACGGCTGGACCCGAAGAGGTGAGCTTTCTTGCTCGACGCAAATACCTCCAATATCTTCCCACCACTCGCGCAGCTGCAGTCATCGTCGGTCGAGACCTCGGGGAGGTGGAGCCGCCCCGGGGGCTGGCGCTCCTGTGGGTCGATGACGCTCACCTGGCTCTGGCGGACACGCTCTCGTGGCTCTATCCGGAGGAAGAGCCCGAGCCGGGGGTCGCGCCCACAGCCACGCTGGGGCCGGGCGTCGAGATCGGCGAGGACGTATCGATCGGCCACTACGTGGCGATCGGTGGAGGCGTGAAGCTGGGCGATCGGGTTCGGATCGGGCCCCACTGCTCGGTGGGAGACCGGAGTCAGATCGGGGCGGAGACCGAGCTCAGGAGCCAGGTCGCGCTGTACCCCGACACGATCGTGGGCGAGCGCTGCATCCTGCACAGCGGGGCCCGCATCGGAGTCGACGGTTACGGATACGTGTTCACCGACGGTGGGCACCGCAAGATCCCACAGGTTGGCCGCTGCGTGATCGAGGACGATGTCGAGATCGGCGCCAACAGCTGCATCGACCGGGGATCGGTGGGCGAGACACGGATCGGCGCCGGAAGCAAGATCGACAACCTGGTTCACGTCGCACATAATGTGCGGATTGGCCGAAACTGCATTATCGTGGCCCAGGTCGGAATCGCCGGCAGCACGGAAATCGGGAACGGCGTGGCGCTCGCCGGCCAGGTCGGCATTATCGGACACCTGTCGATCGGCGACGGCGCCCGGGTGGCGGCCCAGGCTGGCGTGACCCAGGACATCCCGGCGGGCGAAACGTGGTTCGGGCACCCGGCGCGACCCCACACCCGGGTCATGCGGGCGAACGCCGCGTTTCTGAAGCTGCCCGAGTTGATCCAGCGGGTGAGACGTATCGAGAAACAGCTGGGCCCAGTAGGCGCGGACGACGACTGAGGCGGCCGGTGATGGAGAGGCGGCCGGTGATGGAGGAGAGGCGTTGAAGCAGAGGACCGTGTCCAAAGCCGTCGAGCTTTCCGGCACCGGACTGCACTCGGGGACCGAAGTCACAATGTCCCTGCAGCCGGCCGAGCTGGACACGGGGATCGTCTTCCGCAGAACGGACGTCGAAGGTAGGGGCGAGGTCCCGGCCACGGTGGCGAATGTCGCCGAGGTGGAGCGCGGGACCGTGCTGCGGCACGACGGCGTGAAGGTGCGTACGGTCGAGCACGTGCTCTCGGCCCTGGCCGGCTTGCAGATCGACAACCTGGTAATCGAGCTCGACGGCGAAGAGCCACCCGTCGGCGACGGGAGCGCGGCCGCCTTCGTCGAATTGCTGCAGCAGGCGGGGACCAAAGAACAGGGGGAGGACGCCGCGGTATTCGAGTGCACGACGCCGTTCGCGGTCAATGCGGGCGATTCGCATTACGCCGTCTTCCCCGATGACTCGTATGGCCTGTCCGTTTCCATCGACTTCGATCACCCGCTCATCCGCCGGCAGCACGCGGCGTACAGGGTGGATCCGGAGACCTTCGAGCAGGAGATTGGCCCGGCACGCACTTTCGGCTTTTTCGAGGATGCTGAAAAGCTGAGGGCGGCGGGTCTGGCCCTGGGCGCGAGCGTCGAGAACACGGTCGTCCTGACGTCGGACGGGCTGTACGAGGGCGTGAAGCTTCGATACGACGACGAGTTCGTGCGGCACAAGGCCCTCGACCTCATCGGGGACCTGGCGCTGGTCGGCACCCGGATCAAGGGACGCGTGGTCGCGGAACGGCCGGGCCACCTCGGCAACATCGCCCTGGCACGGGAGATGGCCGAGCGGGCGCGGCGCCAGCGGACGACGCGGCGGGTGGACATCTCGCAGATCTTCCAGATCCTCCCGCACCGCTATCCGTTTCTCCTGGTCGATCGGGTGGTAGAATACGAGCGGGCGGAGCGCATCGTCGGCATCAAGAACGTGACGATCAACGAGCCGTTTTTCGTTGGACATTTCCCGGGACTGCCGATCATGCCGGGGGTGCTGATCATCGAGGCGATGGCCCAGGTCGGCGGACTGCTGTTGATGGACACGGTGGAGAACCCGGAGGACAAGATCGTCTACTTCATGTCGCTGGACAAAGTGAAGTTCCGACGGCCCGTCATTCCGGGAGATCAGATCGAGTTCGAGCTGAGGATGCTGCAGATGCGGCGTTCGGTCTGCAGAATGAAAGGCATAGGCCGCGTGGACGGGCAGGTGGTGGCCGAGGCTGAAATGGCGGCACAGGTGGTGGATCGATGAGCACCGAAACGATGACAGATCAGACGCCGGCGGCGCCGCGGATACATCCCACGGCGATCGTCGACGAGGGAGCGAAATTGGGCAACGGCGTGGAGGTGGGCGCATACGCGATCATCGGTCCCAACGTGAAGGTCGGGGACCATACGATCGTGGCACCGCACGCGTACATCGAGAAAGACACCCGGGTGGGCAGCCGCTGCTTCATCGCCAAAGGCGCGGTTCTGGGGACCGATCCTCAGGATCTCAAGTTCGAAGGCGAGGACACGCTGCTGGTCGTCGGCGATGACACGACCATCCGTGAGTTCGCCACCCTGAACCGGGGAACGCGAGCGGCGGGCCGGACCACGGTGGGAAGCGGTTGCCTGATCATGGCCTACGCGCACGTGGCGCACGACTGCGCAATCGGCGACCAGGTGGTTATCGCCAACGCAGTGCAGATGGGCGGCCACGTCACGATCGAAAACTGCGCCACCGTCGGTGGCCTGGTCGCGATCCACCAGTTCGTTCGGATCGGAGCCTATTCGTTCATCGGCGGCGCCTCGCGCGTCCCCAAGGATGTACCGCCCTACGTGAGAGCGGCCGGGAACCCCCTCGCGCTCTACGGGCTGAACACCGTTGGGCTGGAACGTCGAGGGTTCTCCGATGAGGCGCGGCGCGAGTTGAAGCGGGCCTACCGCCTCCTCTTCGGCTCGGACCTGAACATCAGCCAGGCAATGGCCGAACTGCGCTCGAAGGACTCGCTTCTGCCCGAGGTCGAGCGGCTGCTCGATTTCATCGACGCCAGCGAGCGCGGCGTTTCGGTCTAGCGGTGACGTGGATCCGGTCGCGGTCGGTGTCCTCGGGGTAGGGAGCCTCGGCTTCCATCACGCCCGCCTGCTGCGTGAGATTCCTGAAGCGCGCCTGGTCGGCATCTACGACATCGACGACGAGCGGGCGGCGTCGGTGGCGGAAGCGCTGGACGTCCCCGCTTATGAATCTCGCGACAAGCTGTTCGCCGACGTCGATGCTCTCACGATCGCGGTCCCGACGAGCAAACACTTCGAGGTCGCGCGATCGGCGCTCGAGCACGAGTGCCACCTGCTGATCGAGAAGCCCATCACATCGACGACCGATGAAGCGGATGACTTGATCCGGCTGGCGAACGAAAAGGGCCAGCTGATCCAGGTCGGCCACATCGAACGATTCAATGGCGCGGTCCGCGCCTGCGAGCCTTACCTGGACAACCCGCTCTTCGTCGAGTCGCACCGGCTGGCGCCCTTCGTGCCCCGTGGCACCGACGTGCCGGTCGTCCTCGACCTGATGATTCACGACATCGATTTGATCCTGAGCCTGGTGGGCCGGCCGGTGGCCGACGCCCGGGCCGCGGGTGTGTCGGTGATCAGCGGGAGCGTGGACATCGCGAACGCCAGGCTCGAGTTCGACGGTGGCGCGGTGGCCAACATCACGGCAAGCCGGGTCTCGATCGGGCGGCAACGCAAGATCCGCTTCTTCCAGCCGAGCGGTTACGTGAGCCTGGATCTGGGGAACGGGACCGGCGAGTACTATCGACGGAAGCCGGGTAGCGGCGCGGCTGAACACGTGACTCAGCTGGGAGACCTGGTCGAGCACATCAGTCTGCGAAGCGATGGGAAGGAACCGCTGCGACTCGAGTTGCAGGCGTTCGTCCAGGCGGCGGCGGGTGAAGCGGCGGTTCCCGTGACGGCGGAGGAGGGTCGGGCCGCGCTGGCGGTGGCTCTCGACATCGTCGATCGGATCGCGAGGCACACGAAACATGTCCTTGATACGAATCAGGCGCGAGCGTAAGCAGCACGGATCGGCAGAGCGGGCGGGGATGAGAACCCGGACCCTCATCATCCTGCTCGCCGCCGTCCTGGTCGCCATCTGGTATCTGGGCGGGCGTGTCTGAACCCCGCATACTGCTGGCGGCGGGCGAGGCTTCGGGGGATCTCCACGGCGCATCGCTGGCGGAGGAGTTGCGTCGCCTCTATCCGCGAGCCGATCTGTTCGGCCTCGCCGGGCCGCGCATGGCCGGGGCCGGCGTCGAGCCCATCGTCGATTTCGAGAAGCTGGTGGTCATGGGCTTCTTCGAGATCGCGACTCGCTTGCCCTTCTTTTTCCGGCTGCGCCGCCGCCTGCGGCGGATACTCCGTGAGAGGCCGCCGGACCTCGTCATACCGATCGACTATCCCGGCTTTAACCTTCGCTTGAGCGTCGAGGCGCACCGGGCGGGGATCCCGGTGCTGTACTACATCGCGCCGCAGCTGTGGGCCTGGCGGTCGGAACGGGCCCGGACGCTGGCGGATGCGGTGGACCGGGTGGCCGTCGCCTTCCCTCACGAGGAGCCGTTTTTGCGCGAATTCGGCGTGGATGCGGTTTTTGTGGGTCACCCCCTGCTGGACCGGCTGGACGAGCTAGAATCGCGGGAAGAGGCGATTTCGGCCACTGGCGCCGACCCGGGCCGCCCCATCCTCGGCTTGCTGCCCGGATCCCGGCCCCAGGAAGTCCGCCGCCTCCTGGGGCCGTTCTTGCAGGTCGCCCGGGAGCTGACGCGCCAGCGCCCGGACGTTCAGGTGCTGCTCTCAGGGGCCCCACACGTGCCCCGATCGCTCTACGACCCGGCTCGACACTACCCCCTCATCGAGGATTCAGGGACGGTGCTCAGGGCCGCCACGGCGGTTCTGACGAAATCGGGCACCACGACGGTCGAGGCGGCCCTGTACGGCGTGCCTCTGGTGATCGCCCATCGGGTCAACCCTTTGACCTACCGGGTGGCCCGGCGACTGGTCCGGGTGAAGAGCGTGGGGATGGTGAACCTGCTCGCCGACGAGCCGGTCGTGCCGGAGTTCATACAGCAGTTGCCCGTCGACAGGATCGCCGAGGCGCTACTGCCGTTGCTGCAGGCGGGGTCGGAGGCACGAACCGGGATGGTGCGGGAGCTGGACCGCGTCCGCGAGCGGTTGGGCGACCCGGGAGCGGCTCGACGTGTCGCCGAGCTGGCCGCAGGGCTGTTGGACGGGAACCGATGAGGCTTCGAGACCGAATCGGCGTGGCTCTGGCGGGCTTCCTGGCACCACCGTTGTTTCGCGCGGTCTACTCCAGCCTCCGATTCGAGTGGGAGGGCGAGGCGAATCTCGCGCCGTGGAGATCGGGCCAGCCTGTGGTCTTCGTCACCTGGCACGGCCGGATCCTGCCATTGCTCTATCTGTTTCGCGACGCCCGAATCGTGATGCTGGTGAGCCGTCACCGAGACGGCGAGTACCTGACGCGGCTGGGGCGTGGCCTCGGCTACGACGCGGTCCGCGGCTCCAGCACGCACGGTGGCCACACCGCGCTACGCGACCTGGTGCGTAGAGTCCGGTCGGGCAGTTCGCTGGCGATCACGCCCGACGGCCCTCAGGGTCCCCGCGAGCGGTTCAAGCCGGGCGCGCTTCAGGTGGCCAGGGTCACCGGGGCGCCGGTCATACCGGTAATGGCCGGAGGCGGGCGGGCATGGTGGATTGAAGGGTGGGACAGCTTCATGGTTCCCAGGCCGTTCACCACGATCAGGGTCGCCGTCGGCGAACCCGGCCATGTTCCGCGCAACGTGTCTCTCCCCGAGCTCGCCGATCATGCCCGGCTTTTGGAGGAGCGGCTGGGCGCTTTGAAGTTGCGGGTGAACGGTTCAGGCGAATGACCATCTCGTACCGCCGCCTGTGGGATGCCCATGCCCCGATCTACCGGCTCCTCTGCGCCGCCCTGGCTCCCGCCGCGTGGGCCTACGGCGCCGCCGTGGCGGTACGCTCGTGGGCCTACGACACCGGCCTGCTGAAGTCGACCGCCGCTCCGCTTCCCTCCCTGTGCGTGGGCAATCTGACCGTCGGTGGGACCGGCAAGACCCCGCTCGCCGCCTGGTTCGCGGGGGAGCTGCGACGACGGGGTTTGAGCCCGGCGATCGTCATGCGGGGCTACGGCCAGGACGAGCCCACCGTGCACCGCGTGCTCAACCCGTCGGTACCGGTCTACGTGGCCCCGGATCGGGTGGCCGGCGTGCGAGGGGCGGCGGAGGCGGGGCAAGACGTGGCCGTGCTGGATGACGCCTTCCAGCATCGACGGATTCGCCCTCAGGAGAACGTGGCGATCATCGCCGCCGAAGACTGGCACCCTCGTCGGCACCTGCTCCCCCGGGGACCGTGGCGTGAGCCGCTGAGTGGACTGCGACGCGCGACGCTGGCTGTGGTCAGCCGCAAGAGTGCGTCGGCGGAGCGCGCGGCCGAGATCGAGGCGGAGCTGAGAAGCGCCGCGCCGGAGGTCCCGACGGCTCGAGTTCACCTGGCTCTCTCCCGACTCTACCCGTACCATGGAGCGGAGGAGCGGCTGGGACCGGCGGTGCCGCTGGCCGGTTTCCGTTGCGGCGTCGCCGTGGCTGGCGTGGCTCGCCCCGAGTCGTTCTGGGCGCAGCTCGAGGCGGCGGCCGTGGCGGTGGACGAGCGGCGGGTCTTTCCCGATCATCATCGGTACAGCCGGGACGAGGCGCAGGCGCTGGAGCAGGCGGCAGGTGGGGAACCGATCCTTGCCAGCCTGAAAGACGCGGTCAAGCTACGGCCGCTGCTGGCGCCGGAATCGGAGCTGTACGTGCCGCTGCAAGAGCCGGTTTGGGAAGCGAGCGCGCAGGAGATCGAGGCGATGCTGGAGAGAATCCAGGCGGCGTGCACCGCGCCAGGAGAGAGACGAAAGACATGAGGGTGGTCGAGAGCGACATCCTCGTGGTCGGCACCGGGATAGCCGGGCTCACGTTCGCATTGCGTGTGGCCGAAGAGCACGACGTGGTGCTGGTCACCAAGAAGGCCAGCCTGGAGTCGAACACGAACTACGCGCAGGGAGGTCTCGCCGCGGTCACCGCGACGGAGGACTCCTTCCGCGAGCATGTGGTCGATACCCTCCACGCCGGCGCCGGCCTTTGCCACCGTGACCGGGTCGACATGTTGGTGCGAAGCGCGCCGCAGGCGATCGGAGACCTGATCGACTGGGGTGTCGAGTTCACGCGGCGCGGCGGCAAGCTGGCGTTGGGCAGGGAAGGGGGGCATTCGCACGCCCGCATCGTTCACAGCCAGGACCGTACGGGCGCGGCGATCGAAGCCGCGCTGGACCAGGCGGTCGCGGAGCACCCGCGGATCACCCTGTTGGAGGACCATATGGCACTGTCGCTCCGGATCGCCTGCGGTGCCGGGCGTCGCCGTTGCGTGGGTGCCTGGGTCCTGGACGTCGACGCCTGCGAACCGCTGGAGGTTCGGGCGCGGGCGACCATGCTGGCAGCGGGCGGCAGCGCGGCGCTGTACCGTCACACCACGAACCCCGCCATAGCGACGGGCGACGGTGTGGCCGCGGCGTATCGGGCCGGCGCCACGGTGGCGAACATGGAGTTCATCCAGTTCCACCCCACGGCCCTCTATCCGGCCCGTGAGCACGCCTTTCTGATCTCCGAAGCGGTCAGGGGGGAAGGCGCTGTGCTTCGCGACGAGAAAGGCATGTCGTTCATGCCTCGCTACGATGCCCGGGCCGATCTGGCGCCGCGGGACATCGTCGCGCGGGCGGTGCACAGCGAGCTGAAGCGGAGCGGCGCCCCGCATGTGTGGCTCGATGCGACCGAGATCCCCGGTGAACTGCTCGAAGCGCGATTCCCCAACATCCTCGAGGAATGCCGCGGGCGTGGGATCGACCCGGCGTCCGAGCGGATACCGGTCGTTGCGGCCGCCCATTACGTTTGTGGCGGCGTCTGGACCGACATGGACGGACGGACGACCGTCCCGGGGTTGTACGCGGCGGGCGAATGCGCCTGCACGGGCGTGCACGGCGCCAACCGGCTGGCCTCGAACTCGCTGTCGGAGGCCGTGGTGTTCGCCGAGCGGGCCGCCGTCCGCATGCAGCAACAGCTGCCAGATTCCGGGACCGCCGTGTCGATCGAAGAGGCCTCGCTCGCCGACTTCTCCGGCTTTCCATCGGACGCGGGCCACGAGTTGCGGGGGCGACTCAAGGCCCTGATGTGGCAACATTTCGGGATCGTCCGGACGGCCGATGAGATGCGCCAGGGTGCCCGGGAACTGGTGCTGCTGCGAGACGAGTGGCGGGCCGCCTGCGGGGCGGCGCTCCCCTCGGGCAGCGGCGCCCGCTGGGTCGAAGCGGTGGAGCTGGGGAACATGCTGGATGTCGCCCGGCTGATCGTCAGCTGCGCGCTGTGGCGAACCGAGAGCCGCGGTCTGCATCACGTGACGGACTACCCGTATCGGGACAACGAGAACTATCTGCGGGACAGCTTCGTGATCCCGACGGAGTGAGGAGCGGAGCGGACCGTGAAGCTGATGGTCATTTCGGTGGGCGCCCCCAGGGCGCGAGGGATCGCGGCAGCGATCGCCGAGTACGAATCGCGCATCCCTCACTACTTCAAGTTCGAGACCGTCGAGGTTCGGCCGCAGCGCCTCGGCGGCAACGTGGACCGCGACACGGTGGTCGAGAAAGAATCCGGGGCGCTGCTCGAACGAGTGCCGGACGGACTTCAGGTCATCGTGCTGGACGAGCGGGGCAAGAGCTGGTCGTCGGAGGAGCTGGCGCGCTACCTCGAAGATCTGGCCGTCCACGGCCAGGCGGGCGCCGCGCTTCTGATCGGCGGCCCCCTGGGGACGAGCCAGTCGTTGCGCGAGCGAGCCGATCACGTTCTTTCTTTGTCCAGCTTCACCTTGCCACACGAGATGGCCAGGTTGCTGGTGGCCGAACAACTGTATCGCGCCGGCACGATCCTGCGCGGCGAACCCTATCACAGGGCCGGATGAGCGAGACCAGGCGACTGCCGGAGTGGTACCGGGATTGGTTCGGGGAGGAGTATCTGGCCCTCTACCCGCACCGCGACGAGGAGGAGGCCCGCGACGGGGTGGAGCTCGTCATGCAGCACTGCGGCAGGGTCGACGGCCTGGTCCTCGATCTGGCCTGCGGGGCCGGGCGGCACATGCTCCATTTTCGGCGCCTCGGGGTCACCCCGGTCGGCCTCGATCTCTCGGCTTCGCTGCTCCGGCAGGCGCGCGATCTGGATTCGGAGATGCGGTTGGTTCGCGGCGACATGCGTCATCTTCCGTTCGCCGATTCCAGTTTCGCTCTGGTAGCCAACTTCTTCACGTCTTTCGGCTACTTCGCCGAGCCCGAAGAGGACCGCCGGGTGCTCGGTGAGATCCGCCGCGTACTCCGTGGCGGCGGCTGCTTCGCTCTCGATTTCCTCAATGCCCAGCGGGTCCGCGACGGCCTGGTGCCCCGCGACGAACGCAAGCTCGGTGATCGCCGGGTCGTGCAGGAACGGAGGCTGGAGGAGGACGGACGAGTGGTCGTGAAAGAGATCAAGATCTACGGGGCCACAGCGGACCGCCCCGAGAGTGTCTATTTCGAACGGGTACGTCTTTACGAGCCCGACGAGCTCGTGACCTTGCTGCGAAACGCTGATCTGGAGCCGAAACATACCTTCGGGGACTACACGGGCGGACCCGCCTGCCCGGACTGCGCCCGTTACATACTCATCGGCTACGCGACATGAGCATCACCGTCCAACGCCTTCCGCTCGCCGGCTCCCCCATCGTCAACGATTATCTGCAAAACTTCGACCGCGTCTCGGCGT
This sequence comes from Candidatus Kutchimonas denitrificans, assembly GCA_011774835.1. Taxonomy (GTDB): domain Bacteria; phylum Gemmatimonadota; class Gemmatimonadetes; order Palauibacterales; family KS3-K002; genus Kutchimonas; species Kutchimonas denitrificans. The sequence goes on along the minus strand of JAACAK010000067.1, from coordinate 100,482 downwards.
TCTACGAGACTGGCCCGCCTTCCGAGATCGAAAGCTATCGCCGGGTTCTCACGCGGATTCAGGACTCCCGTGATCCCTCGGATTGGGACGCCCTCGCCGACGCCTACGACGGCGATGACCCGGAGATCCGTGCACAGCTCGAGCGCGTCATCGAAGGTCGCGGCGTTTTCGTCGCCACCGGGCAGCAGGCTGGACTGTTCGTCAGCCCCCTCTTCACCCTTTACAAGGCGCTTACCGCGGCCCGGCTGGCTCAGCAACTCGAGGAGGAGTTGGACGTCCCCGTCATGGCCCTCTTCTCCGTCGCCTCCGAAGACCACGATTGGCAGGAGGTCGACCACACCCACCTGGTGAACGTGGAGAACGAGCTGGTGCGGATCGGCGTGGCCGGGCCCACGGACCCCGAAGGTCCGAGGCCGCCGGTGGAGCGAATCGAGCTGGGACGGGACATCGAAGACGCTCTGGAACACCTCGTCCAAGCCACGCCGGATACGGATTTTAAGGCATCTGTTCTCGAGTCGCTTCGAGAAAGCTATCGGCCGGGACGGCCCTTCGCCCAGGCCTTCCAGGAGGCTCTGGGTCGACTCCTCGCCGGACGGCCGGTGCTGATCTCTCGGACCGGCCATCGGTTCGTGAAGCATCGCAGTCGGGGGCTCCTGTGGTCGGAGTGGGAGAGGCGCGAGGAGGGTGAGAAGCGGCTGCGGGAGCGAGTCCGTGGGTTGGAAGAGTCGGGTTACTCGGCCCAGGTCCCGATGGCCGAGGGCGCGACGAACCTGTTCTTCGACGGCTCGCTGGGGCGCGACCGAGTGATGTACGAGGGGGGCGAGGCCGTGTTGAGGCGTTCGGGCGAACGGCTGAGCGAGGACGAGTTGCAGGAAGTGTTGCAGTCGAGCCCGGAGCGGGTGAGTCCCGGCGCTCTCTTGCGTCCGGTGACCGAAGCCGCCGCGTTTCCGGTGGTGGCGTCCGTGGGCGGTCCGGGGGAGATCGCCTATTTGGCGGAGAGCCACGCGATCTTCGACCTTCATGGCGTGCCCGCTCCGGTGGTGGTCCCGCGGGCGTCGCTGCGGTTACTGGAGTCGAAGGTCGGCCGGGTACTGGAAAAATACGAAGTCGAGCCCGCTGATCTCACGGACGGCGGCGCGATCGACCGTCTGGTGAAAGAGCACGCGCCGGAGGAACTGAAGGAAGCGCTCGACCGGTTGAAGAGCGAGGTCGATGAGCGGCTGTCGGAGATATCCGAGGTGGCGGTCCGGTTCGACCCGGGAGCGAAGAGCGCCGTGGGCAGCGGAAAGAAGGCGGTGTTCGGGGGAATCCGGGACCTGGAGAAGCGCCTGGAGGGGAGGGTAAAGGAGAAGAACCAGGTCATGCAGCAGCAGCTCGAGAAGGCGGCTGTGCACCTGTTTCCGAATGGTCGGCCTCAGGAGCGGGAATTGAACCCGTACCAGTACCTGATCCGATACGGCGAGTCGCTGCTGGACGAGATCTACGAGAACGCGTTAACGCCGCTGGACTAGCCAGCTTGCCACGTGGCGCGGGCGGATCTACGTTTCGCGAGGTGGACTCGTGGGTGAAAGGTGAGTAGAGAATGGTTTGGGTCCTGGGTGTCGTGGTACTCCTGCTGATGATGATCCCCCTTACGGCCATCGTGCTGGACTCGGAAGTCGGTCGTGCGTTGGCCCGGCGCCTGGGTTCGGGCCCGTCGGAGGAAGAGGGCCAGGCGCGTCTCAAGGAACTCGAAAAAGAGGTCCAGTACCTCTCCCAGACCGTGGAATCGCTGCAGGAAGAATCGCGGTTCATCCGCCAGCTGCTCGAGAAGCCGAAGGAACAGGAGTCGCTTCCACCCGGTGACGAGTGACGGTGAGGATCGCGTGACGCGACGACCCCGCTCCGCTCTGGCGGTGGGAGCGGGGATTTTTTTGAGTCGGCTCGCCGGTTTCGGGCGCGATGTGGCGATCGCCGCCTTCTTCGGCACCGGACTCGCCGCCGACGCCTACACCGCCGCACTCCGCATCCCCAACACGATCCGAAACCTGCTGGGCGAGGGGACGCTCTCCGCTTCGTTCATCCCCGTCTATAGCGGCCTGCTGGCCCGGGAGTCCGAGACCGAGGCGCGCCGCCTGGCCGGCACGGTGCTGAGCCTGCTGGCGGTCCTCGCCGCGGTGCTCAGCGGGCTGGGCGTGTTGCTGGCGCCGTGGATCACCGAGATCCTCGTCCCCCGCTGGTCCCCGGAGAAGCTCGAGCTGACGACGCGTCTGGTCCGGATCCTCTTTCCCATGGCGGGGATGCTCATTCTGGCGGCCTGGTGCCTCGGCGTGCTCAACAGCCACCGCCGCTTCTTCCTCTCCTTCGCCGCGCCCGCGATCTGGAACCTCGCCCAGATCCTCGGACTTCTGCTGGCATGGCGCGCCGGTTGGGACCCGCTGGTCGTGGCCCTCGCCTGGGCCACTTTGATCGGAGCCGTCCTCCAGTTCCTCGTCCAGGTGCTCCCGTCATTGCGGCTCACCGGGCGGCTGAGGCTCTCCCTCGATACCGCCTGGCGGCCGGTCCGTACCGTCGTGCGCAATTTCGGGCCCGTGGTGCTCGGCGCCGGCGTCGCCCAGGTGTCCGGCCTGCTGGACGTGTTCCTGGCCGGCCTGCTGGCCAACGGGGCGCTGGCCACCCTGGCGTACGCACAGCGGCTCTATTATCTGCCGCTGGCGCTGTTCGGGACGTCAGTGGCCGCGTCTTCGCTCCCCGAGCTCTCCCGGGAAGCCGAACTGGATGCGAGGGAGGCGCTGCGCGTCAGGTTGCGCGACGGGTTCCGTGGCATCGCGTTCTACATCGTGCCGTCCGCCATCGCTTTCATCCTGTTCGGGGACTGGATCGTGTCGTTCCTGTTCCAGCGGGGCAGCTTCGTAATCGTCGACACCGTCTGGGTCCACGCTACCCTGGGCGCCTATGCCGTCGGCCTCCTCGCCGCTTCATCGGTGAAGCTGTTCGCCTCGGGGTTCCACGCCATGCTGGACACCCGGACGCCGGTAAAATTCGCCGCCGCAGGGCTGGCGGTGGGCGCCGCCCTGGGCGCCATCCTCATGTGGCGTTTCTATGTCCCCGGTCTGGCCTTCGGCGCCGCCCTCGGCTCCTGGCTGTATCTGCTGCTGCTGTGGACCGGGCTGCGCCGACGGATCGGCGTCATCTTCCACGGGGGCGACGTGGTGTACCTGCTGAAGCTGCTGGCGGCTTGTGCCGCCGGCGCGGCCGCGGGGTTCGCCGCCGAGTTCGCCGTGGCACCGCCAGAGGGGATCGACACCGACCTTCTGAGGCGCCTGGCCGTGACGCTGGCAACGTTGGGGGCGTTCGGGGTAGTATACCTTGGCGCATGTCGGCTGGCGCGGGTGACCGCAGCGGCCGGCCCGAGGCCAGGCGAAAGATCTACCCCCTGAGATAGATGTCCACGACCGCTGTATCCGAAGAGAAGCTCGCGTCGCTGCCCGTCGAGCCGGGCGTATACATCCTCAAAGACGCCAAGGGCAAGCCGCTTTACGTCGGCAAGGCGAAGTCGCTGCGCGACCGCGTCCGCTCGTACTTTCGCGAGCCCGCGGGATCCCATCACAAGCCGCCGGAGATGATCCGCCGGATCGCCGACTTCGAGACGATCGTCACCGATTCGACGTCGGAGGCGCTCATCCTGGAGTCGAACCTGATCAAGGAGTACGCGCCGCGCTTCAACATCCGGCTGCGGGACGACAAGACGTACCCGTACATCAAGGTCACGGTGGGGGAGCCGTTCCCGCGGGTGTTCGTGACGCGGCGGCTGGTCAAGGACGGCTCCCGATATTTCGGCCCCTACGCCGACGTGGGCCACATGCGACGCGCGCTGCGCGCCATCAAGAAGCTCTACACCATCCGCTCCTGCCATTACGATCTTCCGCAGCAGGCGCCTTCCCGGCCGTGCCTCGACTACTACATCGGCCGGTGCAAGGCACCCTGTGTCGGCTACCAGACCGAGAGCGACTACCGCGAGATGATCGATGAGGTGCTCCTCGTCCTGCAGGGCCACACGGGCAAACTGGCGGAGAAGCTGGCCGAACGGATGGAGGACGCGGCCCAATCGCTGGAGTTCGAGCGCGCGGCCGAGTATCGCGACGTGCTCCGCGGACTGGCCGAGCTGGAACGTCGTCAGCTCGCCATCGACCCTCGAGGCGGCGACGTCGATGCGGTGGCCCTGGTGCGCGACGGCGACTCGGCCTGCGGCGTGATCTTCAAGATCAGGGAGGGGAAGCTGCTGGGGCGCGAGGCTCACTTCCTGGGCAACGTGGAGAACGAGGCGGAGGAATCGATCCTCTCGGTCTTCCTGGCCCGCTACTATCTGCTGCAACAGGAAGTCGCCCGGGAGCTGCTGGTGCCGATCGAGTTCGAGGACAGACAGGCCGTGGAGGCCCACCTGAGAGAGCGGACCGGCAGAGCGTTCAGCGTCCACGTCCCGCAGCGCGGGTTCAAGCGTGAACTGGTTCGACTGGCGGCGGAGAACGCCCGCCATCTGCTGGAGGAGCGCCAGCTGCTGGAAGGGCAGGCGGAGCGGCGCGCGCCGCCGGCGCTCTATTCGCTGCGGGGCGAGCTGAACCTGGAACGCGTGCCCCGCGCCATCGTCGGCTTCGACATCTCCAACATCCAGGGCGCGGACGCCGTGGGTGCTTCGGTGTGGTTCGAGAACGGCGAGCCGTTGAAGAGCGAATACCGACGTTATCGGATCGAGAGCGTCGAGGGGGTGGACGACTACGCCGCGATGCAGGAGATCGTCTCCCGATACTTTTCCCGGCGACTGGCCGAGGAGAAGCGTCTGCCCGACCTGGTCCTGATCGACGGGGGGAAGGGTCAGCTGTCGGCTGCCGCGCAGGCGCTGGAACGGGTGGGGCTCCCGGATCTGCCGGTCGTGGCACTGGCCAAGCGCGAGGAGCTGATCTTCACTCTCGACCGGATCGAGCCTCTCAGGCTCACGCGCCGCGCGCCGGGCTTGCGGCTCCTGCAGCGGGTGCGGGATGAGGTCCACCGGTTCGGTCTCCAGTATCACCGTCAGCGTCGCAGCCGACGCACGCTGCGGTCCGGTCTCCTGGACATACCGGGAGTGGGGCCGGCCCGTCAGGAATCGCTGCTGCGTGAGTTCGGGAGCCTGAAAGCTGTGAAGGCGGCGGCGCCCGAAGAGATCGCTCGCGTGCCGGGCATCGGTGAGGCGCTGGCGGGAAAAATCGCCGCCGCGCTGCAGGAGCCCGACGATGCGACGGGCTGACTCTGGCTTGTTCGGTCTCGGGGCAGCGCCTAACTTCAGTCCGCTCGTTCCGGCCATCCTCGCGAGCTCGCAGGCTGACTTCAGCATAGATTAGAACAGTACATGACCGTCAGGACCCGATTCGCGCCGAGTCCAACCGGCGAGCTGCATTTGGGCAACGCCCGCATCGCCGTGCTCAACTGGCTATACGCCCGGCACACGGGCGGGCGGTTCCTCCTGCGCATCGAGGACACCGACATCGATCGGAACTTGCCCGGCGCCGAAGAGGAGATTCTGGGATCGTTGCGTGAGCTGGGGCTGGATTGGGATGAGGGGCCGGACGTTGGCGGTGAACACGGTCCGTACCGGCAGAGCGAGCGCACGAAGATCTACCGCGAGTACGCCGACCGGCTGCTCGCCGGCGGCAGCGCCTACCGGTGCTACTGCACGCCCGAGGAGCTCGAGGCTCGCAAGCAAAGGCAGCTAAAGCGTGGCGAGCCGCCCGGTTACGACGGCCGCTGTCGGGATCTCAGCCAGGAGGAGGAGAGACGGCAGCAGGAGCGCGGCATCGTCCCGTCGCTGCGCTTCAAGACCCCCGACGACGAGGTCGTGGTGTCCGATCCGGTGCGGGGCGCGATCACGTTCGATGGATCGGAGTTCGGTGACTTCGTAGTGATGAAATCGGATGGGCCGCCGACATACAACTTCGCCGTGGTGGTCGATGACATCTCGATGGAGATCAGCCACGTCATCCGCGGCGCGGGCCACCTGGCCAACACGCCGCGCCAACTCATGATCTATCGCGCGCTCGCCGCCGAGCCGCCCGTCTTCGTTCACGTGCCTCACGTCCTCAGCCCGGACGGCTCGCCGCTGGCGAAGCGCCACGGCGCCCGTTCCCTGCAGGATTATCTCGACGAAGGGTACCACCCGGACGCGCTGATCAACTACCTGTCGCTGCTCTCCTGGTCGAGCCCGTCGGGCGACGAGGTTTTGACGCCGGAGCGACTGATCGGCGAGATCGATCTCGCACGTATCGGGACCAGCGACGTCCGGCTGGATCCCGACAAGCTGGAGTGGCTCTCGGGCGAGCACATCCGACGGATGGGCCCGGAGGATCTGGCCGACAAGCTGATCGAGCACCTGGGAGCGGACGCGCTTCCTGACGGCCCGAAAGGGCCCGCGGGCGTCGCGGCGGCGTTGCGGGAGCGGATCACGACGTTCCAGGAGGCCGAGGACTATCTGCCTCAGCTCGATCCACCGCGGCCGATGGAATGGGATCACCCGGCGCTCGAGGCGTTGCAGGGACCCGAGGTCGTGGCGCTGCTCGAGGCCGTGCGCGATGCCCTGGCCGATCTGGACGAGTGGACGGGAGAGGCCGCGATGGCCGCCGTTCGCGCGGCGGGCAAATCGGTGGGCGTGCGGGGACGCGACCTGTTCATGCCCGTGCGGGCCGCCGTCACCGGCACCACGCAGGGACCCGAGCTGGTCGATGTCTTCGCGGTGCAGGGGAGGGAGGTGACGCTCCGGGTCGTCGAGGAGGCCATCGGGAGGCTGGAGCGAGGACGATGAAGCTGGAGCACACCCTCATCTGCTCGCGCTGCGAGCGTGAGGAGAGCGTCGAGGGCACACCGGGCGTCTGTCCCGAGTGCGGGGCGCCGCTGCTGGCACGGTACCCTCTCGACCGGGTGGGCGCGCGCTGGAAGCCGAAGGATCTGGCCGGGCGCGGCTGGGACATGTGGCGCTACCGGGAGGTGATGCCGGTGGCCCGGGAAGAGGAGCCGATCAGCCTGGGGGAGGGAGGGACACCCCTGCTGGAGTTCGAGCCCCTGGCCCGTGAGGCCGGTGTGGCCAAGCTCCTGGTGAAGGAGGAGGGTCTCAACCCCACAGGATCTTTCAAGGCGCGAGGGATGTCCGCCGCCGTCACCCGTGCGGCGGCCGGCGGGGCGAAGGGCTTCGTGACTCCGTCGGCGGGGAACGCGGCGGGCGCCCTGTCGGCCTACGGGGCCCGTGCCGGGATCCCGGTGCGGGTCTACATGCCGGCGGACACTCCACCGGTGATCATCGCCGAGTGCCGAGCCCTGGGGGCGAACGTGCGGCTGATCGACGGGCTGATCACGGATTGCGGGGTCGAGGCCCGGGCGTTCGCTGCCGATAGCGGCTATTTCGATGTCTCGACGCTGCGAGAGCCGTATCGGGTGGAGGGGAAAAAGACGATGGGCTACGAGCTGTGCGAGCAGCTCGGTTGGCGGATCCCCGATGCGATCCTGTATCCGACGGGCGGAGGGACCGGGATCATCGGGATGTGGAAGGCCTTCGCGGAGCTCGAGGCTCTGGGGTGGATCGAGGCGGGCCGACGACCGCGCATGTACGTGGTCCAATCGGCGGGGTGCGCGCCCATCGTGCGGGCGTGGGAAGCGGGGGCGGAGAGCGCCGACCGGTGGGTGGGTGCGGAGACGCTGGCCGCGGGACTGAGGGTCCCGGCGGCGCTGGGCGACTTTCTCATCCTCCGCGCCCTGCGTGAGAGCGGGGGCGCGGCGGTCGCCGTCACCGACACCGAGCTGATGCGAGCGTCGCGACGTCTGCGGCACCACGGACTCCCGGCCTGTCCCGAAGGTGGGGCGACGCTGGCCGGGCTGCACGCTTTCAGAGCCGAAGAGCACATCGGTCCCGAGGACCGTGTGGTCCTGTTCAATACCGGAGCCTGGTTGAAATACCTTGTATGACCGTATGAAGATCGCTCGAACCGCCGGGCTGGTGGTGCTGGCGGCCGTGTCGGCGCCCTCCGACGCCCTGGCCCAGTGGGACGTGATCGCCAAAGCCGCGTTGCCGTCGGTTCCGTACTGGTGGACGGCATCCGGGTCGCGCCAGCTGGGGCTCGTCCCGCTGCTGTGGACCGATGAGGTCGACGGTGCGACGAGCGGCTGCTGCGTCGTGGGCGCGGCGGCCCGGGCTCCGGTCGGGAGGGCGACCGTGTGGTTGGGTGTGGGGTTCGGGACGGACCCGGACGGGGGCGCGCCCGCCGGCGTCGAAGCGGCCGTCCAGTTGGATCGGGGGGCGGCGGCCTTCCGGCGGTTGCACGGTCGCTGGGGGGCCAGTCTGTTCGTACCGCTGTACGTCCGCGATTCGGACCCCGAGCCCCATCCGGCCAACCGGGTGTCGGGTGGCCTGTCAGTGCTCGCTCTGGACGACGAACGCTACCTCGGTTCGGTCCCGTTCTTTTCATGTCCGGCCGGGCCGGCGGTACCCTGCCAGGCCGAGGCCGTGCCGTACCCCTGGAGTCCCGGGCGCGACGTGGGTCTGGCGTTGGAGGGCGCGTGGGGTCAGGGCGCCTGGGGAGCCCCGCGCCTGACCGGCAGCCTGGTCTGGGGGGTGAAGGCCGGCCGTGGAGATTACGGATACCTGCGAGGCGAGCTCGACGCGACCGCGAACGGCACCGTGGAACGGTTCGATTGGAGGGCGCGGCTGGCCGCCGGCTGGGCCGCCGGCGACCCGCCCCTGCAGCGTCGGTTCCTGCTGTCCGGGGCCGATCCTGTGACCCGCTGGCTCAACCCGTACATCGATGTGCCCGGCGCCCTTTTCGACGAGATCTCCTACTTCGTGCCCGGCGGTCCGAACCTGAGAGCGTACATCGAGACGCAGCCGCTGGTCGACGGCTACCTGAGCGCCAACGGCTCGATCGGGACGGGGGACGCCACCGACAGCGGCTTCTGGGGATGGGTCGACGCTTTCGTCGAGGCCGCCTGGACGCCGGGCGTTCCCGATCGCCTCGGCCCGGAGGAGCTGAACGTGGAGGGGGCGTTTCTGTTCGACTGGCGTGAGCTGCCCACCGGTGAAGGCGAAGCGCAGGGTCGCTTCCTGGCACGGGTGCTCGAGCCGCCCCGGCTTTGGGCGGATGCCGGGTTCGCGTTGAAGGGCGGATACAAGCGCCTGGGAGCCGCCGTCTCGCTGCCCCTCTGGGCCAGCAACGCCGATTTCGCCGATGCGCCCCCGGGGGGTGGCCCGAAGGAATCGTTCGCTCTCCGCTGGACGCTGAGCCTGTTCTTCACCCCGTACGGTCCGGGATACTGAGCGTGGACGCGAAGACCCGTTGCCTGATCTTCGACCCGTTCGCCGGGATCAGTGGCGACATGGTCCTGGGCGCTCTCGTCGACCTGGGCTCGGGCGACGCCTGGTTGCGCGAGCTCGTCGCGTCGCTGCCGCTCGATGTTCGGGTCGAGGTGTCCTCCGTACTACGCGCCTCGCTGGCCGCTACCTCGGTCACCGTCGAGACGTCGGAGACCGAGCCCGAACGCCGCCTGGACGACGTCCTCGAGATCATCGACGCCATCCCCGTCGACCCTGCCGCACGCGACATCGCCACCGAGACCTTCCGACGACTGGCCGAAATCGAGGCGGCGCTTCACGGTGTGGCCCCGGATCAGGTCCATTTCCACGAGGTCGGCGCCGCCGACGCCATCGTCGACATCCTCGGCACCGCCGTCGGCGTGACACGGCTCGACGTCGATCGCTGCTTCACCCGCCCCGTGGCCATCGGGCACGGTCGCGTCGATTCCGCTCACGGCTCGCTCCCGCTTCCAGCGCCAGCCACCCTCCGGCTGCTCGAAGGCCTCCCGATCCTCGAGACCGATCTGCCCGAGGAGCTCACTACCCCCACTGGCGCCGCCTTGCTGGCCGCTCTGACCGCCCGCGACCCTCAGCCCCGATCGTACGTGCCCGTCCGTTCCGGTTATGGGGCCGGCAGCCGCGACCCGTCCGGCCGCCCCAACGCGCTCCGCCTGATCCTCGCCGAAATGGAACCGGGCGGTCCAGTCCTCATCCTCCAGGCCGATATCGATGACATGCCCCCGGAATACCTGCCGCCCCTGATCGAGGCGGTGCTCGCCGCGGGCGCCATCGACGTCTCCTCGCACCCCCTCCAGATGAAAAAGGGCCGCACCGGCTTCAGGATCGAGGCGCTGGTTCCCGACAGCGACCGACAGACCGTCGCCGAGGCCCTGCTCGAAGGCAGCACCACACTCGGCCTCCGCTTCTGGCCCATCGAACGCCAGGTATTGCCTCGATCCACCAGGACTTTAGAATGGCGCGGGTTCCAGATACGCCTGAAAGTGACCGTGACGCCCCACGGGCACGTTCGTTGCAAACCGGAGTATCAAGACATAGTCGAAGCCGCTCGAGCCCTGAAAATACCAACCTGGCAGGTCCGCCAGGAGATCGAAACCGCTCTGCCAGGCGGGTTGGAGCGTTAGCTGTATTACGTTACGAGGGCCCGTTTCGTAAGGGGCAACAGCCAGGACGGCTGAGGGAGGACGAACCAACATGAACGAACGTCGTCTAGCCATTTTGACATTCGGAGTCGTCATAGGTCTTGCCATTCTGGCGCTTCCGGGCACGGCACAGGCTCAGGACGAGGAATGTGTCGGCACGGAGCCGTCGGGGGGTCGGGCGGTGTCGAGCGCGGAGCTGTACCACGACCGTGCGCGGCGGAACGCGGGTGACCCGGAGGACCAGCGGCGGCTGTGGCAGCAAGGTCTGGAGGAGCTGGAGCGGGATATGAACGAGAATCCCGATGATCCGAACCCGCGAGTATTCCTGTGGGCGGGCCGGCTGTATGCCGAGCTGGACCGTTACAAGGAGGCCGATGCGGCCTGGGATCGGGCCGCGGAGCTCTGGTCGTGCTATGAGGCGCGGGTCGACACGCTTCGCTTCAACGCGTGGGTAAAGAGCTACAACACGGCGGTGCGCTACTCGAGCGCGCAGGAGACCGAAAAGGCAGCGGAGGCCTACAGGGACGCCTGGACGGTCTACAAGAAGAACCCACAGCCGATGCTGCAGCTGGGATCGATCTACGCCCGAAAAGCGACGGAGGTCGAGAGCGACTCGTTGCGGACGGCGCTGCAGGACACGGCGATCGCGTACTACGAGCAAGCTGTCGAGGCGATCGACGACGCGGTTCGCCTCTCGGATGAAGAGAAGAGCGTCGCGCTGCGAGCGGCGACGTTCAACCTGGCCCAGCTGCTGGCGATGGACGATCGGTTCGAGGAGGCGGCCCAGGCCTATGACGCTTTCCTGGACTTCGAGCCGGGTAACGTCGATGCGGTGTCCAACGCCGCCGTCGTTCTGACCCGCGCCGCACGCCAGGAGGCCCGGGAAGCGGCGGAGATGGAAGCGGGTCCGGAGAAGCAAGCCAAGCTGGAGAAGGCGGATTCGCTTCGAAACATGGCCGTGCAATACTACTCGGATCTGCTGGCTCGTGAAGATCTCGATGCCGATGACTACCACAACATCGGGATCGGGCTCATCCAGATCGGTTTGTACGAGGAAGCGACAGATGCGTTCTCGACGGCGCTGGATCTGGCGCCCTATCGGGCCAACTCCCTCGAGCAGCTCGGCGTCAGCCTGTTCCGCTCGGGGAATTTCGATTCGCTGGTCGTCGTCGCTCGGAAGCTGGTCAAACGATATCCGAACAACATGAACAACCTGGCCATGCTGGCGAACGCGTACCGCGAGTTGGAAGAAGTGGACAGCGCGTTGGTCGTGCTCGAGCGGCGCGAGGAAAACCCGTTCGATTTCGTCGACGTCCGCATGGAGCCGGCCGAAGCCGGCACGTACAAGGTGACGGGCAAGATCATCAACCTGAAGCTCGAGCCCGGCACACCGATCGAGCTCAATTTCCACTTCTACGACGACCTCGGTGAGGTGGTTCAGAGCGAGACCTTCACGGTCGAGGCCATCGAGCAGGGGATCGTTCACCCGGTCGAGTTCGAATTCCAGTCCGACGCATTCATCTCGGGCTTCGGCTACGAGAGCATCGTTACCTGAGGCGCGGCGCAACCACGACCCCGTTCCGCAAGGCGGTGGGACACGGCGTCCCACCGCCTTCGTTTTCGCCCCGGAGTCGGGTGGCGCCCCCGATACGGTCTTCCAGTATCACTGCAGTTGACAAGTCATAAGTCGAACCTAGATTTGTGCTTATCGTTTCTTCACGCAAGGACCTTGTTAGATCTGATTTGTCTGCTTTTGGCTCCGCTCCTTCGTCCATGACCGCCTCCGAATCACGGTCTCGAACCCCGGCGGCCCAGCCAGCCGGGGAGGTCGAGACCCGACAGGTGCCCACCGGTCCGCCGACGGTGGCCATAGTCGGGCGACCCAATGTCGGCAAGTCGACGTTCTTCAACCGGGTCGTCGGCGGTCGCCCGGCGATCGTCGACAGGCAGCCGGGTGTGACGCGCGACGTTCATTTCGGCGAAGGCGAGTGGGGAGGTCGGCGGTTTTACGTGGTCGACACCGGCGGAATCCTGGAGGACGCCGCGGGCGAGCTGGACGAGGCGATACGGCGGCAGGCGTTGCTGGCCCTGGAAGAGGCGAGCGTGATCGTGTTCATGGTCGATGGGCGCGAAGGGATCCACCCGCTGGACGAACACATCGCCGAGCTACTGCGGGTGCACGAGAAGCGGACGATCCTGGCCGTCAACAAGATCGACGACCTGCCGGAATCGAGCGCGCATCTCGAATTCTATGCCCTCGGCCTGGGGGATCCTCATCCGCTGGCGGCGGCGAGCGGTCGCGGCAGCGGTGATCTGTTGGACGCGATCGTCGAGATGCTGCCGGCGGAGGCGAGGGGTGAGCGTGAGGGGGTCGGTTTACGGCTGGCGGTCATCGGCAGACCGAACGTGGGGAAATCCAGCTTCATCAACAGGGTCCTGGGTTCGGAGCGGCTGGTGGTCTCGGAGGAGGCCGGGACGACCCGGGACGCGATCGACACGCCGTTCGAAAGAGAGGGCCGGCGATTCGTCTTCGTCGACACGGCCGGGCTGCGCCGCAAGAGTAGAGTGACCGAGGGACTCGAATACTACGCGACCCTCCGAACGATGCGAGCCATCGATCGGGCGGACGTCTGCACGGTGATCGTCGATGCTGACGACGGGGTGAGCAACCAGGACTTCCGGATCGTTCGGCACGCCTGGGACCGGGGCTGCGGTGTCGTTTTGGCCGTCAACAAATGGGATCTGGTCGAGAAAGACACGCATACGGCGGTCCGCATGGAGAAGGCGCTCCACGAGCGGGTCCCGTTTCTGGCGAACGTTCCGACCGTGTTCATCTCGGCGCTGACCGGGCAGCGCGTCCAACGCGCCCTGGACCTCGCCTGGCAGGTTGGGGCGGAGCGGAAGAAGCGGATCCCGACGCCGGCGCTGAACGAGCGACTCCAGCAGCTGACACAGGCGACACAGCCACCGCAGAAGCGGGGTACGCCTCTGAAGTTCCTCTACGCCTCGCAGGTGGGGACCGAGCCGCCCACCTTCGCCATCTGGTGCAGCCACCCACGGGACGTGCCCGAAAGTTACGTGCGCTATTTGAGAAACGGTTTTCGTGATTCGTGGGGGTTCCAGGGCGTTCCGATCCGAATCAGGTTGCGGTCGCGGCGGAAGAAGAAGAGGAAGAAGCGATGATCCTGATCGGCCTGCTGGTCCTGGCTTATCTGCTGGGCTCGACGCCAACGAGCCTGTTGCTGGCACGGCTCCGCGGGATCGACCTGCGGCGGTGGGGAAGCGGCAACCTCGGCGCCACCAACCTGTATCGGGCGGTCGGACTGCCCCTCGCGTTTCTGTGTGCCCTGATCGATGTGGGGAAAGGCTTCGTTCCGGCGTGGTACTTCGTTCGATTGGACGGCGTCGACGCACCGCAGCTGGCGCTGGCCTACGGCGTGGCCGCGATTCTCGGTCACGTCTTTTCGATCTGGGTCAAGTTTCGCGGCGGCAAGGGAGTGGCCACGGGCGCCGGCGTCTATCTGGCGCTGGCCCCGCTGGCGGTGGCGATGGCCGCGGTCATCTGGCTGGTCGTCATGCTCACGATCCGAATCGCGTCCGTGGGGTCGCTGTTGGCGGCTTCGGCGTTTCCCATCCTCATCTGGGTGTCGGGGAACGGCTTCGACTTCGTCTTCTGGTCTAGCTTGCCGCTGACCTGCTTCGTCTGGTGGACGCATCGGTCCAACCTGCGGCGGCTGGCGGCAGGCCGCGAGCCGCGGACGGCTCGGGCGGAGCGAGGGATGTCGGCGGAGGCGACCTCGGAATCGGAAATCGGAACCGGCAAGGCGGCCAGCGAGGCGTGAGAATGGGCAGAGCGACCGTCATCGGGGCAGGGAGCTGGGGTACCGCACTGGCGAAAGTCCTGGCCGAAAAAGGTCACCGCGTTCGCCTCTGGTGCTACGAGGCCTCGGTGGCGGAGGGTATCGCCGACCGGCACGAGAACCTGGACTACCTGCCGGGCGTCCGGCTGCCCGACACGATCGAGGTGTATCGGGATCACGCCGAGTCGCTGGAGGAAGCGGAGCTCGTCGTCGCGGTGGTTCCCTCGCAATGGTACCGGCAGGTCATGAGCGAGGCGGCGCCACACGTGCCGGCCGATGCGCGGCTGGTGACGGCCACCAAGGGGATCGAGATCGATACGCTGGAGCGTCCCAGCGAGATCCTGATCGAGCTCCTGCCCGAGCACGAGCCCACCGTGCTCTGTGGGCCCAGCTTCGCCGTGGAAGTGGCGGAGGGGGATCCGACGGCGATCGTCGCTGCCTCCCGGGACGCCGACGTGGCGCGTTTCGTCCAGGAGTTCTTCAATACCGAGCGCTTTCGCGTCTATACCAACGACGACATTCCCGGCGTGGAGCTGGCCGCCGCCCTCAAGAACATCATCGCGCTGGCGTCGGGGATTACCGTGGGGTTGGGCTACCGCCACAACAGTCGCGCCGCGCTCATCACCCGCGGCCTGGCCGAGATGACGCGCCTGGGCCTCGCCATGGGCGCGAAGGCCACGACGTTCGCCGGACTGGCGGGGTTGGGCGACCTGGTGCTCACCTGCAACGCGGAGCTGAGCCGCAACCGGACCGTGGGCGTGCGGCTGGGGGAGGGTGAGTCGCTGGACGACATTCTCTCGGGCATGAGGTCCGTGGCGGAGGGCGTGCGCACGACCCGAGCGGCGCGCGAGCTGGCGTCGCGACACGGGGTCGAGATGCCGATCGTCGATGAAGTACACCACATCCTCTTCAACGGGAAGTCGCCCCGTCAGGCCACCGCTGATCTGATGCTGCGGGAGCCGAAACCCGAGCTGTGGGGAGGCGCCGATGCGACATGACCGCATCGCTCGTCGCGAGTACTTCTCCATCGGGGAAGTCTGCGAGATGGCGGGGCTCAAGCCACACGTGCTCCGCTACTGGGAGACGCAGTTCAAGGAACTCAGCCCCTCGAAGAATCGGGCCGGAAATCGAGTCTATCGTGCGCGCGAGATCAAGATCATCGAGCTGGTCAAACACCTGCTCTACGACGAGAAATATACGATCGACGGCGCGCGACAGAGGTTGGAAAAGCTCCGCGAGGGCGGAGAGCTGGACAAAGTCGCCAGCGCCGCCCTCGATCGTCAAGCCCTCGCGCGCTTGCGAGAGGGAGTCCACCAACTGCTCGATACCCTCGAAGAGCCTCGCGCCAAGGAGTGATGCTGGCCACGCAGATCCTCTGCACCAACGACGACGGGTACCTGGCGCCCGGCCTGACACTGCTGAGCCGTGTCGCGGCTCGTCTCGGTGACGTCACGGTCGTTGCTCCCGACCGCGAGCAGAGCGCAACCAGCCACTCACTCACCGTGAATCGGCCCCTCCGGGTGAGGCAAACGCAGGACGGCCTTTACCACGTCGACGGAACCCCCACCGACTGCGTCCTCCTCGCCCTGGGCGGTGCGATCGGCGATCGTGCCCCCGATCTGGTGCTCTCCGGCGTGAACCACGGGCCCAACCTGGGGGAGGACGTGCTCTACTCAGGGACCGTGGCCGCCGCCATGGAAAGCACGCTGCTGGGGATCCCATCCGTCGCCCTTTCATTCGCCAGCGACGACTTCGAGCCGCCCGGTGATGAATACGAACCGTTGCTCGAGAAGTTGCTCACCGGGATAGCCCGGCGCTCCGGCTTTCCGGCCGGCACGTTGCTCAACATCAACATACCGTCGATCGGGCCGGCCGAGATCCGAGGCGTTCGCGTGGCCAGCCTGGGGCGCCGCGTGTACCTCGAGTCGCTGACCCGCATGCGCGACCCGTACGGGCGCGAGTACTTCTGGATCGGCGGCGGCAAGAGCGAGTGGTCGGGTCGCGACGACTCGGATTTCAGGGCCGTGGCGGCGGGGTATATCTCGCTGACACCGCTTCACCTGGACCTTACCGATTACCGGCTGATCGAGGAGATCCAGACGTGGGATTTGACCCTCGAGAGCTGACGGCGTATCAGGAGAGTCGCCGCCGTCTGATCGAGCGGCTCCGCCAGGGTGGCATCACCGACCTGGCGGTGCTTCAGGCGTTCGACCAGGTGCCTCGACACCTCTTCGTGCCCGAGCGCTTCCAGGCCCGCGCTTATGCGGACGAAGCGCTGCCCCTCGGTCACGGCCAGACGATATCGCGTCCCACCACTCACGCCCTCTATCTGCAGGCGCTACGCCTGCAGGGCGGAGAACGGGCCCTGGAGGTCGGCACCGGTTCGGGCTTCCAGACGGCACTGCTGGCCTGCCTCTGCGCCCACGTCTTCTCCATCGAACTCGTGCCCCAGCTGGCCGCCAAGGCCCGAGCACGAATCGAAGCGCTCGGCCTGACCCACGTGGCGGTCCGTGCCGGAGACGGAAGGTACGGCTGGCGGCGGTATTCACCCTACGACGCGATCCTCGTCACCGCGCGCGCTCGAGATGTCCCCGAACCGCTGGTCGATCAGCTCGCCGTCGGAGGCCGACTGCTCATCCCGATTGGTGACGGGGAATCGCAAGCGCTTCACAGGATCGAACGAACCCAGGATGGAAGTGTAAGGGACGAGGTCATCGCCCAGGTACGATTCGTCGATTTCAAGCAACTGGGGGGCTCGAAGGAAAGCGGGGAAGAGGTGAACCCATGGTAGCAGGCCTCTCGCACAAAGCGTCGGTGGGCGAGGGGGCCCGAAGAGGGTACGTCCGACGCCTCTACGATTGGGTGCTCAGCTGGGCCGAGACGCCGTACGGCGCGCTGGCACTCTTCGTCCTGGCCTTTATCGAGGCCTCGTTCTTCATCGTCCCTCCCGACGTACTGCTCATCGCCCTCTGCGTCGGACAGGCCCGGCGCAGCCTGTACTTCGCCCTGCTATGCACCGCCGGCTCCGTGCTGGGCGGTGTCTTCGGCTACGTCATCGGTGTCGAGCTATACGAGACCATTGGACGTCCGATCATCGAATTCTACAGCGCGGGCGACGCCTTCCTCTACGTGGGCGAACAGTACCGTGCCAACCTGGTCCTGGCCCTCGGCACCGCCGGCTTCACCCCCATTCCGTACAAGGTTTTCACCATCGCGGCCGGCGCCTTCGCGGTTCCGTTTCTCCCCTTCGTCGCCATCTCAGCCGTAAGCCGCGGCGCCCGCTTCTTCCTGGTTGCGGCGCTGATCCGCATCTGGGGACCCAGGATCCGCGTCTTCATCGACCGCTACTTCAATATCCTGACGATCGCCTTCGTGGTGGCTTTGATCCTTGGCTTTTTGGTGCTGAAATTCGTTCACTGAGGCCAGTTTAGGGGTTTGACCCGGCCCGGCCTGTATATAGATTTCGGGCCCGAATCCCCGTCGAGCAGAAGGAGGAAAAGCGAACCGTGCCGACCGTACCTACGCCGTTCATCGGCGGCTCCGGAGGACCACCGGCCGAACGGCCCGGCCAGGAAAACATGGAACCCCCGTTCGTGACGGACCGGGACGATACCGGCCCGAAGGCGGCCCCGTCCCCGGCCACGCCCGATGTCGAGGAAACCGCCCCGGTGCCCGAACCGGATCTCGGGGCAGAGCCCGTCCCGACCATCGAGTTACCAGAGCCGGCGGAATCAACGCGCTCCGAGGGTGAGGTGCTGATCGACGCAGTCTTCCGTGAAGATTCGCCCGGTCTGGAGCGGGAGGGTGAGCTCGCACCACCGCCATCGCCAGCCGCGTCGGCGAGCGGGGCCGAGCGAGTCGCAGAGTCCACAGAGGTCGAGGTCGACGAAGCAGGGCTTCCTGACTTCCTTTCGGGTGCCGACGCCGTCGGACCCGATCTCGAGCCCTCCGAGCCGCCCGCCGCTCTCTCGGATGACGTTACGGACACCGCACGAGATCTGTTCAGGGGCAAGCACGGAGAACAGATCAAGAAACTGGCGGCAGAGCTGGGCCCGGCCGCCGACGATGAGATCATTTCACGCGCCTTCGCCGCCGGCTACCTGGCCGCGAAGCGTGAACAACGGGAATAGAGGAGTCTATGCCGCAACCTCGGCCCACGGGTGAGGATCGCTTCATCCAGACCGTCTATGAGTTCGGGGCCTGGGCTCAGCGCAACACCCGCGCTCTTGTCCTCGGAATCGCTGCCCTCGCCATCATCGGCTTCAGCGTCAAGTACTACATCGACTACACCCGACGCGTCGAAGAGGCCGCCTCCAGCGAGCTTCGCGCGATCCGTTTCCAGGCGAACAACAACCCCGCACAGGCTGTCGAACAGCTGCGAGGCCTCATCGCTCAGTACGACGGCAGCTCCTACGCACGCGAGGGCCGCGTTCTCCTCGCCTACGCGCTCCTCCTCCAGAATCGGCCGGGAGAGGCCGTGGCGCCGGCCCGCGAGGCGGTCCGGGAGCTGGAGCACGACGTCCTCTCGATCCGCGCGGCGTTCCTCCTGGCCGCCGCCTACGAGGAGGTCGCCGATACCGCCGCCGCAATCGCCGTATATGAGGATATCGGCCGTGAGGTCGAGGCTAGGGTCCAGAAGAGCCGCGCGCTGCAGGCTGCCGCCCGTTTGAAGGCCGCTTTCGGCGATCCCCAGGGCGCCGCCCGGATACTCGAACAGCTGGCGGAGATCACGCCCCCCGAAGCCGCGGCCCATGATTTCTACCTCATGCGGGCGGCAGAATACCGGGCCGAGGCCGTCCCACCGGTGCGTTCGGGCTCCGATAGCGGCACGGCCGGGCAGTAACGGGGACCCCGGGCCGCGGGTCTGGCGCGGAACCGGCCTTGTGGGGCGCGAAAAGGCGCGGTAGGCGCTAATGGCGCATAATACATATTATGTTACCTTCAGCCTCCACTTTTGACGCTCTCCGTCTCCTCGCCCTACCCTAACACATTCATCGCTCACAGCCCCGTCAGTTCGGACATCTGTGAGGGCGCGACTCGACGATCTGGCCGCCGAGGCGACGATCGTCGTCACGCCCGACCCGGTGGTCGGCCTCCAGGTGAGCCCGGACACGCTTCGTTTGCCGAGCGGCGCGGAGGCGGATCTGACGGCGCAAGCCCGGCGGGCCTCGGGTCGTCTCACCCTGGCGACGGACGTGAGGTGGGACTCGGAGAAGAGCTTCGTGGCTCGGATCACGGCGGAAGGCCGGGTTACCGGGGTGGGCGCTGGCCGCACGCGGGTCACGGCTCACAGCGGCGTTCTCAGCGCGATCGCGGTGATCGACGTTCCCGGCTGGTTCCAGGTGCAACCCATGCCTGCGGCGACTCGTGCGGGCCACGCTGCCGCCTACGGAACCAGGGTCTACTACTTCGGTGGAAGGACGAGATTCGGTTATACCAGCGAGGTCTTCGCCTACGATGTCGTGAGCGAGGCGTGGAGCACCCTTCCATCGATGCCGGTCGCCCGGGACCAGGGCGCGCTCGCCATGCTCGATGATCGGATACACATCATCGGCGGCCTCGCCGACACAGGCGTTAGCGATAAGGTCGAGGCTTTCGATCCCCTGGAAGAAAAGTGGTTGACGCTTCCCTCCTTGCCGGTTGCCCGATACGAGGCCCGTGCCGCCGCCCTGGACGGGATCATCTACGTCATGGGGGGTCGTCTGGAGAGCTCCGATGTCACCGATCGGGTGGACGCGTTGGTCCCCTAGCGGAGCCGACCGGCCCCATCGGGCGGACTAGCGCGGGCTCTTCCGCGCCACCGCCAGCAGCGATTGGCCGATGGGAGGGTGAACCAGCCTCTCGAGACGCGAAAGCAGCGGAACCATCAGATCGAACAGCCGCACCTGCAACGCCGGCAGCACCTGCCGGCGGATCACACGGCTATAGAACCACCATCCGAACATCCCGACGAAGTTGCAGTAGCGAAGCTCCTCGACCTCCAGGCCCGCGCTCTCCAGCTTCACCCACAGCTCCTCCTTCGAATAGCGACGATGATGGCTGAGCGCCCTGTCCAATGAGCCGTGGAGCGCCGGGACCGCCGGAACGAAAACGACGATCCGGCCGCCTGGCATCAGGATGTCCGTCAGGCTGACGAGCGACTCCACATCCTCCTCGACGTGCTCGAGGATATTCAGCAGCACCGCGGTATCGAGCCGCTCGGCTTTCCAGTCTTCGGAGATCGAGGGAAGCTTCAGGGAGCGCACCACTACCGTGGGCTCATCGCCCATCCGTTGTTTCAGTACGGCGAGGTAGGCCGGGTCCGGGTCGGTGACCACCACGTATTCGCGCGGCAGCAGGAACGGGGTCATGTTGGCGATTCCCGCCCCGACCTCGAGAACCCTGTCCCCCAGATACGGCTGTATGAGCTCGGCGATCCAGCGGTTGTAGCGGCTGGCGTGCCGCATGATTTGCAGCGTCTCCTCACCGATCGGGTCGCTGGCGACCTGCGGCTTGACCGCATCCCTCATCGGCCACCTCCGGACCGGGAGTAGGTGAGCAAGAAGGTGGCGGGTTGGCCTTCCTGATGAGCGAGGCCGAATCGATCGGCGTTCGCCTGGATGGCCGGGATCAGATAACGGAAGGTCGTCGCGCTCCACCGGTCCACGATCACGTAGTCGGTTTCCAGTGAGTCCAGGAAATGCATCACCGAATCCGTGTCTTCCGTGTAAGGATAATTGTCCCCCCGGCGTCGGCCGTACCAGTAGAAGATCTGCGGCTTACGGTTGACGACGATGGCCTGCCGGTCCGTGTTCTGGGCCGTCCAGTTCGCGGTTCGGATGAAATCCACCACCGCCGCCGGGTAGCAGGCGAAGCGGTTCCCTCGCCAGTAAGCCCGGGCGCAATCCAGCTCGCGTGCCGCCAGTCTCAGATTCCCCAATACCGCTACGGCGACCAATAAGGCCCCCACGACGAACGTGACGGCTCCCGCGCGCCTGCCCTGCCGATCGACCTTCCCCGCCACCCACGCCAGTCCTTCGACCAGCAGAACGAAGATGACGGGCAAAGCGGGCAGCAGAAGCCGCTGGTCCGACCAGGCCTCAGGCCACAGCAGGATCAACCCCATGTAGAAGATAAAGAACAGCTCGGTAACCCTGAGCTGCTTCAGGTTGCGAAGCGCCGCGGCGGTCGGGAGCGCGGTGGCGACGGTCCCCAGCACCCCGGCGGCGAATCCGCTCACGTCGCGTCCCGCCATGGATTGAGGCAGTACGCGCAGCGCGTAGGCCTGCAGGTTGTGGAAGAAGCGCCCGACCAGCTCGGCGGCGCCCACAGTCCCGAGTTCTGGACGGTACGGATCACGGAACAAGATCCACTGGGTGTACGGTAGGTCGCCCGATACCGCCAGCCGGTTACGCAGCCACCAGCTGCCCAGCACCACGATGACCGCACCCAGGAAGATCGCGCAGCGCTTCCACCGCCGACGCGCCGCCAGGCTGACCAGGATGGCCAGCAGCAGCGGGTAGCCGGCGCTGCGCGCCAGGCTGGCCAGAATCGCCGCTCCAGTCCCCACCGCGAAGATCTTCACGTCCCCGGCCGCATCATCCCGGCTGAACGCGTAGACGGCGACCAGCACGAGGACCGTGAACAGCGGCTCCGACAGCACCCAATGAGCGTACTCGACCAGAATCGGCGCGGCGGCTGCCAGACCACCGGCGAGCAGGGCAAGCTGACGGTCCCCCGTGCGCCGCTCGGTCAGCAGAAAGACCAGCGCCGTGACCGCGGTCGTGCAGGCCAGGGAGAAGAGCTTGAACAGGACCGGTGAGACCTTGATAAGCCCGAGGAACGCCAGCAACGCGGGATAGAGAGGAGGGTACCGAGTGTGAGCCGGTGTGGAGGGAAGCCACAGGTCACGGTACCCTTCCCCGGTCCGCAAGCTCTCGCCGAGGAGCATGTACCAGTAGTTGTCGCCGCCCAGGAACGGCTTCGGGTCGAACAGCAGGACGGCCAGCAGCACGTGCGCGGCACAGAGCCAGATCAGCGGGTGCTGGAGGGGTCCCAGCCGGGCCGGTGTTTTGCCGGGCTCGGAGGGCTGTCGAGCCATCAGGTCCGCACCGGGCCGTCGCGCCGATCGGCCGCTCGCCCGTAGGTGGTTGTCGGAGTGTGGATTAAGGGCTGCATTTTTGAAGCCCTAACTTAACGGTTCGCGCTTCCACTGCTACCCCGGAGGGCGTGGTCCGATTACGTCCTTACGGGCTGGATTGCGGAGATCAACCTGATCGTGCTACTGCGGGTGACTCAAATCCTGCGGAAGATCCGAAGCAGCCGCAGCCACCACACCTTCCACACCGCCTCCCGGATGATGCGGCCGCTCATCTTGCTGGCGCCCTCGGTCCGGTCGCTGAAGACGATGGTGATCTCACCGACCTTGAAGCCTCTGCGCCAGGCCCGGAACGTCGTCTCGATCTGGAACGAGTACCCTTCGGACGTGATCTTGTCGAGGTCGATCTCCTCCAGGACCTCCCGGCGGTAGCACTTGAAGCCGCCCGTCGTGTCGCTGAAGGGCAATCCGGTCACGATGCGCGCGTACTTATTGGCGAAGTAGCTGAGCAGAAGACGCGACATGGGCCAGTTGATCACGGTGACACCCCGCAAATAGCGCGAGCCGAGCACCAGGTCGTATTCCTGGGCCGCCTCCAGGAACTCGGGGATGTGATCCGGGTTGTGAGAGAAATCCGAGTCCATCTCGAACACGTACTCGTAGTCGCGCTCCAGCGCCCACTTGAACCCCGCGATGTAGGCCGTGCCCAGCCCCAGCTTGCCCGGTCGATGCATGACGTGGATCCGATCGTCGCGCCCCGCCATCTGGTCCGCGACCTCTCCTGTCCCGTCTGGCGAATTGTCATCGACGATCAGCACCTCGATCTCGTGCTGCTGCGCCAATACGCGCGGTACGACGATCGGAAGGTTCTCCTTCTCGTTGTACGTGGGCATCACGACCAGTGTGCGACCGTACTCAGCTGCCATGCTCTCGTGTCTCGCTCTCGCCTTCCTCCGCCCCGAGGACCGTATGGATCCCCGCCCATGCGGCCGGTCCCAGTTCCGCGACCGTCATCCAAACGCGCGCGAAAACGGCCAGGACGGTCGCCTCGGCCGCGCCCAGGGCCGGCGCGAGCAGAAAGGCGAGGGCGCCTTCCCGCACGCCCACGCCCGCCGGCGCGAATACGGCAGCGTAACCCAGAAAATAGGCCCCCGCGAAACTACCGATCGCCGCCAGCGGCGCAACGGGCGGCAGGTTCGGAAACGATTCGCAAAGCAGCAGGAACGCGAGACCGTAGCCGATCCACCCCGGCAGGTAGGCGAACAGCCAGCGAAAGCCGAACCACCTGTCGAGGTCGGGCGCGAGCTCGCCCCGACGGCTGAACCGGAAGACCAACCGCAGCAGCAGACGCAGAACGGGAGGTACGGTCGTCACCGCGATCACCGCCGCCGCCAGCGCCACCGCGAACGGAACGGTTCCGGCTGGCAGCTGTGCCACTCCAGTCAACAGCAGCCCGATTGCGGCCACGGCGGCCGCGGCGCCCAGCGAATAGACCTGGCTCAGCACCGCTGATGACGAGGCGATGGGAATGCTGACACCCCTCTTCCCCGCCAGATACGTGAGCCCCGCCAGCTGCCAGACCTTGCCTGGTATGTAGCGGCCCAGGTTTGCCAGAAAGAAAATGCGAATCGCCGCACCCAGACGCAGCACCGGTCCACCGAGACCGGTCACCATACGAGCCCAGAGCGCGACCAGGTAGGCGAAGACGAAGAGGAGCGCAGCCAGGGAGGCGGCGAGCGGCGCGATGGCCGGTTGCCAACGGGCCAGATCCGTCTCCGCCAGCTCGGCCCACGAAACGCGGAGCGACCGAAAGATGAAATAGGTGACCAGCAGGGTGAGGGCGAGGCGGAGGGCCCACCCTGCCCCGCGCCGGACACGCTCATCCACGTTACGGGCTCCCCGCTGGCGTGGAGCCTCCCGCGGCGCGCCGCTGGCGGACGAGCGTCACCACGACCACTGCCAGCGCCAGCAACGTGGCCCCGAGCGTTGTCAGGGCGGCGGCCCGATACAGGGGCGATCGGTAGAAGAAGCGAATTCGATGCGTGCCCGCCGGGACCGCGACGGCCCGGAGCGTGTGATCGGCGCGCAGCAGGTCCGCCGGTGTCCCGTCGATCTCCACCTGCCAGGCCGGGTAGTAGTTCTCGGTGACCACCAATATCATCGGACCGGTGCTCTCGGTCTCCAGCGCCTGGCTGTTGATCCCCCGCTCCAGCCAGCGGACGCTGCCACGGGCGTCAGGCGCAGGCTGGAGCTCGGGGGTTTGCTCTAGCACGACGTTCCGAGCCGGATCGAACCCCGGATCGAGCAGCCGCTCCAGGGCGGCGGTATCCGCGGCGACTTCATAGTTCGGTACGAGAAAAGCCCGGGGGAACGCTCCGATCATCTGATACACGATGGCCCGCTGACCTCGATAGGCCTCGATCAGTCCCGGCGCCTGGATCGGCGCGCCGCTTACCAGGTAACGCGCGTTCAGGAGCCGCACGATACGTATCGCTTGTCCGCCGTGTCGCTGAAAGTCCACCAGCTCCAGGTAACGACCGATCTCGTTGCCGTGATGCCCCGTCACCTCCTCGAGTCCGAAGAAGGCGAAGTGGTTCGTCTGGTAACCGGTTCCCCCTACGGCGAAGACGCGAAACGGCTCCGCCTCTCTCTGTTGCCCGACCATGTAGTCGGTGACGTCGTCCCGAGGGTAGATCCGTCCCGGCGCCACGACCTGGATGAACTGCGGATCGACCCGCAGTGGGTCGAGAACCGCCAGCAGCGCGAGGACGAGGATCCAGGCGGGCCTCGGGATCTGGCCGCGGCGGTAGAGATGCCAGGCCCCGGCGACCAGCCCGCTCAACAGTAGGGTGATCCATAGACCCCGCTGGATGTTCGGCAGGTTGGCGTCCAGCGCGGCAACCTTGGCCTGGCTGATGTCGCTGTAGAGGATCGACACCCACAGGTCGGTGAGCACACCCGTCGATCCGAGCAACGCCAGCAAGAGGAACACCCCTGCGGCCCCCCATAGGTAGAGGCCCGCCCGCCGTGCCTTCTCCGCCCGCTCCTCGGCTCGCTCCATGCCGTCGAGCCCGATCGCCGCCGCCGTGATCACCGCGATGGCGAAGACGAACATGATGCTGCTGGGCGCCCGAAAGAGCTTCACGCCGGGAACGAGCCAGTAGAAGAGGTAGAAGAGCGGTGTCGTCGATCCGAGGGCGTAGATCAGACAGCCGATGGCGATGCCGGTGAACAACCAGGCCTCGCCGCGTCGGCGCCGGCTGAAGAACGCCAGGGGTAGCAGCAACAGCGGGATGAAACCCCCGTACTCGTGGTTCAACTTGAAGGCGTTTCTGCCCCAGTACGTGTTCACAGCGCCTTCGCCGGTCTGGACGTTGGCGCCGACGAACTCCGGAACGACGAGCGAAAACGCCTCCTCGGGATGCAGCGACCACGAGGTCGCCCGTGCGTAAGCCGACTCCTCCTCGGCCTCGATCGTTTTCTCCACCCGCTGCGAGTACGTCGTCAGGTAGCGAAGCGGGGCCCACAGCTGTACCGCGCCGATCAACAGCGCCCCGACGATTCCGGCGGTGGCGAAGCCGGTGAATCGCCCCGCCAGAACGCCGGCCGACGTGCCAGCCCGGCGCATCTCGATCACCCGGTACACAGCCAGGACGAACATCGCCCAGGTCGTGTAGTAGCCCAGCTGCATGTGGGCGGTGAAGATCAGCAGGGCGACCGCGAACGCCAGCAGGGCGAACCGCCAGGCGCCGCCCCGGGTCACGGCCCAGTCCGTGGCCCACAGCGCGAGCGGCGTCAGCGCCGAGACGAACAGCCTGCCGTCGTGCCCCGGGTACACCAGCGTGACCATGACCGGAGCCAGCATGTACGCGATGCCGCCCCAGACCGAGACCGATCGGCTGATCCGCAGATGGCGCAGCCAGCCGTAGGTGAAAGCGCCGGCCAGGAAGATGTGCAGCACGAGCTTCCAGCCCATCGCCCGGTGCACCGGCATGATGAACTTGAGCACGGTCGTCGGATAGAAGATGTCGCCGTGCATCGCGTCGACGAACGGAAGGCCGCCGAACAGGAGAGGGTTCCACTGCGGGAAAGTGCCCGCTCTCATCATCTCGGCGTAGAAGTGCCGGGCGAAATAGCCGAGCGCGGCCACGTCCGTGCCGAACAGCATGCCGCGGGAGACGATGAACTCCCGGAAGAGAAACGCAACGATCACTCCGAAGGCGACCCAGGGCGCCCAGCGCGGCAGCCACCCCTCTTCCCCGATGGAGCCCCCGGCGGCCGTCGGGGTCGCCGCCGCCTCGTTACCCCTGTTCTTTCGCTTTCGCTTCATCGATCAGCTCGTTGTAGATCTCCAGATGACGTTCGACCATGCGATCGAGGCTCCAGTTGGCCACCACGCGCCGTCTGCCCTCGGCACCCAGATCGCGCAGATCCGGGCGACGGAGCAGGCTCGCCACCGCGTCCGCCAGAGCCTGCGGGTTCGCCGGCTCGAACAGCGACCCGACCCTCTCGTCGATGATCTCGGGTAAGCCGCCCACAGCCGAGGCCGCCACCGGTAAGCCGCACGACATCGCTTCCAGGGCCGCGATAGACGTCGCCTCAATCAGCGACGGGATGACCGCGAGCTCGGCCTCGCGCAAAAGGCCGGGCATCTCCTCGTTCGAGCGGGCTCCCAGGAACCGTATCCGATCGGAAACGCCCAGCTCGGCGGCCAGCGAGGTCAACCGTTCGCGCTCCGGACCATCGCCGACGACCCGGGCCTCGACATCCAGATCGGCTGCAATGAGCGGCAGAGCGCGTACGAAATACTCGACTCCGTTCTTCGGGAACAGGCGACGCGGAACGATGATCTGCCGCCTGTCGCCCTCCAGGGGGCCCGTGCGGGGTGCGAACCGATCGGTATCCACCGCGTTGGTCATCACCTCGGAGCGCGGATGCCGAGAGATGGCCAGCGCCACCTGCCGGATCTCCTCGCTCGTGGCCAGCAAGTAGTCCGCCGACTCGATGATGCGCCGAAACACGGCTCGCCAGCCCGGCTTGGGGGCACGCATCAGAAAATGCGACGTATGGAGGGTGACGACGAGAGGGGCGCCGTAGCGCTTGCGGCTTATCATGCCCGGCACGGCGCTGGCGAAGGTATGGGCGTGCAGGATATCCGCGCTCCGGGCCCAGTTGGCGTGCGCGAAGATCGACGCCACCGTGTGTGCGAGCCAGCCCAGCGGCGACCGACTCGGCATCCAGACCCGCCGGACCTGCACCCCGGCCAGCGCCTCCCTCCTGGGCAGATCGGGCCTCGAGCGAGACGTGAGCATGCGGACCTCGTGGCCCCGTCGGGCGAGCCCTTCTCCCAGACCCGCGACGTGACTTTCCAGTCCGCCCACCTCGGGCGGATAGTACAGGCACTGCAGGACTATGTTCAGGCCCAATCCTCCGTGAGCCGCCGCGTTCCCAAGATTCGGTGCAACAGGATGTCGGCGATCCGCGCTCCCGCCTGACCGTCACCGTACGGATTCCCGGCTGTGGCCATGCGCGCCCGCTCCCCGTCGTCGTCCAACAGCGCGCCTCCCCGTTCGAGTATTCGATCCCGGGATGTACCCACCAGCTCGGCGACGCCCAGTTCGACCCCTTCAGGACGCTCGGTCACCTCCCGCATCACCAGGACCGGTACGCCAAACGAAGGCGCCTCCTCCTGGATGCCGCCCGAATCCGTTATCGTGATCCATGCCGCCGACAGCACCTGCACCAGGTCGGAATACGACAGCGGCTCCAGGAGCCTCACGTTCGACACGCCCCCCAGCATCTCCTGCGCCGGCTGCCTCACGTTCGGGTTCGGGTGCACCGGATAAACGAACAGGTCATCGGGATGCTCTTCCGCCAGCGTCCGGAGCGCACCGAAAGCCTCCCGGATCGGCTCACCAAACGACTCACGCCGATGCGCCGTGATCAAGACCAGACGACGTCCCGACTCGATGCATCGCTTCAACTCGGCGTTGTCGATCGGCCGCCGCTGGCCCGCCAGCGCCTGGACCGCATCGATCACCGTGTTGCCGGTTACGTTCACCCGCTCTGCCGCTACTCCCTCCCTCAACAGGTTCCGCTTCGCCCCCGCCGTCGGCGCGAAGTAATGGTCCGTCAGCACATCGGTGAGTCTCCGATAAATCTCCTCGGGAAAGGGGGCCCGGCGATCCCCGGACCGTAGCCCCGCCTCCACGTGGGCCACCTCGGCGCCCTCGTAGAACCCGGCGAGCGCTCCGAAAAACACCGTCGCCGTGTCTCCCTCCACCACCACCACGTCCGGCTTCACCCGGCGCAGGGTCGCCCTCAGACCCTCGAGACAGCCTACGCCAATATCGTACAAGTCCTGATCGGGACGCATGATAGCCAGGCTCTCTTCAACCTCCATGTCAAAACTCCCCAGCGCGTCCTCCAGCAGCTCGTCGTGCTGGCCCGTCGATACCACTCGTAGCTCCACCGCTTCGCTGCGTCCGGCCAGCGCCCTGAAGACGGGTGCCAGCTTGATCGCTTCCGGTCGAGTGCCGAACAGAATCAGTACGACGGGAGTGTCTGGCATGTCAGGGACTCTCCTGCGGCCGGGCGGTCAAATACGCGACGAGATAGGCGGCCGAGGTGCCTTCGCCTTCCGCGTGAACCGGTTCGAACCTCTCGGGCATGGCGCGCAACACGGGTACGAGGTACCGGAAGGTCGTGGGGCTTACCGCGGCGACCACAACGTAGTCGGCAGAGACCGAATCGAGAAAGGCGAGCATCGAGTCCGTGTCGGCCGTGGGGGGATACTCGTCCCCCTGGCGGTCGGAAACGAGATAGAACAATCGCGGCTCCGGGCTGACGATCGTCGATCCTTCGGGTGTGTTCGCCCGCGCCCATGCCGCGGCTTGGAAGAAGCCGCGCCACGGCGGAGGATAGCAGGCCAGGCGGTCCCCTTCTCGATATAGCCGGCGGCAGTCGGCGGCGAAGCTCAGCGCCCGGACATGATGGGGAACACCCACCATAACGAGAAGCGCTGCGAAAGCCGGTACCGCCCACGCGTGGCTCTTGAAACGTGCGAAATCGAGGCACCAGAGCAGCCCCTGCGCCGCCAGCAGGTACAGAACGGGTAGCAGAGCCAGAAGCAGGCGGCGCTCGTTCCAGGGCCACAGGAACAACCAGAGCGCGTAGAGAGCCGCGTAGAACTCCACCGGGCGCACGCGCCGCACTTCGCGGATCCACGCCACCAGGGCCAGCGCGATCACCAGTAGGCCGCACATGAGGGCCAGCGGGTTGACGCCACCTCCCACGGGCACCCCCGCGATCGATTGGGGGGTCAGGTCGACCAGGTAGACACGGACGCTGTCGATGAAGCGTGTGACCAGCTCGCCCGGGCCCGCCAGCCTGTCCGGGTTCGCGGGGTCCGACAGCAGGTGTGCGCCGGATGCCGCGGCTTCTCGCGGCACCGCCAGCGCCCGCCAGGCCTGCCAACCGCCGACCGCCAGGGCGGCGACGATTGTGCTGGCTGCCAACGCGCGCCAACGGCGGCGCCACCCCAGTACGATCAGGATGGCGAGGACTAACGGAATCGCTCCCCCACGGGTCAGATACGCCAGGCTGGCGAGGGCGGCGGCACCTGCGGCCCAGGCCAGTCGCACGCCGGAATCCGTCGACTCCTCCGACCTGCCCAGCAGCCGGGAGGTCTCCGCCGACCAGAGGGCGGCCAGGGCCAGGAGCACGAAAAGGGGTTCGGGCAGCGTCCAGTGCGAGTAATAGAGCAGGACCGGATTGATGGCGAAGGCGGCGGCGACGGCCAGGCTTGCCGTCGCGCCCAGCCGACGTCGCGCCAGGAAGTAGAGCAGTATGACGGAAAGCGCCGTAAACACGATGGAGAGCGCCTTGAAGCCCAGCAGCCCGCTCCCCACCCCGCGCGCCAGGGCCAGAACGAGGGGATAGAGGGGCGGACTTGTCGCATGACGCGGAGTACCGGGCAGGTGGAGGTCACGATAGCCCTGCCCCGTCTGGATCGATTCCGCCAGGATCAGGTACCCGGCGTTGTCTCCGCCGACGAACGGTTTGGGATCGAAGACGAACGCGGCGACGCTCACATGGGCCGCCACGATAACGGCGAGAATTCCCCAGGTCGCCCGAGGTCCGGTCAGCCTGCGCCTGTCTCGACCTTCCGCGGCCACAGATTCCCCCACCCTTCCTCCACCTGCTAGCTGTCCTTCCGGCTCTCCCGCAGCGATTCCCTCAGATCATCCACCTCGGCCCGCAACGTCGCGATCAGCTCGGCGACGAAGCCGAAGCCGAACAGCGACACACCCATGATCCCCAACAGCACGACCAGCGTGAGCAGCGGCCGGAAGCCGTGACCCAGCAACCGCAGAACGATCGCTGTGATCCCCACCAACAGCCCGAGCCCCACCAGCAACAGACCGGTGAACCCGAACAGGAGCATCGGCTTGCGGCTGAAGATCAGCAGGAACCAGACGGACACGAGGTCGAGCAGGCCGACGAAAACGCGGCTCGAACCGCCGTATTTCGTTTCCCCTCTTCGCCGAGGATGCAGGGTCACGTCGAGCTCGCCGACCTTGTAGCCCTTAGCGTGAGCCAGCACCACGAAGAATCGGTGCCAATCGTGCCGCAGCTGTACGTCATCGAGGACCCGGGTGCGGAAGATCTTGATCGAGTTGAGATCGCGCGCGGGTACGCGGAACGCTTTGCGCGACATCCAGTTGTAGATGCCGGAGACCAACCGCTTCTCGTACTTGCCCACCTTGCGGCCGCAGACGATATCGTAGCCTTTCGCCGCCTCGGCCAGGAGCCGCGGGATCTCGCCCGGGCTGTGCTGCAGATCCGCATCGAACAGGACCAGCCAGTCCGTCGTCGCCGCCCGGGCCCCGGTGAGCAACGCTTCCGTCTTGCCCAGATTCCGCTTGTGGCGCTCGAGCTTGAAGCGGCGAAACCGGGCTCCCTCGCGGCGCGCCAGTTCGCTCGAGTCGTCGCTCGATCCATCGTCTACCAGGATGACCTCTCCGTCCAGCCCGTGCTCGCGGAAGGTCGCCTCGATCTCCCGGAATAGCTCGGGGATGTTGTCGCTTTCGTTGAAGGCGGGAATAACGACGGAAAAGTTGTCGGCGAGCTCCGCGTCGACCTCCACCTTGGCGGGCGCCTCTTCGTGGGTAGCGATGGCGCGACTCATACTCGCTTGCGCATGCGAGCTGAAAGGATACCCAGCTGGTCGCGGTACTTCGCTACGGTGCGGCGCGCGATGTTGATTCCCTCTCGCTTCAGGATGTCCACGATCGCCTGATCCGTGAGGGGCTTCTTCGTGTCCTCCTCATCCACCAGCTTCTCGATCCGCGCCTTGATGCCGCGTGCCGAGACGTCCTCACCGGAGTCGGTGGAAAGACCGCTGGAGAAGAAGAACTTGAGCGGAAGAACGCCGCGCGGCGTCTGCACGTACTTCTGGTTCGTCACCCGCGAGACCGTGGACTCGTGCATGTTGATGACCTCGGCGACCTCGCGCAGGGTCAGGGGCTTCAGGTGCTCGACGCCCTCCTCGAAGAAGTCGCGCTGCCGGTCCACGATGAAGTTCATGACCTTCAGCATCGTCTGACGCCGCTGCTCGATCGCCTGGAGCATCCAGTTGGCGTTGTTGAGCTTGTTGGAGATGAACTCCTTGTTCTCGCCTTTGAACTTCGACTTGTCTCTCGCCACCTCTCGGTACGAACGCGACAGGCGAAGTCGTGGCAAGACCGTGTCGTTGTGGAACACGATGTACTCGCTACCGACCTTCTCCACCACCAGGTCCGGTATGATGTAGTTGCCCTCGCCGCTCGAATACTGCAGGCCCGGCTTCGGGTCCAGCTTCGCGATCTCGTCGGCCGCCGCCTGTACCTCCTGCGGACTGACACCCAGCTCCTTCGAGATCTCCGCCCAGCGGTGATTGACCAGCTGGTCGAAGTGCTTGTCCACGATGTCGAACACGACCCCGTCTTCCAGCTCGGCCTCGCGCAACTGGAGCAGCAGGCACTCCCTGAGATTTCGCGCGGCGATCCCGGCGGGATCGAGGTTCTGTATGATCTTCAGAACCTCCTCGACTTCTTCCACCGTGAACACAGGCTCCTCCCCGAACCCCGCGTTTCGCGCCTCTTCGCTGTCCAGGAAGTTGTTGAGTGATTCGACGACCTGCTCCAACGGACAGGTCAGGAAGCCGGTCTCGTCGATGTTCCCGATGATCTCTTCCGCGACCATCACCTGGCGGGGCTCGAGCCGAAGCAGTGCGATCTGGTCGTGAAGGTGATCGTACAGGTCGCGCGTCGCCACCGCGGTAGGCTCGTAGTACTCCTTCTCCTCGTATTCCTCGCGCCGACCGCCGCCATCGAGGCCGTCGAGCAATATGTCCTCCCAATCGACCTCGTTCTCGTCCTCCTTGGTCTCCTCGGCGTTCTCTTCCAGGGCAGGATCCTCGCTGGGCTCCACCATCTCGAGGAATGGGTTCTGGACCAGCTCCTGCTTGAGATGCTGCTGCAGATCGAGAAGCGGCATATACAGCAGGTCCATCGCCTGGTACAGGCGTGGATTGATCCTCAGCTCCTGCCCGAGTTTAACGCTTTGTTGTAGGCCGACTTTCATCGCCTCTCCCTCTCCCTACAGGCGAAAATCCTCACCTAAATATAACTTACGCGCCTGCGGATCGTTAACCAGTTCCTCGGACGTGCCCTCGATGTGGATTTTCCCATCGAACATGATATAGGCACGGTCCGTGATCGAAAGTGTCTCACGTACGTTGTGATCGGTGATCAGCACGCCCAGGCCGCGATGCTTCAGGTCGGCCACGATGCGCTGGATATCATCCACCGCGATGGGGTCGACGCCGGCGAACGGCTCGTCGAGGAGCATGAACTTGGGATCGGTCACCAGGGCGCGTGTGATCTCCAGGCGCCGCCGCTCACCGCCCGACAGCGAGTACGCTCGGTTCTCTCTCAGGTGCTTGATCGACAGCTCGTCGAGCAGCGATTCGAGCCGCTCGGACTTCTCCTCTTCCGAAATGGACAGTGTCTCCAGGATGGCCTCGATATTCTCCTCTACGGTCAGCTTTCGGAAGACCGATGGCTCCTGTGACAGGTAACCGATACCGAGACGTGCTCGCCGGTACATCGGCACGTGCGACAAGGGCCGCTGGTCGATAAAGACCTCGCCGGCGTCGGGTGCGACGAGCCCCACGATCATGTAGAACGTCGTGGTCTTTCCGGCTCCATTGGGTCCCAGGAGACCCACGATCTCGCCTTGCCTCACGCTCAGGTCGACGTCATCCACGACGCGCCGACGCTTGTAGACCTTCACCAGCCCATCGGTCGCAATGCGACTGCCATCGGGAACGATCCGGCGGGGCTCCGGCTCCTCCTCGGGGGCGAGCAACCGCTTTTCGATCTCCCGATCCAGCAGCTGCTGGATGTCGGTCCGGTCCCGACCCACATCGCTCCGGATCGTGGGTGACAGGACCAGTCGGGCTCCGGGCTCATCGCCGTTTTGCTCGAGCAGACCCTCGGCCTCCAGGCGGGCGAGGATCTGCTCGCTCAAATAGCTGTCGACCTGTTCGGTCGTCATGCGTCGAATTTCGAACAGCCGCCGGCTTTCGGGTGAGCCGGCTTGTGCCACGCGGCCGTAGTGGAGCAGGTACGACTCGCGAAAGCCCTCGACCAGCTGGCCTTTGTCGATGCGGCCGGCCTCGTCGGCGCGCAGTAGGATCTCGCGCAACGCGATGAGCAGCGGAGCTTCATGGGCCGGCAGCTCCACGACGAAGCTGCGAAGGTCGAGGCTCTCCACGGTTACCGGCCTCCCGGTCCCGCAGAGGGGACGGTATCGCGCGGAACGGTGTCGGGAGGGACGGGGGGCGTCGTGTCCTCCGTCGCTTCCCGGATCGAGTCCGGCAGCGACAGGCCGCTCGTATCGCGCCCCGTCGTATCGTCGGGTGAGGGTGGAATCGGCTCCAGATAGACTCCCCGGGCCGGGCCGATGACCCGGACCTGGCGGACCTCCCCGTCCTCCAGCTCCAGAATGATCTCCCGTCCCTTCACGTAGTTGGGGGCGGGAAGTTGGCCGTCGCCCGCGTCTTCCTGCCGCACGTAATGAAGCGCGCGGGCGTTCCCCGACGCCCGCAGTCGCGTGAGCTCGGCGTCCCCGCTGGCGCTGCCGGAATCCCGGACGGTAAAGAAGCCCGTGATCGTGTCTCCCTCCAGCCAGTCGCGGGCCAGGAAACCACCGCCGGGTATCACCTCCTCGGTGCTCTCGGCCCGGGCGCGCCGCAGGGCGAATACCCGATCGAGCACGCCGCCCGGCCGCTGAATATCGATGGAGTCCGCCTCCAGCCTGTAGTCGGTGGACACGCTGACCGCCCAGGGGTCCCGCTCCGGGCTTTCCTCCGCGCCGGTACGAGCCGGGTCGCCCGGCGCCGCCACGAGGCGATTCACTTCGTCGTCCTCGACGAACATGCGGAGCAAGGGGGCCTCCAGGGACATCTCGCGGCTCGTGGCCGAGCCCGCGGGCCAGGCCTCGATCTCGCGAATCTGCTGCTCCTGCATGAGTACGAGGATGGTGTCTCCCGAGAGGACCATCGAGTCCGAGGTCACCTGCGGGCCGCCGAGCAGCCAGAGGCGGTCTCCCGCCAGGTCGAGATCCATCGAATCGGCGTGGGCGACCAGGTCGCCACGTATGGCGACGACGCGACCGGCGCCGGCCACCGCCGAGTCCCCGTATATGTGGAGTCGATCGGCGTCCACCTCGAACGGCAGGGCGTCCGGTTCGGTGGTCGTTTCCGGGTAGTACGTCAGGTGCGGTCGCCTCGGCGCGAACATGCGCTCACGCGGCCGGTTCTCGTTTGCCGGGAAGTAGTCGAGCAGCTGCGTCGTCAAAGTCGATCGTCCATCGGCGTCGGTGAGTCGGACGTTCCCTTCCGCCCGCATCCGCGCCTCGCGCTCGTAATAGGTGCCTCGATCTGCCACCAGTTCCCGCTCGTCGTCTGCATACCGCATGTCACCGACCAGAAAGAGAACGCCACGGTTCTGGTAGTAGCTGGCGCTGTCGGCGCGCAGCCGTCGATCGCCGCAGACGGCTTCCACGCCGCCCCACTGATCGATCCGTACCTCGCCGTCGGGCAGCGTTACCATCTCGCCTCTCGATCCCGGTGTTCTGAGTACCTCCAGATCGCAATCCTGCTCCTGCTGCTGCCCGATCCCGGGTAACAGCTCGAGGGTTGCCACAGCGAGAAGCGCCGCTCGCAGCGCGGTCCGCATCTCACTCTTCGGACCGGGGTTGGCTGCCGCGTCGGATGACGCTTGGTTCCGTCAGCTCGACCCTGTCCATCCCCGAATTGGACGTGAAGGACGTCCCCTCGACGATCGTTCCATCCTCTTCGTACATCGTGGTCCGGACATCGCTCCAGATCCGGTCCTCCGGTCGCTCGTAGTACATGACCGAAGTCTCTATCCGGCGCCCTTCCTCGCGCTTGACGACGACCACGTCATGCCTGGCCGTCATGTTCCCGGTCTCCCAATCGTACGTGCCTTCGCGTGCCGTCAGAAACGTGGTCTCCTTGCCGTCCTCATCGTAAAAGGTCACTTCCATGTCCCGAAGCTCGATCAGCGACTCTTCTTCGATGAAGAACGCCGTGTCGGCAACGACCTTGGCGCGCCGGATGCCTTCGGACGCCACGTAGTGCTCGAGTCCGATGGCGACGCGGTTCGCCCGCTCGTTCAGCCGCAAGATCTCTTCGGCCACCAGCGGCGCCTCGTTGCTGTCGCTGCAGGCGGCCAGGGCGAGGAGCAATCCCGCGATCGCTGCGGCGGCGGCTCTCATGCTAGACCACCCGGGCCCGCATCAGGTCGTGAAGGTGAACCATGCCGGCCAACCGCTCGTCGGCGTCCTCCACCGGCAGGGCCATGATCCCGTGCTTTTCCATCAGATAGACCGCCTCCACGGCCAGCGTGTCACAGCGGACGGTCTTCGGATTCGGGTTCATGGCTTCGGACACCTGGCGGTGGAAGAACTCCTCCTTGTTGTCGACGAAGCGGGTCAGGTCACCGGCCGTGATCACGCCGATGATTCGCCGCTCGTCATCGACGATCGGCACCGTTCCCCGCTTGAAGGCGATCTCCAGCATCGCCTCGCGCAGCGTCGCCGTCTTGGCGAGCCAGGGGACTTTGTCCGGCTCCGACACCATGAGGTCGGAGACCTTCAACAGCTGACGTCCCAGCTTGCCACCGGGGTGCAGTTTGGCGAAGTCGTCCTGGCCGAACCCCTTTCGTGTCAGGACCGACACCGCCAGTGCGTCGCTCATCGCCAGGGCGGCCGTCGTACTGGCCGTCGGTGCCAGGTCGTGAGGGCACGCTTCCTCCTCGACGGCGACATCGAGCAGGATGTCGGAATAGTCCGCCAGCGTGGATCCGCGGCTGCCGGTGAAGGTGATGATCGGCACGCCCAATCGCTTGACCGCACGCAGCAAATCGAACAGCTCCTCGGACTCGCCGCTCTTCGAGATCAGTATCAACAGATCGTCCCGAAGTACCATGCCCACGTCGCCGTGGAGCCCCTCCACCGGGTGCAGAAAGAAGGCCGGCGTCCCCGTGGACGTCAGGGTCGCGGCCAGCTTGCGAGCGATGATACCCGATTTACCCACGCCCGATACGATCGCCCGTCCCTTGAGGCCGACCAGCAGCTCCACCGCGCGGGCGAACTCCTCGCCGATCCGATCGGCCAGCCGCTCCACCTCCCGGGCTTCCAGGCGAATCACCTGCTTGCCGGTTTCGATCAGCTGGCTCTTATCCATCGGCACCGACCTCACGTTCGGCCAGATAGCTGCCCACCACTGTATCCCAGTCGCCCCGGGCACGCAGCAACGCTTCGGCGAACTCGCGTACCGCCCCCGAGCCGCCCGGCCGGGTCGTCTGCCAGATCGCAGCGGCGCTCACTTCGGGCACGGCGTTCGCCACCGCGACCGGCAGCCCGCAGCGCTTCAGCACCGGCATGTCTGCCAGATCGTCGGAGACGAAGGCCACGGCTTTCCAATCGAGGGCCTTACGGTCCAGGATCGCCCGGACGATCGGCAGCTTCTTCGCCGCCGGGTCCTGGTGGATCTCTCGAACGCCCAGCTCGCGGCCGCGCATCTCCACTATCTCCGAGTGGCGGCCCGTGACGAACGCCACCTCGATCCCGGCCCGCTGCAGCAGCTTGATGCCGAGCCCATCGGTGATCTCGAACCGCTTCAGCTCCAGCGTTCCGCCCTCGGGCCCCGCGGCGTAGTAGATGCCGCCATCGGTCATCACCCCGTCCACGTCCAGGACCACCAGCTTCACCGCGGCAGCGGTCTCGGTCGGGATCGCGTCGCGCTCAGCCATCGGTCGACCTCGAGCCCGGCCACGCCGCGGCACGCACCGCCAGCACGCGTTCCACGAGGCCCTCGAGCTCCGACAGCCTCAGCATGCTCGCGGCGTCGGAAGGCGCCCGGGCAGGCTCCGGATGGACCTCGACGAACAGCGCGTCGGCTCCCGCCGCCGTCGCGGCCATGGCGAGGGCCGCGATGTGACGCGGCTCGCCTCCACTGTGAGACCCCGCACCGCCCGGCAGCTGCACCGAGTGAGTCGCGTCGAACACCGCCGGGCACCCGCACGTTTCCTTCAGGACGGCGAACGACCGCATGTCGACGACCAGGTTGTGATAGCCGAACGCCGACCCGCGTTCCGTGACGGAAACCGAGCGGGCACCGCTGCGCCGTGCCTTCTCCACCTGGTTCGCCATGTCCTGTGGTGCCATCCACTGCCCCTTCTTCAGATTGACCGGTCGACCCGTGGCGGCGGCCGCCACGATCAGGTCGGTCTGTCGACAGAGGAACGCGGGGATCTGGAGCAGATCGACCAGCTCGGCGGCGACCTGCGCCTGGGCGGGTTCGTGTATGTCGGTCGTCACCGGCAGCCCGGTCTCGTCCTTCACCTCCTGGAGGAGCCGGAGACCGTCCTCCAGGCCGGGCCCGCGCGGCGCGTCCAGGCTGCTGCGGTTGGCCTTGTCAAAAGAGGCCTTGAAGATCACGGGAACGGCCAGCCGCTCCCCGACTCGAGCCACTCGCTCGGCCACGCGGAGGTTCGTGCTCTTGTCCTCGAGCACGCAGGGTCCGGCGATCAGAAAGAAGCCAGCGCCCGGGCTGAACAGTGCCGAGATGTCGTTCATGCCTCAGCGTTCCTTCACTCCCCCACCCCGACCGCGTGTCTGGCACCGGCCCCACGCGTGTCGCGATGTCGAAGCGCCGCCTCGATGAACGACGCGAACAGCGGGTGCGGGTGGGCCGGTCTGGATTTGAGTTCCGGGTGGAACTGCGTCGCGACGAACCACGGGTGATCGGGCAGCTCGATGATCTCCACCAGCATGCCGTCAGGCGACAGCCCACTCAGCGAGAGTCCGTGCTCGGACAGAACCTCGCGGTACGAGTTGTTGACTTCGTAGCGGTGACGGTGGCGTTCGCTGATCTCCGACGTGCCGTAGATGCTCTCGACCCGAGACCCTGCCTTCAGCTTGCAAGGGTAGGCACCCAATCTCATCGTGCCGCCCATATCGGTCACCTGCCGTTGCGAGTCCATGAGCGAAACGACGGGGTCCGCGCATTCGGGCTCGAACTCGCGCGAGTGCGAGTCCTCGAGGTTGCACACGTTGCGCGCGAAGTCGATGATCGCCGACTGCAGTCCCAGGCAGATGCCCAGGAACGGCAGACCGCTCTCCCGAGCCCAGCGGATCGCACGGACCATCCCCTCGACGCCTCGCACCCCGAAGCCGCCAGGGACGAGGAGTCCGTCGAAATCGGCCAGCCCGGCGGCGTCTTCCGGCCCCCTGAAGTCCTCGGAGGAGAGCCACTCGATATCGACCCGCGCGCTGTTGGCGATGCCGCCGTGTACCAGCGCTTCGTGGATCGATTTGTAGGAGTCCACCAGCTGGGTGTACTTGCCGACCACGGCGATCCGTACGTCACCCTGGCTCGGGCGCTTGACCCGATCGACCAGCGCACGCCATTCCGAGAGCTCCGGATCGCGCACGTCCAGCCCCAGCTTGTCCACGACCAGCCGGTCGAGCCCTTGCTGGTGGAATACCAGCGGTACCTCGTAGATCGTCTCCACGTCCCGTGCCTCGATCACCGCTTCCGGCCTCACGTTGCAGAAGAGCGCCACCTTGCGACGCATCTCCTCCGTCAGCTCGTGCTCGGTTCGGCAGATGAGCACGTCGGGCATGATCCCGATCTCCATCAGCTCCCGCACCGAGTGCTGCGTCGGCTTCGTCTTCAGCTCGCCGGCCGCCTGCAGGTACGGGATCAGCGTGACATGGATGAACAGCGTATGCTCGCGGCCCACATCGCCGCGCAGCTGACGGATCGCCTCGAGGAAGGGCAGCGACTCGATGTCGCCCACGGTGCCGCCGATCTCGGTGATGACCACGTCGTAGTTCGGCGTCAGGCGTCGCACTGCCGCCTTGATCTCGTCGGTGATGTGCGGGATGACCTGGACCGTGGCGCCGAGGTACTCGCCGCGACGCTCCTTCGTGATCACGTCCAGGTAGATCCGGCCCGTGGTCACGTTGTTCGCCTGCGAGAGCGACTCCTCGATGAAACGCTCGTAGTGCCCGAGATCCAGATCGGTTTCGGCTCCGTCGTCGGTCACGTAGACCTCGCCGTGCTGGAACGGCGACATCGTGCCGGGATCGACGTTGATGTACGGGTCGAACTTCTGGATCGTCACGGCCAGGCCACGCTCCACCAGCAGCCTCCCTAACGACGCGGCGGCGATCCCCTTCCCGAGTGAGGAGACTACGCCGCCGGTGATGAAGATCATCTTGGCAGGTCCGGACCGCTCAGTCATGTCAACTCTAACCTCCCACCCAGGATCGCTTCGGCTCGTGCAAGATCATCCTCTGTGTCTATCCCTGGACCGCCGCCCTCGACCAGGGCCACGCCGATCCGCAGTCCGGCCGCCAGCCAGCGCAGCTGCTCGAGGCGCTCGCGCCGCTCCAGCGGATGCTCGGGCAACGCCGTTGCCTCGAGCAGGGCGCCCCGGTCGAAGGCGTAAATTCCCACGTGCTTCAGCGGTGCTCCGCCTCCGGTCAGCCCCTCGCCATCCCTGTCGTAGGGGATGGGGGCTCGACTGAAGTAGAGCGCGCCACCGTCATCGCCCCGCACCACCTTCACCGTCGAGGGCGCCTGCCACTCATCTCGGCTGGCGAACGGCACCGCGGCCGTGCCCACGTCCCAGCCAACCTCCAGTTGATCCACCGCCCCGGCCGCGGCGGCGGCCGGCAAGAAGGGCTCATCGCCCTGCAGATTCACGACCCTATCGTAGCCCGCGAACTCCTCGCGGCCAGCCACCTCGGCGATCCGGTCGGTGCCCGACGCGTGATCGGTCCGCGTCATCACCGCCCGTCCACCGAACCCCTCCACCGCTTCCACGACCTCTTCGGCATCGGTCGCGACCACGAGCTGGTCCAGCACGACCAACTCGTGCATCCGGCGCCACACCCATTCGATCAGAGGCCTGCCCGCGATGGGCAGAAGCGGTTTCCGCGGCAGCCTGACAGATCCGAGACGGGCCGGGATGACCCCCAGGACGCGCATATCAGGCCTCGCGTTTTGGAGGTCCCAACCGGAGGGAGGCGCCCCGTGTAGCAATTTTCACGCCACTATCATAACCAGCCACTAAATCTTTGTCAAAACTGGCTGTTACGCGACGTGGGCGGCCTCAGTGGCGCGGGTCGAAGCCCACGGTGAAGACCGTCTTGAACTCGTCGCTGGGGGCCGTGTAGAGGGCCAGAGCCAGGGGTCCGAAGGTGAGGCCGAGGCCCAGATCGTGGACCGTCGAGGGTCGCGAACCGGCGGTCCAGGCGTTGCCCGCCCCGTATTGGACCCAGAGGAAGGGGGAGGGCAGCCGGCCCAGCCGGTCGCTGAGTGGGATCTGGTAGGTGGCCGCCGTCCACCACATGCGGTCGCCCGACTGGCCGGTGGGAACGAGGGTCGGGAGCGACCCCCAGCCACCCAGGCTCCGCCAGCGCTGGGGCGGCGCGTCGTCGTCGAGCGAAGCCTGTCCCCTCCCCTCGATCACCAACGCCTGGCGTCCAACCGTGGGGAGGCGAAGACGGAAGCCACCGCCCAGCAACGCGAAGGTCAGGTCGCCCGCCACCGCGTCGTCGGCGATCTCGAGCTCGGCCTGGACCGTCAAGCCCGGGCCGTCGGCGCGTTCTGTCGCTACGCCGCCCGCCAGCTTCAGGCTGGCGGCATCGGCCGCGAGCGCCGGGGCGTTGGGCTGGAAACCGCCGGCCCGAACCTCGAACAGGGAGAACGGGTCCTCGTTGGCCAGCGGCCGGGCGCGCTCCCAACCGAGCGTCAGCCCGGCGTTCCATAGGGCGTTCGAACCGAAGCCCAGTTCGATCCCCGCCGCCACGAAGTCGGCGTCGTAGTAGTTGCGGGTGTCCACCGCTCCGATGAACGAATAGAGCGAGTTGTCCACGTCTCCGTTGATCCAGCCGTCGTTCGTTCTGACGGTGCGGCCTCCCGCCAGCGATACCGCGTGCCGTCCGGTTCGCCAGCGAAGCCTGAGGGCTCCGTCCAACATCTCCCGGGCGCTGCGGATCCTCAATCGCAACTCCGCGTCGGGCAACGCGGACATGCCCCCGCGATCGAAATCCAGCCCCAGCGGAATCGTCAACGCATTCACACGGTCGTACTCCGGAAGCAGCAGCCCGTACAGCCCCGCGGGCCGCAGGCTTACCCTCCCCCCCGGAGCGACGATCGCGTAGCCGCCGCCTCGCGTCGTCTCGTAAGTATAGCCGTAGACCGCCGCACTCACCGGTCGCCGCGCCAGTCGCGCCAGCGTCGAGCCGTAGAAGCCGCCGCCCAGCACCACGACCGTCCCTCCCACCTCGCCACCCGGCCGGGCGAATATGTCGCTCTGAACCCCAACCAGATCGCCACGGATCGTGCCCTCCACCCGCAGCGTCGCCCCCAGCACGATCACATCCCCGTCGATCACCTCCCCGGGGGACAGCACGCGGTCCGCCGTGAGCACCACATAATCGCCCCGGGCCAGCACGCTCCGCACCACCTCATCGGCTCGAGCCAGACCGCCGCTGCCGGCACGGAACTCCACCACCTGCCCCGACGCGGCGCCGCCGAACAGAACCCAGGCCACGGTCCACGGCACCAGCAGTCGGCGCCAGCGCCGCCGACCCGCGGCCGAGCCCGGACGATGGGGGTCGCGGTCCCCGGGTCCGCCTCGACCCGAGCCTGCCACGTATCTCCCGCGTTTACATATCGTTCGGTTGTTCACCTGATCCCCGTTCTAGGCCCTGGGGTGGTATCTTCGATGGACATCGGTCAGATACCCTCGATCGAGGTGCGTATAGATTTGCGTGGTGGCGATGTCCGCGTGGCCCAGCATCTCCTGAACGGCGGCGATGTCGGCGCCGCCCTGCAGCAGGTGAGTGGCGAAGCTATGCCGCAGCGTGTGTGGGGTCACGTCCTTGCCGATTCCCGCCGCCTGCACCCGGCGACGCACGATTTCCCAGGCGCCCTTCCGGCTCAGCGGACGCCCGCGCCGACTGATGTACAGGGTGCCCGCTCCCTCGCCCCTGTCGCCGACCAGGACCGGCCGAGCTTCGCTCAGGTAGGCGAGCAGCGCGTCGAGGGCGACCGACCCGAACGGGACGATTCGTTCCTTCGAGCCCTTGCCGACGACTCTGACCAGACGCTCGTCGAGATCGAGATCTCGAATCCTCAGGCCGATCAACTCGGAGATGCGGACGCCGGTGGCGTACATGAGCTCGAGGATCGAGCGATCGCGAAGCGTCAAGGGATCCGAGCCCTGCAGCGATTCGAGCAGCGACTCGATCTCCGCTTCGCTCAGAACGGCGGGAAGAGCGCGACGGGCCTTCGGGCCCTCGAGCAGCTCGCTCGGGTCCCCGTCGATGATCCCTTCGGCCTGAAGGAACCCGAAATAGCTCCGAACGGCCGAGATCTTGCGCCGGATGCTGGATGCCGCGCGCCCCGTCTCCCTGAGGCTGTAGACGAACTCGCGAAGCTGGGCCAACCCCACGCCGTGCGGCGACGCGAACCCCTCCGATTCGAGAAACGAGATGAGCTCGAGGACGTCGGCCGCGTAGGCGGAGGTCGTCGTGGCGGTGAGACCTCGCTCGAAGCGAAGGTAGTCCTCGAAGCGCTCGGTGTGGAAGCGCTGAGCGGTCTCCTCCGTCAAACCTCGACCCCCTCCTCCCCGTCCGCTTCGTGCGGCTGGTGGCGCGTCCTCCACCACCAGAATATCGCCGCGATCGCCACGATCGAGGCGACGATCCACAGCAGCGTGTTGACGTTGTCGAGAGTCTCCAAGATCACACGCCAGTTCTTGCCGAGCACGCCGCCGGCGATCACGAGTACCCCATACCAGATGGCCGATGCCAGGGCTATGGGCAAGGCCGTGCGCCAGAACGCCAGGTGGCTTATCCCCGCGAACACCGGGACCAGCGCACGAAAAGCCGGAAGGAACCGGCTGAAGAAAATGATCTTGCTGCCGTGCGCGTTGTAGAGGGCCGCCAGTCGCTCCAGTTGCCGCGGTCTCAGGATCCAGCGTCCCGGCCGGGTATCCAGCACCGAACGGCCCCAGCGGCGGGACACCCCATACGATATCAGTGCGGTGGCCGTGTTCATGCTCCAGGTGGCCAGGAATACGCCGCTCCCGGTCACGCGGCCCTCGGCAGAGAGAAAAGCACCGAGGACGACGAACGTATCGGCGGGAATGGGTGGAAAGAAGTTCTCCACCGCGACGCCGAGTGCCACGACCAGATAGACCCAGCCAGGCGCGATCGATCCCAGCGTTCGAACCACGGCGTCGATCTCGTCGACCTGAACCAGCCAGTCGCCCGACGTGGCGAGCGTGCAGACGTGAATCGCGACCTCAGGCGCCACCCGCGCCTCGTGGAAATTCGGGTTCGCGCACGCGGTCGATCAGTGCCACCGCCCACGCGGCGATTCCTTCGCCGCGTCCGATGGCCCCGAGTCCCTCCGCGGTCGTCGCCTTGATGGACACCTGAGCCGGGGCGATCCTCAAAGCCTCCGCCAGCCGTTCCCGCATCGCGCCGATTCGCGGCGCCAGGGGCGGGGCCTCGGCGGCGACGGCGACATCGACGTTTACCGGTTGGTAGTTGTCCCCCTCGAGCAGCTGGACCGCCGTCCGCAGCATGTCGAGGGACGACGCATCCCGCCATCGTTCGTCGCTGTCCGGGAAATGCTGGCCGATGTCACCCAGTGCGGCGGCGCCGAGCAGCGCATCGATCACGGCGTGGGTGAGGACGTCGGCATCGCTGTGGCCCGACAGGCCGGTCTCCGAGTCGAACTCGACGCCACCCAGAATGAGCCGCCGGCCTTCGCCGAAACGATGAACGTCGAAGCCTATTCCGACTCGCATTTGCGTGTTCGCCCTCCTCTCCCCTTCAGCCGCGCGACGCGAGGGCGACCGCCGGGATCG
Organism: Candidatus Kutchimonas denitrificans; assembly: GCA_011774835.1. Lineage (GTDB taxonomy): Bacteria > Gemmatimonadota > Gemmatimonadetes > Palauibacterales > KS3-K002 > Kutchimonas > Kutchimonas denitrificans. The sequence goes on along the minus strand of JAACAK010000067.1, from coordinate 55,507 downwards.
ACGGGTGATTGCCCGGAGGGTAGTTAACCTGTCCAGGAGCGGGGAACAAGGCGTGGCGGCCGTGGATAGGGGCGCGCCACGTCGCGGTAGGCCTGCTGCAAGCTCGACTGCCACCGCCGGGGTGCGTCGGGCGCGGGACGAATGCCCTGGAACTCCGGCGTTTCGCTATTCCTCCCAGCGCTTGATGGCCAGTGTGACGTTGTGGCCGCCGAACCCGAACGAGTTCGAGAGGGCCAGCTCCACGGGCCGCTCCGTCGCCTCGTTGAACGAATAGTTCAGGTCGCAATCGGGGTCGGGTTCCGAGAAGTTGATGGTTGGCGGGATTTTACCCTCTTTGACGACCAGCGTGCAGATGACTCCCTCGACGCCGCCGGCGGCTCCCAGCGTGTGTCCGGTCATCGACTTGGTCGAGCTGACCACCAGTTCGTGGGCATGGTCGCCGAAGACCTTCTTGATCGCCTGCGTTTCGCTCAGGTCGTTGAACGGTGTCGACGTGCCGTGAGCGTTTATGTAGTCGATGTCTTCGGGCTGCAGGCCACCATCTTCAAGCGCCTGCCGCATCGCACGCTGAGCGCCCTCCCCTTCCGGCGCCGGTGCCGTCATGTGATGGGCGTCCGCGGTCAATCCATAGCCCACGACCTCAGCCATGATCGGTGCGCCCCGGGCCCTGGCGTGCTCGAGCGCCTCCAGCACCACCAGGCCGCCGCCCTCGCCCAGCACGAACCCGTCCCGGTTGGCGTCGAACGGACGGCTGGCCTTTTCGGGCTCATCGTTGCGTGACGATAGCGCCTTCATGGAGGCGAAGCCCGCCATCGTCAGAGGCGTCACCGATGATTCGGTTCCGCCGCTGATGATGACATCGGCGATGCCGCGCTGAATCAGCTTGAACGCGTTGCCGATCGCGTGCGCGCTCGACGCGCATGCCGACTGAGTGCTGTAGTTCGGGCCCTTCGCCCCGTACTTCATCGAGATCAGGCCCGGCGCCATGTCGGCGATGAACATCGGCACGAAGAACGGCGACACCCGATCCGGGCCCTTCTCCAGATAGACCAGGTGCTGCTGCTCCAGCGTCCCGATCCCCCCGATGCCGCTGCCGGTAATCACGCCGAATCGATCGGACTCGACATCCGGCGACTCGCCTAACCCGGCGGTCCTCAGTGCCTCCGCCGCGGCGACCAGAGCGAACTGACAAAAGCGGTCGGTACGTCGGACTTCCTTCTTGTCCAGATAGTCCGCCGGATCGAAGTTCTTGACCTCGGCGGCCAGTCGCACCTCGAGCCGCGAGGGATCGAAGGACGTGATCGTGTCCGTCCCGCTGATCCCCGACAGCAGCGCATCCCAATTGCTCGCCAGATCATTAGCGACCGCCGTGATCAAGCCGGCGCCGGTAATGACAACTCTGCGCTTCTCCGTGGACATCCCGAGGGTCAGGCCCCTTCCTTTTCCGTGAGGTACTTGATCGCGTCCCCGACGGTCTCCATCTTCTCGGCGTCCTCGTCCGGAATCTCGATCCCGAACTCCTCCTCGAACGCCATCACGAGCTCGACCGTATCGAGGGAATCGGCCCCGAGATCTTCCACGAACGAGGCCTCCGGCGTAACCTTCGAGGGTTCGACGCCGAGCTCGGTGACGATGATATCCCGGACGCGGGATTCGATGTCTGCCATAGGTGGTCTCCTTTGCCTTTTCTCCCTGATGTTCCCGCCTTGTACGCTGAACACACCCGAAATTACATGACCATCCCCCCGTCGACAACAAGGACCTGGCCCGTTATATAGCTCGAAGCCGGCCCGGCCAGAAAACGTATCACCCTGGCCACATCCTCCGGTTCACCCAACTTCCCCAGGGGGATCTGACCCATCAACGTCTCCCGTGCCTTCTTGGGCAGCTTCTGGGTCATGGCGGTGTCGATGAAGCCCGGCGCCACGGCGTTGGCCCGTACGCCCCGGGGCGCCAACTCCTTGGCGACCGCCTTTGTGAAGCCGATGATGCCGGCCTTGGCAGAGGCGTAGTTTGCCTGACCGGCGTTGCCCATCACGCCCACGACGCTGGCCAGGTTGACGATCGACCCCGCCCGCTCCTTGATCATCCCCTTGCTCACGGCCCGGGTCATGAGAAACGTGCCGCGGAGGTTCACATCGAGCACCAGGTTCCACTCGTCGTCTTTCATGCGCAACAGGAGGTTGTCGCGGGTCACGCCGGCGTTGTTGACCAGCACCGTGATGGGGCCCAGCTCCTCCGTCACCGCGTCGACCGCCGTGTTGACGTCCTCCAGCTCGGTGACGTTGCAGATATACGCCCGGCCACCGGGAAGCTCGGCCTCGGCCGACTCTTTCCCGGACTCGTCCATGTCCAGCACCGCCACGGCGGCACCGGCATCCGCCAGCTGCTTCGCGGTCGCCAGGCCGATACCCCGGAAACCTCCAGTGATGACGGCGACGGCTCCCTCGAGCTCTTTCATCACGCCTTGCCTTCGTTGAAGCTTTCGATGTCCCCCGGCTTGCCCAGTCCGACACCTTCCAGCGAGCCGTCGATGCGCTTCAGCAGACCGGTCAGCACCTTGCCCGGTCCGAACTCCATGTAGCGCGTCACGCCCTCCGCGGCGATTCGCCGAACGCTCTCGGTCCAGCGGACCGGCGCGGTCAGCTGGCGCACCAGCGCCGCCCGGGCCGCATCCGCGTCGCTTATCGGTTCGGCCGTGGCGTTCGCCACCACGGGGAAACGGGGGTCGCGGAACTCGACGCTCTCCAGCGCTTCCCGCAGTCCCGCCTCGGCTTCCGCCATCAGCGGCGAATGGAAGGCCCCGCTGACCGGAAGCGGCTTCACCCGCGCGCCGGCCTCCGTGGCGAGCGTTCGCGCCTTTTCGACCGCCTCGACCTCGCCCGAGATCACCACCTGACCCGGCGCGTTGAAGTTCGCCGCCACGACCACGCCCCCCTCATCGCGGACGCGTCGGCACACGTCCTCGACAGCTCCATCCTCGAGCTTCAGCACCGCGGCCATCGTCCCTTCTCGCGCCGCGGACATGAGCTCGCCGCGGCGGCGCACGAGGCGCACCGCATCATCGAACTCCAGCGAGCCGGCCGCGGCGTAAGCCGAGAACTCTCCCAGCGAGTGGCCAGCGGCGAACCGTACGATGTCAGCCAGCCGGTCGGATACCACGCTCCACGCCGCCAGGCTGTGAACGAGGATGGCCGGCTGAGCGTTCTCGGTCTGCGTCAGCCGATCCTCCGGCCCCTCCCAACAGAGCTTCGAGAGGGCGAAGCCGAGGACCTCATCGGCACGCTCGAACATGGCCCGGGCCGGCGGGTAGGCCTCGGCCAGCTCTGCCCCCATCCCGACCTGCTGGCTTCCCTGACCGGGGAATAATGCGGCGCGATCCGCCATCTGCGTCCGCCTGCTACCAGCGAATCAGCATGCCGGCCCAGGTGAGCCCGGCGCCGAACGTGACCATGAGAACGAGCGACCCCTCCTCGATCCGGCCCGCCTCTCGCGCTTCGTGCAGCGCCACGGGGATGGTGGCCGATGAGGTATTGCCGTAGCGGTCCACGTTCACCCAGACCCGATCCATCGACAGGCCGGCGTACCTGGCCGTCGCCTCGATAATCCGGATGTTCGCCTGGTGCGGAACCAGCAGATCGATCTCGTCCTTCGTCACGCCCGCCTTCTCCAGCACGGCGTCGACGGCCTCGCACATCGAGCGGACCGCATTCTTGAATACCTCGCGACCCGCCATCCGCAGGTACCCGTCGCGGACCGCCAGCTCCGCCACGTCGACCGGAACCGACCCGGAGTCCAGGGGGCTACGGTACAGCAATTCGGCGAGCGTCCCGTCGGAGCGCATGTAGGTGGAGAGGATCCCGTGACCGTTTCCACCCGAGCGCCGCAGCACCGTGGCGCCGGCGGCATCGCCGAACAGCACACAGGTCGCGCGATCGGTCCAGTCCACGATCGCGCTCATCTTCTCGGTGGCGACACACAGCACCGTTTCGGCCTGCTCGCTCAGGATGAGGCCGGACCCGATGTTGATGGCGTAGAGCCAGCCGCTGCAGGCGCCCCAGACATCGAAGGCGACGGCGTCGCGGGCCTCGAGCCGGGCCTGGATATCGCACGCCGTCGCGGGCAGGAGGCGGTCCGGCGTGGCCGTCGAGACGATGATCGCGTCAACGTCCGCGGGTTCCAGGCCGGCATCTGCGACAGCCGCCTTGCCCGCGCGGTAGCCCATCTCCACCGCCGTCATGTCATCGCCGGCGATCCGGCGTTCCTTGATGCCCGTGCGTTCGGTGATCCACTCGTCCGTGGTATCGACCATCCGCTCCAGGTCCGCGTTGGTCAACACCTTCTCGGGCACCCACATACCCGTAGACGCCAGCTCGATCAGGCCGCCGCGCACGCTACGCCTTCGCCTCGGCCAGACCGGAGAACTCTCGCTTCAGTCGCTCCACCATATCATTCTCCACCGCTGTGACGGCGACCCGTACCGCGTTCCTGATCGCTCGAGGTGGCGAATCGCCATGACAGACGATCGTCACACCGTCGACTCCCAGTAGCGGTGCGCCCCCTTGCGCCGCATAGTCGAGCACGTCGCACACCCGGGTCAGATCGATCAGCGCCGCCGACCCGGCGGCCGACAGGCTGACCCGGCGCGCCAGGTGATCGGCCACCGATTCGTAGAACTTCAATACGATGTTGCCGGCGAAACCGCCGCACACCACCACATCGTAATCCCCGCTCAGAATATCGTGGCCCTCCACGTTACCCGCAAAATTCAGACGGCCCCGTTCCAGCAGGCGATACGTCTCCTGGCTCAGGCGATCGCCCTTCCCCGCTTCCCCACCCATGTTCAGCAACCCGACACGCGGGTTCGGTCGACCCTCCACCGCCTGGACGTACACGTGGCCTAGGTGGGCGAACCTTTCCAGGTCCTGCGACCGGCAGTCGGCGTTCGCTCCCACGTCGATCAGCAGCGTGGGATGCGGTCCCGCGGTCGGAAGCAGCGCTCCCAGCCCCGCCCGGTCGAGTCCCGGCAAGGTTCCGAGCGAGAGCATCGACGCCGCCAGTACCGCTCCGGTCGAGCCCGCCGATACGAAGGCGTCAGCTTCGCCGCGGGCCTGCAGCTCGATTCCACGACAAATCGAGCTGTCCCGCTTGCGGCGAACCGCCTCCACCGGCGCCTCGTCCATCTCGATCGTCTCGCTGGCCGCGATTATCCTGAGGCGATCCCGATCGACGTCCCTGCCGTCGAGCTCCCGCTCGATCGCCTCCGTGTCGCCGACCAGCAGCAACTCGAACTCCGCTTCCAGCTGATCGAGCGCCTCCACACCGCCGAGGACCGGGGCGGCGGGAGCGTTGTCGCCTCCCATCACATCGAGGGCTATTCGCATAGACAACAGGCAACGGCAATAACGATACGAGCACGCCAGCCCGGCGACGTGGTCCGGGTGACGCGCCCAACAGCGCACGTCGGTGGCTCGACGCTTCTCCGCCGCGCTCCTCTGTGCCCGTGGACCTCGGCGGCGAAAGGCCCCGGCGACCCACGACCACAGACGACTCAGCGGCCCGCGGTTCCGCGGTGGCTAGAATTCAGTCTCGACTTGAATGACTTCAGCGTCGCGGTAATAGCCGCACGTGGGGCAGACCCGGTGCGGCAGCTTGGGATCTCCGCACTGCGGACAAGACTGGGTAGCCGCCGGCTCGGCCTTGTAGTGCGTGCGGCGCTTCCGTTTTCGTGCCTTGGATGATCGCTTCTTCGGTACGGCCATGTTGACCTCTATCCGCCTAACCCGTGTCCCCGGCCCGCGCCGGTGAAAGCCTCAGATCTCCCCTTCCGCTTTGAGCGCCCGCAGCGGACCCCAGCGCGGATCCGACTCCGCCGGCGCACAACGGCACTCTTCCTCGCTCAAGTCCGCACCACAGCGCGCACAGTAACCCGCGCATCCCGCCGCACACTCCGGAAACGCCGGAACCAGCAACAAGAAACGCTCGATCAGATGCGGACGCAGATCGAGCTCGTCGGCACCGGCGTCGAAGCCATACAGATCCAGGTCCCCCTCGCCTTCCGCCGTCTTCGGATCGAAGAGCATGTGGAACGATTCGGAGATATCGAGCTCCAGCGGCTCCAGACACCGACGGCAGGCCGTCTTCAGGCGACCCTTCAGCGAGCCTCGAACCCAGATCCCTCGGGTCGGCGATCCTTCCGCCGTCGCCTCGACATTCAGGCTCCCGCCCAACTCGACGTCCGTCCCGGACCAACCGGGATGGTCGTCGGCAATCACGCCTTCAACTCTGACAGGCGCCTCACTGAGGCGCCGAATATCTATGACTAGCACGGCGCCCATAGTCTATTGGCGGGTGCCGGCCCTGTCAACGCGGCAGGTGAGGCGGTTCAGCCCCGTTCCTCAACCGTCCACAACAGCTCCTGGACCGAAAAGAAGAAGCTCACCTCCCGTCGCGCGTTCTCTTCCGAATCCGACGCATGGATCGCGTTCCGCTCCTTGTTCTCCGCGTACAGCGCTCGGATCGTCCCCCGCTCCGCCTGCGCCGGGTCCGTCGCCCCGATCACCTTCCGCAGGTACGCCACCGCATCCTCGCGTTCCAAGGCGAGAGCCAGGATCGGACCCGACGTCATGAACCGCTTCAACGCCTCGTAGAACGGCCGCCCACGATGTACCGCGTAGAGCTCCCCCGCCTCCGGCTCGGTCAGTCGGGTCAGGCGCGCGGCCCGAATTCGGAACCCCTCCTCCTCCAACCGATTGAGGATCAGGCCCGCCTTGCCCCCCTGGATGGCGTCGGGCTTGATGATTGCAAGTGTATATTCCATAACGGGTTCTATATCGATTTCTCAAGTAGTTTCTGGATAAGGTCCGTCCGGGACAGGAACCCGACCAGCTTCCCCTCCTTCACCACGGGAAACTGCGAGACCCGCTCGGTGAGCATGGTGCCGAGCACATCCGAAATCAACTGATCCTCCGGGAGGCACATGACGCTGCGCTGCATGACGTCGCGCACCTCGAGGTCCTTGACCGGAGGCGGAGAGCCGTCACGAGGCGCCGTCCCGAGAATCTGGGGGAGAAAATGCTGCAGCAGCTCCTGTTCGGTGACCATCCCCAGCACCTCGCCGTTGTCGCTGACGACGGGCACGCCGCGTCGGCGGTGGCGGGCCATGAGTCGAAGCGCCTCCGAAAGCAGGGTCTCGGGGGAGACCGCGTGGACATCGCGGCTCATGAGGTCGCGAACGGTCAGCTCGGGCCGGATGACCAGGTCGCGGCTGGCGACGACATCGAGGAACTCGTCGACCGAATCGGCGGAGACCAGGGCATCCGGGATGGCTGGATCGGCGAGGAACTCGCTGAGAGCCGCCAGGGTCTTCAGGTAAGGGCGGGTGGCGGTCCTGGGGGTCAGTATCAGGATCAGCAGATCGGCCTCGGGTGAATCGTCCGGTGCGAAGGCGAACGGCTTGTTCGCGGTTCCCACCGCCACGACCAATTCGTCGACTGCGTCGGTTCGGAAGTGCATCAGTATGGCCCGGTCTCCCAGGCTGGGCGCCTCGCCGCTCTCGATCTCGTCCGCGACGAGCGCATCGAGCGCCGCCCGGTCGGTGATCTGATCGGCCTCATCGAGCCGCTCGATGAGCTGCCCGAGGGCTTCTTCGAGCGTTCTGGCTTTCAGCCCGATGACGAGGTGCTCAGCGGGCAGCAGCCTCGAGATAGTCGTCGGGTTATCCATTCATCACCTTCGAGAGGATCTTGGGCATCTCCGCCGGGCGCTCGGCCACCTCGACGCCGTTTTCCCTAAAGGTATCGATCTTCTCCTCCGCCGTCCCGGCGGAACCGGAGATGATCGCGCCTGCATGTCCCATACGTCGTCCTGGCGGTGCGGTCTGGCCGGCCACGAACCCGACGACGGGCTTCGACATGTGCTCCTTGACGTAGCTGGCAGCGTTCTGCTCGTCGGTGCCCCCGATCTCTCCGATCAGCACGACGGCACCGGTGCTCGAGTCGTTCTCGAACGCCTCGAGGCAGTCGATGAAGCTGGTCCCGATGACGGGGTCGCCACCGATGCCGATGCAACTCGATTGGCCCAGTCCCGCCTGCGTGAGGGCCCAGACGACCTCGTAGGTGAGGGTTCCCGAGCGGCTGATTACACCGATCGGCCCCTTTTCCACGATCTGCCCCGGTATGATCCCCAGCTTGGTCTCGCCCGGCGAGATCATCCCCGGACAATTCGGTCCGATGAGACGAGACCCGTGGTCCCGCACGTAACGGGTGGCACGCAACATGTCGAGCACCGGGATGCCCTCGGAGATGCAAACCACCAGCTCGACGCCCGAATCCGCCGCCTCGCAGATCGCCTCCGCCGCGAAGCGCGCCGGCACGTAGATGACGCTGGCGTTGGCGCCCGTTTCCTCGACCGCCTCCTCCACCGTATTGAAGATCGGCACCTCGTCGTCGAACTTCTGGCCGCCTTTGCCGGGGGTGACGCCGGCGACGATCTTCGTGCCGTATTCCATCATCTGGCGGGTGTGGAACGACCCGTCGCGCCCGGTGATCCCCTGGACCACCACCCTGGTGCTGCTATCCGCGAATATTGCCATGAAACTCTGTCCGCTTTCTAGTTCTTCGCCAATTCGACGGCCTTTTTCACCGCCTCGTCCATGTCGGTCATCGCGCTGAAGCCGGCATCCTCGAGAATCTCTACCGCCTGCTCCTCGTTGGTGCCGGTCAGGCGAATCGTGATCGGAACACCCAACTCGATCTGTTCGGTGGCCTCGACGATCCCGTTGGCGACATCGTCGCAGCGCGTAATCCCTCCGAAGATGTTGAACAGGATCGACTTGACCGACGGATCGGCGGTGATGATCTCCAGCGCCGTGACTACCTTCTCCGGGCTGGAGGAGCCTCCGATGTCCAGGAAGTTGGCGGGCTCGCCGCCGTAGTACTTCACCAGGTCCATCGTGGCCATCGCCAGCCCCGCTCCGTTTACGCAGCAGCCCACGTCACCATCCAACTTGATGTAGGTCAGACCCTGAGAGCGCGCCTTCACCTCCTCGGAAGCTTCGCTCTCGACGTCGCGCAGCTCGGCGATCTTCTCTTTGCGCAAGAGCTCGTTGTCATCGACGTTCAGCTTGGCGTCGATCGCCTTCAGTTCACCGGATTCCGTGGTGATCAGTGGATTGATCTCGATCAGCGAAGCGCCGGCGTCGATCATCGAGGCGTAGAGCTTGTCGATGATGTCCGCCGCCTGCCGCGCACGAGATGCATCGTTCGGGTACAGCTTGAAAGCGAGCCGCGATGCCTGGTGTTCGAGCAGACCGTAACGGGCATCGACCTCCTCCTTGAAAATCCGCTCGGGCGTTTTGGCCGCGACCTCCTCGATGTCGATTCCCCCTTCGGGCGAGGCCATCAGAACGACGGCACCGTTGGCCCGGTCAACGATGGCGCCCAGATAGGCCTCGTGCGCGATGTCCTCCGCCGGACTCACCAGCACCTTGCGAACGGTGAGGCCCTTGATCTCCATGCCGAGGATCTTCTCCGCCGCCTTTCGCGCGTCCTTCGCGTTCGAGGCCAGTTTCACACCGCCGGCTTTGCCCCGTCCTCCGGCGTGGACCTGCGCCTTCACCACCACCCCGCCACCGAAGCGCGAAGCGATCTCTTCGGCCTCGGCCGGCGTCGTCGCCACTTCGCCGGGAGGCACGGGGATGCCATGCTCCCTGAAGATCTCCTTCGCCTGGTACTCGTGGATGTTCATATCGCTTTCGCCCTTGTCTCTATGGTTGATCGGGCGCGACGGCCCGGACGCGAGCTCTCTCCCGCGCCGTTCAGCTGGCCAGCGCCCTGATCCTCATCGGCTCCCTATCGCAAAGGGACCATTTGATCCCATGCAGAAGGCGTGCCTCGATGGGCCGTTCCCTGAACGCGATGACGGCTGGAGCGTGGGCTATGATACCCGGACCGCGGCCGCGGTCGCAACCGGAACGGGACAGGCGGCCCTGTCCCGTTGTGTGTATTCTGGCAACCCCGGGGGCCACGGCGCTTCTCGTCAGATTTCCACACCCTGGTCGGCCAGCCAGTCCGCGACCTCCTGCCGGATCTCCGCCAGCCGCTCCTCGTTCTCGGCCTCGAATCGGAGCACGATGATCGGCTGCGTGTTGCTCGACCGAATCAGGGCCCAGCCGCCTTCCATCTCGATTCGCGCGCCGTCGACGTCGATGACATCGTACCGGCGCTTGAAGTACTCGACGGCTCGGGCAACGATCTCGAACTTCTGGTCTTCATCGCATTCGACGCGGATCTCGGGCGTGGAAGCGAGGGTCGGGATCTCGCTGAGCAGGCTGGAGAGGCCATCGTCCGCGCGGGCGACGATATCCACCAGTCGACAGGCCGAGTACAGCGCGTCATCGTAGCCGTAGTAGTCGTCGGCGAAGAACATGTGCCCGCTCATCTCACCGGCGATGCGAGCCCCGCTCTCGCGCATCTTCTCCTTGATCAACGAGTGTCCGGTCTTCCACATGATCGGGCGCCCACCCGCTTCCGTTATGCTGTCCGCGAGCACTTGCGAGCACTTCACATCGAAGATGACCTGTGCGCCCGGCGCGCCCTTCAACGCGTCCAGCGCGTAGACCAACAGCAGATAGTCACCTCGTACGATCGCGCCCCTCTCGTCCACGGCGCCGATCCGATCCGCGTCCCCGTCCAGCGCGATCCCCAGCGCGGCCTCAGATGTCTGCACACGGTCGATCAGGTCCGCCAGGTTCTCGTCGACCGTGGGGTCCGGATGGTGGTTGGGGAACGTACCGTCCGAGTCGCAGTACAGGGCATCGACCCTCGCCCCGATACGCTCCAGCAGTTGGGTCGCGACCAAGCTGCCGGTGCCGTTTCCGCAGTCGATCACCACGTCTACCGGCCGGGCCAGCTCGAAGCGGCCGGCCACGTCATCAACGTACTGGCTCAGGATCGGGACGGTCTCGACTCCCCCTTCGCCCCTCGCGAAGTTCTCCCCTTCGATCCTCTCCCTGAGCCGCTGTATCGCCGGTCCGTAGAACGGCCCGCGGGAGGTCAGCATCTTGAAACCGTTATACTCGGGCGGGTTGTGCGAGCCGGTGACCTGGATCCCCGCCTCGCACCCCAGATGGTGAACGGCGAAGTAGAGGGCGGGCGTCGGCACGCAACCCACGGCGGACACCCGGGCGCCGCTGGCGCTCAGGCCGGACGCGAACGCCTCCGCCAGGTCCTCCGAACTGAGTCGGTTATCGTAGCCGAGGGCAACGTGCGGAGCTCCGGTCCCCAGCATATCGCGGACCTCGCTGCCGTAGGCCCGCCCCAGCCGCTCCGCCAGCTCCGCTGTCAGATCCTCGTCAACGACGCCCCTGACGTCGTACTCGCGAAATATGTGGTGCCCGACGCTCGACATAATTCACCCTCCGCCCATGCGGGACGCTCACGTCCTCCTGTTCGGAAAGTTCGCTACCGTCGCGTCAGAGGGTCGGTCTCGACGACCTGCTCGGTGGCCTGCCGCAGTCCGGCCACGCTTTGCCGTGCCTTGAGCAGTGGCCAGGACGGGAAAATCCCCATCAGAACGGTGATGATCGCGCAAACGGCGAGCACGGTCCGGAGCGAGGCCGCCCAGGCCACGCCTTCACGCGCCTCTGCCGACGGCTTCATGTACATGTTGACGATCACTCGCAGATAGTACCAGTACGATACGAGTGTGGTCAGCACCAGCAGGATCGCCAGATTCAGGTAGCCGGCCTCGACGGCCGCTCTCAAGATGTAGAACTTGCCCACGAACCCCGCCGTCGGCGGCAACCCGGCAAGCGAAACGAGGAACAGAGCCAGCAGCGCCGCGGCCCATGGCCGGCTCCAGCCGAGCCCGTCGTAGTCGGACAGCTGCTGATAACGGTCGCCCCTCCCCGCCAACACCAGCACGATCGCGAAGGCGCCCACGATCATCGCCGTGTATGCGATGAGATAGAACAGGAACGACGCCATCCCCGAAGTGTTGGCGGCGATCAGCGCGACCAGCAGATAACCCGCGTGGGCGATCGAGCTGTAGGCGAGCAGGCGCTTGATGTTGTTCTGGACCAGCGCGATCAGGTTCGGAACGATCATCGTCAAGGCCGCGAACCACCAGATGATCGCTTCCCACTGGGCATGGAAGTCACCCAGTCCGAGGACGAAGATGCGTATGAACGCGGCGAACGCGGCGCCCTTGATGGCGGCGCCCAGGAAGGCCGTCACCGGCGTCGGTGCGCCCTCGTAGGCGTCCGGGGTCCAGACGTGGAACGGGACGGCCGAGACCTTGAACCCGAAGCCGATCGCCAGCAGCGCTAACGCCATCACCGTCAGCAACTCCGCCGACTCCGCGTTCAGCATGACCCCCATGAGCCCGATGTTCGTCGTGCCGGCGCTGCCCACCAGCAGCGCCATGCCGTAGAGCAGGAAGGCGCTGGCGAAGGCGCCCAGCAGGAAGTACTTCAGCGATGCCTCCGACGACCTCGGATCTTTGCGGTTGAACCCCACCAGCACATACACGGCCAGCGACATCAGCTCGAACCCGAGGAAGATCAGGATCAGGTCACGGCTTCCTGCCAGGATCATCATGCCGACCAGGGCGAAGAGCAGCAGAGCGTAGTACTCGGCGTCCTTGATATCCTCGCGCCGGTTGTAGTCGAAGCTGATCAGGACGATCAGCGCCCCCGCGGCGAGGAAGATGAAGTTCGTGAACGTCCGGAACCCATCGAGCGCGACCATCCCGGTGTCGCCGACTTCCTCCACACCCATCAGCCACACGTTGGCCACGGCGGCCAGCGCTATGATCACCATGCTCCCCCAGCCCACCGCCCGGTTGTCCGACGAATCGCCGCCGAAGAAGCCGTCATACAGCAGCAGGATGAGCGCCCCGGTCGCCAGAACCGCTTCCGGCATCAGCGCCCACAGGTAATCGAGTTGACTCGTGAACTCTAAGTGCATCGCGGTATTCATGGGGTTCGCGGTGACCTCTCCAGCACCTCCGCGGCGGCGAGCGCGTCATCGGCGGTGTCAGCCTGAATCGTCAACTCGACACGCTCGCTCAACCAGTTGGCCGACGCCGCGACCCGGTCGATGAACGGCTTCGGGTAGACCCCCATCAGCACCATCATGAGCAGGAGCGGCACGATGATCGCCAGCTCGAGCCGTGACAGGTCGATCAGACTGCGGTTCTCTTCGACCGTTAGATCGTTCCAAACGACGCGCCGGATCATCGGCAACATGTAATAGGCGGCGAAGATCACTCCCGTCGCCGCCACCAGGGTGACCCACGGGTATCTGAGGAAGCTGCCAACCAGGATCAGGAACTCGCCGACGAATCCGTTCAGCCCAGGCAACCCGATGGACGCCAGCGCCGTCAGGACCAGCGCGAAACAGAAGACCGGGATCACCTTCGCCAGCCCTCCGTACTGCGCGATCTCGTAAGTGTGCCGCCGCTGGTAGAGGAAGCCGGCCAGGATGAACAGGGCACCGGTCGAGACGCCGTGGTTCACCATCTGGAGCACGCCGCCGGCGACCGACGTCCCGGTGAACGCGAAGGTGCCCACCATCACGAAACCGAGGTGGGCGACCGAGGTGTACGCGATCAACTTTTTCAAGTTAGGCTGCATGGCCGCCACCCACGCCGCGTATGTGATTCCGATCAAGCCCAGAACCAGCATCGTCATCACGACCCGTGGGTCGAGCGCCGCGTTGGGAAACAGCGGGATCGCGAACCGCAGGAACCCGTAGACGCCCATCTTCAGCAGGACCGCCGCCAGGATGACCGAGCCGGCCGTCGGCGCCTCGACGTGCGCGTCGGGCAGCCAGGTGTGGAACGGGAACATCGGCACCTTGATCGCGAACGCCAACGCGAAGGCCACGAACAACCAGAACTCGAGGCCGCCCGGTATGTCGAGCCGCAACATCGCGGGGTAGGCCATGCTGGCCACCCCGAACTGATCGAGGTGCAGCCAGAACAGGACCAGGATCGCGACCAGCATGAGCAGCGACCCGAAGGCCGTGAACAGGAAGAACTTCACCGCGGCGTAGATCCGCCGCTCGTGCCCCCAGACCCCGATCAGGAAGTACATCGGGACCAGCATGACCTCCCAGAACACGTAGAAGAGGAACAGGTCGAGCGCGACGAAGACGCCGAGGATCCCGGTGACCAGAACCAACAGCATCGCGTAGTAGGCCCGCTCGCGCTTGTCGATCTGTTCCCACGAGACCAGCACCGAGATCGGCAGCAGGAACGTCGTCAGCAGGAACAGCAGAATGGAGATCCCATCGACCCCGATGGCGTAGGAGATGCCCCAATCGGGAATCCAGGGGATCGAGACGTAGTTCTGGTATTCGATCCGGCCGATCCCGAACGTCCAGAACATCGGCAGCGAGACCAGGAACTCGATCAACCCCGCGCTAAAAGCGAACCGCTTCAGCCACCCGCGGGGGATGAACAGGCAGGCGAGGCCGGCGATCCCGGGGAAGAAGACCAGGAACGTTACGATCCAGGGCCCGCTGTACAGGTCATTTAGAAAGGACATCTTCCCGAACCAGTCCCTACAGTGTCACGAATCCGAGGAACACCAGTACCCCCAGAACCACGATCAGCGCGTACGTCCCCACCTGACCCGTCTGGAGCCGACTGACGATCCAGCCGAAGAACCTCGTCGCATACGCCGTACCGTTGACCGCCACCCCGTCGATCACGACCTGATCGATCACACGCCAGCTGAAGCGACAGATCCCACGGAAGGGGCGCAGAATCAGCGTCTCGTAGACCTCGTCCACGTAGTACTTGTGATAGAGCAGCCCGGCGGGTCCGCTGGGCTCCACCGCCTCCGCCGCCGGCCGGTACTTCTTGGCGCGCAGCGCGTTGAAAACGATCACGATGACCGCCAGCGCCGCCACGGTCGAGATGATCGCCCACACCCCTTCGCCGCCGCCCACCGGCGCGGCGTGAGCCGGCTCGCCCAGGTGCTCGACCAGGATGTGCTCGGCCGCCTCGAAGCTCGGGTGCAGGAACCCGTGCAGCCAGGTGAACTCGGGCAAGAGCGGCAGCGCTTCCGGGATGTTGACCCAGCCGGTCACGACCGAGCCGATCGCCAGCACGACCAGCGCCCCGGTCATGACCAGCGGCGCCTCGTGGAGGTAGCCCCGCACCTCCCTGCCCATGCGGTTCTCGCCGTGGAAGACCATGACCAACCAGCGGGTGATGTAGCCCGCCGTCAGCAGCGCGGTGGCGATCCCGATCGCCCACAACACCGTCTGACCCGCCGCCCCGGCCGACCATATGATCTCGTCTTTGGAGAAGAAGCCGGCGAACGGAAAGACGCCGGCCAGCGCCAGCGCCGCCACCCAGGCGGTCTTGAACGTGGTCGGCAGGTGCGAGCGCAGGCCGCCCATGTTCCGCATGTCCTGCGTCATGTCCTCGCCCGCTGGCTCCCCTGCGTGCTCCAGGGCGTGATGCATCGCGTGGATCACCGCCCCGGACGCCATGAACAACAGGGCCTTGAAGAAGGCGTGGGTCCCCAGGTGGAAGATCCCGGCCGTGAACGCCCCGACCCCCACCGCCAGGAACATGTAGCCCAGTTGAGAGATCGTGCTGTAGGCGATCACCCGCTTGATGTCGAATTGCATCACCGCGATCGTCCCGGCGAACAGCGCCGTAACCGCCCCGATCACGGCCACCACGTTCATGCTGATCGGTGCCAGCGCGAACAGGACGCCGGAGCGGGCGACCAGATAGACGCCCGCCGTGACCATGGTGGCGGCGTGGATGAGCGCCGACACGGGCGTCGGGCCGTCCATCGCGTCGGGCAACCAGACGTAGAGCGGGATCTGAGCCGACTTGCCCGTACAGCCGAGGAAGAGGAAGAGCGTGATCAGGGTGACCGCGGCGCCGCCGTACTCGAACGCCCGGGGAGCCATCTCGAAGACCGTGTGGAAATCGAGCGTCCCCAGATAGGCATAAAGGGCGAACATCGCCATCAGGAACCCGAAGTCGCCGATCCGGTTGACGACGAACGCCTTCTGTCCCGCCTCCGCCTTCTCACCCTGCGTGAACCAGAACCCGATCAGCAGGTACGAGCACAGCCCCACACCCTCCCAGCCGATGAACATGATCGGGAAGTTCGCCGCCAGCACCAGCACCAGCATGAAGAACACGAACAGGTTCAGATAGGAGAAGTAGCGGGCGTAGCCCGGATCCGCCCCCATGTAGCCGATGCTGTAGACGTGGATGATGAAGCTGACGACCGTCACCACGACCGCCATCAGTATGGACAGCTGATCGAGCTGGAGCGCCGCGTCGATCCGCAGCTGTCCGATGTCGATCCAGACGAAATACGACCGGATGACGGCCTCGGCGTCGTGGACGCCGGCCAGCATCACCAGGTTGACCACAGCGATCAGCGCCGCGAGACCGAGCACGCCGGGTCCGACGACGCTCACCAGCTTCCGCTGCTGCGGTGCGAAGAACCCCACCGCCCCGTTGAACAAGAACCCCAGGAACGGAAGGAGGATCATCCACGATGGAAGGAACGGAACGTAGGCGGCCTGGTGTGCCGCTTCGGCGCTTTGCGCGGCCTCCTGCGCCAGCGCGACCAGTGCGGGGACGACCGGAGGGCCTACCATCTCAGTAACCTGAAGTTCCTGACGTCAACCGAGCTGTAATGACGGAAGATCGAGATGATGATGGCCAGCCCGACCGCCGCTTCGGCCGCCGCCACGGTCATGACGAAGATCACGAACAGCTGCGCCGAAACTCCCACCTGTCGGGAGATGGCGATGAACGAGAGGTTCACGGCGTTGAGCATGAGCTCGATGCACATGAACATGACGATCGCGTTGCGGCGGATCAGCACGCCGGCCGCACCGATCGTGAACAACAGGCCGCTGAGGATCAGGGCTTCGGTGACCATGTCGTCAGGCCTCCCTCCTGGCGATGACCACGGCACCGACCATCGCCACCAACAGGAGCACGCCGGTGATCTCGACCGCCACCGCGTAGTCGCGGAACAGCGGCTCCGCCACGCCGGCGACCACGCCCTTGGCCTCGAACCAGGGCGTCAACACGTCACCCCCCGCATCCCCGGGGGCGCCCTGCACCGCGGTCAGGATCTCGGCGAACAGGACCAGGCCGAGACCGCCCATGAACGCCCATCCCAGACGCCCGCGTATGTCGGGCTCGAAATCATGACCCAGGTTGAGCAGCATGATGACGAACAGGAACAGCACCATGATCGCGCCGGCGTAGACGATCACCTGCAGCGCGGCCAGGAAGTGGGCTCCCAGCAGCACGAAGATCGTGGCGATCGAGAAGAGTGCGACGATCAGGAACATGGCGCTGAAGACCGGATTCTTGCGCGTGATCATCAGAAGGCTGCTGACCACGGCCAGGCCGGCGGCCACATAAAAGATCAGCTGAGTAAAGTCCATTTCCCCTCTGTCTCTGCGGTCTCCCTAGGGCTCACGCTCGCTATTCGGAAGCCGGGTCCTCCGGATCCCAGAGTTGGGTGAAGGGGTGCTTCTGGGCACAAAGCCGCTCGAGGTCGTAGACGAACCGCTCGCGGCTGTATTCGGCGTTCTCGTAGTGAACTCCGACGTGTATCGCCTCGACCGGGCACACCTCCTGGCAGTAGCCGCAGAAGATGCAGCGGAACTCGTCGATCTCGTAGACCGCCGCGTACCGCTCGCCGTTCTCGTCCTCGGCCGGGATCAGCTTGATGCAGTTCGCC
Source organism: Candidatus Kutchimonas denitrificans (assembly GCA_011774835.1). Lineage (GTDB taxonomy): Bacteria > Gemmatimonadota > Gemmatimonadetes > Palauibacterales > KS3-K002 > Kutchimonas > Kutchimonas denitrificans. The sequence goes on along the minus strand of JAACAK010000067.1, from coordinate 37,761 downwards.
GGGCAGACCGTCGGGCAGAGGCCGCAGGCGACGCACTTCGCGCGCCCGTCCACGTGGACCGCCATCCGATGGGTTCCGCGCCAACGGGGGGAGACCTCGTATTTCTCCTCGGGATACTGCTGGGAGGCGGTCACCGGCCGGACCAGGTGTTTGAAGGTCAGAGCCATCCCCTTGAGCGTGGCCCGCAGGTACGAAGATTCGACTTCCGGTCTATCGACTGTCTTGACGCCTATCGGCATATTCTATCCACTCCGATTTCACTCGTTGCGGTCTCGTCTGTCTCCAGCCGGCACCCAGGATGATACGATTCCGGTCCACCACGAACACGATGACCAGCATCAGGACCACGTTGAGCGCCGTCAGATAGAGGGCGTACCGGGTGCCGAATGGGATCCCCAGGTAATCGAGATACAGCATCGCCCCGCCCAGCAGCGCGACGTACACGACCTCCATCGGGATCAGAACTTTCCAGCCCAGCGACATGACCTGGTCGTAACGGAAGCGCGGAACGGTCCAGCGCACCCAGATGAAGACCAGGATGAAGAACCCGGTCTTCGCGGCGAAGCAGAGGCCGGTCAGGGTCGTCTTCCACCAGGCCGGCGCCGCGCCGGCGACCGAGCCGTCGGCCGCCAGGGTCATGTTGTCGCCCGACCAGAACGGGATGTCCCAGCCGCCGAAGAACAGCGTGGCCATGAGCGCCGCAGCGGTGACCATGTTGGCGTACTCGGCCAGCATGAACATGGCGAACTTCATCGCCGAGTACTCGGTGTGGAAGCCGGCGACCAGCTCGGACTCCGCCTCCGGCATGTCGAACGGCAGCCGGTTCGTCTCGGCGAAGTACGACGCGGTCAGGAACAGGTACCCCACCATGAGCGGCAGGATGTACCAGAGCGCGTCCTGCTGCTGGCTCACCAGCTGCGGCAGCGTGACGTTGCCCGCGACCATCAGGATCGGCACCAGGCTCAGGCCCAGGGCGACCTCGTAGCTGATCATCTGGGCCGAAGCCCGCACGCCGCCCAGGAACGAGTACTTGCTGTTGGACGACCAGCCGCCGAGCACCAGGCCGTAAACGCCCAGCGACGCGATGGCCAGTATGTAGAGGATCCCGATGGGCAGATCGGCCACGATCATGTTCACGGTCCCCCAGCGGGTCGGCAGCGGCGCGGCGATGGGGATCACGGCGAACACGACCATGGCCGGGAACATCGAGATGACCGGCGCCAGGTAGAAGACCCAGCGCGACGAGCCGGCCGGGCGGACCTCTTCCTTCAGGAAGTTCTTGAGCCCGTCGGCGATCGGCTGGAACAGGCCCCACGGGCCGACCCGGTTCGGTCCGCTCCGGTCCTGTATCCAGGCGGCGATCTTCCGCTCGGCCAGCGTCACGCCCGCCACCGCGGTCAGCCAGCCGACGAAGATCATCAGCATCTTCGCCGCGCCGATGATCAAGAACGCTTTGGTAGAGAGTGGGCCCATTCTATCGCCTCGTTTCTCAGCCCGCGGTGGCGGCGGCGCTCGATCCCGGCGCGCCGGCGCCCTTCAGACCCAGCACCTCGTAATTCAGGCCCTCGTACTCGCTCACCTCCGACGCCAGAGCAGCGAACACCTCGGCCGCCGTCCGGTAGCGGCCGCCGGCCCCCAGACGCTCGAGGAGCGCCGACCCGGTGAGCCACCAGGGTCGGGCCAGACCCGGCCCTCGAAGCGCCTGCTCGAAGCGCTGGACGCGCCCCTCGAAGTTGGTGAAGGTGCCCGCCATCTCCGCGAAGGTCGTGGACGGCAAGACAATGTCCGCCGAACGGGCAGCCGGGTTCAAGCGGGTCCCGATGTAGACGAAGAGCTCCGCGTTCGTGCCGAATCCATCCGGCGCGCCCTCGAGCGTGTCCTCCAGTACGAACAGAGCTCCCCGGTGCCCCTGGGCCGAATCGAAGACCGCGTCCGAGCGCTGAAAGCCGAGGAGCTCGGCGCCCTTCGCGTTGGGCACCCGATCGCGGCGCAACTTCAGCTTCGGGAAGCCGGGCAGCTCCGCCTCCGGGCCAGTGGGGACTCGGAAGACACCGCCGTCCGACCCGAGCTCCTCCATCAGACGCCGCAGCGTGAACAGGCTCTCGTTCGAAGCCCCGGCGCTCACGATCGCCCGGGCCCTCCCCGGCTCATTCCCGATCGCCTCGCTCAGCGCGTCCAGCGCCTGCGGCCAATCGACCGGCTTCAGCTCGTCGCCGTCGCGGGCCATGGGCACCTCGATCCGCGCGCCGGCGCCCCAGTTGATCACCGTCTTGCGCCCGTGATCGCACATCCAGTACGAGTTGACCTCCGGGTTGAACCGCGGCTTGGCCCGGACGATCCGTTCCTCCTTGGTCCCCAGCGACACGTTGCACCCCTGCGAGCAGCCCGGGCAGATGCTCGCCGTCTGGTCCAGGTCCCAGGCCCGCGCCTTGAACAGGAAGTCCTCGTTCACCAGCGCGCCCACCGGGCACACGTCGACGATATTGATCGAGAACGGGTTCTCGAACAGCTCGCCCGTCATCGTGTCGATGTAGCCCCGCTGCCCGCGGTTGATCACCACCAGGACCGGATCCTTGGCGATCTCGTCCATGAAGCGGACACAGCGCGTGCAGAGGATGCAGCGATCGGCGAAGTAGACGATCTCCGGCGTGACCTTGTCGCGCCCCATCACCAGCTTCGGCTCGACGTAGCGCGTCTTCAGCTGCCCCGTCTCGAACGCGTAGTCCTGCAGCTCGCACTGGCCGGCCGCGTCACAGATCGGGCAGTCGAGCGGGTGGTTCATCAGCAGGAACTCCACCGCGGCGCGTCGCGCCTTGCGCGCCTGCGCCGTGTTGGTGTGCACGACCATGTCGTCCTGTACCGGCTGGACGCAGGAGGCCAGCGGCTTGGGCGCGCCCTCGACCTCGACCAGACACATACGGCAGACCGCCGGCGCGCTGAGCCCCGGGTGATAGCAGTAGCGCGGGATCACGGCACCGACCCGTTCGGCCGCGGCGAGGATCGTCGTCCCCGCCGGGACCTCGAGCTCGACCCCGTCTATCGTGACGTTCAGCAGTTTCTTCTCATCGTTCATGCGCGACAATCTTCCCGGTCATGCGGCGGCCGCCTCAGCGCACCGCCGTGCACGTTCCGTCCTTGATATGTGCCACGAACTCCTCCTCGAACTTCTGGATGCCGCTGACCACCGGGACCGCCGCGCTGTCCGACAGCGGGCAGATGGTCCGCCCCGCCATGTTGGCGCCGACGTCGAGCAGTAGCGGCAGGTCCTCCTCCCGGCCATCGCCCCGCTCGATGCGCCGCAGGATGTTCGCCAGCCAGACGGTCCCCTCGCGACAGTTCGTGCACTGGCCGCACGACTCGTGGGCGTAGAAATCGACCATCTTGCGGATCGATCGCAGCAAGCAGGCGGAGTCATCGATCGCGATGAGCCCGCCCGAGCCCTGCAGCGAGCCGGCCGCCTCGATCCCCTCGTAGCTCACGTCGCAGTCGATCTCGTCGACCGTCATCAGGGGCACCGAGGAGCCGCCGGGGATGACCGCCCGCAGCTGCCGCCCTTCCGGTGGCCCGCCACACAGATCGTAGACCAGCTCCTTCAGATTGAAGTCGAGGGAAACCTCGTAGTTGCCGGGACGCTGCAGGTGACCGCAGCACGAAAAGAGCTTCGTGCCGGGGCTCTTCTCGGTGCCCCACTGGCGGTACCAATCGGCGCCGTTCTCCACGATGTGCGGCACCGCCGCCAGCGTCTCCACGTTGTTCACCGTGGTCGGCATCCCGAACGCGCCCCGCTGCGCCGGGAACGGCGGCTTGACTTTGGGCTCGGCGCGACGTCCCTCCAGCGAGCTCAGGAGACCTGTCTCCTCGCCGGCGATATAGGCGCCCGCGCCGAGGTGGACGGTGAGCTCCAGGTCGTAGCCCGAGCCCAGGATGTTCTCGCCCAGATAGCCCTTGCGATAGGCCTCGACGACCGCGTCGTTGACCACGCGCACCACGTCGACCATCTCGCCGCGGATATAGATGTAGGCGTGCTGCGCCCGGATGGCGTAGCTGCAGATGATGATCCCTTCGATCATCTGGTGCGGCGTCCAGCGCATGATCTCCCGATCCTTGAAGGTGCCGGGCTCGCTCTCGTCGGCGTTGCAGGCGAGGTAGTTCGGACGCTTGCCGTCCTTGGGCATGAAGCTCCACTTCAGGCCGGCGGGGAACCCCGCCCCGCCCCGGCCACGCAGCCCGGACTCCTTGACCACCTCGGTGACCTCGTCGGGCCCCATCTCGAGAGCCTTCTCGAGCGCCACGTAGCCACCGCGCTCGGCCCACCCTTCGATGCCGATCGCGTCCTCGTCACCGAAGTACTTCGATAGGAGCCGGACCTCGCGCGGATGCGCGTGAGGGTAGGCCATCGCTCAGTCCAGTTCCTTCAGCAGGCCCTCAACGTCCTCGGCCTTCACGTTCTCGTACATCCTGTCGTTGATCTGAACCATGGTCGGGAAGCCGCAGCCGGCGAGGCACTCGACCTCCACCACCGTGTACTTGCCGTCCGCCGACGTCTCGCCGATCCGCGTTCCCGTCGCTTTCAGCAGGCCCTCGACGACGTCCTCGGCGCCGCAGAGGTCGCAGCCGATCCCTGTGCACACCTGGATCAGGTATTTGCCAGCCGGCCGCAGCTGGAACATGGTATAGAACGACGCCACCGATCTCACGTAGGCCGGCGAAAGCTCGAGGATCTCGGCCACCCGCTTGATCGTATCCGGCGAAATCCAGCCCCTCACCTGCTGCGCCATGTTCAGCACGGGCAGCAGGGCGGCTCGTTTGAAGGGATAACGGCTCAGGATCTTCTCCAGTCGATCCTGATACTCGCCCTCGAAGAGGGGGGCGTCGGGATTCTTCTCATCGCGCTGCGACGGCTGCGCGCTGACGACGGCTGGATGCAACCCGTCGCTCATCGATCGATCTCCCCGAGCACGATGTCGATGCTCGCGTTCACGGCGATGATGTCGGCGACCAGCTCGCCTTTCACCAGAGCCGGCAGGTTGGACATGTTCATGAAAGAGGGTCCGCGGTAACGGCAGCGGACCGGCTTCGGTCCGCCGTCCGAGACCAGATAGAACCCGAGCTCGCCCTTCGAGCTCTCGACCGAGTACCAGGTCTCGCCGGCCGGCACCTTGAGCCCCTCCATCACCAGCTTGAAGTGAGCGATCATGCCGTCGATCGAGTTCATCACCCTCGATTTGGGCGGCAGAATGACCCGGTCATCCTTCACGTTGATCGGCCCGTCCGGCACCCTGTCGAGCGCCTGCTCGATGATCCGGACCGACTGCCGCATCTCCTCCATGCGGACCAGGTAGCGGTCGTAGACGTCGCCGTACTCGCCGATCGGCACATCGAAGTCGTACGTCTCGTACTCGAGGTACGGGTTGTCTTTACGAACGTCGTAGGGCACGCCGGAGGCCCGCAGGTTGGGCCCGCAGAGTCCGGCGTTGGTGGCCTCGGCCGCGCCCATCACGCCGACGCCCTGCGTGCGGCCGATCCAGATCGCGTTCTGGCTCAGCAGCCGTTCCACTTCGTCCAGCGTGTTGGGGAACGTCTCGATGAAGTACCGAACCGCGTCGAGCCAGCCGGGCGGCACATCGGCCATCATGCCGCCGATTCGGCTGACGCTGGTCGTCATGCGGGCGCCGGTGTAGGCCTCGTGCAGGTTGTAGATCCGCTCCCGCTCCTCGAACGTGTAGAGGAAGGGGGTGAAGGCGCCGATGTCGATGGCGGTGGTCCCGATCCAGATCAGGTGCGAGAAGATCCGATTCAGCTCCATGCAGATGACCCGGATCACCTTGCAGCGAGGCGTGACCTCCAGGCCGAGCAGCTTCTCCACGCCGAGGGCGTAGCCGATGTTGTAGATCATCGGGGCCAGGTAATCCATCCGGTCGGTGAGCGGGATGACCTGGTTCCAGGTACGGTACTCGCTCAGCTTCTCGAACCCGGTGTGCAGGTACCCGATGTGCGGCGTGCACTTGACGATCGTCTCGCCGTCCAGCTCCACCACGAGTCGCAACACCCCGTGGGTCGCTGGGTGCTGTGGCCCGATGTTCAGGATCATGTGCTTGGCCTCGAGATCCGGCACGTCGGTCGGGATTTCGGCCGTGACCCCCAGCCCCCGCGGCGCCGTACGCGTCTCGCGGCTGGCGACCGCCAGCTCCTCGAGGCTGTAGATGTCCTCCAGATCGCGGGCCAGGGCGCGCCGCGTCTGCTCGGCGCGGGTGAAGCGGCCGCGCAGCGGGAAGTCCTTCCGCAGCGGGTAGCCCTCCTCGTAGTTCTCCGGCATCAGGATGCGCCGGAGGTCGGGGTGACCGTCGAACTTCACCCCGAACATGTCGTAGGCTTCCCGCTCGAGCCAATTCGCGGCATGCCAGATGCCGAACGCGGTCTGCAGCCTCGGATTGCTCGGCGGCACCTCCGCCTTGACCCGAAGCGGCAGTCGGCGCTCCGACGCCCAGAGCTCGTAGACGACCTGGATCGGCCGGCCGCCTCCCCAATCGAGCCCCGTGACGTCGCGCAGCATGTCGTACCCCTGCTCGTCACGGAGGTACTGGAGGATCTCGGTGTTGCGATCGGGCGCGATGTAGACCACGGGCTCATCCGCCGCATCGAGCTCGATCGAGCGGATCGCCGGGCCGAACTTCGTCTTCAGCTGGGCGACGTCCTGACGCTCTCCCGGCGCGACCGGGCCTGCACCTTTATCGATATTGTCGGAGGTCGTGGTCGACGACATACTCCCACTTCCTATCGTTCACGGTCGCACCGATCGATCGCCGATCCGAGGGGAGCGATCGATCGGGCTCGAGGGCCTGAGGGATGGCGGGCACCCGTCAGGCGGTTCACTCTTTGCGGTCGCCTGGGCGTAGGATGGGAGACGAGCTCTCCAGGCCGCTGACCCGGTTCTGGAACGTCGAGTTCCCGAACGGCGAGGCCACGAGCTCCACGTCTTCGGGTGACAGTTGCGGCTTGGCGACGTCCTCCGGGCCCTCCGCACGCGGCCGCGGATCCTTGAACGACTCGCCCCTGATCTTCTCCTGAATCATGAGAAGGCCGTAGAGGAGCTGTTCCGGTCGCGGAGGGCACCCGGGCACGTAGACGTCCACGGGCACGATCGTGTCGATTCCCTGGACCATCGTATAGGTGTCGAACACGCCGCCCGTCGAGGCGCACGCCCCCATGCTGAGACACCACTTCGGCTGCGGCATCTGGTCCCAGATGCGGCGCATCACCGGGGCCATCTTGTACGCGACGCGCCCGGCGACCAGCATCACGTCGGCCTGGCGCGGCGTATACCCCATCCGCTCCATGCCGTAACGTGCCATGTCGTATTTCGACGCGGCCGTCGCCATCATCTCGATGGCGCAACAGGCCGTGCCGAACGGCATCGGCCACAGGCTGCCACGGCGCGCCCAATTCACCAGGTCGTCGAGGCGCGCGATGATCCAGTTCCTCGGGATCTCGGTCTCGACCCGGGTGGTGCCCGCACCACCCGGGTCCTGATCGCCCTTCGCCATATGATTTTATCCTTCAGATCTTGTCGATCTGGCTGTCATTTCCGTGGAATTCTAGCCCTCAGCGTTCCCACTCGAGAGCGCCTTTTCTCCACTCGTAGAGCAGTCCGACCACGAGAAGCAAGAGAAAAATCAGAATGGTCACGTAGCCGAACAAGCCCAGCGACTTGAAGACGATGCCCCACGTAAACAGGATGACGACTTCAACGTCGAACAGCAGGAAAAGCATCGCCACCACGTAGTACTTCACGGCGAAGCGCTCCCGCGTATCGCCGATCGGGGGCATCCCCGACTCGTAGGGCTCGCTCTTTACCGGCGTGGGTCGACGATTGCTCAGGATTTGCGAGCCCACGACCATGATGACAGCCACGCCGAGGCTGGCAGCGAAGATCATCAGAACCGGGACATACTCCCGCAGCATCGTCTATCGCCCCACACAAACAGAGTTTAGCCGACGAAGTCGCCGCATAATAACATCGTCGAGTAGCGTGTCAATAGAAAAACGGCCTTGATCCGCCTTTTTTCGCCGCTATATTCGTGCCACCCACCCGCAGTATTCCTGACCCTTCGTCCCGGAGCGTCGATGAGCATCAAGAGCGACCGCTGGATCCGCGAGATGGCCCTGGAACACGGCATGATCGAGCCGTTCGAAGAGAAGCAGGTCCGGCAGGGCGTCATATCGTACGGCGTCAGCTCGTACGGCTACGACATGCGGGTCGCCCGCCACTTCCGGGTCTTCACCAACGTGAACAGCGCGATCGTGGACCCGAAGAACTTCGACGATCGTTCGTTCGTGGAGCAGGAGGGCGACATCTGCATCATCCCGCCCAACTCCTTCGCCCTGGCCACCTCGGTGGAGTACTTCCGTATCCCACGCAACGTGATGACAATTTGCGTCGGAAAGTCCACTTACGCCCGCTGCGGCATCATCACCAACGTCACGCCCTTCGAGCCCGAGTGGGAGGGCCACGTGACGCTGGAGATCTCGAACACCACGCCGCTTCCAGCCCGGATCTACGCCGAAGAGGGGATCTCGCAGGTTCTCTTCTTCGAATCCGACGAGCCGTGCCAGACCAGCTATGCGGACAAGGACGGGAAATACCAGAGGCAGAAAGGGGTGACGCTGCCGAGGATATGAGAGCCGGGGGAACAGGGGGAACACTGAGCACGGAACATCGAGCACGGAACATCGAACGAACGGCTCGGGGTTCAACGTCCAATGTCCAGCGTTCAACCGATCGGCAGTCCTTCAACGTTCCGTGCTGGATGTTCCGTGCTCAATGTTCCCCCGCTCCCGCACTCGGCCCGATCTACTCCCCAGCCTCCCTGCCCTGACCCGACCACAGCGAGTCCTGCACCGCACGATATTCCGAGCCCGCGTGCCAACGGGGGCGCACCCGGCGGTTCGCCACCTCCAGACCGAGCCGGAAGGCCAGCCGCGCCTGGATTTCCGCGCCACCGAAGTCGGTTGACGCCGTGCACTCATCGTCCGGGCTGCGAACGACGTGGCGGCCGTAATCCCGGAGCATCCGGCGACCCCAGCCGGGCATGCGGCCGATGAAATCGACGCCGTGCTGCACGTAGGCCACCGGGATCCCGGCCCGCATGAATGGGAGATGATCGGAGCGGTACAGGCGACCGAGCTCGGGAAGCGGGTCGCCCACTCGGCGCAGACCTTCTTCTGCTGCGACTCGCGCCACGGCCACGTCCAGGTCCGAGCTCTCGGTTCCCAGCACGACCACGTCGGTGGTGCGCCCCCAGAGGCTCGCCCCGTCGATGTTGATGGCCGCCGCTGTGGCGGCCAATGAGACAACCGGACGCCGCACGTAGTGACGGGAGCCGAGCCGGTCGGGATGGTGAGCGGTCACCGCCAGGAAGAGGATCGAGCGCCGGGTCGGCTCCGGGAGTCTGGCGAAGGCGTGCGCCAGGCCGATCAGCAGGCCAGTGCCGGAGGCGTTTCGGTAGCACCCGTTATAGATCGAATCGGAGTCGATCGCCCGCCCGTACCCTTCGCCGTCGTAATGGGCGAGGTATATCAAGGCGGCCGCGGTCGAGTCAACCCCGGCGAGCTTGCCAACGACGTTGTATCCCACCGTCCGCCGGATCCGATTCCGTCCACTGGCGGATACGTTGAGCCCGGTGGCGATCGGTCGGAATGTGGGCGCCTGCGCCGATTCGATCAGCGTTCCGAAATCCAGTCCGGCCATGGCAACGAGCTGCCGCGCCGCGTCCTGGCTCAGCCAACCTTCCAGCGCCGGCACCGGTTTCAAGCTGTCCTCGGCCAGCCGCAGCCGTCTTTCGGTCCAGGCGCGCTGGATCGTCTGCCAGCTTTCCGGGTGCTCGGGCCGGTGGATCAGGATCACACCCGCCGCGCCGCGTCGCGCCGCTTCCTCGAACTTGTGGTCGGGCAGGCCGAAGCGGCTGAGTGTGTCACCGTGGAATCGGGTGCGCACCTCGGGATCGCCGGCCAGTACCATCAGGACCGCACCCTCGAGGTCCACGCCCTTGAAATCGTCCCACTCGTGCTCGGCGGACACGATGCCATGACCGGCAAAGACGAGCGGGCCCGTCAGCTGGACGCTCTCGGACACCTGCGGCGACCAGAGGACGATCTCGTCGTTCCGTTCCGGCTGGAACAGTGCTCCCCCAGGGGCCCGGAACGACAGGCGAAGCTCCGATTCGATCCCCAGCAGCGGGACCGGCTGCAGGAAGCTCGAATCGCCCACCGCCGGGATGAGACCGGCCTGCTCGAACTGCGACGCGATGTACAGGGCCGCCAGCTTTTCGCCCTGCGTGCTCGGGGCCCGGCCCTCCAGCAGGTCGCTGGCCAGAAACGAGACGTGGGCACCGATCGCCTCCGACGACAGCGCGTCGAAGGCGGCCGACGTGCCCCCGGGCCCGCAGCCGAAAACCGCCCCCAACAGCCAGGCCGCCAGGAGAGCTCTCCTCAGCCACGCTCCTGTCAAGACACGACCTCAGCTTCCAGGATAAAGCTCCACGCCCTCGGCCCGACCGCTCTTCGCGTCGGCCCGCTGCACGTAATAGCGGCGATCCTCCACGTCGTATTCGGTGAGCACCACCAGCGCCCCGTAGAGAAGCTCCTCCTCCCGCGTCTTGCACAGCACCATATGGAGCGTTCCGTCCTCCTCCATCACCTGGGCCCGACCGGCCCGATAATCCGGGCTCACTTTACGACTCACCACCCGCGCTTCCCGACCCGCCAGGTCCGTGGCTCCCCACCCTACCGCTTTGATCTCCGGAAAATGACGCTCGAACAACCGTCCCACCCCGCGGGTCACCGCCGCGGCCAACAGGGCCGTCACCAGAAGGCCCGGCAGGAACCCCCGCTCCTGTTGAGCGGGCCAGTAGTCGTGCAGCGCGCCGTTCACCGTCAGACCCACCACGCCCACCGCGACGCCGAACACCCGGGCCAGCACCCTGCCCGCCGCTCCCTCCACCCTCAGCCATCGTCCCAGCCAATCGCCGACCGCGATGGCCGGCTCGAGCCTCATGAACGACAGGAGGGCCAGCAGCAGGGCGGCCAGATACGGCCAGTTGTACCACTGGAGGAGGAAATCGAGATAGCTCACGCCCGGAACCTCGACGAGGCACCCCGAAGGCCGGGCCCGAGATCCCGTAGGAGGTGAGGTAACCTAAGACTACATGTGACAGAGTAATACACGATCCAAACGATGACCCGTCCAAACGTCGACGCCGCCCGAATCCAGCTAGCCGTGGCCCGCATCCGCCCGGGGGCGAGCGGGCTCGACCTGGCGGCCGCGAAAAAGGGGGGCGGCTCGCCCCCCTTTTTCGGACTAGAGGTTCTCGAGTTTCTCTATAGTGCTCTTGACATGCTCGGCCGACTTCTCGAGGGCCGCCTTCTCGTCCCCGGTCAGCTCGACCTCGATGATCTCCTCCACGCCGTCGCGCCCCAGCTTGCATGGGACGCCCAGATAGGTATCGGAGATGCCATACTCACCGCTCATCCAGGCGGCGCAGGGGAGGATCCGTTTCCTGTCGAAGACGACCGCTTCCACCATCTGAGCCACGGCGGCCGAGGGCGCGTAATAGGCGCTCCCCTCCTTCAAATAGCCGACGATCTCGGCGCCGCCCTTGCGGGTGCGGTCGATGAGCCCATCGATCTCATCCTTGGACAGGAACTGATCGAGGGGAATGCCGCTGATCGTCGTATAGCGAACCAGCGGAACCATCGTGTCGCCGTGGCCGCCCAGCACCAGAGCCTGGATATCCGTCACGCTGACCTGGAGGCGCTCGGCGATGAAGGTCCGATAGCGCGCTGTGTCGAGCACACCGGCCATGCCGAACACCCGATTGGCGGGAAATCCGGTCGTCTCCTTTGTGACGAAAGTCATCACGTCGAGGGGGTTCGAAACGACGATGACGGTCGCTTCCGGACTGCTCTTCTTGATCTCGCCGGAAACGTTGCGCACGATATCCGCGTTGGTGGCGAGCAAGTCGTCGCGGCTCATCCCCGGCTTGCGAGGCACGCCCGCCGTTATGATGACGAGGTCGCTGTCCTTCGTGTCCTTGTAATCGTTGGTCCCGATTACGCGCGTGTCGTAGCCGAGCACCGGTCCCGACTCGTAGAGGTCCAGCGCTTTCCCCTGCGGAATGCCTTCCAAGATGTCGATGAGAACCACTTCGCGGGCGACCTGCATCTCCGCAAGGCGTTGCGCCTCTGTGGCGCCGACATGTCCCGCACCAACAACCGTAATTCGGTCAACCATACCGCATTCCCTATCCCCCCGCATCGAATCCGGCACGGCACTTCGGCGCACGAGCATTCCGGCGAACGAACTACGCTTGGCCTGCCGCCGGACTTCTGCGGGCTAACTGTTATGGGGCTAGGTAATCTTTGAAAGGACTTCGAGGTCTCAACCTACGGCCGAGCATAGGCTCAGGCAAGGCGCCGCTCGGGTGACTCGAGGATGCCAAAGGGTGAAGTTTCAACGACCAGGGCGAGCGCTCGACGTTCACATCCAACTGTCGATTGCCAGGAACCTGAAAATCGACAATTGAATGTGAGCATTGAACGTTCGAGTTGGTGATTTCTCAAGGGATATTTACCATTCCATCCGGATCCGACCCGGCCCCGCTCACCCAGACCGCAAGTCGACGGGTGTCCCCTCCTGCCAGTCCTCGCCGCCGTCGGCGTAACGCTCGCGCTTCCAGATCGGGACCTCGCGCTTGATCCGCTCGATGATTTCGCGGGACGCCCGGTAGGCCGCGTCGCGGTGAGGCGCGGCCACCGCTATGGCGACGGCGATATCACCTATCGCCAGCTGGCCCACCCGGTGGACGACCGCGATATCCCCTACCTCGAACCGGGCCGCGGCCTCCTCGCAGATCCGGCGCAGCTTCCCCTCCGCCATCTCGCGGTACGTCTCGTAGCGGAGCGCCTCCACCGGTCTACCCTCGTGGTGATTTCGGACGACTCCGGTGAAGGTGATCACGGCGCCGTCGGCGTCGGTCCGGACTCGACTCGCCAGCTCGCTCGCGTCGATCGGTTCGGTGATGATCGCGCAGTACATCTCAGCCTCCCGCTACCGGTGGGATGAGCGCGACCTGGTCCCCTTCCTCCAGCACGGTGTCCCTGTCCTGATACTCCTGGTTCACCGCCACGGCAACGTTGTCCGGAGCCGCGTCGGGGCCGAATCGCTCCCGCACCGCATCGAGCAGCGCGGAAACGTCGGCCGCTTCGGGCAGGTCGAGATCGAGCGTGTCGGTCCCGGCGGCATCACGGCACAGCGCGAAGAAGAGGACGGTCACGCGCACGGTGCGGGTCCTGTCGGGTCGGGAGTCATGACCGGGGCGGAGACGACCGGAGGCACGGTGGAAGTGATGTCGCCTTCTCTCAAGCCTCTGGGGCCGGCATTTCGGTCGACAGCGAGCTGAGGAATTTGCCGATGGAAGGATGGTAGCGAAGGGTGGAGCAGCGTACCCGCGTCGAGTCACCCTCCCGCGTGGCGGAGATCGCCAGATGGCCGCGGAAGGTGTCGAAGCGGACGAACCCGTCTCCTTGTTCGACCACAGAGCCGGAATAGCCCGAAGCCGGGCTGGTAAAATAGCTCTTCGCTTGATCGATGACCTCTTCTGGCGACAGGGGTGCCAGGATCTCTCTCGTCATTCGGGTCCACCTCGATCGAGCCGACGGATCGCTCGTCCATCAGGCGGGGGAAATGGGTGCACCCTAGCGCTGGGTGCTTTCAGCCGGCGATTCTTCGACGTCTACCTGTTCGGCGACCTGTCCTCTGAAGTTCTTGGATGGCTTGAACACCGGAACGGCGCGTGCCTCGACCTTGACCGGTTCACCGGTCCGCGGATTCCGGGCCACCCGGGCTCTCCGGTTTCGTACCTTGAAGGTGCCGAACCCACGTATTTCGATGTGGTTGCCATCGGCCAGCGCCTGGCGGATGGCGTTCAGGAAGCCATCCACGACGGCGGCGCAGTCCTTCTTGGTGATACCGGGCCCGATCGCCTGTGCGACCTGTTCGACCAAATCGGCTTTGGTCATTCCCTTCCCTCCGGATCTCTTGAAGAAGCCCGCTACGAAACACCCAACGACGGCATCGCCCGCTCAGCGATACCGAAACAAATAAAGCAGCCGCGGTCCGGGCTCGATCGCCCCCCCGGCGATAGCTTCTCGCAGGGCCGCCGCGGCTTCGCCCCCGCTCGCTATCCACCGGCTGGCCGAACTCACGAGGTCCAGCCAGGTCACACGGCGTTCCTCTCGCATCACGGTTCGCGGCTCCGGCCCGAGTCCCGCCATGTTGCCTGCTGCTGCGATCGCGTCGACCAGATCGCCCTCCCCATCGACCAACCCGTACTCGAGGGCCAGTCGACCCGACAGGATCCGACCGTCCGCGACTTTCAGCACCGAGTCCCGCGGAATCTCGCGTTCCTCGACGATCGCCTCGACGAACTGCATGTACACGTCATCCACGACCACCTGCAACAGCGCCCGCTCCTCCTCGCTCACGCTCCGGTAAGGCGATCCGATATCCTTGTGCTCCGAGCTCTTCACGATCTCCATGTCCAGCCCGATCTTGTCCAGCAGCTCCCGATAGTTCGGGAACTCCATCAGGACACCGATCGACCCGACCAACGAGCCGGGAAGCGTCAGGATCGTGTCCGCTCCCAAGGCGGCGTAATAGGCCCCCGACGCACCCACCGAGCCGATCGACGCCACCACCGGGTATCCGTCGTCCCGCAACTCCGAGAGCTGCCGGTAAAGGCTCTGCGAAGCGGCGACCTCCCCACCGGGCGAGTTCACCCAGAGAACGTATCCCTTGACCGACGCGTCCTCACGAAAGTCCCTCAGCTGGCGGAGCGCTCGGTGGTCTGCGGTGATCATGCCACGGAGCGGCAGGACGGCGATCCGGTCACGGGCGAGAACGGCAATCCCGTCCCCCGGCCGGGCCGTATGAACGACCAGGGCCAGTCCGGCGGTGAACACGGCAATAGCTCCGAGCACCACCAAGACGATCCACCACCCACGGAGACTCTTTTTGCGACCTTCCATTGACCAGAGGACGAGCACTTTGGGTGTGCCGTCAAGGAACCGAAACGGGGAGGAGTTGGGGCGCCTAAGTTAAGGAATCAGAACAAGTAAGTCAAGCTCGGGCGCGCCGCTTTTCCATGATTTCAACGAACCCATCGAACAGGTATCGGCTGTCGTGAGGACCGGGCGCGGACTCCGGGTGATACTGGACCGCCAGGATCGGCAGCTCCCGGTGCCGCAGCCCCTCCAGCGTCCGGTCGTTCAGGTTCATGTGGGTCACCACCAGCCCGGGCGCGCCCGGCACCTCCTCGCCCTCGGTCTGGACCGCGAACCCGTGGTTCTGCGAGGTGATCTCCACCTGGCCGCTGCTCAGATCCTTGACCGGGTGGTTGCCGCCGCGGTGGCCGTACAGGAGCTTGAAGGTTTCGGCCCCGAAGCCGCGGGCGAGGAGCTGATGGCCGAGGCAGATGCCGAAAGTCGGCGTGCCCACCTCGGCCAGCGACTTTACCAGCGCCTCCACGCCCGGAACCGCCCCCGGGTCGCCCGGCCCGTTCGTCAGGAAGATCCCGTCGGGCTCGGCGGCGTGCACGGTTTCCACGGGAGTCGTCGCCGGGTAAACGGTGAGCGCGCACCCACGCGCGGCGAGCAGCTGCAGGCTGCGACGCTTGACCCCGAAATCGTAGACCGCCACGCGGAATCTGGGGTCTCCTCGGGGGGCGACCTCGTAAGGTTCGGACGTCGTCACGACCCGGGTCAGATCGAGGCCGGCCATCGACGGATGCTCCCGCACCGTCTTGAGGATCTCGTCGACGCCGAGCTCTTCCGGACCGATCGCCGCGCGCATCGCACCTTCGGACCGGATATAGCGGGTGAGCTTCCGTGTATCGACACCGTCGATGCAGGCGATACCGTGACGCTCGAGATAATCGGTGAGGCTCGAGTCGGCCCGCCAGTTGCAGTAGTTGGCGCTCAGCTCTCGCACCACCAGCCCGGCCACCCACGGCCGCGACGCCTCATCGTCCAGCGCCGTCACACCGTAGTTGCCGATCTGCGGCGCGGTCAGCGTGACGATCTGGCCCGCATATGACGGATCGGTGAGGATCTCCTGGTAGCCTGTGAGACTGGTGTTGAAGACCACCTCGCCGGGGGCGATGGCGTCGGTCCGGCCGGCGAGCTGGCCGGGGAACACAGAGCCGTCCTCGAGAACGAGGAGCCCGCGTCGCTTCGATGGCCGGGACACGTTAGCTTTCACGTTCATGAACACTCGGGAATTTCGCGGTCTCGTCTATATCCACGCCGACGAGTCCTGCCTGGGCAACCAGTTCAGTGACCGGGCGACGCCCGGCGGTGCCGCCGGCATGGTCGAGGTCTTCGACGAAAAGCGCGGCTGGACCCGCCGCGATTATTACGTGTCGGAGCGGGACACGACCAACAACAAGATGGCGATCCGCAGCGCCATCGAGGGGCTGGGCGCTCTCAAGCACGTCTGCCGAGTCATCTTTTACTCCGACAGCAGCTATCTGGTCAACGGGATGACCGAGTGGGTCCACACCTGGGCGAGGCGCGGCTGGAAGCGGAAGGGCGGCCCGATCGAGAACCTGGAGCTCTGGGCCGACCTGTTGCGGGTCGCGGCTCGCCATACGATCGATTGGCGATGGGTTCGGGGTCATGCGGGCAATCCGAAGAACGAGTACGTCAACGGCCTGGCCGTCGATGCGGCGCGGCGCCAAAAGCGCTCGCGCGGACTGGTAAAGTCGGACTTCGATCGCTGGTTGCAGGACCAGCAGGACGAGCATGAACGTTACGTCGATTTCCTCGACCTGCCACCCCAGGAACGATTCGACCCCGCCCCGCAGCCCCCGGCGCCGCCCCGCTAGGTGCCACCTCGTCGCAGAAAAGAGGCCCGGCTGACCGGGCCTTCCTCATCAATTGCCGCCTTCGGGCGGCGATCCTTCGTCCGCCTGGCCGCCCTCATCGCCGCCGCCTTCCCCCGTCGGGGCCTGCGCCGGAGGCTGAGCCTCCCGCTCGAGCAGCGGTGTGGGCGCCTCCTGCTGGACCGGAGCCTGCAGCTGCCCCTCCAGGATCGAGGACGGGGCGCGGGTGCGGGCCGACAGGATCGCCAGCAGCAAGGCGAGTCCCATGAAAATGCCGCCCGTGACCCACGAGGCCTTGGTCAACAAGGTCGCCGCCTGCCGCCCACCGAGGAACGTGTCGGAGGACGACGAGGCGCCCCCGAACTCCGCCGCCAGCCCCGCTCCCTTCCCCGACTGCAGCAGCACGACAAGGACCAGGACCAGGGCGTCCAGGATGAGCAGCATCAGGACGAAACCGTACACGTCTTACACCTTCTCCAATCGTCGCGCGCTCCCTGAGCAGCGCGAGTTTTCCTCTGGATCGACCACCGAACTATGAGTATATGGATACGAAGTTGACGAGCGCTGTCAACGTCAGGCCGCCTGGCAGATTCGGGCGAAGTCGACCGGATCCAGGCTGGCGCCGCCCACCAGAACGCCATCGATCTCCGCTTCCGCCAACAGCTCGTCGACGTTGGCGGGCTTCACGCTGCCGCCGTAGATGATCGGGATCCCCCGGACGCTGACCCGGTCGAGGCGCTCGCCGAGCAAGCCACGGATCAGGGCGTGGACCTCGTTCGCATCCTCCGCGCTCGCCGTCCGGCCGGTGCCGATCGCCCAGACGGGCTCGTAGGCGATGACCATGTTGACGATCTGTTCCGAGCTCAGACGGCCGAGGCCGGCTTCCAGCTGGCGGCTGACCACCGCCTCCACATCGCCGCGGTCACGCTCCTCCAACCGCTCGCCCACGCAGAGGACGGGGATCAGCTCCGCGGCAGCGATCGACTCGACCTTGCGGGCCACATCCTCGTCGCTGTCACCGAACACGTGCCGGCGCTCCGAATGGCCGGCGAGGGCGTAGCGAGCCCCGGCATCCTTGGCCAGCGGCGCCGAGATCGAGCCGGTGAACGCTCCCGCTTCCTCCCAGTACACGTCCTGCACCCCGAGCTCGAGATCCGGTCGTTCCGCCGCGGCATCCCTGAATTCGGTCACCGATATCGAGGGCGGAAAGAAGGCCACCGTCCGATCGTCCCGGGCCGGATAGCGCTCGACGAACTCCCCGACGAAACGCCGCGCCGCCGTCGGCCCGTGGTTCATCTTCCAGTTGCCGCCGAAGAACGGCTTCTCCAGACTCATGTCGTCTCCACCTCCGTCAGCGCCGCCACGCCGGGCAGTTCCTTGCCGGCCAGGAACTCCAGCGCCGCGCCGCCCCCGGTCGAAACGTGCGTCACCTTCTCCGTCAGCCCGAAGGAGGCCAGCGCCGCGGCCGTATCGCCGCCGCCCACCACCGTCTTGGCGCCCCGGCCGGTCGCCTCGACCAGTCCCTGGGTCACCACCCGGGAGCCGGCGCCGAAGGGCGGGTGCTCGAACGCCCCCACCGGCCCGTTCCAGAGCACGGTCCGGGCGTCAGCGGCGATATCCTTGAATTTGCCGGCGCTTCGCGGCCCGATGTCCAGAAGCATCTGGTCCTCGGGAACCTCCTCCACACCGACGATGCTCGAGCTCGAACCGTTTTCCATGTCGGGCGCCACCACGGCGTCCTCGGGAAGCATCAGCGTGTCCCCGGCCCGCTCCATCAGTTCGCCGGCCAGCTCGATCAGATCCTCTTCCACCAGCGAGCGGCCGGTCTCGAGACCCTTCGCCCTCAGGAACGTGCACGCCATCGCGCCGCCGATGCACAATTGGTCGATCCGATCCAGCAGGTTTTCGATCAGGTCGATCTTCCCGCTGACCTTGGCACCGCCGAGTATCACGACGAAGGGGGGCTCGGGCGCCTCGAGCAGGTCGCCCAGATGCTCGAGCTCCTTCTCCATCAGGAAGCCCGTCGCGGCCGGCTCCAGGAACGCGGCGACCCCGGCGGTGGACGCGTGCGCCCGGTGCGCCGCACCGAAGGCGTCGTTGACGAAGACGTCACCGAGGGCCGCCAGCTCCCTGGCCATCTCCGGGTCGTTGGCCGTCTCCCGCGGGTCGAAGCGCGTGTTCTCCAGCAGCAGCACGTCGCCCGGCTTCAGCTCCTCCGAGGCCTCCCGCGCCTCGTCCGTCGTCGTGCCCTCGACGAACGCCACGTCCAGGTCCAACAGCCGGGACAGGCGCTGGGCCACCGGCCGCAGCGAGTACTTCTCGACGCGTTCCCCCTTGGGGCGGCCCAGGTGGGACATCAGGATCAGGCACGCCTCGCGACCGCGCAGATACTCCAGGGTCGGCAACGTCGCACGGATGCGCGCGTCATCCGCCACGTTGCCGTCCTCGTCCAGCGGGACGTTGTAGTCGACTCGTATCAGCGCCCGCTTCCCCTGCAGCTGCGCATCGCTCAGCTGCCGGATGCTCATCTTCTTCAGCATGACGTCAGCCCCGCTATAGACGCTCGGCGATGTAGTTGGCCAGGTCGACGCAGCGGCACGAGTAGCCCCACTCGTTGTCGTACCAGGCGAGCACCTTCACGAAGTTGCCGTCGATGACGCTGGTCGACTGGCCGTCGACGATCGAGCTGGCCGAGCTGCCGATATAGTCCACCGAGACGAGCGGGTCCTCCGAGTACTCCAGAATCCCCTTCAGCTTGCCGGCCGCCTGCCTCTTGAACGCCTCGTTGACCTCTTCCGCGTCCGGTGTCTTGTCCAGCACCGCCACCAGGTCGGTCAGCGACACGTTGGGCGTCGGGACCCGCACCGCGATACCGTCGATCTTCCCCTGCAGCTCCGGAATCACGACACCGGTCGCCTTGGCGGCTCCCGTCGTGGTCGGGATGATCGAGACCGCGGCGGCCCGGGCGCGCCGCAGGTCCTTGTGCGGCAGGTCGAGCAGCTGCTGGTCGTTGGTGTAGCTGTGGATCGTGGTCATCAGGCCGCGCTTGAAGCCGAACTCCTCCAGCAGCACCTTGACCACGGGGGCCAGGCAGTTCGTCGTGCAGCTGGCGTTCGAGATGACATCGTGCTCATCGCCGTTGTACTTTTCGTGATTCACGCCGAGACAGATGGAGATATCTTCGGCCTTGGCCGGCGCGGTGATGATGACCTTGCGGGCGCCACCCTGGATATGCTTGGCCGCGTCCTCCCGCTTCCGGAACAGACCCGTCGATTCGAACACGATGTCGACGCCCAGATCGTTCCACGGCAGCTTCGCCGGGTCCTTCTCGGACAGCACCTTCACCTCGTCGCCATCGATCACCAGACTGTCTTCTCGCGCCTCGACGCCGCCTTCGTAACGACCGTGGACGGAATCGTAACGAAACAGATGCGCCAGGGTCTTCGTGTCCGTCAGGTCGTTGACCGCCACGAAATCGAGATCGGATCCGCGCTCGTCCCGCTTGGCCACACGCATGATCATGCGTCCGATGCGGCCGAAACCGTTGATAGCTACTCGAACCGCCACTTGATACCTCCTCGCTTATAACCTGCAGAGAATCTTTAATACATGAGATGGTTGACCGGCTGACAGCACTACATTACGGCTCCGACCTTCTTCGGGAAAGAGTCATCCGCCCTTTCCAGCCAACTGGCGGCGCGCTCGGGCGAACGTCAGCACGCTGACGGCCCGGGCACCGGCGCCGCAGAGCGCGCGCACGCAAGCCTCCGCGGTGGCCGCCGTGGTCAGCACGTCGTCGACCAGCAACAGGTGGGCGGACGCCAGCTCCGCTTCGGGTTCGCCCGCGACCTCGAAAGCCGACCTGACGTTGCGGAGTCTCTGCCGGGGCAGTAGCCGCGCCTGTCGGCGCGTGTGCCGTCGGCGTTGGAGCAGGTCCGCCGCCAGGGGCAAACCCCGGTACTTCGCCACCGAGCGGGCCAGCAGCTCGGCCTGGTTGAAGCCTCGCTCGCGGAGACGTGTGGCGCTCAGCGGTA
Source organism: Candidatus Kutchimonas denitrificans (assembly GCA_011774835.1). Lineage (GTDB taxonomy): Bacteria > Gemmatimonadota > Gemmatimonadetes > Palauibacterales > KS3-K002 > Kutchimonas > Kutchimonas denitrificans. The sequence goes on along the minus strand of JAACAK010000067.1, from coordinate 16,790 downwards.
CGGGCACGATCAGCGCGACCTCCGCCTCGACCTCGCGGGAGAATCGGGCCGCGGCCATCCGCCGACCCATCTCCTCGGCCAGTTCTTTCCAGCCCCGATACTTCAGCGCGTGCACCATCGCCGCCGCCGTCCCGGCCATCACGTACGGCGCCCGGCATTCCCGCAGGTACGGCAGCCAAGTGGCGCATTCCAGGCAGGTCGCGTCGGTCGCCGCCACCCCCGTATCGGCGGACGGGATGCCGCAGCGCCGGCAGCGAGGGAACCGGCAAGCCGGCGCTCGTGACCAGCAGAGCTGGCACACCCCCGAGTCGCGGCGCGCCAGGGACCCGGCGCAGACCGCGCAAGCCGGCGGCAGAAACCGATCGAGCCAGTCGCGCAGCCGCCGGGCCGATCCGTCGATTCCTCGTCGGCCCACCCCGTCCATGGCCCGAACCTGATCCGATGCCGTCAACGGATCCTGAACCGGGATGGCGATCAGTCGAAGCGCGGGTTCACCACGTTGTTGAAGATCGAACCGAAGGTGTAGCTGAGACTGAAGCCCAGCCGATAGCGGAAGTCGGTGCCCAGCTCGCGCCGTCTGAGGAGCACCTCCTCATCCGTGGCGCCTTCCCGTGACAGGAAGATCTGGTCCTTGATCCGCGAGAACGAGCCGTTGAGGTTGAGCTGGAGACCGCGGACCAGGCGGATATTCAGCCAGCCCCGCAGGTCGATCCGGTGCTGCTTCGGCTCGTCCAAAAAATGCGACCCCTCGACGGACACGCTCACCGTTCCGAACGGCTGCCGCAAAGAGTAGGAGACCTCCAGCGATTGGGACGGCCGGAACTCGGTGGTCTCGTCGAAGATCGTGATCTCTTCATAGTCGTAGTAATTGACCGCGACGAAATACCTGAAGGTGAGCTCGCGCCGTGTCGACTCCGAGTAGGGGAAGATGTTGTACTCGATACCCGGACCGATCGTGGACCTCAGGTCGTAGTTGCGGAACGTCGACGTGCCGCCTTCCATCAGCGAGCCAACCGACCAGTGCTCACTCACGCTTCGCGCGATGAAGAACCACCCACCGTAGTCCCTCGCGAAGCTCGTCACGGTCGAGTCATCGCTGAGCTCGAACTCGTCTTCCGCGTAGAAACCGTTCAGCCCGGTTTCTATTTTCCAGTCTTCGGTGGTTCGGTTGGCTGACAGCGACATGTTACCCTGGAAGCCCGATTGCAACTCCTCACCCCTCAGGTTCCCACCGACGCGGATCCTGAAGATCCAGTAATCCCACGGATCGTATGGGACCTGCGCTTCGGTCGTCGCCGTGTCCGGCGCGTCGTAGACCACTTCCAGGCCCCGGGTGGCGTCCGCCAGCACCGAGTAGCGCACCAACCCGAGCCGAATCGTCCGCGTGAGCCCGGTCCTTATCTCGTCCTCGGTGTCGGTGTCGCTCGAGAAGTAGTAGAGGGTGTCGGCGTGTCCGGCCAGATCCTGCCGCCCGATCAGCTCGATCGTGAATTCGTCACCGCCGCCACCGGTCCGACGTGTGGTTACCAGGATGTGGACCTGCGCGTCGCGCCGATCACGGACGTAGTTGACGAACCTGATCTCGCGACGGAAGAAGTCGAAATCGCAGAAGCGACTGCGGCAGTCCATGAAGACCCGCAGCGCTTCGCTCTCCGCCGCCCCGGCCTCCTGTCCGTTCGCCGACCCGGTGGCGGCGGCGAGCAGCGACGCCGAGAGAGTCAGCGCCCTGACAACTGAGTTCATCGCAACTCCACAAATACGGGGAATTAGCCCCGGCGACCTCAAGTGACTTCGTTGCAAGGTCCGCGCCGCGTTCACGGCGATCCGCGGTGAGACGTTACTGGCTGACCGTCCGTTGACATGATAGACTGTGTTCCCACATCTCACCACAGTCGTTGCCGACAACCCCGACACGGCAGGCCGGGGCAGTCACGACGGCAGAGGCGGGGTTTCGCGATCGCCCGACCGAAGAAGGGAGCGCGGTACACCAAACGGTTGCGCCGGTCGCGCTGCCCCCGTCCCTACACGGGACGTTTTGGTCGCCGAACGAGAGCACGGTGAAGGCATGCGCACGCCCACGGGGACTCACGCCATCGTCCGGGGCGTCCCGGCCACGTTCGACCGGGCGATCCAAGCGTACGGTCCGGCCCGACCGATCGATGTGGAGCGGGCCCGCGACCAGCACGCGCGATACTGCGCGGCGCTGGAGGAGCTGGGGCTGGAGCTGATCCCCGTGCCGGCGGACGACCGATTCCCCGACTGCCCGTTCGTCGAGGACACCGCGGTGGTGATCGGGGATCTGGCCGTCCTGGCGCGTCCCGGCGCCGACTCGCGCCGGGGCGAAGTGGCGGCGGTGGGGGAGGCGCTGGCAGCCCGTCCCTCTCTCGACGTCCGCATGCTGCTGCCTCCCGCGACCCTCGACGGCGGTGACGTGCTGGCGATCGGGGACCGGGTCTACGTGGGTCTGTCGGACCGAACGAACCAGGATGGGGCCGATCGGCTGGCCGAGATCCTCGCCGAGCGATCGATCGATGTCGAGCCGCTCGTCGTGCGCGATGTGCTGCACCTGAAATCCGCCTGCACCTACCTGGGTGACGACACGATCCTCTGGCTCCCGGGTCACGTGGAAGGCGACGAGCTGTTACGTGATCGCACTGTCATCGAGGTCTCCGCCGATGAGCGCCACGCCGCCAACTGTCTGGCGATGAACGGCCGGGTCCTGGTGCCGAAGGGCGCGCCCCGCACCCGCTCGGCCCTCGAAGCGGCGGCCTTCGACACGATCGAAATCGACATGACGGAGAGCGTGAAGGCCGGCGCCGGCCTCACCTGCTCGTCGATCGTGTTCTGAGCGCGGCCGTTGGACGACATGGCCGCCGGGCGTTATCTTATTCGCGCCCTTCCGCCCCCCATTCGACACTTCCGCTCCGCCGCACGAAAGCCCGTTATGCGTGCTCGTGCTTTCACGCTCCTCGAGACGCTCGTCGCCCTGGCGGTCGTGGGCGTGTTGATCGGCGTCGTGGGGATCCGCTACATCAACGCGAAGCGCACCGCCTACCTGACTCGTCTTCAGGCGGAGCTCCGCGACCTGGTCACGGCTCAGGAAGCGTACTACGGAGCGTCGGGCACGACCTCGGCGCCGCGTTACGCCGAAACGCTCGAGCAGCTGGGTTTCGTTCCACACGCGGACGTGACCATCGAGATGCGCGGCGGCCGCACGGGTTGGTCGGCGAAGGCGACGTCGATCGAGCTCCCCGAGGACACCCACTATTGCGCCGTCTACATCGGGGAAGCCGAGCCGTTCGAGCCGGCGCGTGAGGAAGGGGAAATCAGCTGTCTGCCGGCGAAGCGGGATGTTCTTTAGTGGGAATTAGGGATTCCAGAATTCGATATCGGCATTTTGATTTGGGGAATCTCGAGTTCTCTCCGAATCGTTGAAGCGGGTTCGGGGATTCGGTGAGGTAGGAAGCGAGCCTGGACGCTGAGCGGCCCGCCGTTCGTATTTCCCCGAATCCCCGAATCCCCGAATCCCCGAATCAGCCTCGGCAATTCGGAGAGAGCTCGAACTTCCCTAAATCAGAATCCCGATATCGAATTCTGGAATCCCAATTCCCTACAATCCCACCACCTCGTACATCACTGCGCGCGGCGCTTCCACCCCCAGCCACCGCTCGAAACTCGCCGCCGCTCCTTCCACCAGCATCCGCCGGCCGTCCTCGGCGGGGAGCCCCGCGGCGCGGGCCGCAGTCACCAGGGGCGTCCCTCCGGGACCGTAGACCAGGTCCAGCACCGCCTTCGCGTTCACCCTCGCCAGGTCGAGGGGGAGCGGATCCGTGTCACGCAGGCCGAGCGTGGTGGCGTTGACGGCCACGTCGTAGGCTTCGCTCAGCCGGTCCGGGTCGGTCACCCGAACGTTGGCCGGCGCGCCCAGCCCGCGGCGCAGCGACTCGGCCCGTTCGCGGCTACGATTGATGATGTCCAGCGCCTCGACCTCCGCCTGCAGGCAGGCGTAGACGACGGCCCGGGCCGCGCCGCCGGCGCCGACCGTCAGGACACGGCGTCCCTGGAGCCCGGCGCCGACCACCGCCTCCGCGGCGGCCCGGAACGCCCCGACGTCGGTGTTGTCGCCGCACAGGCCGTCGTCCCACCAGAAGACGTTGCAGGCTCCGGTCGCCGTGACCACATCGCTGGCGTGGTCGAGGGCGCGGGCCGCCTCCCCCTTGTGAGGGAGCGTCACGTTGCCGCCGCCGCCGGAAGCGGCGATCTCGCGCATCAGCGAGCCGACGAGATCGGCCGGCGTCTTGAGCGCGGTGTAGTTGGCGTCGATGTCCAGGGCGCGGAAGGCGGCGTTGTGGATCGCCGGCGAGAGCGAATGGAGGACCGGGTCGCCGAGAAGCGCGTAGAGCGTCGGCAGCGACGGCACCCCGGTCACGGGGAGAGGATGGCGGAGAGGCGGTCGAGGAGCCCGTCGATTCCCCGGGCGATCCGGTCCCGGGCCTCGCGGTAGTCCTCGATGGTGCCGCCCACGGGGTCGGCGATGGGCTCACCGGCGTGGGGGCCCTGGATGAACTCGCTGAGCAGCGAGACCTGGGCCGTACCCAGGCCGGTGACCGTGTCGACGTGGGTCTGCGTCATGCCGAGGATGATGTCGGATCCCTCGACCAGCTGCGGTGTCAGGGGCTGCGAGCGGTGCCCCGACAGATCGAGCCCGATCTGGGCGGCGGCTTGCCGGGCGCTTTCCGTTGCCGGCGCCCCCCAGGTCGCGCCGGTGCCGGCCGAGTCCACGCTCACGTGGGTCCAGCCGCGTTCGTGGAGCGCACGGCGCGCGATGGCCTCGGCCATCGGGCTTCGGCATGTATTGCCGCTGCAGACGAACAGGATGTTGTAGGTTGTCGGCTCGTCCTTCGTCATGCCCGCTCTATCGCCTCTCCCCTCAACTCAACTGACCCAACTCGGCTTCCAATGCCCGGCGCGTGACCGGTCCTTCACGCAACAGCCGCGGCGCCGGCTCCACCAGGCTGACGATCGTCGATGGGCGGCCCGCCTTCGTCGGCCCCCCGTCGATCGCCAGCACCGGCGTGTCCCCGTCCTCCGCGGCCGCTTCGAGACGGGCGCCAAGTCCGTCGAGCGCCTCGCCCAGAGTACGGGGCGGCTCGCCGCCGCTGGGGTTCGCGCTGGTCGACGTCATCGGGCGCCGCCAGCGCTCCAGCACCGCACGGACCACCGGGTTCGCCGTGATCCGAACGGCGATCCCATCGCCCGGACCCCGCACCCCGGCCGGCGCGCCGGGGCAGCGAAGCACCAGGGTCAGCGGCCCCGGCCAGAAACGACGCGCCAGCGTCTCCGCCTCGTCGGACCAGACCAGGCCCGAGTATGCGGCTCGCAACGCCGCGAGATCCGGCACCAGCAAGATAAGCGGCTGCGGCGCCTCGCGCCCCTTGATCGTCGCGATCAGCCGGTTGCTCCGTGCCGAGGCGTCACCGCCGATCCCGTACACCGTCTCGGTCGGGTGCACCACCAGACCGCCGGCGGCCAGGACCGAGGCGGCGCGGTCCGCGGCCGAGGTCGATGTCTCCGCGTCGACGGCCGGGACGATCTCGACCGCCATTATCCGTCGGTCGAGGCCCGGCGGCTCTCCCGGGCCTTCAGCCACGCCTCCGCCCAGGCCAGATCCGAAGGGCGCGTGATCTTCGGGTTCGGCTCGTCGAGCTCCACCATCCTCACCTCGATCCCGTAGAGCTGGCAGAGTCCGGCGCTATCCGAGGCGTGGACCCCCTCGGCCGCCGCCCGCTCGTGAACCTGGACGATCAGCTCACGCGGGAACGCCTGCGGCGTCTCCGCCTGCCAGATGCGACGCCGGTCCGGCGCGCCCACCACCCGACCCGATTCGTCCACCTCCTTCAGCGAATCGGCCGCGCGCCGACCGGCCACGGCGCCGCGATCCGGTGCCACCGCCGCCAGGACCCGGCCGATCGCGTTCGCCGTGATCAGCGGTCGCGCACCGTCGTGCACCGCCACGGCCGCCGCTTCGGCGGGCACGGCGGCCAGCCCCAGGCGCACCGAGTCGGTTCGCTCCGCGCCACCCGCCACGGGGCGCACCCCGCGATCGCTCAGCTCGGCCAGCCACGCTGGCGGCGCCTCCAGCATCTCCAGCGGGAGAACCAGCGCCAGCCCCTCGACCGACGGATGATCCAGGAAGGCCTCGACGGACCACAGCACCATCGGCTTGCCCGCCAGAGGTGAGAACTGCTTCGGTCCTTCGCCCCGGAATCGCGTACCCCGGCCGGCCGCCACCACCACCGCCCAGGCGTTACCCGAAAAGCTCATCGACCAGCCGTCTGACGTCCGCCACGCGCCTCAGCGCCACCGCCGAACCCGGTCGGCCGCCGCCCCCGCCGCCCCGGGCCAGATAGGCGCTGCTGAAGCCCAGACGGCCCGCCTCGTTCAGCCGACGCTCCAGCTGGCTGACCGGGCGGATCTCGCCCCCGAGCCCCACCTCGCCCACGAAGACCGCGTCGCGATCCAACGACCGGTCCTTGATCGCCGAGGCGACCGCCGCCACCACCCCCAGGTCCGCCGCTGGCTCCGCCAGCCGCAGGCCGCCGACCACGTTGAGGAACACATCGAGATCAGAGGTCTTGAGCCGCGCGCGCCGCTCGAGGACCGCCAGCAGCAGGGCCAGCCGGCGCCCGTCGAACCCGGTGGCCACGCGCTGCGGCGAGCCGTAGACCGACCGGTTCACCAGCGCCTGGACCTCGACCAGGACCGGTCGCGTCCCCTCCAGGGTCGCCACGACCGCCGAGCCGCTGGCGCCCGCGTCTTCGCGACCCTGGAGAAAGAGCGCCGACGGGTTCGCCACCGGCTCGAGGCCCGCCGCGCCCATTCGGAACAGGGCGATCTCGTCGGCGGCGCCGAACCGGTTCTTGGTGCCCCGGACGATGCGGTGGTCCAGACCGGTGGGCGATTCGAAGTAGAGCACCACGTCGACGATGTGCTCGAGTGTCTTGGGGCCCGCTATGCCGCCTTCTTTCGTGACGTGCCCGACGATGAAGGTCGCCATCTCGCGCCGCTTCGCCACTCGCTGCAGTGCCGCCGCCACCTCCCGCACCTGCGCCACGCTCCCCGGCGCGCCGTCCAGCCGATCGGTGTACATCGTCTGGATCGAGTCGAGGACCAGGACGTCGGGCTCCAGATTCTCGATCTTCTCGATGATCGCTTCCGCCGATGTCTCCGGCAGCATCAGCACCTCGTCGGTGGGCTCGGGCAGCCGGTCCGCCCGCAACTTGACCTGGTAGGCCGATTCCTCGCCCGACACGTAGAGCACGCGGTGGCCGGTCGCCGCCAGGCGGGCCGAGACCTGCAGCAGCAGGGTCGACTTCCCGATCCCCGGCGCGCCGCCCAACAGGACCATCGAGCCCGGTACGACGCCGCCACCCAGCACGAAATCCAGGTCTTCCAGTCCGGTGCTCCAGCGTGGCCGGTCGACGCCCTCGACGCTGGCCAGCGATACGGCCCGGGCCTCTTCCGCGCCGCCCGCGGCCCGGCCCAGCCGCTCGGACTTCGGTGCCGGACGCACCCGCTCCTCGACCAGCGAGTTCCACGCCTCGCAGTGCGGGCACTGACCCTGCCAGCGGTGCGCCGCGCCGCCGCACTCCGTGCAGAGGAAGACGGTTCGAACCTTCGCCATCGCGCCCCCGCCCCCTTCGCCCTCGCTAGAAGCTCTCCGCGGACCGCCGCGAGACCGACTCGAACCGCGTGAACTCCTTGCGGAAGAACAGATCGAACGACCCGGTCGGCCCGTTTCGCTGTTTCCCGATGATCAGCTCTGCCTTCCCTTCCAGCGATTCGCCGGTCGCCTCCAGATCTTCCCGGGAGGCGTACACCTCGGGCCGGTACAGGAACAGCACCAGGTCCGCGTCCTGCTCGATGGCGCCCGACTCCCGCAGGTCCGACAGCTGCGGCCGTTTGTCCTGACGCTGCTCCGGCTGCCGGGACAGCTGCGAGAGGGCGATCACCGGCACGTGCAGCTCCTTGGCCACCGCCTTCAGCGCGCCCGAGATCGCGCTGATCTCCTGCACCCGGCTCTCGGCCCGGGGCCCCCGCATCAGCTGAAGGTAGTCGACCACGATCAACCCGAGATCAACTTCCGCCTTCAGCCGCCGCGCCTTGGCGCGCAGCTCCAGGGCGGTGATCGCCGGCGTGTCGTCGATCCAGATGGGCGCCGTGTTCAGATGGCCCGCCGCGGTGGCCAGCTGCATGTACTCCTGCTCGCTCAGCTTGCCGCGCCGCAGGCTCTGCGAGTTGACCTGCCCTTCCGAGCAGAGCAGCCGCTGCACGATGGCCTCCTTCGACATCTCCAGCGAGAAGAAGGCGACCGGCGTCTCGTGCTCGATGGCCGCGTGCTGCATGAAGTTGAGCACCAGCGAGGTCTTCCCCATCGACGGGCGCCCGGCGACCACGATCAGGTCGGCGGCCTGGAACCCGGCCGTCATGTTGTCGAGGTCGGGAAACCCGCTGGGCACCCCGACCACACCGCCGCCCGCCTGCTGCAGCTGCTCGATGTGCTCGAAGGCCGGCCAGAGGATCTCCTTGATCCAGACGAACCCCTTCCGCTGGCCGGCTTGGGAGACCTGGAAGATGCGCTGCTCCGCCCGATCGATGGCGTCCTCCACCGACTCGGTCGTCGCCCGGTACGCCTCCTGGATCGTCTCGGTCGAGACCTCGATCAGGCGCCGCAGCAGCGCCTTGTCTTTCACGATGCGGGCGTGGTACTCGATGTTGGCCGCGGTCGCGACCGCCTCCATCAGCTCGGCCAGGTACGCCGGACCGCCCACCGCCTCCAGCTCGCCGCTCCCCCGCAGCTCCTCGATCAGCGTCACCGGGTCGATCGCCGAGCCGCGCTCGAACAGCCGCTTCATCGCCCGGTAGAGCCGGCGGTTCGCCTCCCGGTAGAACATCGAGTCGTCCACCAGCTCGACCGCCTTCGCCACCGCGTCGGCGTCGATCAGCATGCCGCCCAGCACCGACGTCTCCGCCTCCGGCGACCACGGCGCCTGCCGATCGGTGAACGCGTCGCTGGCCCCGACGCCACCCGCCGTCGCCGGCTCCCCGGTTGGCATCCAATCAGCCATGGCCGCCTCCCGGCGTCCGCCCACCCGCCTCGTCGTAAATCCGGCGCAACATTTTCAGGTCCTCCCAGGCAGGCCGCTTCCACTGGGTGTTCCGCAGCAGAGCGGCGGGATGGTAAGTGACGACGACCGGGGTCCCCATGAAGACGTGCTGGTCACCGCGCAGGCGTCCCAGCGACTTCTCCGTGCCCAGCAGGGTCTGCGCGGCGAACCGCCCGAAGGCGCAGATGGCCTTCGGGCGAATCAGCTCGACCTGCTTTCGAAGATAAGGCCAGCAGCTCGCGACCTCATCGGCCACGGGATCCCGATTACCGGGCGGCCGGCACTTGAGCACGTTGCAGATGAAGACTTCGTCCCGTCGGAAGCCGATCGCCGCCAGCATCTTGTCGAGCAGCTTCCCGGCGGGCCCGACGAAAGGACGACCGCTGCGGTCCTCTTCGTGGCCCGGCGCCTCGCCAATCACCAGCAGGTCGGCGTGCTGGTCGCCCTCGCCGAAGACCACGGTGGTCCGGCCTTCGGCCAGCCGGCAGCGGGTGCAGCCGAGAGCCTCGGCCCGGAGGGCATCGAACGGGTCGTCCGCAGCGGCTTCCACCGGTGGAGCCCGCGTCGGCGCGACGGGACCCGACCGGGCCGACCCGTAGTCGGCGACGGCCGCCTCCTCGATGAGGTCGGGACCACCGACCTCATCCACGTACCATACCCGCTCGCCCAGCTCCCTGCGCTGCCGCAGGTAGCGAGCCAGGAGGGCCCGCGTCCTCGATTCGTCAGTCACCCGGCAAGAAGCCTTCGGCCCGATCCAGCAGTTCGTCGGCGACTTCTGTCTTCAGCAGCAGCGGAAGCTCTTCCACGCCGCCCTGCGCATCTATGATCGATACCCGATTGGTGTCGACGTCGAACGCGGCGCCCGGCTGGCTCGGATCGTTGAGCGCGACGAGATGGGCGCCCTTCTCCCGCAATTTCCGCTTCGCCGACTCCACCGCGTCCTCTCCCGATTCCACCGCGAACGCGACCTTCACGCATTCGGCCCGGGCGCGTTTCGCCGCCGCCGCCATGACGTCCGCCGTGGGCTCCACCTCGATGCTCGTCAGCCCTTCCGAGCGCCGGATCTTCCGATCCTCGGGCCGCGCCGGCCGGTAGTCGGCGACCGCCGCCACCATGAAGATCGCGTCGGCATCCGCCGCCGACTCGTTCACCGCCTCCGCCATCTGCTCCGTGCTCTCGACCAGGTGCACGTTGTCGAGCTCCGGCGGCGTCGCCGCGTGGCCCGGCCCGTTGATCAGCACGACATCCGCCCCGCGCCGCCAGGCCGCCGCCGCGATCGCCTGACCCATCCGGCCCGACGACCGGTTACCCAAAAAGCGGACCGTGTCCACCGGCTCCCAGGTCGGACCGGCGGTGACCACGACCTTCTTGTCGCGCCAGCGCGTCTTCCATTCCAGCGCTCGACCCACATGGGCCAGGAGCATCTCCGGCTCCACCATGCGGCCCCAACCTTCCTCACCTTCCGCCAGCTCGCCGTACGCCGGACCCACGATCACGTGCCCGTCTTCCCGCAGCCGCTCCAGGTTCCGCTGCGTCGCCGGATGCTCGTACATGCGCGTGTTCATCGCCGGCGCCAGGATCGACCGCCGCGGCGCCGCCAACAGGGTGCTGGAGAGCATGTCGTTGGCCAGCCCGTTGGCCAGCTTGGCCAACAGGTTGGCGGTCGCCGGCGCGACGACGATGGCGTCCGCCCACGCTCCGAGCGCGATATGGTCGAGGGCGTTCTTCTCCCACATCGACTGGCGCACCGGTCGAGCGGTCACGGCCTCGAACGTCGTGGGCCCGACGAATCGGGCCCCGTTCTCTGTCAGGATAATCTGTACTTCTGCGCCCTTCTGCCGAAGCCGGCGCGCCAGCTCCACCGTCTTGTAGGCGGCGATCCCACCGGCAACGCCGATCAGCACCCGCCTGGCGTCGAACGGGCGCATGGCTGGACCGTTACGACGCCTGCCGGCGCCGTTTCACCAGACGAAACTCGATCTGTCCCGAGGTGAGCTCCTCCAGCGACCGTGTCGTGAGCTTGTCGGCGCCGTAAGGAGAGTTGCCCAGCGGTAGGGCGTTGATCTCCCGAGCGTAGCGAGCCGCCACCAGGACGCCCAGGTACTTGTTGCCGCCGGCAGCTTCAGCGACGTCGAACGGAGTAATGACCTTCATTCGTTCTCTTGTGTGGAGGGTCCAGTCTCTGCTCTGGCTGACCTCATAAACTAGTCGAACGCGCGGCGATTCGGAAGGGTGGTCTCATCGGGTTCCGGCCTCGAGGCCGGCCCGCAGCTCCCCGACGCGGGCCTCGATCTCCTCGCGCCGTCGTTCCAGCCGCCAGCCTTCCCCATCCAGGATCGACCGGACCGCCGCCACCGCCTCGTCCAGCCGGTCGTTGACGACCACGTACTGGAAGGTCATGGCCGCGTCCAGCTCGCCCCGCGCCGTCTCCATCCGCCGGCGCAGCCGCTCGCCCTTCTCGCTGCCGCGACCGCGCAGCCGCTCCATCAGAACGGCGAACGAGGGGGGCAGCAAGAAGACCGTCACGGTGTCGGAGCGGGCCTTCACGACCTGGCGAGCGCCCTGGACGTCGATGTCGAGGACCAGCTTCTTCCCTTCCCGTTCCGCCGCCTCGAGGTTCGACCGCGGCGTGCCGTAGAGCCGGCCATGGACCTCGGCCCACTCGAGGAGCGCGCCCCGCTCGGCCATGTCGCGGAACTCCTCGTCGGAGACGAAGTGGTAGTCGACGCCATCCCGCTCGCCTTGCCGGGGCGGCCGGGTGGTGGCGGAGACCGAGAACAGCAGGTCATCGCTCGCCTCCAGCAGGGCCCGGCAGACCGTCGTCTTGCCGGCCCCGGACGGCGCGCAGATCGCCACGGGGAACGAGCTCATTCCACGTTCTCCACCTGCTCGCGCAGCTTCTCGATCGCCGTCTTCACGTCCACGGCCAGCCGGGCGATCTCGGCGTCGTTCGCCTTCGAGCCGATGGTGTTGGCCTCGCGATGCATCTCCTGCACCCAGAAGCCGAGCCGCTTGCCGGCCGGCTCGCCGCCGGCCGACTGGACCAGCGCCCGGAACTGATCGACGTGCGAGCGCAGGCGCACGATCTCCTCGTTGATGTCCCAGCGCTCGGCCAGATACGCGATCTCCCGGGCCAGCCGGTCCTCGTCGGCCGACACATCGGCGGCCAGTTCGGAGACGGCCCGGCGCAGCCGGTCCCGCTCCTCCAGCAGACGTTGGGGCGCCCGGGTCTCGATGGCGGCCAGCGCCGTGTCGATCTGGTCCAGCGAGTCGAGCAGGTCCCGGGCCAGCGCATCGCCCTCCTGTTCGCGCAGCTCGAGCACGGCGGCCAGCGCGTCCCGGGTGGCCGCCGCCAGCTCATCGAAGGAGAGCTGCTCCAGCTCGTCGCTGGGCGGCGCGAACACGTCGGGGAAGCGAGCGATGAGCGAGACGTCCACGGCGCCCTCGATCCCGTGTCGCCTCTTGACCTCCTCCAGCGCCTCGACGTACGAGGCGATCCGGTCGTGGTCGACCTCGACGGGCCGCACGACCCCGGGGCCCGGCTGGAACTCCATTCGATAGTGTACGTGGCCCCGGGCGATCGCGTCCCGCACGATCCGGGTCAGCTCGGTCTCCCAGCGCTCGGCGCCGGCCGGGAGCCGGAAATGCGTATGGAAGTGACGATGGTTGACGGTGCGGATCTGCACGTTCAGCGTGCCGACCCCGGTCTCCCGCTGCACCTCGCCGAACCCTGTCATGCTGCGGATCATGATCTCCCTGCGTCCCCGGCGCTCGTTGCGGTCTCGGTCATCACGTCCTCGAGCGGCCGACTCGCGAGCCCGCGGGCCGGTCGACCGCCGCGGGCATGCCTACTATCGAGGCCCGGGCGGCGGGTGTCAATGTAAATCCAGCTCAATTCCAGAACTCCCACTTGATACCGAAGTGGTTGCGGGTCCTCGGGAGCGGCAGCCCGATCAGGTCGCCGGGGGCCTCCAGCGCATCGAAGTACTCGTAGTTGAGCCAGATGTGAACGTCCTTGATCCGCACGACCGCCTCGCCGCGCACGTAGTTCACGTCCTGCGTCCTGCCCGGGCCCAGGTTCGGGTCGACGGCGATCAGCTCGCCCTGCAGGCCGCCGACCCCCGTCAGGCGGATCTCCAGCTGGTCGCTCAGCGTCAGCAGCCGGTAGCTCCCCTCCACCTCCCACTCACGATCCGGCCAGTAGAGGAAATCGCCCCCCGGACCGTGGTCCTGGTAGAGCGCCCCGATCTCCAGCACGCCGCCGAAGGGGCGGGCCACCACGGCGGACGCCCACAGCCGGGAGATGTCCACCGTCCCGCCGGAGAGATTCGGGATGCTGTCCACCGGCGGCCCCAGCCCCGGCGACGGCTGCACCCGCTGCCGACCGGCGCGTCCCCCGACGCGATAGTCGTCCAGGACGGTGAGCTCCGCGCCCACCGTCCAGCGTCCGTACTGGTAGCGGGCCTGCGGCACCCCATTGAACAGCCCCCGGTCGCCTTCCTCCAGCTCGGCGAAGACCCGGAGGCCCAGCGGCAGGTCGATGTTCACGGCGCCGTAGCCGCCGGCGGCGTCGAAGTCCTCCCAGACCGTGTAGTAGCCCTTCCCGTACAGGCTGACCGGGCCGAGGGCCAGCTGGAGCGACGCCTCGGGGGCGAAGCGCGGGACGCCGTCGCCGTCCCAGCCCCGGAGGGTCAGCCGGGCCCGCCACGCGTCACCGACCCCGGCGGCGCGGAGCGCCAGCTGGCGAGCGCTGGCCTCCCGGGGGAGCGGCGACAGGCTGTCCGCCTCGGGCAGCTCGCGATCGACGTTCCCGGCCCCGGCCACGAGGTCGGCGTGCCAGCCGGTGCCGAGAACCCGGCGCACCCGCAGGATCCAGTCGGTGCGCGAGATGTTCGGGAACTCGTCACGGCCGGCCGAGACGTTCCGCAGCTCGAGCTCACCCCAGATTCCGGCGAAGAGGGGGAGCGCCAGCTCGCCCCACAGGAAGGTGCGATCCGCGGCCGAGACCGTGCCCCGCGTATCGATCCGATCGTAGCCGAACCCGAACGGCGCCCCCAGCACCCGAGACGAGATGAACCCCCGCAGCAGGTTCGTGTCCCGATCACCCGTGCCGCCCTCGATCCGCGAGTAGGGTTCGGCCCGATCCCGGCGATAGGTGTGGCCGATCGCCCGGTAGCCGCCGGGCTCGCGGACCAGGCGCGCGCCCTCCAGCTCGACCAGCGGGATCTCGTGGAGGTCGACGGCGCCGCCCAACAGGGGCGCGATCTCGTACCCGTCCACCTCGTAGCTGAAGCCGCCGGGCCCGCTCCCGACGAACACGGCGGCCTGGGGCCCGTCGAAGAAGCCGGCTCGAATCGGCTGCAGGAAGGGGGTGAACTCCACCAGATCGGCGAACGTCAGCGCGCCGGTGTTCAGCAGGTCCGACTGGTCCCAGGCGGCGGCCTGGCCGGGTCCCCGGGAGACGGGAAAGGGAAAGCGGGGGAAGATTCTCGGGGGCGCGCTGTCGGCGGCCACGGTGTCGGCCGCGGCCCGGGCCGTGTCCTGCGGCGACGGCTGCGGGGCGCGGATCGTGTCGGGCTCCTGAGCCCCTGCGGGCACCGAGGCGAGGGGCAGGACGAAGGCAAGCAGCAATGGGAGGTTGGGAATGTTCATTCTGGAGGTCGGGATTCTGATTGGGGGAAGTTCGAGTTCTCTCCGAATTGTCGAGGCGGATTCGGGGATTCGGGGGTTCGGGGATTCGGGGAGGTGGGGAGCCTGCCCGGACAACCCTCGACGGCGGTCAATGCATTCCAACCTCCCCGATGCCCCGATGCCCCGAATCCCCGAATCCGCTTCAACGATTCGGGCTCTTTCGATCTTCCCGAAATCAGAATCCCGACCTCCAGCCTCCCAACTCCCCTCAATCTGATTCCCGACTCCTCACCCATTCCGTAAACAGTCGGACTCCGACTCCCGTCGGGCCGGTGGGCTGATACGGCCCCGCCTTCTCCGCCCACGCCGTGCCCGCGATGTCCAGGTGCGCCCACGGCGCCGAGCCGACGAACTCCCGCAGGAACAGGCCGGCGGTGATCGTCCCGGCGGCCCGACCGCCGGTGTTCTTGATGTCGGCCACCTCGGACTCGAGCTGCTTCCGATATTCCTCCCAGAGCGGCAGATGCCACACCCGCTCACCCGATCGGCCGCCCGCCGCCAACACCTCGTCGATCAGCGGCTGATCGTTCCCCATCAGCCCGATGGCGTGATGCCCCAGCGCCACCACGCAGGCCCCCGTCAGGGTGGCGATGTCGATCATCGCGTCCGGCTCGTAGCGCGCCGCGTAGTTGAGCGCGTCGGCCAGGATCAATCGCCCCTCCGCATCGGTGTTCAGCACCTCGATCGTCTTCCGCGACCGCGAGCTGATCACGTCGCCCGGCCGCAGCGCGTGGCCCGAGGGGAGGTTCTCCACCGCCGGGATCAGGCCGATCACGTTCGCCCCCAGCTTCAGCCGGGCGATGGCGCGCATGGCGCCCAGCACCGCCGCCGCACCCGACATGTCATATTTCATCGTCTCCATGCCGGACGCCGTCTTGATCGACAGGCCCCCGGCATCGAAGGTCACCCCCTTGCCCAACAGGACCAGCGGTCGGCTCCCCTTCTCCGGACAATATTCCAGCACGATGAACCGCGGCTCTTCCTCGCTACCCGCCGCCACGGCCAGCAGCGCCCCCATCCCGTCCTCCTGGATCTGCTCCCGGTCCAGCACCTTCACCTCGATCCCCAGCTCCTCACCCAGCTTCCGGGCCTCCCCCGCCAGGTAGCGCGGGTTCACGATGTTCGCCGGGCGGATCGCCAACTCCCGAGCGTAGTTCTGAGCCTCCGCCACCACCTGCCCGTACTCCGCGCCCCGCACCGCCGGGTCCCTCGACTTCGCCGTCGGGACCCGGACGGTCACCGAGTGCAGCGGCCGGCGCCGCGGTTCGTCGCCCGGCTCGCTCCGCAGCTCCTCGAACCGCCAGTGGCCCAGCACCACGCCCTCCACCAGCGCCCGGGCGGCCTCCTCCGTCTCCACCGCCCCGCCCAGCCAGCTCGGCGACACCGACAGCGTCAGCTCCGTGATCCCCAACTCCAACGCCCGGCCCGCCGCCGCGCCCCCCACTTCCCTCAGACGCTCGGCGTTCAGGTCCCCTCGCTCACCCACACCGATCAGCAGCACCCGGTCCGGGCCCCGATCGCCGCGTCGGTAGAGCAGCAGCGTCTGGCCGCGCCGCGCCCGGAAATCGCCGCTGGTGACCGCCTGCGTGAGCGTCAGATCCAACGACTCGTCCAGCGGGTCCATGTTGGCCGTGGGCCGCTCGGCCTGACGCTCCGAGTCCTGACACCACGGCAGGACCAGGAGCGGCGTGTCCGCCGCGGCCAGGGTACCGACGCCGATATCGAGCTTCATGGTCCCTCTCAGATCCCAAATGGTGAGGCCGGGCTAGCGCCGTGACGGCAACGGGTTGCGGCCCCGAACGATCGTTCGATCCGAGCATCCGGCCCCTCCCGCGCTCCTCTTTCCCGGTCCCAGCTGGACCCTGGACGTTGATCGTGACCGTTGACCCTTCGACTTCGACGTTGATCGATGGATCGTTGAGCCTTTCCAAT
>JAACAK010000070.1 GCA_011774835.1 Candidatus Kutchimonas denitrificans | reverse complement strand
GGCAGGATCAGCTCGCCGGCGCCGAACTTGTCGCCCACCTCTTTCATGGCGGGCAGCAGCACGCCGTTCAGAACCTGGACGGCGGCGGCGTTGCCGCCGCCGCGCTCCCGGATCGCGGTGTCGACCAGCTCCTCGACCCCCTCCTTCTTGCGGTGCAGGATCATCCAGTGGATCGCCGCCTCGGGCGCCATCTCCGCCGTGGGGTCGACCTTCTCGGCCTCTTCCGCCTCGTGCTCCTGGTAGTAGGCGATGAAGCGGGCGAGCGCGTCCTCGCGCCGGTTGAAGATGAGATCGTCGGCCAGCTCGCGCTGCTCCTCGTCCACCTCGGCGTACGGTGTGATATGCGCCGCGTTGACGATCGCCATGTCCAATCCGGCCTCGACGCAGTGATGCAGGAAGACGGAGTTGAGGGCCATGCGGGCGTGGGGCTGGAGCCCGAACGAGACGTTCGAGACGCCCAGGCTGGCGAAGACGCCGGGCAGCGCCTCCTTGATGGCGCGGATCCCCTCGATCGTCTCGACCGCCGAGGCGCGGAACTCCTCGTCGCCGGTGGCCAGCGTGAAGGTGAGCGCATCGAAGATCAGCGCGCCGGGGTCGAGCCCGTACGCGTCCACACAGATCTCGTGGATGCGACGGGCCACCTCCAGCTTCCGCTCCGCCGTCTTCGCCATCCCCGACTCGTCGATGGTGAGCGCCACCAGCGCGGCGCCGTGCTCGAGCGCCAGCGGCAGCACGGCGTCGATCCGGTCCCGGCCCGCCTCCAGGTTGATCGAGTTGATCACCGCGCGACCCGGGTTCACCTTCAGCGCCGCCTCGACCACGTCGACCTCGGTGGTGTCGATCACCAGCGGCGTCGCTACGCTCTGCGCCAGCAGCTTGACCAGCGTTCGCGTCTGCTCCGCCTCGTCAGAGCGCTCGGTCAGCGCCGTGCAGACGTCCAGCAGATGGGCGCCGCTGTCCACCTGCTCGCGGGCGACCTCGAGGATGTCGTCGTAACGGTCCTCGAGCAGCAGTCTCTTCACCGCCCGCGAGCCCTGGCTGTTCACCCGCTCGCCGATCAGGGTCGGCGGCGGGTCCTGCGCGATGTCGAACGCCTCCATCGCGCTCGATACCCGCGGCACGCGCCGTGGCTGGCGCGCCGCCGGCTCCGCGCCCCACACGCGCTCGACCACCTGCTTCAGATGCTCCGGCGTCGTCCCGCAGCAGCCGCCCACGACGTTCGCCCCGAACTTGCGCACGAACTCGTCGTGCGCCTCCGTCAGCTCCTCGGGCGTCAGCCCGTAGACCGCCACGCCGTCCACGTTGTGCGGGATCCCCGCGTTGGGGATTACGCTGACCGGGAGCGCCGTGTTCTCGCACAGGTAGCGGATCGGCTGCCGCATGTGCTCCGGCCCGGTGGAGCAGTTGAGCCCGATCAGCTCGACGCCCACCGCCTCCAGCGTGACCAGCGCCGCCTCGATGTTGGTTCCCAACAGCATGCGGCCCGACGTATCCAGCGTCGGCTGGACCTGGACCGGCAGCCAGCGTTCCGCTTCGCGCATGGCCCGCCGGCTCCCGGTCACCGCCGCCTTCATCTCCAGGATGTCCTGGCCCGTCTCTATGATCAGCAGGTCGCAGCCGCCGGCGATGAGACCCTCCGCCTGCTCGCGAAAGACCTCGACCAGCTCGTCGTACGTCATGTCGCCCAGGGTCGGGTCCGAGCTGCTGGGGAGGAACCCCGAGGGCCCGATGCTGCCGGCGACGAAGCGCGGCCGCTCCGGCGTCGAGAAGTCGTCCGCGACCTGGCGGGCGAGGCGGGCCGCCGCGCGGTTCAGTTCGACGGTCCGGTCGGCGAGTCCGTAATCGGCCAGCGTCAGCCGGTTGGCGCGGAAGGTGTCGGTCTCGATCACGTCGCACCCCACCTCGAGGAACGACGCGTGGATGCCGCCGATCACCTCGGGTCGGGACAGGACCAGGCCGTCGTTGCACCCCTCGAGCTCCGGTCCCCCGAAATCGTCGGCGCTCAGCTCCAGCGCCTGGATGCTCGTCCCCATCGCCCCGTCGAAGACCAGGACTCGTTCCTTCAAGACGTCGAGATACCGGCTCTCACTCATCTCTATGCGCTGTTCGACCTTCCATCCGGTGTATTCCCTCGCCCTCGCCCTCGCCCTCGCCCTCCCCATCGCCACCGATGACGATGGGGAGACGAAGAAAAGCCCCGCTTCGCCGGTCCTCCGCGCGCGGGGCGTGCTCGTCACGTGCACAGTCCTGTCCCGGCACTTTAGACCTTTGGTTCGGCGACCCTTGGCCGCCCGGCGGTGGCAAGCGTCCACAAATCCGTCCGCCGCGTGCTGCTTCGCTAATCCGTACGCGCTCAAGTATCGCCTGACGGATCGGGCGGGTCAAGAGAGGAAGCTCTGGCGCCGGCCGGCCGGATGCATAACTTAGGACCGTCCCCGGGACAGCATCCCGGCCCCGCCCCGCTTCTGAAGCATCCCCCGTTTACGAACGGCAACTTGGATAGGAGGGTTTGATCGATGACGAGAGCCATCCGCCTGACGTTGGGCTTCCTCATGCTGACGGCGCTACCCGCCACGGCACTGGCACAGGGCGGCACGACACCGTTCGTGCAGGTGCCCGATTACCTGGCCCGCGGGCAGTCGGAGTTCGCCGGGTTCGTTTCGATCGAGGACGACATCGATCTGTTCGGACTCTATCGGCGCGGGCTGGGGCCGCGGTTCGACGGCGGCCTCCGGGTCGGCTTCACCGACGCTGCCGGCGGCGGCGTGAACCTGGGGATCGACCTGCGCTACCTCCTGGCCCGGGCCACCCAGGACCTGCCGATCTCGTTCGCGATCGTCGCAGCACCCCAGTTCTCCCTAATGGACCTGGGCAACCTGTTCGCGATACCGGCCGGCGTCTCGTTGGGCAGCGCGATCGACATCGAGGGGCGCGAACTGTGGCTCTACGGGATCCCTTACGTACAGTGGGCCTACTTCGACCCGGACGTCGGGGACGGTGACGACGAGTTCGACATCGGCGCCGAGATCGGCGCCCAGCTGATGCTGGCCGGGAAGCTGTGGGGCGCGGTGGCGTTGACGATCCAGGACGATGTGGCCTTCGCCCTCGGACTCAGTTATCGGTAAGCAGTATGCCGTGCGCCGGTATGCAGTGGGATCCGGCACCTCACCGCACACCGGCGCACGGCACACTGCACATCGAGTCGTTTCCGCACACCGTATACTGAACTAGAACGCTTCCCGCATGGCGGTCCGGATCACACTGCCCACGTTGGGCGTGCCCGGCGGCAGCAGCTCGGGATCGCGGAAGTCGGTGTCGAAGGCCCAGTCGCGAGCCGGCGGCCGGTAGTAGCTGCCGTTCCAGGTGCCCTCCGTCTTCTGACTGGTGAACGGGCTGATCAGCGCGCCGCGGAAGTGGAAGAGCACTTTGGCGCCGCTCTGCCGCCAGCTCTCGAGGAAGCGCGGGAAGTTCTCGATGCCGCCGCCGTACCAGTCCTGGTAGAAGTCATCGCTGCCGTCGGCGGCGCAGCCCACGTCGTGATGGTCGCACGGCGTCGGCCAGTGTCCGGCGATGACCCCGGCGTTGACGGTCGTCTCGCGGGCTTCCCGATAGTCCCAGCCCGCGGCCCACGCCTCGAAATCCGGGCATGGGTGCCCATCGAAGACCAGCCCCTCACAGTCCTCGACGATCTCATCGTCGGGTCGGTTCTCCCAGTCGCGCCATTCCTTCGAGAGGATCGTCAGCCCGTCCGACGCCAGACCCGCCGGCTTCTTCGGCGCCACGTTGTAGTTCCCCTGCACGTAGAGCGGCCAATCGGTGGCCACCGTCATCTCGTTCGGCAGCGGATCGCCGTTCTTCAGGCGGACCGCCGGATCGATCGTCGCGTCGAGCAGCAGATCCTGCACATTGCTGGGATAGCCGGCGATGGTGCCCGGTACGACGAACTCGACGTAGATGACCCGGGTCGCCCGACTCGCGTCGCCGCCGATCCAGGCATCGAGCTGCTCGATGTCGATGGTGAGGACGTCCTTCATCTCCTCCTCGCGCCCGTCGTAGAACGCCGACCACCGCCAGGTCGCGATGTCGCACAGCTGCGGCTGATTGGGGACCGGGAGCCCGTCGCGCACGACCGTGAGCTTCGGCCACCACTTCGTCTCGCCGTCGTCGTCATCGCCGTCGTCATCGCCGTCCTCGCACACCACGCTCCGGGCGCTCAGGCTCGTCAGGTCGATCTCGATATAGGTATCGGCGTTCCAAGCGAACTTCACCGACTTCTCCGCCGCCCCGTCGTCCGTCTCCTGCGGCCGGATCAGCTCGTAGGGCGGCACCTCTTCGGGCAGCGGCAGCCGCAGCTCCTCGACGCCGAACGCGCCGGTCTGCAGGCGGCAGTCGAACTTCTCGCAGCTCTCGAACTTGAACGCTTCGGGGTCGGGTATCGAACGGCTGTCGAAGTCGAGGTTGACCTCGTTGCCGTCGCCATCGTTGATGTAGACCCCCGTCTTCTTGGAATGGAAGTCCTTCCGGTCCCAAACGATCTCGCCCGGGGTCGTGATCATCTCCCGGTACCAGGCGTTGGCCGAGCTCAGGTAGATGTTGCCGTTCGAGTGCACCCGGCCGGCGAAGTCCATCGGCGGCCCGTTGGTGGCTTCGAGGTCCTCGTGGAAAAAGACGCCGAACTGGAAGATCGGGATGGCCTGCGCTTTCGCGTCCAGCACGACGCCGCCCAGGTTCCCGGCGCGGTCCTCGGCCAGCGAGGTGATTCGCACGTTCTGCGTCAGCGCGTACAGGCCGGCGAACGGCCCGTCGGTGATCGTTTCGACGATCGGCGTCCCCATCTTCTGGACTTCGAACTGGTCGAAGTTGAAGCCGTCCATCACCGGCGCCGTCATATCGGTCAGCTCGGTATCCTCCAGCAGGCCGTCCTGCAGCGCCAGCTTGATCTGCGCCAGCGCCGCCTCGCCGCCCGCCTCCGCCGCGTAGAAGACCCGGCCCTCGTGGTACTCCATGCCCGCCGTGCGGACCGACGCCATCACGACCGTCACCATGGCGCCCACGATCGTACCGACCACCGCCAGGACCATGATCGTCATGATAAGGGCCAGACCCGAGCGGTCTGACGACCATTTTGGATTCTTGCTCGTCATCATGTCTCTTCGCCTCGTCTCAGCGGACGCAAGGCGGGACTTCTCGTACTGCCAGGTTACAATCGATCCTTCTCGTACCGGAGGTTTCGCGGTGCGATCATCCATTCGAAAGTTCGCTTCAGCAACTCGCCGTCGTTCACCATCGGGTGCGTGCGCTGCGCGCGCAGCGTGACCCGGACCCGGGCCGCGACGATATCGTCGTAGTCGTTGCTGTCATCCAGGTCACCGGTATTCACCTGCTCGAACACATCGCCGTCGGCGAAGACCAGCTTCACGTCGAACTCCTCGACCCCGTAGGCCAGCACCTCGCCGCCCTTCGACCCGTCCAGGTTGAGGCTGACCGCACGCATCAGCCGATCGTCCTCGTCCAGGTAGTAGACCGACGGCTGCAACCGCTGAACGTAGCTGGAGTAGCGGTCCAGCTTCACGTCGGTCAGCCCCGACGGCTGGCGGAGGATGGTGGGTAGATCAGCGAAGTGGAGGTTCACGCTGGTGGGGCTGGCTTCCTCGATCAACTCGATCAGGACGAGCCGGCGGGTGCTGAGGACCTGGAGGCGAGCGAGACTGCCGACCTCGAGATCGAACTCCGTAAGGTCGCCCTTCTCGACTTCCATGCACTGGGGGCCGCAAGTGCCGCCGGCCGGCAGCGGGTTGTCGGTGCCTTCCGGCGGAACGAGCATGTGCGGCGGCGCCTCGACGGGCAGGTAGGGAACGTACAGAACGACCAGCGTGTCACCTCTGTCGCCGGGCCAGGTGTTCACGGTGCCGAAACTCGGGGTCGACTCGATCCCGACACCGGCTCGCTGGAGATCGCGGCGCAACGAGATCGAGACGTAGCGAGCGTTGCGTGCCACCTCGTCGCGGACCTCGCTGGCGGCGAGGCTCCGGAACTCGGTCATCACGTACTGGATCGCCGCGGCGATGACGACGGTGCCGAGGGTCAGTGCGACGATCAGCTCGATCGCCGTGAAGCCTCGCACCGTGCGCAACCGCGCCGGCCAGCCCGCTTTAGACCGTGTCCGCATCGCTCAGCCCCCTCAGCCCCCTCAGCCCCCTACGTAGATGATCGTGGATACCTCGACCTCCCCGGGACGGCCCATGCTCCCAGGGTAGCGCACCCACACCGTCACCTTGACCGCGTCCACAACGCTCGCCTCCGGCTCGACCTTGAGCAGTCGGACAAAGGCACCCGTTTCGTCCACCACGCCCCAGCGGTTTACCCGCACCGACGGCTCCGAGGTCAGCTCCGCACGCTCCCGGGTCTTCACCTGCTCCATGTAGCCGAGAGCGATCGACGACGCGACCGAGCGCACCCGGGCTTCGCTCTGCATCGAGGTCATGAACACCGACGAGCTGGACAGAACCACGACCCCGGCCGACAGCAGCACCAGCGCCACCAGAACCGAGACCATCCCGAACCCGCTCTCACCGGCCAGCGGCCGGATCGTCACTTCGCGTCTACCCATTCACCCTCGACATATTGCCAGGCGCGGAAGGCCCCCGCACCGCTCACCGTCACCGCCGCGACGACCTTCGGATCCCCCTCGTGCACCAAGTAGATCGCGCCGCCCGTGCCCGCCGGCCTCACCATGCCGCCGGCGTCGAACTCCACCCGGTCGCCCTCGAGCGTCACCGCCCCGTCCGCCGGCAACCCCTCGGGCCCGCTCGTCGCCGCGCCCGCCCCGAACACCACACCGTTTGGAAGCTCCACCCCAGGCACCCCGTTCACCTTGCCCCGCGATAGTAGCCGGCTCGCCGTGACCTCTTCCCGGCTCCCCGTGATCACGCCGCTGCGATCCTCGCTCACGTCCAGAAACGCCGTGTACCCGTTCTCAGCCTGCACGAAGGTCATCCGCACGATCCGCTTCGCCGCGATCGCTCGCATCCGTACCAGCTCCAGGTCCCGCGCCAGCGCCCGCGCCGCCGTATCCACCTGCGACCTCGGGCTCTTCTTCAACGCTCGCGGGATGGCGAAACCCGCCACCACGCCCAGCAGGACGAGGACGACGACCATCTCGATCAGGCTGAAGCCACGTCGGCTCATATCCTGGCTCCGGTCATTTTGACCGATCAGACCGCACCTTTTTCCGCCTCCCCACCGGCTTCAACCGTCGGGAAACGGCGTCCAGAGTCACGATTTCTGGCGGGAACTCGAAGTCAGGCAGTCACTTAGACTGACGGGCACCCCCCCGACATCGGGGCGGCTCAGGCCGTTCGGCCCGGGAGGTCGATTATACTAAGTGCAAGGGCTGGACCAGCGATCCAGTGTGCGGTGTGCGGTACGTCGGTGTGAGGTGGGGATATTCGCTCACCCGCACACTGGATCATCTCCGCATACCGCTTCTAAAACGCTTCGCGCATGGCGGTGCGGATCACGTTCCCGACGTTGGGCGTGCCCGGCGGCAGGTTCCCCGGCCTGCGGAAGTCCGTGTCGAAGGACCAATCGCGCTGGGGCGGCTCGTAATAGCTGCCGTTCCAGGTCCCGTCCGTTTTCAGGCTGGTGAACGGGCTGATGAGGGCGCCCAGGTAATGGAAGACGACCTTGGGGCCATCGCGCCAGCGCTCCAGGAAGCGCGGAAAGTTCTCGATGCCGCCGCCATACCAATCGTGGTAGTAGGCGGTAGACCCGTCGGCGGGGCAGGTCGGCTCGTACCAGTCGCAGGGAGTGGGCCAGTGGCCGGCGAGTATGGCGGCGTTGACGGTGGTTTCCCCGGCGACTTTCATCGTCCAGTCGCTGTACCAGTCGTCGAGCTCGGGACAGAGCGTCGCGGCGGTGTGATCGGAGCAGTCCTCGAACACGTCGTCCTCCGGACGGTTCTCTTCATCGTCCCAGGCGGTGGAGAGGATCGTGATGCCGTCCCCGACCAGGGCCGACGGCTTTTTGGTGGTGACGTTGTAGTTGCCGCGGACGTAGAGCGGCCACTCGCTGGCTATCGTCATGCGGTTGGGGAGCTCGTCTGCATCCACCACCCGGATCGCAGGATCGATGCTTCCGTCGATGATGACGCCGCGGGTCTCCATGTTGAAGGTGGCCGGCGCCGGCGGGTTGATCTGGACGTAGATGATGTCGATCTGGCGGTCCGTATCGCCAGCCACCCAAGCGTCGATCTCGTCGATATCGATCTGAACGATGTCCTTGAGCTCCCGCTCGCGCCCGTCGTAGAAGCCCGACCACTGCCAGCGGAACATCCGGCAGAGCTGACTCTGGCCCGGAACCGATTTGCCGGCGGGCCGCTTCGCCGTCATCGTCGGGATCAGAACGTTGTCTTCGTCCTCGGCGTCCTTGGTGAGGCTGCAGGACGAATTCCACGCCCTCGGGTTGGTGAAATCGACCGTCACGTAGAGGTCCGCCTTCCAGGCGAACTTTACCGATTTCTCTGCGTCCCCGTCGCCCATCTGCTGCTGAGTGATCAGCTCGTAGGCCGGGATGCCGGCGGGCAACGGCAGCTTGAGCGAGTCGACGTCGAACGCCTCGCTCTGCAGACGGCAATCGAACTGCTCGCAGCTCTCGGCCTTGAACGCCTCGTCCCCCGGGATGCTGCGACTGTCGAACAGGAGGGGCACGGCCACCGTGTTGGCGTCATAGATATAAACGCCGTCCAACACCCTGTTGTGGTCCTTCCGGTTGTGAAATACCCGGTTGGGCGTGGTGATCGGCTCGCGGTACCAGGCGTTGGCCGAGCTCAGGTAGATGTTGCCGTTGGCGTGCACGCGACCGACGAACTCCATCGGCGGCCCGTTGGTCGCCTCCAGGTCGTCGTCGTAGAAGACGCCGAACTGGAAGATCGGGATCGCCTGGGCCTTGGCCCGCAGCACCACGCCGGACAGCGTGCCGTTCGCGTCCTCGGCCACCGAGCTTATGTCCACTTTCTGCGTCAGCGCGTAGAGGCCCTGGTAGGGCCCGTCGGTGATGTCCTCGACCACCGCCGTGTCGCGCCGTTCGACTTCGAAGGCGGAGTAGTCGAAACCCTCCAGCTCAGGCGGCTCGATGTTCAGCAGCTCGTCGTCCTCCAGCACCCCGTCCTGCAGCGCGATCTTCAGCTGGGACAGCGCCGCCTCGGCGCCGGCCTCCGCGGCGTAGAAGGCGCGCGCCTCGCGGTAGTCGAGGCTCGACGCTCGCAGCGACGTCATCGCCGCGCGCACCGCGCCGGCGACCACCAGGCCGATCACCGCCAGCACGATGAGCGTGGCCACTAGCGCCAGGCCACCGCGATCCGCGGTCGAGCGGCGTTCGCCTAGCGGTTTCGGGTGCGGTCGCATCTTCGATTCCTCCTTCGCACGAGGATGGTCTTCTCGCTCACAACGGGCAGATCTCACAGCTTGAATTTCTCGTATCGCAGGTTGCGGGGTGCGATCGTCCACTCGTACGTCCGTTCCAGCAGCTCGCCCCGGTTCACCCGGATGTCGGCCCGCTCCGCCTGCACCGTCACGCGAACCGACACCGCCACGATGTCGTCGTAGTCGTTGGTGTCGTCCGTGTCGAGCGGCTCGGCGCGCTCGTGCTCGTCGCCATCCGCGAACAGCAGCCTGACATCGAACTGCTTCACTCCGTAGGCCAGCACGTGGCCATCCGGCGAGCCGTCCATGTTGAGCCGCGATGATCGCATCAGCTGTCCGGCGCCGTCCAGATAGTACATCACCGGCGTGATCTCCTGAACGAAGGTGCCGAACTGGTCGAGCAGCATGCCGTCGGTCATGCTCGCCGGCTGATGCAGCAAGGTGTCGATCTCCGTGAACCTGACCTGGAACGAGGTGTCCGACGTGATCTCGACCTCCTGGACCATGATCAGCTGCCGCTTGCCCGGAATCTGCAGGCGGGCCAGATCGCCGGGCCGGATCTCCAGCTCCGCGGCCGTTGGTGGACGCTTCAGCAAGTCGAGGCAGCGGAGCCCGCAGGTGCCGCCGGGCGGCAGCGGGTTGGTGCTGCCGGCGGGCGGGATCAGCGAGTGGGGCGGCGCCAGATCGGGCTCGTACGGGATGTGCAGCACGACCAGCGTATCGCCGAAAGTCCCCGGCCACACCGCGACGGTTCCGAAGCTGCGCGAGCTGGTCAGCTCGATCCCCGCCCGCTGAACGTCGTGGCGCAGCGAGACGCCGATGTAGCGGCCGTTGCGGGCCAAGCTCTGACGGATCTCGCTGCCGGCCATACCGCGCATCTCGCGCAGAACGAAGCCGACGGCGGCGGCGAGGACGATGACGCCGAGCGTCAGCGCGATCATCAGCTCAATGAAGGTGAAGCCCGAGCGGTGCCGGCCGGGCGAGCCCGCGGGGCTCATCTAGCTGCCTCCCGTGAAGATGACGGTGACGAGCTCGAGGGTGCGCGTTCGGCCGAGGCCCGAGGGGTAGACGACCTCGACCGTGGCCCGCACCGCGTCGTTCAGGTCCGGCTCGGGCTTGACGATGAGTTGGCGCACGAACGCGCCATCCGGATCGGGCGTCCCGGTCTCGTCCACCCGGACCGGGTCCTCGCTCACCAGCTCGCTCGGCGGCCGCGTCTTCACCCGCTCCATGTAGGCGACCCCGATCGCCGAGGCCCGCGACCGTTCCGCCGCGTCGGTCTGCAACGAGACCATGAAGACGCTGGAGCTGGAGAGCGCGACCACACCGATCGCTATGAGAACGATCGCGACCAGCACCGAGACGATGCCGAATCCATACTCGGATCGAACCCGTGCCGCCGGTATCACTTGACCCACTCGCCGTTGATGTATCGATACGCCCGGAAGGCGCTGGCGCCCGATATCGTGACGACCGCCACCGCGTTCGGGTCTTCCTCGTGCTCCAGGTAGATCGCTCCGCCTCCCTCGCCCGGGGGGATTACCATGCCGCGAGCATCGAACTCCACATAACCGTTCTCCAGATCGATCGGGGCCGGGATCGTGCCGCCCAGCGGCCCGCTCGTCGCAAGGCCGGCGCCGAACGTCACGCCAGTCGGCAGCTCGACGCCCGGGATGCCGCCGCTCGAGCCGCGGATCAACAGGCCGGCGGCCCGCGCCTCCTCCTCGGTCTCCGCGATCGTTCCCGCGTGATCCGTCGTCACGTCCATGAAGGCGGAGTAGAAATTCTGCGGCTGATAGAAGTGAACGCGGATTCGACGCTTCGCGGCGATCGCCCGCATGCGAAG
The DNA here is from genome assembly GCA_011774835.1 of Candidatus Kutchimonas denitrificans. GTDB lineage: Bacteria > Gemmatimonadota > Gemmatimonadetes > Palauibacterales > KS3-K002 > Kutchimonas > Kutchimonas denitrificans. The sequence continues at coordinate 30,348 of JAACAK010000070.1, read as the reverse complement.
CTGCTCCAAGTCGCGGGTCAGAGAAAGAGCGGCGCGCTGCACCTTCTGCGCCGGACTCACCTTGATCGCTCGCGGCACGGTGATCGACGCGACCACCGCCAGCACGATGATGACCACGACGACCTCGATCAGAGTGAATCCCCGCTCGATCCGACCCATCGGCTTCTCCAGAAGTTTGCGCGCAACCCCGCAGGTAAGGTCGAGGGGTGAGGGTCACGCGCCCCTCACCGCACTTCGCCTGCACTTGTGGGCTGTCAGCCCGGGCAGCTCGAACTCGAGCGGGAATGCGCCGCCGGACACAGCGAGGGAGACTCCGATCAAGATGGGAATCGCGCCGCGGCGGGTCAATGAGGGCCCAAGCCCCCAGCTAGCGGGCGGACCGTGGGGGGTTGCAAGGCGATTTGCATTCCGCCAGACGCGCGGTCCCGGGCCGCGACGGCGCGCGTTCCGGAAATCGCCGGCCCCCAATGACTTGAGCCTTCCTGGCACCCCGGGTCCCGCCCTTGCAACAGGAGGCTTAACGAATCCGCCCCTCCCGCATCTTACGATACGGGAGGGGAAAAGCCCCCTGCAGTACGCCTCCTACCCAGCCGCCTTGCCAGGAGCGTGAGCAGCCGTGCCTTTCATAGAATTCAAGGGTAACCTGTACAGGTTGCGCGAAGGCGACAACGTTCTGGGATCTGGCGATTGGGCGAACATCCGCCTCTCCAGCCTCGAGGACGACCATCACCTCACCATCAGCGTGGAGACCGTGGGCGCGTTCGCCTGGACGCCGGACGACAGCGGTCGGGTCGTGATCAACGGCCGCCCGCTGACGCGCGAGCCCATACCGCTGTTCCACGGGGACCGGCTCTCACTCAACGGCTCGACCCTGGTCTATCTGGACGACGGCGGCGAAGCCACCGTCAAGATGGAGCGGCGGGCACCCGCGGCGCTGGCGGCCGGCCAGGTCGAGTCCGACGGCCGGAAGGCCGCCGTCGATCCCGAGCTGATGCATCGCGCCACTCCGCCCGAGCCCGAGGTGAAGGTCGTCGCCGTGCTGCGCCGGCTCGACAACAACCAGGCGTACATCATCGACCGGAGCGGTTTTCGAATCGGGCGCGAGAAGCGGTGCGACCTGATCATTCCCGACCCATCGGTGTCGCGCCTGCACGCCGAGATCACATTCAGCCGCGGCGCCTACCTGCTGCGTTGCCTGGGCCGCACCTCGACCCGGGTCAACGGGCGGCCGATCGATGGACCTTACCGGCTCCGGGTCGGCGACAAGGTCGGCATCGGCGACTACGAGTTCACCTTCGCGCGCCGCCCGCTCAAAGCCGAAGAGATCGTGCCCGCGACGGAGGTGACCCCGATCCGTAGCGCCGTGCCCGACGCACCCACGGTGCCCGCCCGCAGCACGGGCCGCAGCCGGATCGTCACGTGGCTGATCGTCCTCGTCGGGGCAGGACTGGCAGCACTCATGCTGCTCGCCTAGGTCCGGGGGGAAACAGCGGGAGTTCGGAATTCGGCATTCTGAGGTCGAGATTCTGACCTCGAATTACCGCTTCCCCAATTCGCAAGAGGGAAGTCTCAATTGCCGCTCGTATCGTCGATCGCTTCCGCCGCCTTCTGCATCTCCTCCGCCGCGCGCCGCGTCCGGTCCACCGCTTCTTCGCCCGTCTCCCTGAGACGCTCCAGGTCCTCCCGCGCCTCCTCGTACGCCGCCTCGACCCGCTCGTAGCGCTCCTGCAGCTCATCGTAGTGGCGGTCGCGGACGTAGTAGCCCGCCGCGAACCCGACCGCCAGGATGACCAGCCGCACCAGCACCCAGCGCCAGATCCTCTGTCTCCTCTCGGCCATCGCTCGTCTCCTTGCCTCTGCTACTCGCTCAGCTGTAACGATCGTCGTCCGGCCGCTGGCCAGGCGACGTGTCCTCGTCCAGGTCGACGCTCTCCTCCTGCCAGAGCTGCTCCCACCCGACCTCCTCGCCCTCGACCAGCCGCGCGTCGACATCCTGCTTCAGCTCGCCCCAGACCTCCTCGCTCAACAGCCCGCGCCGCAGCGCCTCGTTCAAGGCCGCTCGCTCCGCCGCGAACAGCTGCGTGCTGACCCGTCCCAGCTGACGGCGACGCACGGCGCCGTAATCCTCGGTCATCAGCCCCAGCGTCGCCGTCGCCTCGGCACGCTTGCGCTCGAAGTAACGGTTCAGCTTCCGGTACAACCGCTCCGAGATCTCTCCTCGCTGGTTCAACACCTCCAGCTCGGACAGCGCCGCCCGGGCCGCCATCGCCTGTCCCTGCGCTCGTTCGAACTCCTCCTGCTCGCTCGTGCGGCGCAGCAAGCCGAGACGGCTCATCAGCGGCTTGATCGTCAGCCCCTGGACCATCAGCGAGAGGAAGACCGCCCCCAGCGTGATGGTCTTGAGGCGCGCCAGTTGGGGCACGTCGGCCGGGAGCCCCAGGGCGAGGGCGACGGGGATGCTCCCGCGCAGGCCCGCCCAATTGACCGCGTGGATCCAGGCGCCCGGAAAGAACCGGTCGGCCAGCGCCTTGTAGCCGCTCAGCAGGCCGTAGACGGCGAGCCCCCGGCCCACGGCCATGATCGCGAAGACGATCGCGATCTCCCCGGCGCCCTCGAGAAGCTGGCCGCGCTCGACGCTCAGCCCGATCAGCAGGAAGAGGAGCCCGTTGATCAGGAACGCCCCGACCTCCCAGAAGTGCTTCAGGCTGAGGCGCGTGCTGGGGCTCATGGAGAAGATGCGGCCGTAGTTGCCGATGATCAGCCCCGCAACCACCACCGCGATCACTCCGGAGACCTCGAGCCGCTCGGCGACCAGAAAAGAGCCGTAAGCCAGCACGACCGACAATCCGACCTCGATCAGGTGATCGTCGATCACGCTGTAGAGTCGGTGCGTGAGGTAGCCCAGCACGATGCCGACCAGGCCACCGCCCGCGACCACCTTGACGAACTCTATCGTGCCGCCCATCACCGTGACCGCCTCGCCGCTCAGCAGCTGCAGCACGATGAGATACAGGACCACCGCGATCCCGTCGTTGAATACCGACTCGCCTTCCACGATCGTCTGCAGCCCGCGCGAGGCGCCGTGCTCCTTGAACAGCGACAGCACCGAGACGGGGTCGGTCGGGCTCAGGATCACCCCGAGCAGCGTCGCCAGCACGAGCGGGAAGCCCAGCAGGTAATGGAAGGCGGCGGAGAGCAGGGTGACCTGGATCAGCGTGCCGAGCAGCGCCAGCGTCCCCACGGGCGTGGCGTAGCGTCGCAGCACTTCGAGGTCCATGTTGATGGTCCCTTCGAACAGCAGCGGCGGCAGGAAGAGGAGCAGCCAGAGATGGGGATCGACCGGCAGTTCCGGGACCTGGAGGGCCAGCCCCACGGCGACGCCGGCGAGGACGAGGGCCAGGGTGTAGGGCAGTCGAACGTGCTGCACCAGGATCGCCACGATCGTGGCGATGAGCAGCAACTCGACGAAGAGCGCAGGGTCTCCCATTGGCCGATAAGCTAGAGCGCCCGGCCGCGGCGCGACAGTGACGGACGCGTCTTGCCAGACCCACCCGCACCGGCTTAGCATCGCGACTCATGAACTCACCGAACGGCCACGCCGTGAGGTTGCAGGGCATCCGCAAAAGCTACGGATCGAAGCTGGCCGTGGACGACTTCGACCTCGAAGTCCCGCGCGCCACGATCTGCGGCCTGCTGGGTCCCAACGGCGCCGGCAAGACCACCACGATCCGCATCCTGCTCGACATCATCGGCGCCGATCGGGGGAGCGTCGAGGTGCTGGGCGGCCGGCTGACCCCGGAGGTCCGCGATCGGATCGGCTACCTGCCGGAGGAGCGTGGGCTCTATCCCAAGATGAGGGTTCTCGAGCATCTGGTCTTCCTGGGAGCGATCAAGGGGGCGGATCGGCAAGAGACGGAGGCGCGGGCCGTCGCCTGGCTCGACCGACTGGAGCTCGGCGCGTGGGCGGACAAGCGCGTGCAGGACCTGTCGCGGGGGATGCAGCAGAAGGTCCAGTTCATCGGGACGGTGCTGCACGAGCCCGAGCTGCTGGTCCTCGATGAGCCGTTCTCGGGGCTCGATCCGTTGAACGTCGATCTGTTGAAGCAGATCGTGCTCGAGGAGCGCGACCGGGGCGCCACCGTCTTGTTTTCGACTCACAACATGGACCAGGCTGAACGGATCTGTGAACGGGTCGTGATGATCCGCCAGGCCAGCAAGGTGCTGGACGGGACGCTGAAGGAGATCAAGCGCGACGCCTGGCAGGAAGGACAGCGCCGGGTCCTCTTCGCCGGCGACGGAGACCTGAGCTTCCTCGACGACCGGTCGCTGGTCGCGGGGGTGCAGGACAACGGCACGCACCTGGCCGTCGCGCTGGCCGACGGGGTCGAGCCCCAGGAATTGCTGCAGCGGGCGATCCGCGCCGACGTGGTCGTGAGCCGCTTCGAGGTCAGCGAGCCGTCGCTGCACGAGATCTTCGTCGCGAGGGCCCGTGGATAAGCTGCTGGCTCTCGTTCGCCGCGAGTACGTGGCCCGGGTACGGAGCAAGTGGTTCATCTGGACCACGCTCCTCGCTCCCGTGCTTCTGATCGGCGCCATGGCGTTGCCGGTCATCCTCGCCACGCAACAGGCGGAGCGCGCACTGCGGGTGAGCGTGGTCGATGAGAGCGGGCGCATCTTGCCCGAGCTTCTCGAGACCGACGCCTTCTCCGGCGGCCGCTTCCGCTTCATCCCGGCACCGAAGTCGGGGACGGATCCGCGGGAGGAGCTGCGCCGACGCGTGATCGACGGGCTGCTCGACGGCTACGTCTACCTGCCGGCCGATGTGCTGGGGAGCGGCGGCGCGGAGTACTGGACCCGGGAAGGGATAAGCCCGGCGGAGGGTTTGTCGGGGGCGATCACCGCCGCGGTGCAGCGGGTGCGGGCCAGCTCGCTGGGTCTCGACCCGGGGGCCGCCCAGGAGCTCACCCGTCAGACCCGGCTCAGGACCTACCGCGTGACCGCAGAGGGGAAGGCCCGCGACCAGGGGCAGACGGTCGTCGCGGCACACATACTGGGGCTGATCATATACACGGTGGTGCTGCTTTACGGCTCGATGATGCTGCGGGCCGCGGTGGCCGAGAAGGCGACGAAGACGGTGGAGATCATCCTGTCGAGCGTGCGGCCGTGGCAGTTGATGCTGGGCAAGACGCTGGGCGTGGGCGCGGTGGGACTGACCCAGATCGGCATCTGGCTGATGCTGGTCGCCGTCTTCCTGGTCTACGCCGGCGCGGCGCAGGCGTTCGCCGACATAGAGGCGATGCGCGACCTGCCTATCGGGCTCGACACGCTCATCCTCTTCCTCGGGCTGTTCGTGACCGGCTATTTCGTGTTCGGCGGCATGTACGCGTCGGCCGGCGCCATCGCCAGCAGCGAGCAGGAGGCCTCGCAGCTCCAGATACCGGTGACGATCATCGCGATCATACCGATCCTGTTGATCATCCTGGTGCTCGACGCGCCGAGCAGCACGCTCGCCATCGTCCTGTCGTGGATCCCGTTCTTCACGCCGGTCCTCTTCCTGGCCCGTTACATCCTGGGCGCGGTTCGGGGGTGGGAGATCCCGGTCGTGTTCGCCCTGCAGCTGTTCACCATCGTCATCGTCGCCTGGGTAGGCGGCCGGATCTACCGGTTGGGACTGCTGATGACCGGGAAGCGGCCAACCCTGCCGGAGCTGATACGCTGGGTGCGGCACGGGTGATGCGGTCTCGCGCGGCTTTGAACACCGGACGCGACCATGCCGACCGAGCCTGACGGCAGAAGAGCGCCCAACACGTTCGAGGCGCTCCTCCCCTTCGTGGTGATGGCCGTCCTGCTGGGCGTCGGCTACGGCATCTATCGGCTGCGCATCGAAGTCCTGCTGCTGGTCGCGTCGGCCGTGGCCGGGCTGGTGGCCCACCGGCTCGGTTACGGATGGCCGGAGCTGCAGGACGGCATCATCGAGGGGATCGCCAAGGCGCTGCCGGCCGCGCTGATCCTGGTCAGCGTCGGGGCGCTGATCAGCACCTGGATCGCCGCCGGCACCATCCCGCTGCTGCTGCGCTGGGGGCTGCAGACCATCACGCCCCGCTTCTTCCTCGCCACCGCCTGCGTCCTCTGCTCGCTGGTCTCCCTGTTCACCGGCACGTCGTGGGGAACCGTGGGCACCATCGGGATCGCGCTGATGGGCGTGGCCGCCGGCCTCGGGGTGCCGCCGGGCGCCGCGGCGGGCGCCGTGGTCGCCGGCGCCTACTTCGGCGACAAGCTGTCACCTTTTTCCGATACCACGAACCTGGCCCCGGTGGCCGCGGGCTCCAACCTGTTCGACCACATCCGGCACATGTTGTGGACGACCGCGCCCGCGTGGAGCCTGGGCCTGCTGGTCTACCTGATCGTGGGCGCCCGGAGCCAGCCGGCGGCGGCGCCGGAGCGGGTCCAGGCGATCCTCGACACCCTCGCCGGCGCGTTCGTCATGAGCCCCTGGGTCCTGCTGCCGCTGCCGGTCGTTCTCTATTTCGCCATCCGGAAGCGTCCGACCATCCCGGGCATCCTGCTGGCCTCGGCGATCGCCGCGGCGATCGCCGTCCTCTTTCAGGGCGAGTCGCTGCAGGCGGTGAGCGAGGCCGCGGTCACCGGCTACGTGGCGCACACCGGCGACCCGGCGGTGGACAACCTGCTCTCCCGCGGCGGCATGGGTCCGATGATGGAGGTCACCCTGATCGTCTTCGCCGCCTTCTCGTTCGCCGGCATCGTCAACCGTGCGGGCTTCCTCGACGTGGCCCTGGGCCTCCTGCTCCGCGCCGCCCGCACCACCGGCAGCCTGGTGGCCACCACCGTCGGCTCCACCGTCTTCACCGCGCTCATCACCGGCTCGAGCTACCTGACCATCCTGCTGCCCGGCGAGCTGTTCGCGCCCGCCTATCGACAGCGCGAGCTGGCGGCGAAGAACCTCTCCCGGACGCTGGAGGACAGTGGCACCGTGGTGGTGCCGCTCATCCCCTGGTCGGCTGCTGGAGTTTTCATGGCGGCCACGCTGGACGTGTCGACGCTTTCGTACCTGCCGTGGGCGGTGATGAACTACACCGGCTTCCTCTTCGCCGTGGTCTATGGATTCACCGGGATCGGCGTGGCGCGGCGGGTGCGGGAAGACGAGACGCTGCCGGGGAGTTGAGGTTAGAGGCGGGAAGGTTCGATGGTAAACGTTCAATCTTCAAGTTGAACTTTCAATACTCACATCCAATTTCCAATCTCCAAGTTCACCCACTACCCACTACCCACCACCACTCACCTCCGCCTCTCCCCCAGGATGATCAGCACCGCGGCGATGATCACCGCCGAAGCGGTCAGCGTCCTAACGTTCAGCGGCTCGTCCGCCAACGACCAGCCCAGCAAGAGCGCCACGGCCGGGTTCACGTAGGCGTGGGTGATGATGCGAGCGGGGGTGGTGACGCGAAGCAGCCACAGGTAGGCGCCGAGAGCGACGATCGATCCGAAGACGGCCAGGTAGGCGACGGAGGCGAGGGACAGGGCGGAAACACCATCGAGCTCCAACCGGGACCACTCGCCCACCGCCGTTCCGAACAGCAGCAGGACCGCCGCGCCCGTGCACATCTCCATCCCCGCCGCCAGGGTGGCCGAGGACGGCAGACGCGTACCCCGGGAATAGAGCGACCCGTAGGCCCAGGTGATCGTCCCCACCACGATCACGACCGTGCCCATAACATCGATCCGGCCCGCGCCAGCCAGCCGCTCCGGGCCGACCAGCAGCGCCACGCCGGTAAAGCCGAGAACGATGCCCGCCCACACCCTGGAGCTCGGCCGCGCGCCCTCGAAGGAGAGCCAGTCGATCAGAACCATCCAGAGCGGCCCCACGGCCACGATGAGCGCCGCGATACCCGATGGGACGCTCTGCTCGGCCCAGGCAACCGCACCGACGCCGACCGCCAGCATCAGCGTGCCCACCAGCGCCGTCGCAATCCAGTTCGAGGCCGTTGGCCGCGGCGCACCACGGGCCCTGGCCCACGCATACATCAGGGCGCCCGCGATCAGGAAGCGCACCGCCGTCATCAGGAAGGGCGGCAGCGTCTCGACGGCGAAGCGGATCGCCAGGTAGGTCGAGCCCCAAACGAGATAGATGGCGGCGAACGCGGCCAGGATGGCCAGGCGGGACGGTCGGTCGGTGATGACGGGGCGGGCGTGGCTCAATGGGGTCGGGTCAGGCTGTGTGGGGTCTCAAAGGTTCAATGGTCAAGGTTGAATCTTCAAGGTGAATTTCCAATTTCCACATCCAATTTCCAATCGCCAAGTTATCCCTCACCGCTCACCGCCTTTCACCCACCACCCACTACTCACCACCCCCCACCGCCTTATATTCTTGCCATGATCTTCGCTTTCCTACAAACCCCGGTCGAGCGCGCGCAAGAGGGTGCCCGCCAGATCCCCGGCGCCATCGCCCGGGTCTGGGATGCGATCACCGCCGGCAGCTCGCTGGAGAAGATCGCGATCTTCGTCCTGACCGCGGCAGCGCTCTACGCGGCCTCGCGCCTCATCCGGAGGGGGATCGATGCCCACATCGAGGACATCAACCAGCGGCACCAGCTGCGCAAGATCATCACCTATGCGTTCTGGATCACGCTGGTCATCGCCGCCGTCGTCCTCTTCGCCGAGCGCCTGGCGCTGGCCGACGTGGGCACGATCCTCGGACTCATCGCCGCCGCCGTCACCATCGCCCTCGCCGACGTGGTTCGCAGCCTCGCCGGCTGGATCTACATCAACTCGCGTCGCGGCGTCGAGATCGGCAGCCGGGTCGTGGTCGAGGGGATCACCGGCGACGTCATCGACATCGGACTGCTCAAGACCACGGTGCTCGAGGTCGGCGAGCCGCTGGTCCACGCCATGCAGTCGACCGGCCGCATCGTCACCGTTCCCAACAGCGCTTTCCTAAACAAGAACGTGATCTCCTCCGCCACCGTGAACCCGCTGGTCTGGCACGAGATCCAGGTGCTGGTCACGTTCGAGAGCGATTGGCAACGGGCACGGGAGATCATCAAGGATGTCGCCCTCAACCTCTACGAGGAGATCGTGCCCGACCTGCGCGAAGGATTCAAGAGCCTGGAGCGCGAGTTCGCCTTCCGGCTCGGTTCCACCGCGCCGTACGTCTACACCGAGATCGCCGATTCGGGCGTGCTCCTCACCCTGCGGAACCTGACCCCGGTCCGACGCCGCCGTTCGTTGACCGATCGCATCGCCACCGAGATCCTCGACCGCTTCGCCGCCGAGCCCACCATCGACTTCGCCTACCCGACCTATCGCGTCTACCGGTTGGGCGAAGGGCCGCCCGCTGAAGCGCGAGGTGAGACCGGGGCGCCACCCGCCTGAGGCCAGCCGGCGGGGATTCCAGGGGAGGAGAAGAGAACGTGTGACCTGCGGGCAAACCAGTGTACATACACGTAAGCATGACCCCGGCACCCGTTTCTCCCGACCACGCCGCCACGGCCTGCGCCTGCTTTCAGCTGCGACGCGCCGCCCGCGCCGTCACGCAGCTCTACGACGCCGCGCCCGGCCCGGCCGGCCTGCGCTGTACCCAGTTCACCGTGCTGGCGGGGGTTCACGTGGCGGGCCCCGTCTCGCTCAGCGACCTGGCCGCGCGCCCTGGGGATGGATTGGACCACCCTGACCCGCAATCTGGGTCCGTTGCAGGAGCGGCGGCTGGTGAAGGTGGACACCGACCGCACCGACACCCGGGCCAGAGAGGTCACGCTGACCGTAAAAGGGCAGCAGCAGCTAGCCGCCGCGCTGCCCCTGTGGGAAGGGGCGCAACGAGCGATCGTGGAGGGGTTGGGCCAGGAGATGTGGCCGCAGCTTCAGGACGCCCTCGCTCGCACCGTGGCCGTGGCCGCCGAGGTGACCGAGTAGCCGGGAGGCGAAAGGGTCGAACGGCGGTTTTGTTCGGCGATGTTACGTGTATATACACTGAAAGGGCCCCGACCATGTCCGACCTCTTTTCTCCCCGGCAGCATCGTCCTCGGCCTGCTGGCCTACGGCCTGGCCGCCCCCTGGTACGTCGTTCCCCGGCTCGCCGCCCTCTCGACCCGCCAGACCCTCATCCCGTTTCTCCTCTTTCATGGCTTCCGCTACGTGGGGCTGTCGTTCCGCGTGCCCCGCGTCACGGCGGCCCCCCCTCGACCCCGCGTTCGCCGTGCCGGCGGCGTACGGCGACCTGGCCGCCGCGATCCTCGCCCTGGCGGCGGCCCTCGCCCTGCGCTATCGCTGGCCGGGCGGCATCGCGCTGACGTGGATCTTCAGCGTGGTGGGGATCGCGAACCTTCTGAACGCGCTCTACCAAGGGCTTCGGCGGACCCCGGACGGTCATCTGGGGGCCACCTATTTCATCCCGGCCGTGATCGTGCCGGCGCTGCTGGTCACGCACGCGATCGTGGTGGCGCTGTTGCTGAAGAGGAAAGCGGAGTGAGGGGAGCGGAGGGGCGGGGGAGGGGCACCAGCTGAACGCGGCCGCGCACCCGGAGGTGCACGGCCGCGTTGGGGTGTCTGGCTCAACCGGCGCGACGCCTCGAAGCGCCGCCAGGTGTGAGCCCGACAGAGGCTGGTAGCTAGCCTACCACCTCGAGGCAGCCGTTTGCCCGTGCCGGTTGGCCAGATCTATCTACGGACATGGACCACCTCCTTTCGTTAGAGTCGCGCCAAGGGCACAAAAGAAGTCGACGCGTGTAGGACACGCATCGCTGCCAAGCTAAGCCTCGACCCTTCAAACAGCAAGAATTTCTGGCGCCGGTTCGGCGTGTCGGACGACGCCGGGGGTGATGGAACGACGCGAAACGCCTTGACGGCGCCGTTCTCCCCCGGGTATTGTGACGCGCCGACTTGACCCCAACCAACGAATCCACCCAGGCGGAGGAATCATGGCCGAAGCGAACGTGCCAAAAGAGCTGCTCTACACGGAAGAGCACGAATGGGTCGAGAAGACCGGTGACGACGAGATCAAAGTGGGCATCACCGACTACGCGCAGGGCGAGCTCAGCGACGTCGTTTTCGTCGAGCTGCCGGACGTGGGGGCTTCGTTCTCCAGGATGGAGGCCTTCGGGACCATCGAGGCGGTGAAAGCGGTGTCCGAGCTCTACTCTCCGGCGGCCGGCGAGGTCACGGAGGTCAACGACAAGCTGGCCGACGACCCGGCAGCCGTAAACCGCGATCCGTACGGCGACGGCTGGATGATCAAGCTGAAGCTGCAGGATCCATCGGAGCTCGACAGCTTGCTGTCGCCCGAGGGTTACAGTGAACTGATCGCCGACTGAGACCGCGAGTTCGACATCGGCACGAACACTACAGCCAGAAGGTTGACTGAAACATGAGTTATGTTCCGCATTCGGACGCGGACCGTCAGGAAATGCTCCGCGCCGCGGGAGTCTCTTCGGAAGAGGAGCTCTTCGCCGATATCCCCGACAAGTTCCGCCTGCGGGAGCCCCTCGATCTGCCCTCCGCCCTGTCGGAGTGGGAGACCGTCCGGACGCTCGGGCGCCTGGCGAACGAGAGCAAGCACCTGCTCTGCTTCGCCGGGGCGGGCTACTACGATCACCACACGCCCGCGGCGGTAGACCACCTGATCCGCCGCAGCGAGTTCTACACCGCCTACACGCCGTATCAGGCGGAGGTCAGCCAGGGCACGCTCCAGTCGATCTACGAGTTCCAGAGCATGATCTGCGAGCTCACGGGGCTCGACGTGGCGAACGCGTCGATGTACGACGGCGCGTCGGCGATGGCCGAGGCGGCGCTGATGGCCGACTCGATCCAGCGCGACCGGCAGAAGATCGTCCTGTCGATCACGGCCAACCCCCATTATCGCCAGGTTCTCGACACCTACAACCTGGGGCTGCAGCTGCCGGTGGAGATCGCGCCCCGCACCGACGGCGGCGTGACGGACCTGGAGCGGCTGAAGGAGCTGGTCGACGACGACACCTCGGCGGTGATCGTCCAGAGCCCGAACTTCTACGGCGCCATCGAGGACCTCGAGGCGGCCGCCGGAATCGCCCACGACGCCGGCGCGCTCTTCATCGCCGTGGTCGATCCGGTCTCCCTCGCCCTGCTGAAGAGCCCGGGCGCCTGCGGCGCCGACATCGCCGTCGCCGAAGGGCAACCCCTCGGGATCCCGCTCAGCTACGGCGGTCCCGTCCTGGGGCTGTTCGCCGCCCGCGGCGATTACATCCGCAGCATGCCGGGCCGCATCGTGGGACAGACCGAGGACGTCGACGGTCGCCGCGGCTTCGTACTCACATTGCAGACCCGCGAGCAGCACATCCGGCGCGAGAAGGCGACGAGCAACATCTGCACCAACCAGGGGCTGATAGCGCTGGCCGCCACGATCTACATGGCCACCGTGGGGAAGGGAGGTCTGCGCCAGGTGGCGGAGACCAGCGCCCAGGTCGCGCACTACGCTTACGACCGGATCGTGGCGGAGACCGACCTCGAGCCCCTCTTCCCCGACGCGCCGTTCGTCCGCGAATTCGCGCTCCAGACGCCGGGCGACGCCCGGCAGCTGATCGAGAAAGGCGCCGACCGGGGCATCTTGGCCGGCGTCGCGCTGTCGCGCTTCCCGCACATCGACGTCGATGACGGCCTGCTGGTCGCTTTCACGGAGAAGCGCTCGAAAGACGACGTAGACTTACTTCTGGAAGTACTGAAGGAGGCTTAGTCATGTCACAGGCGACATTCCATGGACATTCATGCTTCACGCTGACCACCGACGACGGCACCGTTCTTCTGATCGATCCGTTCCTCACCGGCAACCCGCTGGCCGACGTGGAGCCGGACGATATAAAGAAGGTCGATTATCTCCTGCTGACCCACGGCCACGGCGATCACATCGGTGACGGTTGGGAGATCGCGAAGCGAACCGGGGCCATGGTGGTCTCGACCTTCGAGATCGTCTCGTTCGCACAGCAGGTGCAGGGGATCGAGAACGCCCACCCGCTGCACATCGGCGGCGGCTTCAACTTTCCAGTCGGTTATATAAAAATGACCCCCGCACTCCACGGCGGCGCGGTCGAGGGTGACGAGTCGGGACAATACACCACGGTCCCCGGCGGCTTCCTGATCAACGTGGACGGAAAGACGGTCTACCACGCCGGCGACACGGCGCTGCTCAAAGACATGGAGCTGCTGAAGGGCCAGGTCGACCTCGCCCTTCTCCCCATCGGCGACAACTTCACGATGGGGCCCGACGACGCGGCCCGCGCCGTGGAGATGATCGAGCCCGACACGGTCATCCCGATGCACTACAACACGTTCGACCCGATCAAGCAGGACCCGAAGGCGTTCGCGGACCGAGTGGGCAAGAAAGCGAAGGTGGTTGTGTTGGAGCCCGGCCAGACTCACGAGTTCTAGTGTGCGGTGTGCGGTGCGGCGGTGTGCCGTGGGCATTTGAAAATTGGAAATTGGATGTGAACATCGAAAATTCGACTCGAGAATTGATCATTGAGCATTGAACATTGACCATTGAACGCTGACATCGTCCTCCGATCTCAGCGATCGCCGGAAAGCCGACGACATGAAAGAGAAGAACCCGAAGCGCACCGATTCCCCGCTCATCTTCGAGCGCTCGCGCCCCGGCCGCCGCGGCACTGCCGTGCCGGAGCCCGACGTGCCGACGCGTCCGCTGGAGGAGCTGTTGCCGAAAGCGATGATGCGGAAGGAGCCGCCGTCACTGCCCGAGGTGTCGGAGAACGAGGTGGTGCGGCACTTCACCGAGATCTCGCTGATGAACCACCACGTCGACAGAGGGTTCTACCCCCTCGGCTCGTGCACGATGAAGTACAACCCGAAGGTGAACGAGCAGACGGCGCGGCTCCCCGGCCTGGCGGATCTCCACCCCTTCCAGCCGACCTCGGCGGTGCAGGGCGCGCTGCGGCTGATGTGGGAGCTGGGCGAGATGCTGAAGGAGATCGTCGGGATGGACGAGATCACGCTGCAGCCGGCGGCGGGCGCGCAGGGCGAGCTGGTGGGCGCGCTGCTGTTCCGAGCCTATCACACGGCGCAGGGCGATCCGCGGAAGAAGATCATCATTCCCGACAGCGCCCACGGCACCAACCCGGCCACGGTGCGCATGGCGGGCTACGAGGTGGTGACGCTGAAGTCGAACGAGGAAGGCCGGATGGACCCCGGCGCGCTGGAGTCGGCGCTGGGCGAGGACGTGGCCGGCGTCATGCTCACGAACCCGAACACGCTGGGCAAATTCGAGTCGGACGTGGAGGAGATCGCCCGGCTGGTCCACGAGGCGGGCGGCCTGATGTACATGGATGGTGCGAACCTGAACGCGCTGATCGGCGTGGCGCGGCCGGGCGACCTGGGCTATGACATCGTCCACCTGAACCTGCACAAGACGTTCTCGACGCCGCACGGCGGTGGCGGGCCGGGTGCTGGCCCGGTGGCGGTGAAAGAGCACCTGGCACCGTATCTGCCGCTTCCGATCCTCACCCGGGCCGGGGACGGCGGCTACGCCCTGGACTGGGAGCGTCCCGAGAGCATCGGCAAGGTGCACGGATTCTGGGGCAACTTCGGCGTCCTGGTGCGCGCCTACACCTACATCCGGATGCTCGGTCGCGACGGGATGCGGCGGACCGGCATGGCCGCCGTGCTGAACAACGCCTACATGTCGGCACGCCTCGAGGGGACCTACAGCCTCCCCTACGGCCGCGGCATGCACGAATCGGTGTTCTCGGGCTCGTTCCTGAAGGAACACGGCGTCCGAACGCTGGACGTCGCGAAGCGGCTGCTCGATTTCGGCGTCCACGCGCCGACCGTGTACTTCCCGCTCATCGTGCCCGAGGCGATCATGGCGGAGCCCACCGAGACCGAGACGAAGGACGAGCTCGACCGGTTCTGCGAGGCGATGCTGCAGATCGCCGAGGAGGCGAAGGCCGATCCGGAGTTCGTCAAGAACGCGCCGTACTCGACACCGGTCCGGCGGCTCGACGAAGCACTCGCGAACCGGCGACCGAACGTCAGGTACCGGCCGGAAGGCTCCGATTGAGCCGGATTCGAATGTCGGGCCCGGAAGTGTTAACTTCCGGTGTCCGGCATTCGCGTTAGCAGTGTCTCGAGCCAGCTCCCCCGCTGATAGCGACGACCACCTGAAATCCACCCTCCACGGGACCGGCCGTAGAGTGACCCGAGCGAACAGGCCGACGCGACAGCACGGTGAGACGCGGCCAGCGGCGGCGCCACGGCAGCATCCGTCGGCGCCCAAGGTCTGGCGGCTGATCGAGAGCCCGGCGGACACCGGCTCCCGCAACATGGCGGTGGACGTGGTGCTGGCGGAGACGGTGCGCGAGACGGGTCAGCCCGTTCTTCGCCTTTACCGCTGGTGGCCGCCCTGTATCTCCCTCGGCCGCAACCAGCCGGCGAAGGGCCAGTACGACGACGCCGAGGCGAAGCGGCGCGGGATCGACTTCGTCCGGCGGCCGACGGGCGGCCGGGCGGTCTACCATCACCACGAGGTTACCTACGCCGTCGCCGTGGGCGACCGGCAGCTGGGCGGCCCGCGGCGCACTTACGAGGCGATCCACCGGGCCCTGCTCGCCGGGCTGCGTCTCCTCGGCGCCTCGACCGAGATCGTCGACCCCCGGGTCGCCCTGCGGCCCTCCACCGTTCCCTGCTTCCAGGAGATCGACGGCGGTGCCATCGTCGCCGGCCGGCGCAAGCTGGTGGGCAGCGCCCAGCTTCGCGAGCGCGGCGTTCTGTTGCAGCACGGCTCGATCCTGCTGACCGGCGACCAGTCGCCGACCACCGAACTGTTGAAGGTGGCCTGGAAGTCCGACGAGCGAGACCGGCCGGCGGCGCTCGACGAGCTGCTCGATTTCCTCCCCACCTGGGGCGAGCTGGTGAACGGATTGCTCAGCGGTTTCGAGCGGCTGCTCGACGTCGAGTTCGTCCAGTCGCGCCTCGACGATGCCGAGAAGGGCCGGATGATGCGGCATAGCCGCCACTTTTCCGATCCGGGATGGACGTGGCGCCTGTAGCCATCCGCCGCGCCGCCTGCTGCCTGGCCGTCGCCGCACTCGGCTGCGCGGGTGACGACGCCGCTTCCGAGCGCACCGTTGTCGTCGCCTTCAACGCCGAGATGCAGGCGTTCAACCCGCTGGTCAATACAGATCTCAACACCAGCGAGGTGATCAACTACATGCTGTTCACCCCGCTGATCCAGTACGACAGCGCGTTCGAGCCACGTCCCTACCTGGCGAGCCACTGGGACCTGGACTCGACGGGCGTCACCTTCCACCTGCACCGGAATGTCCGCTGGCACGATGGAGCGCCGGTGACCGCGCACGACGTCGCCTTCACCTTCGAGCGCGCCAAGAACCCGGAGACGGCGTCGGTCCTGGCCTCGGTCTTCCTGGACCGGGTGAGCGCGGCCACGGTCATCGACTCGTTCACCGTCCGCTTCGAATTCACCGGCCCCCACGCCCGCCCGCTCGACGGATTCTGGTGGCCGCCCGTGCCCCGGCACATCCTCGAGGACGTACCGCCACCGGAGCTCGTCCGCGCCGACTTCAACCGCCGACCCGTGGGCAGCGGGCCGTTCCTCTTCGTCGATTGGGAGCCGGGCGTCAGCGTGACGTTGGAACGCGTCCCCGACTTTCCCGAATCGCTGGGCGGACCGGCGAACCTGGATCGCGTGCTCTTCCGGTTCGTCGCCGAGCCAACCACCCTGCTCTCCGAGACGCTGACCGGCGCGATCGACGTGAACGGATCGGTCTTTCCCCACCAGGCCGCTGAGTTGGAGCGAGCATCCGGTGTGCGGCTCCTCCACTGGCCGTCGCGGGAGTACTACTACATCGGCTGGAACGTCCGGGACCCGACCTTCGCCGACCCCCGGGTCCGCCGCGCCCTGACCATGGCGCTGGACCGGCGCGAGCTCATCGACGCCCTGCTGTTCGAGTACGCCGTGCCGGCAACCGGTGCGATCGCCCCGTGGCACCCGATGCACGCCGACATATCGCCTTTGCCCCACGATCCCGCCGCTGCTGCCGCCGCACTCGACGCCGCGGGCTGGCGCGACCGCGACGGCGACGGCGTCCGGGAGAACGAGGTCGGCACGCCGTTCCGATTCACGCTGATGACCAATCACGAGAACCCGGTTCGGACCGACATCGCCCAGGTGGCCCAGGCGGCGCTGGCGCGGGTCGGCGTCCAGGCCGACGTGCGGACGATGGAGTGGCAGACGCTTCTGGCCCGCCACCGAGCCCGGGACTTCGACGCCGTCGTCCAGAGCTGGGTCCTCGACAACTTCCGCGTCGACCCGTTCTCCCTCTTCCACTCCTCGCAGGCGGAGCGCGCCGGCAGCTACAACCGCAGCGGCCTGCAGGACCCTCGGGTCGATCGGGCGATGGAAGCCGCGCTGGCCGCCGAGGACGAGGAGACAGCCCGCCGCGCCTGGCGCGAGTTCTCGCTGGCGCTGCAGCAGGCGCAGCCGTTCACGTTCCTCATGTGGCTGGACGAGCTGGCGGCGGTCTCGGATCGCCTGGACGGGGTGGAGATGGATGCCCGGGGCACGCTCGTGGGCGTGGCCAGATGGAGAAAGCGTTGACGGGTGAGGGGTACCGAGAAACCTGGAAATTGGAACTTGAATGTGAAAATTGAGCACTCGACTTGAGACTTGGGGATTGAACCTTGAACATTCAGAGGCGGGGCTTTGACACGGCAGATGGAGACGGTGAAATGTTCAAAGTCACAGTCGCAACCGGGGTGCTGCTGGCGTTGACGGCCTGCGGCGGCGGCGAGGTCGCCAGCGACGACGCCGTCCTCCCCGATTCGCTTCGCCGCGGCGGCACCGTGGTCACGGCCTATCACGCCGAGGCCAGCTCGATGAACCACTTCTCCAGCGTCGACGACAACGCCCTCGAGCTCCAGAGTTTCGTTCTCTTCACCACCCTGGTCCGCTACGACGCCGAGCTCCGGCCCGTCCCCTACCTGGCTCGCGATTGGGAGACCCGGCAGACGCGTGACGGGCTCGTCCTTACCTTCCGGCTCCGCGATGACGTGGACTGGCACGACGGTCGACCGACCACGGCGTACGACGTCGAGTTCACCTTCGATCGCATCAAGGACCCGGCGACCGCGTATCCGCAGAGCTCGCTGCTCGCACTCTACGACAGCGCCGTCGTGGTCGACTCGTTCACGATCGTCTTCCATCTGCAGCGCCATCCGGGATTCATCGATCCGTGGACGATCATCACGCCGATGCCCCGGCACGTGCTCGGCGACGTGCCCCCGGCCGAGCTGGCCCACCATCCGTTCGGCTCCGTTTCGCCGCTCGGCAACGGCCCGTTCCGCTTCGTCGAGCATCGGCCGGGCGATCGCTGGATCTTCGAGGCGAACTCCGACTTCCCCGAACCGCTCGGCGGCCGGCCGAACATCGATCGCCTGATCTACCGGGTGATCGAGAACCCGACGACACGCCTGGGCGAGCTCCTCGATGGCGAGGTCGATATCTACATCAGCGTCGAGCCGTCGCAGGTCGAGGCCATCGAGGGCCATCCCCACCGTCGGGTGATCGCCTACCCCACCCGCGCCTATACCTTCGTCAACTGGAACGAGCGGCGACCGTTCCTGCAGGACGCGCGGGTCCGCCGCGCCCTGACGATGGGCATCGACAGGCAGCAGATCGTCGACGTCGTGCGCGACGGTTACGGCGTCCTGGCTAAGGGGCCGGTGCCACCCTTCCACTGGGCTCACCACGAAGAACTCGAGCCGCTCCCGCACGATCGCGACGGAGCCCGCGCTCTCCTGGACTCGGCCGGCTGGATCGACACGGACGGTGATGGGGTCCGTCAGAAGGACGTGGTCGAGGCCTCGATCGAGCTGCGGACCCACCCGAACCCGACGCGCGAGGACATCATGGCGCTGGTCCAGTCCGACCTGGCGAAAATCGGAGTGGAGGCGCGCCTGCGCGTACAGGAGGCCCAGAGCCTGCGCCGCGACATCACGAGCAGCGAGCGCCCGTTCGACGCTTTCGTCCTCGGCTGGCAGGCCGACTTCCGGCTGGACGACCGCATCATCTTCGCCTGCTCGCAGATCGACGGCCCGTTCCAGTGGGCGTCCTACTGCAACCCGCGGGTGGACGAGATCCTCGACCAGGTGACGCGCATGGAGGACCGCTCGCAGGCGCTCCCGCTCTGGCACGAGTACCAGGAGATCATTCAGTGGGAGCAGCCCTACACGTTCCTCTACTATGACGTGCGCCCGAACGGCGTTCGCGATCGCGTCCGCGACGTGACGATGGATATCCGGGGAACCTTCATCAACGTACAGAATTGGTGGCTCGCGTCGGACTCGAAGCGCTGACCGCTGGCCCGGCGTCGTGGCGACGTCGAGTCGTCGCCGGGCTGGCTCTGGCGCTGGCCGCCGGCTGCGGCGCACCGGCGGCCGAGCGAAGCGTCGTTATCGCGGTGTCGTCGGATGTGGGGATCCTGCTTCCCGCCGCCGAGCTGACCACGCTGGATGCCGCCATCGGCAACCTGCTCTACCTGGGTCTGAACTCGGCCCGCTGGAACGACGGTGCCATCGAGTACCGGGCGGACGAGATGTCGCTGGCGGACAGCTGGACGCCGGAGTCCGATTCCACGGTCCTGGTCTACCATCTGAAGCCCGACGCGGTCTGGTCCGACGGCGTGCCGATCACGGCCCGGGACGTGGTGTTCAGCTACGAGTTGATCCGGGCCCCGGGTGTGGCCTCCCGCTACGCCTCGTTTTGGGCGGAGCTCGACTCCGTCGTCGCTCGCGGCCAGCACGACGTCGCCTTCCACTTTCGCCGTCCGCATCCCCGCATGCTGCTCCACAGCGGCCTGAGCATCATGCCGGCGCACATCTTCGAGGGAACCCCAGCCAACACCGATGCCCTCGCGGGCCATCGGAGCCTCAGCGCCCCGGACGCCCGGCCCGTGGTGAGCGGCCCGTTCCTGGTTCGGGAGCGTCGGCCCGGCGAGCGGCTCGTCCTCGAGCCGAACCGCCGGTCGGTAGCCGGACGGCCGTGGCTGGAGCGCGTCGTCTTCCGGGTCCAGCCGGACCCGGCCACCCGAGTCATCGCCCTGGAGAGCGGGCGCGTCGACGTGATCGACCCGGTCCCGCTGGCCCGGGCCGGCGAGCTGGCCGCCGCGCCTGACATCCGGGTGGAGACGACCGGGCTCAGGTACTACGAGTACATCGCGTGGAACGGCCGACGCTTCGCGCCCTTCCGCGAGCCCACCGTCCGGCGCGCCCTCTCCCTCGCCATCGACCGCCCCGGGGTCCTCGCCGGTCTCGGCATCGAGGAATTCGCCTCCCCCGCCGCCGGCCCCGCCACGCCCCTCTTCCCCGAGCTCATCGATCCCGCCGTACGGCCCGACCCGTTCCTGCCCGACAGCGCCCGCGCGCTGCTCCGCGCCGCCGGTTGGCGCGACAGCGACGGCGATGACGTGCTCGACCGCGATGGCGTGCCCTTCCAGTTCGTGCTCGTCACCCAGGCCGACAACGAGCGACGACGCGCCGCGGCCGAGATCATCCAGGCGCAGCTCGCCGCTATCGGGGTCGCGACGCGCCTGCGGGCTCTGGAGCGCAACGCGCTGTTAGACCTGGTCTACAACCGGAAGGATTTCGAGGCCGCCCTGGTCGGCTGGGGCGTCACGCTCGAGCCCGATTACCTGGCGGACCAGTTCTGGCCCGCCGATGCCCAGTACAACATCACCGGATACCGCAGCGTGGCCCTCGACTCGCTGGTCCCCCGCGCCCGCTCCGCGCGAACCGACGAAGAGGCGCGTCCGCGCTGGCGAGCGGTCGGCGTTCAGATCGCCCGGGACCGGCCCTACGCGTTCCTCTGGTTCTATACCGAAGCGGTGGCCCTGCGTGAACGGGTACAGAACGTTCGCATCGACGTCTACGGCGTCTACCAGAACCTGCATCGGTGGAGGTTGGAGCCGGCGGCTCCGGCCACGACGTCGCGGCAGACGACGGGCGACGGTGAACGATGACCGCGTACATCGGACGCCGGTTGCTCCATGCCATCCCCCTGACGCTGGGCATCCTCACCCTGGTCTTCGTTTTGGTCCAGCTGGCGCCGGGCGATCCGGCGGCGCTGTATATCCAGCCCAACGTGGCGCCAGAGGTGATCGAGCAGATGCGCGAGAACTGGGGGCTCGATCAGCCGATCCACATTCAATACTTCCAGTGGATGAAGAGCTTCGTCACCGGCGACTTCGGCTACAGCCTGGCGCAACACCGTCCCGTCACCGCGATCCTTGCCGACCGCATCCCCAACACGCTGATCCTCAGCGGCACGGCGCTGCTGATCATCTTCGCGCTGGGCATCGCGTTGGGGATCATCCAGGCGGTTCGCCAGCACTCGGCGCTGGACAATGTTCTGACCTTCGGCTCGCTGTTCATCTACTCGATGCCCAGCTTCTGGCTGGCGCTGATGCTGATCCTGATCTTCAGCAGCAAGCTGCACACAGTGGGATGGTGGCCGGACTGGCTCACGTTTCCCCCTTCGGGCATCACCAGCAGCGTCGGCTACGAGTCGCTGGGCTTCTGGGGCAAGCTGGCTGACCGTCTCCACCACCTGGTCCTGCCGTCGATCGCGCTGGGCGTCTCATCGGCGGCGGCCGTCGCCCGCTACATGCGCAGCTCGATGCTCGAGGTGATCCGGCAGGACTACATCCGGACCGCCCGGGCCAAGGGTCTGCCGGAGCGCGCGGTGATCCTGAAGCATGCCCTCAAGAACGCCTTGCTGCCTATCATCACGCTGTTCGGACTCTACCTGCCGTTCTTGCTCAGCGGTGCCGTGCTGGTTGAGACCGTGTTCGCGTGGCCGGGTATGGGGAAGACGATCGTCGACGCCATCTACGCCCGCGACTATCCGGTGGTGATGGCCACCAGCTTCCTGTTCGCCGTCATGGTCGTCGTGGGCAACCTGATCGCCGACGTGCTCTACGCGGTCATCGACCCGAGGATCCGTTATGACTGACCCGACCGGCCGCCGGATCCCGCGGATCGCCGCCCTGTTGCCCGGCCTCCCCCTGCTGTTGCAGGGGCGCCGCCGGGCCGGGCTGTCGCTGCTGGCGCTGGGTGTCCTGACGATCGCCGTGGCGGTCACCGGCGCCGACCGCATCCTCGCCGCCTTCTCCGCCAGACGCGTCGACAGCTGGCTGGCCCTCGTCACCCTTCTCGCCTGCGCCGCGCTGGCCTGGAGCGTCGGCCTGGCGCCCGAGCGGTTTCACCGCCTGGCGACCGGAGCCGCGGCTTCCCACTGGCGGCCCGCCTGGCGCGAGTTCCGGCGGAACCGACTGGCGATTCTGGGCCTCTACCTCCTGGCGCTCATCTGCCTGGCCACCCTACTCGCCCCCTTCCTGACCGGTTACGGGCCGGGAGAGATCGGTGACATCCAGGCCACCCGCCACCTGGCGCCATCCCTCGAGCATCCGCTGGGCACCGACAAGTTCGGCCGCGACGTGCTCACCCGCATCCTCTACGGCGCCCGGGTCAGCCTGTCCATCGGGTTCGTCGCGGTAACCATCTCGATCACGCTGGGCACGCTGGTGGGCGCCGTGGCCGGCTACGCCGGCGGGGCGGTGGACAACCTGCTGATGCGATTCGTCGATATGCTGATCTCCTTCCCGCGGCTCGTCCTGCTCATCACCGTGATCGCGCTGTTCGACGCATCGCTGATCCTGATCGTGCTGATCCTCGGCCTGACTCTCTGGCCGTCGACGGCCCGGATCGTGAGAGGCGACGTGCTGTCGGTGCGCGAACGCGAGTTCGTAGAGGCGGCTCGGGCGCTGGGGCTCTCGGCGCCGCGGATCGTCTTTCGACACATCATCCCCAACGTGATGGGGCCGGTGATCGTGGCGGCCACCCTGGGGCTGGGCAACATCATCTTGATCGAGGCGGGCCTGTCGTTCCTGGGGTTGGGCGTGCAGCCGCCCACCCCGTCGTGGGGCGTCATCATCCGGGAGGGGCACCAGTTCCTCACCAGCGCGCCGTGGGTCACCACCTTCGCCGGGCTGGCGATCGTGGTCACGGTGATCGCGTTCAACCTGGTGGGCGACGGGCTGCGTGACGCGCTCGACCCGAGGTTGAATCGGTAGTGGGTGGTAGGTAGTGCGTGGTGGGCAACTTGGAAGTTTGGAGTTGGGTGCTGGAAGTTGGCAACTCGACTTGGACGTTGAGCCTTGAACGTTCAACTTGAACATTGAGCACGGAACACTGAGCACGGAAGGGTGAGCGATACGACTTCAGCCGTGGTGAACGATGTCCGGGAAGCGGTGCGGCCGATACTCCAGGTGGAGAATCTCCGGACCTACTTCCACACCGCCGACGGGCTCGTCCGGGCCGTGGATGGTGTCAGCTTCGAGCTGTCGCCCGGTACGACGCTGGGGATCGTCGGCGAATCGGGGTGCGGCAAGACGGTGGCCTGCCTCTCTCTGCTCGGGCTCATCGACGACCCGGGCCGGATCGAGCCGGGCTCGGTCATCCGGCTTCGGGAACGCGACCTGGTAGGGGTGCCGGAGGAGGAGCTGCGATCGGTCCGCGGCAACGAGATCTCGATGATCTTCCAGGAGCCGATGACCAGCCTGAACCCCGTGCGGACCATCGGCGATCAGGTGGCCGAGGCGTTCCGGATTCACCGGCGCGCCAGCGGCGCGGAAGCCCGGGCCCGGGCCGTCGAGATGTTGCGGCTGGTCGGCATCTCCGGCGCCGAGCGGCGCGCCGGCGATTACCCGCACCAGTTCTCCGGCGGCATGCGGCAGCGGGCGATGATCGCCATGGCGCTGGCCTGCGACCCGGCGATCCTCATCGCCGACGAGCCGACCACCGCGCTGGACGTGACGATCCAGGCCGAGATCCTCGACCTGCTCAAATCGCTGCAGGAACGGTTGGGCATGGCGATGATCTTCGTCAGCCACGACCTGGGTGTCGTCTCGCAGATCGCCGATCGGGTGCTGGTCATGTACGCGGGTCAGGTGGTGGAGAGCGGCACCGCGGCCGAGATCTTCGAGGCGCCGCGCCACCCGTATACCGCGGGTCTGCTCAGCTCGATACCCCGCGTCACCGGCCGGCTGCCGCGCCTCTCGGTCATATCCGGCAGCGTTCCCAGCCCGCGACGCTGGCCGGAGGCCTGCCGCTTCCACCCCCGCTGTCCTCACGCCTGGGACCGCTGCCGCCAGGAGCACCCTCCACTCCTCGGCACCGACCACCCCGCCCGCTGCTGGTTGGTCGAGCGCGACGAGGAAGGGAAAGTGGGTGAGGAGTAGGCCATGCCCATCCTACTCGTACTCGTGCTGCTTATCGTACTCGTACTCGGACTCCCCTCGGAGCCGAGTACGAGTACGATAAAACGTAGGAGTAGGAGTACGCTTTCATGACTTTGCTGACGGTCGAAGGGCTGACCAAGCACTTCCCGTCGGGCGGCGGGATGTTCGCTCGCAGGGGAGACCCGATCCGGGCGGTGGATGGGGTGTCGTTCGAGATCCGGCGCGGTGAGACGCTGGCGCTGGTGGGTGAGTCGGGCTCGGGCAAGACGACCCTGGCGCGGCTGGTCCTGCGGCTTCTCGAACCGACGGCTGGCCGGATCAGCTTCGACGGCGAAGACGTCCTGGCGTTGGAGGGTCCGGAGCTCAAACGGTTCCGGCGCCGCGCCCAGATCATCTTCCAGGACCCCTTCGGCTCGCTCAACCCGCGCATGAGCGTGGGCGGCATGCTGCGTGAAGCTCTGGCCGTGCACGAGCTGGCGCAGGGCGACGGGGCGAAGCGGCGGATCGCCGAGCTGCTCGACGCCGTCGGTCTGCAGGCCGACGACGCCTTCAAGTACCCGCACCAATTTTCCGGCGGACAGCGTCAGCGGGCCGGGATCGCCCGTGCCCTGGCCGTGGAGCCGGAGTTCATCGTGGCGGACGAGCCGGTCTCGGCCCTCGACGTCTCGGTGCAGGCCCAGGTGCTCAACCTGCTGGCCGATCTGCAGGACCGCTTCGATCTGACCTACCTGTTCATCAGCCACGACCTGTCGGTCGTGCGCCAGGTCGCCGATCGGGTGACGGTCATGTACCTGGGCGCGATCGTCGAGCTGGGCCCGGCCGACGAGATCTTTCGTGCGCCCCGACACCCGTACACCCAGGCGCTCCTCTCGGCCGTGCCGACGCCCCGGGCGGGCGGCCCGGGACGGATCCCATTGAAGGGCGAGGTGGCCAGCCCGGCGGAGCCGCCAACGGGCTGCCCCTTCCATCCGCGCTGTCATCACCCGGATGTAGACGACATCTGCCGGGCGCGTCAGCCGCGGCTGGAGCCGTCCGGGGGCGCTGTTCTGGCGGCCTGTCACAAGGTCGGAGCTGGCGCCGGCGCCCCGTCCGGGCAGGGTTGACACCCCGGAGTGGCGTCTCTACGTTAGGCACCGCATTTTTTCCCCAGCCTAGCATGAGAAACAATCGGCACGGTGGCGCTGATTAGGCCGCTGTAATCGCAGGAGGCTCAAGTTGGGCGGAATCACTCTGTCCGCATTCATGGTGGCCCAGGCTCTCGGCCAAGGCCAGAGGCTCGATCCGGTGCAGACGTTCAAGGACGGCGGCTTCATGATGTGGCCGCTGGCCTTCTTCGCCCTCGCCGGTCTCGTCATCATCATCATCAAGTTCATCGACCTCAAGGTGAAGGGCGGTCGGAACCGAACGCTGCTCGATGAGACCGACCAGCTGCTCGCCGAGCACCGCATCGATGAAGCGGTGCGTCGCTGCCAGGAATCGAAAGCGCCCGCCGCCTCGATCCTGCTGGCCGGCCTGCGGCGTCGGGAGGAGGGGACCGAGCGGGTCATGAAGGCGATCGAGAACGCCGGTCTGATCGAGCTGGCCGGGCTCGAGCGCGGGCTGGTCTGGCTGGCGACGCTGGCGAACGTGGCGCCGCTGACCGGCTTCCTCGGGACGGTGATCGGGATGATCCAGGCCTTCCAGGCGATCGAGATCGCCGGCGAGGTGGAGGCGACCACGGTCGCCGGCGGCATCAAGGTGGCCCTGATCACGACGGCCAGCGGCCTGACCATCGCGATCCCGATCAACATCGCGCACAACTACTTCGTCACCGAGATCGACCGGCTCGTGATCGAGATGGAGGAGAGCGCGCAGAAGATGATCGACGCGCTCCACGAGATCGAGTCGCGAACGACCACCGTGTGACTTCGACCGGTTCAGCGCCGGGCGGAAAGGGCCACCCGCGAGGTGGCCTTTTTTGCGCCATCGACGCCTGCCTGTTGGCCGCCGCCCTGGCCTCGGCCGCCTGCGGCCCGACCGGCCCGCGCAGCGGGGCTCTGCCGCCGGGGCTCGCCCCGGACAGCGCCCGCATACCCAACCCGCTGGCCGTCTACGATGAGCTGGGCCTGATCGCCGGCGACTTCGCCTTTCCCGCCGTGGGACGCGTCGCCTACCTGCCGGGTCCGGCCGACAGCACCTATGCCATCTTCGCCCTTTCGGTGTCCAACAGTGCGCTGCGGTTTCGGCGGGCCGACCCAGGCTTCCTGGCGCGCTACAACGTCCGCATCGTGGTGGGCGACCGGGTGCCGCCGGCTGCCAGGCTGGAGACGTCGGAGCGGGTGCGGGTCGCTTCGTTCCGCGAGACCGCGCGCCGTGACGAGAGCGTGGTCTTCCAGGGCCTCTTGGTGCTGGCGCCGGGCGAATACCCGGCAACCTTCGAGGTCCGCGATCCGGCGTCGGGCAACGGTCTTAGCGTCCGGCGCCAGCTCAGCGTCCCCGGCTTCGGACCGGGGTCGGTGAGCGCCCCGCTGATCGTTTACCGGGCCGAGCCCCGCTCCGCACGCGAGGAGCCGCCCGCGCTCATCATCAACCCACGCGCCACCGTCCACCTCGACGACCCCGCTCCCCTGGTCTACCGTGAAGCCCTCGCCGCCGACACGGCCGTCGCCGTTCTCGAGCTCCTCACCGCCGGCGTCGTCACGCTGACCTCGACCGACACGCTGGCGGGAGCAACGCCTCTCCACGCGGCCGTCGACTCCATCGATCCGGATTACCTGGCCCCCGGGACAGTAACGCTGCGCGCCCGGTTGCCCGGCACCGAGGCCGCCGATTCGGCGGTCCTGGTCGTCGGCCTGGCGCCGGACTGGATCGCCGCCGATTACGAAGGCGTGATGGGCTTTCTGCGCTACGCCGGCACGCCGGACCAGCTGGACAGCCTGCGAGCGGCGCCGCCACGGGAACGGGCACGGGTGTTGCGTACGTTCTGGAAACAGAGGGACCCGAAGCCCGAGACGGCGGCGAACGAGTTCTTCGCCGGTTACTTTCGACGCATCCAGGATGCGAACAACCGATTCGCCAACCCGGCCGGGCCCGGGTGGCTCACAGACCGTGGTGCGGTGTATGTAACGTTGGGTCCGCCCGACGAGGTCACCCGCCACCTCGATACGCGGGAGGGACCGGGTCAGAGTCAGGTCTGGCTATACGAGGAGGATTCCCTCGGGTTCGAGTTGCGCCTGGTCTTTTTCGATCCGGCCGGAACCGGGGATTTCCGCTTGACGAGCGACTCGCACCGGGTTTTCCAGGAAGCCGTTCGCCAGCTTTATTCGTAGCCGGACGGTCCCCCAACGATGATGACCCTCGCGCCTGCCGCACGACACGATACGAACTGAACGATCTATGCGCCGAGCCCGACTCTACGCCGCCAGCTTCCTGATCGTCGCCGTTCCGGCGGTCATGGTGCCCAATAGCGCCGGGCCCGACGACCCGCTGGCCGCGGTTGAGCGGGCGCTGAATCAGGGTCGTCACTGGCACGCTACGCAGTTGCTGCGCGAGCTCGACCGCGAGGCGCTGAAGGTTCCCGAGGCCACGCTGCTCGCCGCCCGGGCCGACGCCGGCCGCGGCGCCTGGGGCGCGGTGGTCCGACGCCTCGCCGGCGTCGCCTGGCTCGATTCCCTCGCCCGCGGCGAAGGACGGTTCCTCCTGGCCCGGGGGCGCCTCGAGCTCGGACAGTTCGGTCGCGCCGCCACCGACTTCTACGCCTATCTCGAATACGCCGTCGACCGGGAGCCCCGGGCCATGGCCGAGGTCGGGTTGGCCCGCACTCTCGACGCCCTGGGCCGCGGCGCCGAGGCGGCCGATGCCTGGGGCCGGGCCGCCGATATCGTTCCGGGGTTCGCGGTATGGTCTGCCCTGCGGGCGGCGGAAAGCCTGGCGGCCAGCGGCGATACGGCCGCCGTCCGCCAGCTCCTCGGCGCGGCGGAATCCACACCGCTGAGCCGCAGGACCGCCGCCGCCGTCGCGGCGTACCTGGCAACCGGCGACGGTCGAGGCGCCATCCGTGAACTGACCCGGGCTGCCGACTCCCGGGCCGCCGGAAACGACGCCGCTGACCTGCGCGCCCGGGCAGCCGAGCTGCTCCTGGCCGAGGGCGACACGGCCGCCGCGAGACGTACGCTGCGGGAAGCGGTGCGCCGCCAGCCTCGCGGCTCGAGAAAAGCGGCGGAGATCCTCGCCGGGCTGCCGGGGCTGAGCCTCGACGACCGCCTCGACCTGGCCCGCTCGTTCGAGCGATCGGGCGCCCCGAGGCAAGCCGCCGGGCAATACGAGATCTACCTTGACTCGAAGCCGGTCAGCCGCAGCGAACGCCGCCGGCTGCAGTTCGAGATCGGCGAGCTGCTGTTCCGGGCCGGCGCCAACTACGCCGCCATCCGCGCCCTCCAGACGCTCCTCGCCCAGGAGCCCGATCGGGCCACCGTCTCCCGGGCCGAGTACATCATCGCCCGCGCCACCTATCGCCGCGGCTGGCGAAGCGAGGGGCGCGCCCAGCTGCGGCAGGTCGCCGACGACCACCCGGGCAGCGCCTCCGCCATCCGATCTCTGGCGCTGCTGGCCGACCTGTACGAGGGGAGCGGCGACGTGGCGAAGGCCCGGGCCGTGTACGAGGAGCTGGTCGAGGGGTACAGCGGCACCCGGACGGCCCGCCGGGCCCGCTATCGCCTGGGGATCCTGACGCTGATGGAGGGCGACCCCGAGCAGGCGATCGTCTACTTCGACCGGGTGCGGCGAACCGGTCGCCGGGACAAATACCACCTGGGTTCGACGTACTGGGCGGCCCGGGCGCGGGAGTCGCTGGGCGACTCTTCGGCGGCGGAACATCTGTTTCGTCGCGCCCACGCCCGCGATCCCTTCGGCTACTACGGCCTGCTCGCCGCCGAGCGCGCCGGCATCGACCCCTGGGCCGACCTGCAGCCGGGGCCGAAGCCGGCGCCGGTGGAGCCCGAGGCACGGAGCACCCTCGAACTGGTCGACTTCATGCAGCGTGCGGGCCTGACCGAGGAAGCGGAAGCGGCTTTCGACCAGTTCGCGACGACGCGGCCGCGGAGAGCCGAGGAGATGCTCGCTCTCGCAGAGCTGATGCTCGAGTACGGCCACGGTCAGGACGCCGTGCGGATGGGTTGGAACGCCCACGCCCGTCTTCGCGGGCGCTGGAGCGTCAGCGTCCTGCAGGCCATCTATCCCCTCGCCTACGAGGAGATCCTCGTCGCCGAGTCCGAGTCCCGGGGGATCGACCCGGTGTTGCTGGCGGCCATCGCCCGTCAGGAGTCGGCCTTCACGCCGCGGGTCGTATCCCGAGCCGGCGCCCGCGGTCTGCTGCAGATCATGCCCGAGACCGGCCGCTGGTGGGCAGGCCGGCTCGACATCCGCGATTACAGCAGGGATTTGTTGTTCCACCCCGAGATCAGCATCCACATCGGCGCGGCCTATTTCGCCGATCTGCTGCGCCGTTACGGCGAATTGCAGCTCTCGCTGGTCGCCTACAACGCGGGTCCCACCCGGGCGCGCCGCTGGAAGGAGCGACCCGCCTATGCGTTGGACCCGGAGTTGTTCGTCGAGCGCATCCCGTTTACCGAGACACGCAATTACGTCCGGGGCGTGCAGCGTCAACTGCGCATTTACCGGGCGCTTTACGGCGGTGCGACTTTGGGTCGAGCCGTCGATTTCGGCCCCGATCCGGAAGCCTCCCGGCAAGTTGACAGACCGAGGGGCGACTGATATCGTGGGCGCGTCGTAGACTGTTTCATTCACCCATGCAGGAGGTAGTTTGGATGGCCAGAGGGCGTATTAAGTGGTTCAATGATGCCAAGGGCTACGGTTTCATTGAGCAGCCCGACGGGGAAGACGTCTTCGTCCACTTCTCGTCCATCAACATGGACGGCTTCAAGACCCTCGTCGAAGGACAGGAAGTGGAGTTCGAGGTTCGTCAGACAGAGAAGGGCCTACAGGCCGCCAATGTGATAAGGGTCTAGCGCCCTTTTTCGCACATATTTGGCCGTCGCTCGCC
>JAACAK010000063.1 GCA_011774835.1 Candidatus Kutchimonas denitrificans | reverse complement strand
GGTGCGGTGCCGGAGCGCACCAGCTGGTCCGAGGCCGCCACGTTGCAGGATCCGCCGGCGGCTCTGATCCTCGATGTTGACCCTGGCGCTGATGATGTGCTGAGGACGTTGGAGTCGTGGGCCGCGGACGCGTGGTACCCGATCTGCATTGTGTCCTTGCAACCTGTATCGGGCGCTTGGGAAACTCATCAGCACCTCGAAGCGCTCGGTTACCGACGCATCCTGCACACGGCCGACCACGCTGCCTACGAGGAGGAACTACGGTCGACGGTTCAACAGGTCATCGACGAGCGAGCCTGGCTCGTGCCCAGAGCGGCCCGCGCCGTCGGTTGTGCCGACCCGGCGGTGGTGGAGGCGCTGTCGCTCGCGGTTATCATCGTGCCGGAAGTCAGGACCGTCGACAGGTGGGCCGAAAAGTACGGACTGAAGAGCGCCCGCGGTCTCGAAGCCCTTTTCCGCAGGTGCCGGGTGACCAACCCGGCGGCGGTTTTCCAGTGGCTGCGCCTGGCCCGGGTGGTCGAGTATGCGGTCCACCAGGCGAAGATTCCGACGCGAAACGAGCTTGCGGAGCGATTCGCTTATGGAAGCGAAGATTACCTGGGCCGACGAGCGAAGGCGCTCACGGGACACTCGCTGGGACGGTTGCTGGCGCTTGGCCTCGAGCCCTTCTTCGAGCTGATGGAAACGCGACTGAGCGCGGATCCCGAGCCGCAGTAGCCGCGCGGCACTTTTTCCCCACCCGACCGGCCGAACGCGCTCCCTTGCCAGCCACGGGACAATCGCTTAAATGATGCCCTGCCCCATGGAAACTACCGCGGAGAGCTGCGGTTCACGATGGAGGAGCAGTGCCCAGGAAAGTCCGACCCGCGAAGCGCGAGTTCGAGGTGAACGGCCGCAAGTGGCTGGCCGAGTTCACTATGCACGCCGGCACCGACAGGCAGGCGCCCAACCTGATGGTCATCTTCCGCGACCCGGTGCGGGCGGTGCCCGACCGCTACAACACGCTGCCGGCCGGGAAGCCGAAGATGCCGAAGGAAGCGGCGAAGCAGGTGACCGACGACGAGCTGCGGGCGCTGCTGCAGCGCTCGGTGGCGATGAAGCGGCTGACCTGACTACCCGACCCGACCGACAAGAGATACATGAGGCGAGGAGAGGCGCTCATGCGCTGGACCTTCATGGACGACCAGTTCGACGAGTGGGAGGCCTACGTCTCCGGCGGCCAGCCGGGCGGCAAGGCGGCGGCCCGCATCATGTTCGTCTGCCTGTCGACTCCGGCCCAGCGGCCGCGGCAGATCATCCACGAGAGCGGCGACCCGGCGACGGCGGAGCAGCAGCTCGCCCAGATGGATGAAGCCAGGCTGGCGGAGCTGTTCGCCCGCTCCGAACCGATCGCTTAGTCCGTCGCCGTGAAAGTCCTGATCATCGGCGGCACCCGCTTTGTCGGGCACCACACCGCCATCGCCCTGCACGAGGCCGGTCACTCCGTTTCGGTCTTCACCCGCGGCAAGCACCCCATCGAGCTGCCCGACGGCGTCGAGCACATCGCTGGCGACCGCAAGAACGACGCCGACCTCGAGGCGGCGGCCTCGAAGAACGATTGGGACGTCGTCTGGGACAACATGAGCTACACCGCCGAGGACGCCGGGCAGGCGGTCCGCATCTTCGGCGGCCGCTGCGGGCTCCTCGTCCACACCAGCACCCTGGCCGTCTACAGCGTCTGTGAGGGGATCCCGAGCCCCTACCGCGAGGAGGACTTCGAGCGCGGCCGGCCGCTGCGCGAGCGGCTGGGCACTTACCCGTACGACTACGGCATCAAGCGACGGGAAGGCGAGGAGGTCCTGATGAAGGCGAACGCGGAGGACGGCTTCCCGTTCGTCACGGTTCGCCTGCCCGCCGTGCTGGGCCCCCGGGACTACAGCCTCCGGGCGTGGTCCTACTGGCGCCGCATCCTCGAAGACGGCCGGATCATCCTGCCGGACGCCGGGGTCGAGATGCACCGGGCCGTCTACTCGGGGGATGTGGTGACCGCAGTGGTGACCATTATGGAGAAGGGCGCCGAGCTGGCGGGGAACGCCTACAACCTCGGCAGCCGCGAGATCGTCAGCCTGCGTGGGTTCGTCCAGCGGTCGGCCGCCGTGCTGGGCAAAGATCCCGAGATCATCGACATCCCGAGCCCGGTCATCGCCCGGGCCGGGATCGACCCCGACAAGCTCTCGCCGTACACGACCTGGGGCGACCATCTCCATTCCATCGCCAAGGCGCAGCACGAGCTGGAGTACCGGCCCACACCGCTGGAGGACTGGCTGGCGCCCACGATCGAATGGCACCTGGAGCATCGCCGCGACGCCGAGCCGCCGGGCTGGGAGCTGCGCGACCAGGAGGCACGGTTGATCGAGCGCTGGCGATCAGCTCTCGAGGCGCTGGGACTCTGAATCGACGAGCTGCGCAAACAACGGCCGCACACTAGAGAAGGTTCCGAAACTCCTCTACGGTGAGTCCCGCGTCTCGCACGATTCCGCCCATGGTGTAAGCGTTGACCGGGCTGTTCCGAGGAATCGTCAGGATCCGAACGCCATCCGTCATGACGATGTGCTTGCCCTGACGGATAACTCGGAAGCCGGCCTTCTCCAACGCTCGCACGGCATCCTGATGATTGACGCCGGGGATCTTCGGCAAGGCTAGGAGGTGACTTCGACTTCGCGCACGACCGCGTCTTTCACCAAATCATCACGCGCGGCCAAATACTCCTGGATGGCATCCCGGATGTTTTCCAGCGCTTCGTCCTCCGTTGCCCCTTGCGACCAGCATCCCGGCAAACCGGGGACGGAAACGCTGTAGCCTTCTTCTGTCTCTTTGAGAACGATCTTATACTTCATCGCTTCGCTCCTTCCATTCTGAAGATACTCCGATTGTCGGCCGTCGTCTATTTCGAGTCCAGGAGGAGAGGGTGCTACCCTGGACGCTGTCTAGGTGACGGCCGCTAGCTAGTTCCGGGACCTCCGTACCTCAGCTTCCAGACCCGCAGCCGGGCGCAGGACCGGCTCGTTCGGCGCACCGAGTAGAAGAGCGGGCCCTCGATCCCGACGATCCGCTCCCGGCTCTCCCATCCCAGCGCGAGCGGCCTCCCGTCGGGGGCGTACGCATCGTACAGGAACGGGCTCGCATGACGGCTCCGAAGGTACAGCGCGATCAGCGGACCGCGCGTAGTGGCGAACAGACCACGGAGGTCGGCGGTGAAATCCGAGTCTCGGCCCAAACGGGCGGCGAGCCGGGCGGCGACGCTGGTGAACGAGAGGACGCCGCGGTTGTCGAGGTCGTAGATCGCAAAGGAGTCGGTCCGCGTGTCGCCGACGCAGACCCGGCCGTCCAACACCGTCGCGTAGGCCCGCCCCCGCCCCCACACGCGAGCCCGGCCCCAGCTCGGCTCGCCGTGGAGCGACTCCAGGTGCTCGCCGGATGGCGTGTACAGATGCAGCAGCCGGCCGGCGCCCCGGCCCCAACCGGTTCCCACCACCGCCAGCAGGCGATCGTCCACGTTGCAGACCTGGCGGGGTCTGTCGACCTCGGGGAGGAGGAAGCGGCGGAGCGTCCGGCCCCGCTCGTCCAGGATACTCAGCGCCGCCCGGCCGCCGTCCAGCGCGACGATCCAGCGGCCGTGGAACCCCGTCAGGCTCACCGGACGCCGCAGCCCCGTCGCGGCGCGGCCCAGCACGGTTAGCCGCCGGCCGGCCTGCGAGTAGACCTCCAGGACGCCGGCCCGGGCGTCGGCCACCCAGATCCGGCCCGAGGCGACGGGGAGCAGGTCGGTCACCGTGAGGCGACCGCCCGCCTCGGCCCGCAGCCCGATGGAGCGGATGGCGGTGAACGCCGGGACCTCGGCGGCCTCCTTCGCCGGCGCCGACCCGGTTCGCCAGAGAAGCACGGTCCCACCCATGTACGCTGGAGGCTAGGCAAGGGGCCTCATCGGGCCGTCAACACGCCCGCCCGGAAGGTCCGAGATCGTCCGTCCGCCGGTCATATTGCCCGAGGGGGGGCTGGGGAACGGAGGCTCCCGGCCACGGGTCCATTAGCTATCTTGTTATCTCACAGTTAATTATAGACCGAGGGCGACGGTCCGGAGAGCTGGCCGCATACTTGCCTCTCCAAGGGGTAGCCTTTCCACCCCCGCCCCTCCATCCCTACCGGTAGTCATCAGGTGGCGGTAAGAGACGATGAGCGACCCGCTGGACGAATTCAGGAAGCAACGGAAGAAGTGGCCGTATCCGGACTGGCTGGCCGAGGGCGGCCTGCCGGAGGAGCAGCTGCTGGCGGCGATTCAGGAGGCGACGCGGCCGTCGGAGGCGGAGCCGAAGCCGGGCGCGCCCGGCGAAGGGCAGGTGGTCCCGGCGGTCCCGCGGCGGCGCTACATCTACCGGTCGACGGAGATGGTCCGGGTGTCGCCCAACGTTTTCCGCTGCAAGGTGACGGTGTACTCAGCCGCCGGTGAGTTCGAGGGCGAGGCCGAGGGCCCGGAGTTCCCCGGTGCCCGGGCCGAGATCGCCGCGCGGGCAACGCTGGACGCGCTCAACAACGCGGAAGGCGGCAGCGTGATGCTGGGGCTCAAGGGCGCCCGGGTGCTGCGGATCTTCGAGAGCCCGATCGTGGTGGTGGGGGTCTACGGGCTCAACACGAAGGCCACGCCGCTGGTGGGGGCCTGCCTGGTGGACAACTCGGTGGAGCAGTCGGCCACGCTGGCCACGCTGCAGGCGGCGGACCGCTGGCTGGCTTGGGAGGCGAAGAAGCGGTCGAAGTAGTCAGCGCCGCCAGGACGGCGGTCGCCAACTTTCCCGAAATTCTCCAGTCAACGAAACCGCGCCCGCGGCCAGCGGCGGCAGCGTCACGCTGAGCGGCAGCTTGCCATCGTCCAGCGCGATGTCGGCTGGGCCCGTCCCGTCGGTACCGCAGCCAATGAACAGCGCGAGGTACAGGACTACCGCGGGGCGCTGACTCTGGAGGACAGCATCTCGGGACCTCCGGCGATGGCTTCGAGCTCAGACAGACATCAAGCTGGGAAGACATGCAAGGCCGTCGCCTTCACCTGGGCCACCACCGACGTCCCGACCTGGAGACCCAGCTCCTCCATCGCGTGCCGGGTGATCACCGCCTCCAGGCTCAGCGAATCCGCCTCCAGCCGCAGCCGGACCAGGCCGCCCCGGGGGTGCAGGTGGGCGACGGTCGTGTCGAACCGGTTGCGGGCGCTGGTGGACGATGACTGCGGCAGGCTGACCACCACGTCCTCGGGACGGTAGCCGACCCGCACACGAGCGCCGGGCTCGGCGGATCCGGCGGCCTCCAGCGAGGCGCCCGACTCCAGGCGCACGGTCATCGTACCTTCGTCCACCTTGCTCACCGTGCCGTTCAGCATGAACTCGGCGCCGGTGAACGACGCGACGAACTCGGTGGCGGGCGACTCGAAGATCTCGGCCGGCGTGCCCGCCTGCACGATCCGACCACCCTCCATCACCACGACCCGATCCGCCAGCGCGAACGCCTCGCCCGGGTCGTGTGTGACCAGCACGATCGCCGGCGCCGCGTGCCGGACGATCCGCTCGAGGTCGCCGAGCAGGCGGCGACGCACGCTGACATCGAGGTCGGCGGTGGGCTCGTCCAGGAACAGGATCTCGGGCTCCACCGCCAGCGCCCGTGCCAGCGCGACCCGCTGCGCCTCGCCACCCGACAGCGTATCCACGGGTACGTCCGCCAGGTCGACGATATCCACCATCTGCAACGCCTGGCGCACGCGTTCGCGCCGCTCCGACGCCGATAGCCGCCGGGCCTTGAGCGCGAACTCGACGTTGCCCGCCACCGTGCCGCGCCACAGGTACGGCCGTTGCAGGACGGCGGCGACCGTGCGGCGCAGCTCGGGATCGTCTCGACCTACGGCGCGCCCGCGGTACAGCAGCCGGCCATCTTCCGGCGCTTCGAGCGCCGCCAACAGACGCAGCAGCGTCGACTTGCCAGCGCCGTTGGGACCGAGCACCGCCAGCACTTCGCCGGTCCGCACCTCGATGGAGTCGACATCCACCACCGTCGCATCGTCGTAACGGCGAACCAACCCTTCGCCGCTCAGCAGCACATCGCCGCGCCGGGCCTCCTTCCCACCTCCCATCAGCTCGTCAGCGGCCGCCGTCGCCGCGGAGCCGCCTGCTGGACTCGGGTGATGAACGCGTTGGCAGCGAAGGCGATGGCCAACAGGATGAGACCCAGGGCCATGGCGGTGGCGAACTGGCCGCGCCGCGTCTCCAGCACGATCGCCGTGGTGATCACCCGCGTCTCGCCGTGCACGTTGCCGCCCACCATCATCACGGCGCCGACCTCGGAGATCACCGCGCCGAACCCGGCGGCCACCGCCGCCATGAGCGACAGGCGGGCCTCACGCAGGTGAAGCAGCAGCGCTTGCCAGCGGCCGGCGCCCAGGGCCCGGGCCTGCAGCCGGAGCTCCGGCGGCACCGCCTGGACGGCGGCCAGCGTGATGGCCGCCACGTAGGGCGCGGCGAGCACGACCTGGGCAGCGATCATGGCGCTGGTCGTATACAGCCAGCCCAGCTCGCCGAACGGCCCCTGGCGCGACAGCAGCAGATAGACGAACAGCCCCACCACCACCGGCGGCAGAGCGAGCCCGGTGTTCACCAGAGCGACCGCGATGCCGCGGCCCGGGAACCGGGTCAGGCCCAGCCAGGTGCCGATGGGGATGCCGACCAGGAGCCCAAGGGCGACGGCGCTGCCGGAGACCTGGAGCGAGCGGGCGATGATTCCCCAGAGGTAGGGGTCACCGCTCAGCAGGAGGGCTAGGGCCTGGCGGGCGGCGTCTACTAGCACGTCCATGGGCGGGGGCCGGGAATGGTCAATTTTCGATGTTCAAATTTCAAGGTGAAGTTCCAATGATCACATTCAATTTTCAATTTTCAATTCTTGCGAAGTTTGGCCGGCGTTCGGGGTGAAGAGCCGGCGTCCGAAGCGTTCGGTCCCGAAGGCGCCGATCAGAGACTGGGCTGGTTCGGAAGTGATCCAGTCGGCGAAAGTGCGGGCGCCCTCGAGCTCGGCCGCATCGCGGACGACGATCACCGAGTACTGGTTCCTCAGGATCGGGTCACCCTCCACCAGCACGGACAGGTGCAGGCGCTCCCGCAGACTGAGGTAGGTGCCCCGGTCGGTCAGGGTGTAGGCATCCATCTCGCTGGCCATCATCAGCACCGCGCCCATCCCCTGGCCCGCCTCGAGGTACCATTCCCCGTCGGCCTCGATACCCGCCAAGTCCCACAGCCGGCGCTCCCTGGCGTGCGTCCCCGAGTCGTCACCTCGAGAGATGAACGTGGCACTGTCGGCCGCGATGCAGGCCAGCGCGGCAGCGGCCGACTCCAGGGCGCAGTGCCGGGCCGAACCTGCCGGCGGGCCGACGATCACGAAGTCGTTGTACATCACGGGCTGCCGCGACTCGCCGTGGCCCGCCGCCATGAACTCCTCCTCCGCCCCCGGCGAATGGGCCAGCACGGCGTCGGCGTCGCCCCGGGCGGCCAGCCGCAAGGCTTCGCCCGAACCCACCGCGATAACCCGCACCCGGTATCCGGGGTGCGCCTCGCGGAACGCCGGCAGCAGCCGTTCGAACAGCCCGCTATCCTCGGTGGACGTCGTCGACGCCAGGATGATCTCCCGGGGCTCCGTCGAGCAGCCGATGAACAAAAGGCCCAGCATCGTTGCCAGGCCCAAGACCACCAATCCGCGAGCGCTCGAGTAATCGCTCGATTCAGACATGCATCTATTCGTCCTCTTCTCCACCCATCCGCTGAGCCCGCAGCTCCACGTATGGATACTCATCACGATACTTCGCCGCGATTCGCAGCCGCATCTGGCCGCCGCCATCCGCCGGCAGCGAGATAATGCAACCGTTGTAGCTCGCGGCGAAGATCAGCTGTCGATCGTTCGAGACGTCCGACCCATCGAAGAAGGCCTTCAACCGAGCCGTGTTGCGAGCGCTAATCCGCTCCATCATCGCGCCGTCATCGTCGTCGTCCTCTTTGGCCGCGTTGCCATCGCC
This sequence comes from Candidatus Kutchimonas denitrificans, assembly GCA_011774835.1. Lineage (GTDB taxonomy): Bacteria > Gemmatimonadota > Gemmatimonadetes > Palauibacterales > KS3-K002 > Kutchimonas > Kutchimonas denitrificans. Next base: position 55,171 of record JAACAK010000063.1, on the reverse strand, counting down.
ATCCGGCGAGCGTACCTGCAGATCCAGATAAGGCTGCTCTTCGTCGAATCGGGCCGCCACCAGGAGCCGCATTTCACCGCCGCCCTTCGCCGGGATCGCGACCATGCAGCCGCTGTGGCTCGACGTATAGGTCAGCTCCCAGTCGCCCTCGATCACCGAGCCCTGGAAGAACGCCTTCAGCTGCGCCGTGTTGTGGGCGCTCATCTTGCTGATCAGCGTGGTCTGCTTGTCGTCGGCCAACTTCCGCTCCTCCGTCAGCGGGCGGCGGCGGGCAACCTCTAACTACAAGACGGGTGGGAAAAGCTAACCGGAGTCAAGTGGGCCTACAAGACCCGGTCAGTCCTCAGATCGGTCCTCGCTGGAGTGCTCGGTTCCGTCGTACGTCAGTACAACCGGCCGATCGTCGTCGTAGGTCTCCAGGTGGACCGGGCGCTTCCAGATGAAGAACAGGTTCTCCAACACTTCCCTGGCGTAGTCGAGGCGGATCGGCACGCCTTCGTACCTGTGCCACAGCATCAGCTCGCCACGGTTCAGGTGGTTTCCGTCGCGCACGTAAACCCAGGGCTGGCCGAAGTTAGTCAGCTGGAAGAGTAGCGCCCTCTTGATCTCGTCGAACGAACGGCTCGAGATCTGGTACTGGTCTGTCGCCTCGTTATAGTCGTAGACGAACAGTTTGTGCTTGTGACAGAACTCAGGGGTCAGGAACTCATCGATGAACGTCACATCGTTGTAGAAGGCTCGCACCTGGAAGATCTTCTCGCGCCCTTCGCCGGCGCCGGTGTCCCAGCTCTTCCGTACCTCGTAGTCGTCGCACGTCTCCCACTCCAGACCGTGACGACCCTTGTTCCACCGCTCCTCCATATCGCGATACAGCTCAAGACCCAGCTTGTACGGATTCAACCGGCCCGGCTGCGTCGCCACCGTTCCGCTGTGATGATCGGCGTAGTCGATGAGCTCGGAATCGTGGAGCGCCCGCTCCGTCATGATGGTCGAATGCCAGTAGCTGGCCCACCCCTCGTTCATGATCTTCGTTCGACCCTGCGGCGCGAAGTAGTACGCCTCCTCCCGGATGATCCCCAGCAGGTCGCGCTGCCAGTTGGCTAGCGGCGCGTACTCGAGCAGGAACAGCAGGATATCCTTCTCGGGATTCTGCGGGAAGTGCTCATCCCGCTTCTCTTCCTCCTCGAGCCTCTCCGCCTCGGCCAACAGCGCGTCCTCGGGGTTGATGTAATCCTCCATGTACTCCTTGGCAGCCAACCGCCGCGGCTGCCGCTTGCGCCCGGGATGACCCGGATCGTCCTCGTGGGCATCCTCGCGGCGACGACGCCGGATGTGGGGGGCGTTGTAGTCGATCAGGTTGTCGAGCGAGTGGCAGATGTCCAGGAACGTCTCGACCTCGTCCTCGCCGAAGTTCTCCATGTAGCGGCGGACGCGGGTGGCGTGGTTCGCCATCTCGTCGACCATCTTCCGGTTCGTGTGGGCGAACGAGTAGTTGTTCTTGAAGAAGTCGCAGTGCCCGTAGACGTGGGCCATGACCAGCTTCTGGTCGACGATCGGGTTGGCCGCCAGCAGGTACGCGTAGCACGGGTCGTTGTTGATGACCATCTCGTAGATCTTCTGCAGCCCGTACGCGTAGCTCTTCGACAGGGCATAGTACTCCATGCCGAAGCGCCAGTAGGGATAGCGCGCCGGATAGCCGCCGTACGCCGCGATCTCGTTGATCTCTTCCCAATCCAGAACTTCGAAGATGACATCGAAGAAATCGAGCCCGTAATCCCGGGCGTATCCTTCGATCTCTTGCTGCAAATCTCGAAGTTCCGGGGCCAGCTGCTGCGGCATCGTCTACAAACCTGTCGCCCTACTTCCCCTTGCCGAGGAAGTCCTTGATCGAATCCAAAATCGCATCCCGCTCGGGTATCTGTGAGAGTACGAGCTTTTCGTCCTCGAGGCTCTCGCTCAGCGACTCGTAGAATTGGCCTGAACCGTAGCGGCTCTCGACCTGCCCGTACCCGAACAGGTTCACCGTGGGCAGCAGCCGCTCGCGCAGCAGTTCGAAGCAGCGCTCGTCGTCACCGCCGCCCCAGTTGTCGCCGTCGGAGAAGTGGAAGCAGTAGATGTTCCACTCTTCCGGATCGTACTCGCCGGCGATGATCCGCGCCGCCAGCTCGTAGGCGCTGGAGATCCGCGTGCCGCCCGACTCGCGCGTCGTGTAGAACGTCTCGCGGTCCACCTCGGCCGCCGCCGCGTCGTGTACGATGTAGCGGTTGGCGATGCCATGATAGTGAGCGCGGATCCAGGCATCGATCCAGAAGGACTCGATCCGCACGATCTCCTTCTGCTCGTTACCCATCGAGCCCGAGACGTCCATCATGTAGATGATCACGGCGTTCGCCACCGGCTCGGGCTCTTCCTTCCACGACCGGTACCGGTAGTCGTCACGCACCGGGGTGACCATCGGGCGCCTGGGGTTGTATGTGCCCGACGCGATCTGCCGCTTCAGCGCCTCCCGGTACGTCCGTTTGAACGACCTCAGGCTCTCCGGCCCGGTGCTGCGGACCGTCTTGTAGCGGCTGCGCCGGCTCTTGATCGTTCGCTTGCCTCGCGGCTCGATCCGCGGCAGCTCCAGCTCCTCGCCCAGCAGCTCGGCCAGCTCCTCGATCGAGATCTCGACCTCGCGGATGTGGACGCCCGGCTGGTCGCCAGCCGCGCCGGCGTCCCCGGCGTCGCCCTGGCCCAACGGCGTGCCCTCGGCCCCCTCACCCTGGCCCACCCCGGACATGTTCTTGCGGCCGTACTTCAGGTGCGGCAGCTCGATCTGCGGCAGCGGGATCGACACCACCTCGCGCCCGCGCTTGCCGATCAGCTCGCCGCGCGTAATGTGCTTTCGGAGATCCTTCTTGATCTTGCCCCGGATGATGCTGTCGAACCGCTTCCTATCGCGCTCGATGCGGCGGATCGATGAGAAGCCGCTAAACGTCTCCCTGATCACTCTCTAATCACTCTTCCTTCTCTTTGACATCCCCACGAGCGAAGATGCTGGCGACGAAGTTCAGCACGTCGGTGGCGCAGATGTCGCAGTAGCCGTAGTCGCGGATCAGGCGGCCCTTCACGACGTCGATCTTCTCCTGCGACTCCTTGTCCATCACGGAGGTCACCAGGCTCGTCAGCTTGATCGAGTCCTTCTGATCCTCGAACAGCTTGAGCTCGAGGGCTTTCTGCAGGCGCGAGTTGGTGGTGTAGTCGAACGACTTGCCCTCCACCGCCAGCGCGCCGATGTAGTTCATGATCTCGGCCCGGAAGTCGTCCTTGCGGCTCTCCGGGATGTCGATCTTCTCTTCGATCGACCGCATCAGGCGCTCGTCCGGCTCCTCGTACTCGCCGGTGTACTTGTTCTTGACCTTCTCCTTCTGCGTGTACGCCTTGACGTTGTCGATGTAGTTGGCGCAGAGCCGCGTGATCGCCTCCTCGTCGGCGCTGATCGCGCGCTGCACCTCGTTCTTGACCGTGTCCTCGTACTCCTCGCGCACCATCGCCAGCAGCTCGCGATAGAACTCGCGCTGCTCGTCGCTGGTGATCAGCGAGTGGTGCTTGAGGCCGGACTCGAGCTCCTTCATCACCATGAACGGGTTGACGCAACCCTCCTCGATGTCGGCCACCAGGCAGTTCGAGATCTTGTCCTGGATGTAGCGCGGCGAGATGCCGTGCATCCCCTCGCGCTCGGCCTCCTTGCGCAGCTCCTTGACGTTGTCCTCGGTGAAGCCGGGCAGCGTCTTGCCGTTGTACAGCTTGAGCTTCTGCAGCAGCGTCAGGTTGTCCTTCTTCGGCTCCTCGAGCCGGGTCAGCACGCTCCACATCGCCGCCATCTCGATCGTGTGCGGCGCGATGTGCTTGCCCCTGACCTGCTTGTTGTTGAAGTCGCGCTCGTAGACCTTGATCTCGGAGTCGAGCTGCGTGACGTACGGGATATCGATCTTGACCGTGCGGTCGCGCAGCGCCTCCATGAACTCGTTGTTCTGCAGCCGGCGATACTCCGGCTCGTTGGTGTGGCCGATGATCACTTCGTCGATGTCGGTCTGCGCGAACTTCTTCGGCTTGATCTTGTGCTCCTGCGATGCCCCGAGCAGGTCGTAGAGGAAGGCGACGTCCAGCTTCAGCACCTCGATGAACTCGATCAGGCCGCGGTTGGCGATGTTGAACTCGCCGTCGAAGTTGAAGGCCCGGGGATCGGAGTCCGAGCCGTAGAGCGCGATCTTTCGATAGTTGATGTCGCCGGTCAGCTCGGTGGAGTCCTGGTTCTTCTCGTCCTTCGGCTGGAACGTGCCGATGCCGATCCGGTCCTGCTCCGACAGCAGCAGCCGCTTGACCTGGATGTGCTCGATCACCTTGGTCCAGTCGCCGTCGTACCGTTCCATGTAGTGGTTGAACATGAACCGGCACGCGGGGCACAGGTCACCCTCGACGACGATCTGGTGACCGTCATCCACTTCCTTGTTGATGTGCTCGAGGTACACCTGCCGGAAGTTGGCCGGGATCAAGTGGAGCGGGTCCTCCTGCATGGGGCAGGGCATGCCTTCTTCCTGCACGCGGGTCGCCGCTTCCGGCGAGCCAGCCAGCTCGTCCGGCAGGCGCGGCGTGCCCGCGCCCTCGCCGATCCAGCGATAGGTGTAGACCGCGCCCTCAGGCGTCCGCGAGTAATGTTCGAGACCTTTCTTCAGCAGGCGGACGATCGTCGACTTCGCGCTGCCCACCGGCCCGTGCAGCAGGATGACGCGCCGTTCGGGCCCGTAGCCCATCGCCGCCGCCTTGATGGTCTGGACCAGCTTCATCATTGGCACATCGAGGCCGAACACGGCGTCGCGCCCGTTCTCGAACGGATCCTCGAAGAACTTGTAGTGGATGATCTTCTTCTTGTACTCGGTGTACTCCTCGGTCCCGTACGACAGGATCATGTCGTACAGCCGCTGGAACGAGTTCCGCGCGACCGCCGGGTCCTGTCGCACCAGGTCCAGATATTCGGGGAACGATCCTTCCCAGTGAAGGTCCTGATACCGCTGAAAATCCTGCTTCTCACGGATCAAGCCGATAATGTCGATGCTTTTCGTCGCCATCCCGATCAACTCCCTTTGGTAAAGCGTGCTACGTGTTCTGCCAGGCGCCCTATTCTAGCCCTAACCCAAGCCGGCTAGGGGGTTTGCGGGCATTGCCCCGAGTCTCCCCTACCCAGTCTCGGGCGACGTGTTCCCATTCCTCGCGGTTCAGCCCTCGCGCAATCCGTCGGCCACCTCGCCGAGCAACCGGTCGACCGGCGAAGGGGGCCGGCGGAAGAAGTAGTGGTCGGAGACGCGGTTGAGGGCGCGGCGAACCGCGCGAAACCCGTCGGCGACCTCGATGTAAACCCTGGCCAGATCGAACTGACCGGCGAGCTCGCAGGTGCTGGCCAGGCGGTAGCCCGTGGCTCCGAGATCCTCGTAGTAAGCGAAGCCGGGGGCGCCGCGACGATGGACGCGTGCGACCACGTGATCGGGGAACAGGCCCGATAGCCACAGCGAAAAATTGCCGAGGTGAACCTGCAGCAGGAACTTCCGCCGCTCCGATGTCTCTTCCTCCAGGTCGGCGATCAGATCGACCAGGTAGTGGTACGTCGCGTCGTCGTAGGGCGCGATGCGATAGGCTCGTTGGCCCATGGCAAACTCGATCAGCAACGCCGCGATGTAGTCGGCGACGATCGGATTCTCGAGCCCCGAATCCAGCAGCGTGCGGCGCACCATGACGTAGAAGACGAGCCGGGACGGAATCGCGCTCAGGCCGCCTCTGTCCATGATCGCCGAGAACGTGCCGGGATGATCCAGCAGCGAATCGAGGCCCTCCTCGATCATCTGCCGTTCCAGCGCACGGCGGCTCCGACGGGTCTCTCGCTCCAGAACCCGGACCAGGATATCGATCTCGTTGGCCGAGAACGAGGCCCGCACGTTGGGAAGAATCACCTGCCCGCTCCTGAACCGTATAATTCGCTACCCCCACACCCCACCGACCCGTTCACCCACTGACGAAGCAACCTGCCGATCGACCGATCACACCGCACCCCACCCTACATCCCTACCCTGTAACCGTTCGCCGGGTCCCGCCCGTTCCGGCGGCCCCAACACTTATCACGCTCACTTTGTTCCGCTATGCTATTGCATCAATCCCCGGCCATTCGACACGAGTGTCGCCACATCATCGTCCGTTATGCAGTTGGTGGGAGAAAGGAGGGGACAAAACACTCTCCCACTATGTCGAGACAGTCCGAAAGCGTCAAGTTTTTCTTGTTGAACCCGGTTCACAGCTTTCGCAGCCGGTCGACCGCCTCCTCGAGGGTGCTCAATCTCTTGCAGTAGGCGAACCTGACTTGAGTGCGACCGCGCCCGGGTCCGCTGTAGAAGCTGGAACCAGGAACCGACGCGACGCCGATCTCGCGAGTCAGCCAGGCGGCGAACTCGCCGTCGGGCAGGTCGCTGATACCCGAGAAGTCGGCGAGTATGTAGTAGGAGCCTCGCGGCTGGCGGCACCGGAATCCGGCTTCCAGCAGGCCGTGGTAGAGCACGTCGCGACGCTGCCGGTAGTCGTCGGCGAGCGTTCTATAATAGGACGCGTCCAGGCGCTCCAGCCCGGTGGCGCACGCCTCCTGCAGCGGCGCCGGCGCGCCGACCGTCAGAAAATCGTGGGTCTTCTTGATTGCGCCGGTGAGGTCCGACGGCGCGACGATCGTTCCGACACGCCACCCGGTGACGCTGAACGTCTTCGACGCCCCGCTCACGGTGATCGTGCGCCCACGCATCCCGTCGATCGTGGCCAGCGGGATGTGACCTCCCTCGTACACGATGTGCTCGTAGATCTCGTCAGTGAAGGCCAGCGCGTCATGCTCGGTGCAGAGACGCGCCACTGCTTCGAGCTCTTCCCGGGTGAACACATGGCCGGTGGGGTTGTTCGGTGTGTTGACGATGATACCGCGGACCTGTGGCCCGAACGCCGCCGCCAGCGCATCCACGTCCAGCCTCCCGTCGTCACCCGTCGGCACAAAGACCGGTTCCGCCCCGCAGAGCACGGCGTCCGGCCCGTAGTTCTCGTAGAACGGCTCCAGCACCACCACACGGTCGCCTGGATCGATCAGCGCCAGCATCGCGGCCGCCATCGCTTCCGTGGCGCCGCAGGTCACCACGATCTCCGAGTCGGTGTCCACCTCCATCCCGTAGAACCGCCGGTATTTCTCGGCGATCGCTCGTCGCAGCCGCGGCGCGCCCCACGTGATGGCGTACTGGTTGATGTCCGCCCGGATCGCCTCGCAGGCCGCCTCCTTCAGCACCTCGGGCGCGGGAAAGTCGGGGAAGCCCTGCGCCAGGTTGATCGCGTCGTGCTCCAGCGCGACCCGGGTCATCTCCCGGATCACCGACTCGGTGAACCCCTCGGTCCGCCTGGCTGTCCGGTTGGTTCTATTGCTCATAAGTCGGTCTCGTTCACGATGACGACAACGATAGCGAGAACGGGAGTGAGGGGGCGTCACCGTAGTGCGCCTGCTCGCTGTCATTATCGCTATATCGTTATCCTGATCGTTATCGTTATCGTACTCCCACTCGTTCTCCTACTCGCCGCGACTGACCGGGACGAGCTCGGAATCCTCGGCCCGGGCGGCGCGACGGCCGGCCTCGATGTCGACCCGGGAGAGAAGCGCCATACCGCCGACGAAGAAGATCACCAGCGTCAGGATCCCGTATCGGCCCGAGCCGGTGGCCGCCGCGATGCCGCCGATCAGGAAGGGACCGAAGATGCCGGCGAACTTCTGGAAGACGCTGAGAAACGAGAAGAACTCGGACGATTTCCCTCTCGGTACCAGGATCGAATAGAGGGAACGGCTCAGCGCCTGTGATCCGCCCTGCACCATCGACACGGCGATCGCCAGCAGCCAGAAGTGCCAGGCCTCGGTCATGAAGAAGGCGAAGACCGAGATCAGCGAGTAGACGGTGAGCGCGATGTAGATGCCGTTCCTGGCCCCGATGCGGGCGGCCAGCGCGCCGAACGCGAACGTGAACGGGATGCCGAGGAACTGGACCAGCACGAAGGCGCCGATCAGGTGCGTTTCGCCGATCCCGATCTCGGTTCCGTACACCGAGGCCATCTTGATGATGGTCCCGATGCCATCGGTGTACAGCCAGAAGGCCAGCAGGAATATGAGCAGCTCACGGTACGAGCGGATGTGGCCGATCGTCTCTTTCAGGCGCCGGAACCCGGCGCGCACCGGATTCACCCGCACCCCTTCGTCGGCCTCGAGCCGGCGCGGCGGCTCGGACACGTCCCGCAACAGCGGTATCGAGAAACCGAACCACCAGACGGCGACGCTGATGAACGACAGTCGCGACGCCAGCCCCGAGTCGGCGAGCCCGAACAGGTTCGGGACCATGATCATCGCCAGGTTGATCGCCAACAGGATGCCGCCGCCGACGTAGCCCAGAGCGTAGCCCGCGGTTGAGACGCGATCGACTTCCTCCTCGGAGGCGATATGTGGCAGGAGCGAATCGTAGAAGACGTTGGCCCCGGCGAAGCCGATGTTGCCGACGACGAACAGGGTCGAAGCCAGTGGCCACTGGCCGCGGGTGACGAAGAACAGGCAGCCGGTGGCGGTGACGCCCAGCAACATGAAGCCGGCCAGGAACCGCTTCTTGGCGCCCAGATAGTCGGCGGTGGCGCCCAGTACCGGAGAGATCAGAGCGATGATCGCCAGGCCCGCCGCCGTCGTATAGCCCCAGTACGCAGTGGCCACGTTGCCGGGCAGCCCCTCGGCGGCGACCCGGGCGAAATAGATGGGGAGGACGGCGCCCATGATCGTCGTGGCGAAGGCCGAGTTGGCCCAATCGTAGAGCGCCCAGCTGCGCAACTCGCGCCGGCCCAGGCCGAGCCGGGCCAGCCAGCGCCAGCCGGTGGTTTCGGGTGCCCGATCGCTCAAGCGTTCCCCCAGGGTTGGCCGGTTGGTGGGTTAGTGGGTTGGTGGGCGGCAGCAGCGGCGTGGCTACCCCCGTTTACGACCCACAGATTAACACCAACCCACCAACCGACCAACCCACCAACCTACCGGTCAAGTTGTGACCCGACCCGCGGCGCTATAGGATGTAATTGAGAGCCGTTCCCGTTACTTTACATCGTTAAACATGATGACACCTCAGGATCTCAAGACGCTGGCTGACCTGCCGGCCCGAGAAGCGGCGAAACAGGTCGAGGCGGCGCTCGCCGAGGCGAAGAAGCTCGGCGCCGACGATCCCCGCTCGGAAGAGCTCGACCGGGAGGTCGTACGGTCCATCGAGGAGTCCCGGGATCGCGATCCCATTCTGACCGGGATCGACCTGGAGAGCCTGGCCGGGCTGCTCGACCGGCTGGTTGACCGCTGCGAAGAGGCGGACGTTGGCCCGGCCCGGGAGCTGACCTGGTCGGCCCTCGATCTGCTGCGACGTCCCGCCGTGCTGCGGCGCATCGATGAAGCCGAGGCGACGGACCTCTGGGCGCAGCGTCTGCTCGCCGCCATCGAGGCATCGCACCTGACGGTCGGCCCGCTCTTCCGGCTGCATGCCAGCGTCTACGGACGCAAGGTCCTGTTCGAGGCGCCGGCGGCGGCCGGCGGTGATCGGCGTGTGACGTGGAGCCAGGCGGCGGACCGCGCCCGGACCCTCGCTCGCGGCCTGCTCGCGCTCTTCCACCCGGAGCCGCCCGCTCGTGTCGCCATCCTGTCCGAGAACCGCCTGGAAGTGGCCTTACTCGACATCGCCTGTCTGACATCTGGGATCGAGAACGTGATGGTCGCCGCCAACGCGACAGACGCCGACGTCGGCTACATCCTGGGCCACGCGAAGGTCGGGGCGGTCATCGTGTCGGGCCGCGAGCAGCTGGAGAAGGTGGACAAGAACCGGAGCTCGCTCCCCGACCTGCGATACGTGATCGTCATCGATCCGATCGAAGATGCGGCCGGGGTGACCACGCTGGCGGAGGTGGAAGGCCGTGCCGACGAGGTGCCGGAGTCGCTGCCCGAGGAGCGGTCGCGGCGGATCCGCATCGACGACCTGGCGACCGTCATGTACACGTCGGGCACCACCGGGATGCCGAAAGGCATCATGTATTCGCACCGCAACATCGTGTTCAAGCGCTTTGCCCGGGCGCTGCCGCTGCCCGAGCTTGGCGAGGGCGATGTGTTCCTGTGCTATCTGCCGCTCTTCCACACCTTCGGCCGCTATCTGGAGCTGTGGGGGTGCATCTTTTGGGGCGCCCGTTACTGCTTTCTGCGCGGCACGTCGGTGGAGTCGCTGATCGAGGGGATGCAACGCCATCGACCCACGGTGTTCATCAGCGTGCCGCGGAAGTGGATCCAGCTCTACGAAGCCGTCTCGCGCCGCGCCGACCCGCTGCTCGCCTCCGATGAGGAGCTCGAGGAGGTAACGCACGAGCTGACCGGCGGCCGGCTGCGTTGGGGGCTGTCGGCGGCGGGCTATCTCGACCCGGACATCTTCCGCTTCTTCCACCGCCAGGGCGTCGAGCTGCTGAGCGGGTTCGGGATGAGCGAGGCCACCGGCGGCATCACGATGACGCCGCCCGGCGAATATCGGGAGAACTCTTTGGGCGTGCCGCTACCCGGCATCGATGCCGAGCTGGCCGAGGACGGAGAGCTGCTGATCCGCGGTCCCTACGTGATGATGGGGTACCTCGATCCGCCGGACGGCGCGCCCTCGTTCGACGAGGGCGGCTGGCTGCATTCGGGCGACCTGATGCGGACGGACGAGGCCGGGCATCTCCAGATCGTCGACCGCAAGAAGGAGATCTACAAGAACGTCAAGGGCCAGACCATCGCGCCGCAGCGGATCGAGAACCTGTTCCGCGAGTTCGAGTCGGTGGGCCGCGCCTTCCTGGTGGGCGACCACAGGGAGTACAACACGCTGCTCATTTATCCCAACCCGGACTACGAGGAACTCGATTTTTCTTCGATGTCGCCGCAGGAAGTCCGCGACCATTTCCGCTCGCTGGTCGTGTCGGTCAACAAGTTCGTGGCGCCGTTCGAGCGGATCGTCGACTTCGCCATCATCGACCGCGACCTCGATCCGGATCGGGAGGAGCTGACCCCGAAGGGCACCCCGCGGCGTAGCGTCGTGGTCGAGAACTTCGAGGACGTGATCGAGACCCTCTACCGCCGAACCGACCTCGAGGTCGGCGCAGTCGAGGTCACGTTACCCAACTGGCTGTTCCAGGCTCTCGGGCTCACCGCCCAGGACGTCCGGGTCGAGGACGACCGCCTGACGATACCGTCGGTCGGCACCAGCCTGCGCGTCCAACGCACCGGCGACGGCACGGCCCAGGTCGGCGCCTGTCTGTACCGCTACAAGGGCCGCACCCTCGATCTCGGTGCCCTGCTGGCCACGCCGCGCCTGTGGCTGGGGAACGACCGGCTGGTCGCGTTCGCGCCGCTCGATCTCGACGACCGGCAGCGGCCAGGCCCCTGGGCGCACCGGATCGTGTGGCAGGGTCGGGCCGCCACCTACGAGCCCACGTCGGAAGATCGCGATTGGCTGGAAGAGTCGATGCGCCACGTCGAGTGGAGCCTGCTGGACCTGGACCGCGCGGCGCGCCTGTTGGTCAGCCCTGACGAGGAGTGCGCGCTGGGTGCCGTCCGCTTCCTCGAGCGGGTGCTCACCGGCAACGAAGAGGGACCGCTCTCCGAGCCGGCCAGACTCCTGTTGGCACGCGGCGCCGAGGTCGCCTCGACGGAAGTCCGCCGCCGGGCGTTCCAGGTACTGGTGCCCGTCGAGAAGGTGACGCGCTCCCACGACACCATCGCCCGCTTCCTGCTTCGCGACCCGGAGATCCTCGACGCCGAGACGCGCGCCGTGCTCACCGAGCGCAGCCTGCACGAACCGAAGATCGACGCGTTCATCGCCGCCGCCCGGGACGCCTGCGACTCCGCTTCCCCCGCCAGGCAGGGCCAGCGGATCGCCGTCTCCGTGATGGACTTCCTGGCCGAGTACGGCGCGGCCCACCCAACTCGATTTCGAAAAGTCCGGACCTTCCTGGTCCGCATGAGCCGCTTCGCCGAGAGCCGCGAGCTGAGAGCCCGAGCCGAAGAGGCCCGCGACAGCTTGCGCGCCGGCTTCTTCCAATGGTTGGGCTCCACCGCCCGGATCGCCGTCGATACCGAGACCGGCCAGGAGTACCGCTGGGAGGACGTCATCGTCTTCGAGGAGGGAGTCGAGGAGGAGGACCGCCGCCGACTGCTCTCGGCCATCAAGAACACCCCGTTCCTCGCCGGCTCGATCTTCCTGCTCTACGGCGGCAGGGTCGTCCGCCTCACCGACATACCGCCCGGCGGCGTCTGGATCCGGCTGGTCGGCGAGCGGCACGGCAAGGCGGTCTACCGGGTCACCGTTCAGACCCGGTCGCAGGACTCCTACGAGCTGGCCGCCAACCTGAATCGCTCGCTCGCCCCCGAGGAAATCAACCAGGAGATCGACTGGCTCATCCTCTGCGGCGATGTCGACGATCGGCAGCCGGTGGTCGAGGAGTTCGGCGGATACGTCCCCGAGCAGGACATCTTCGCCGAGGAGTTCATCTCCGGCGCCACGCTGGACCGCGAGCTGCGTCGGCTGGCGCGCCGGCCGGACGAGGGCGAGCAGCTGGCCCAGCTCTGGCCGTTCCTCGCCTGGAACGCGCTCAGCGCCTATGTCGACTTCTGGCAGCGTACCGGTCGCCGCTGCGAGATCGCCGACCTGAGTCCCAGCGACATCATCGTCCCCACCCACGACTACCATCGCGGCTCTCGCATCGTCTCGCTCTCTGTCAGGTGCGACCACCAGGGCACGCTGGCCATGCTCGAATCTTTCAAGCGGGAGTTCGTCGATGCGGTCGAGGAAGAGTACCCCGAACTCGAGGGACGCGTCAGCTGGGACGTGGTCTTCTCGTCGGTTCTCGAGGTGCTGGGCGAGGAGGAGGGGCTGGCCCTGTTCGAGGAGGCGTTGGCGGGCGCGGGCGGCTCCGACGAACTGCGGGCCGCGCTGGAAGGCTATGTCGTCTCGGTCCGTGCCCGCGGTTTCCTGCCCATGCGCCTCTACTTCGCCGCCAAGCGATACCGCCGCTGGGCCCAGTTGAACGAGGACGCCACTCCGCAGGCTCGCGCACGCACGCTGCAGGAATTCTACGATACGTACGGGCTCGATCGGCTGGCCAAGTCGTATCCCGAGGTCCGGCTGCGCTTCTTCCGCGAAACCGTGTTCCGGGACGCTTCACCCGAACTCGCCGCCGGCCTCGACGACCTGATTCGCAAGGTGCGCGGCGGCGACATGCCCGAGGCCGAACTGGCGGACGCGGTGGCCGACCTGCGCAACCGCCTCAAAGTGGAGCCCGACGACGACTATTTCCTCGCCCGCATCCCCTTCGCCTACCTGCGGCCCGAGGACGCCGTCGACTTCGTCAGCAGCGACCTGGGCGGCGAGTACCAGAGCGAGATCGTCGTCACGCTCGAGGACCTGGACGGCAACATCTTCCGCGTGCGCCACGCGTTGCTGCCCAAGGAGGTCGAGCGCCTGCACCGCCTCTTCCTCGCGGCCAAGCTGGACGTCCGCTTCGGACCCGAGCACCGCTACCTGGTCGCGATCAACGACCGCGAGCAGATCATCGGCGGCATCTTCTACACCGTGAACGAGAGCGACCAGAGCGCTCACCTGGAGAAGATCGTCGTCGCCGAGCCGTACCGGCGGAAGGGCGTGGCCGACGGCCTGATGAAGGAGCTGTTCAACCGGCTGCGCGCCGCCGGGGTCACGACGCTCACCACCGGCTTCTTCCGGCCCGAGTACTTCTACGCCTACGGCTTCAAGATCGAACGGCGCTACGCCGGCCTGGTCAAGAACCTGGAGGAAGAGACAGCGGCGGCGCCGGCCGGCTAGCGATGGGAATCTCGAAGTCGGGGTTCGGGATTCCGATTTGGGGAATCTCGAGTTCTCCCCGAATTGTGGAGGCGGATTCGGGGATTCGGGGGTTCGGGGATTCGGGGAGGTGGGAGCCGACGGCCAGGCGAACGTCGTCGGTCACCACTTCCTCTTTCCCCGAATCCCCGAACCCCCGAATCTCCGAATCTTCTTCAGCATTCGGAGCGAACTCGAACTTCCCGAAATCGGAATCCCGATATCCCATTCCCAAATTGGGGATTCCCCACCTCCCAACCCCCCCCGACTCCAACCATCGGCATCGCTCCGAATAGCGCCAATCGTTAGTCGGATGACGGGCCGCCCCATTCGGTGGGGCAGATCGTCACTCCCCGGAGCGGCCTCGCACGGCCGGGAACGAATCGTTAACCTGACTAGTAAAGACAGGAAAGCCATTTACCAGGCCGCGATCGCCGCCGTCCGCGGGCATGAGTTATGCACTCCTTGTCGGAGTCCTCGTACGCCTGTCTTGGAACCGGCGGCCGGTCTCGGGGCCGAACCGTTCGCCCTGGCCGGGGGCGAGGGGATCGCGCGCGGTGGCCGCCAAAGGAGGCAAAGATGAAGTTGAGAGACAAGCTGGCTGAAAAGATCGAAGGTTGGCGGCCGAGGACGACCCGGCTGCTCAAAGACCACGGCGACAAGAAGATCAGCGACGTGACGATCGCCCAGGCGATCGGTGGCATTCGCGGGGTCAAGTGCCTGGTCACCGACATCTCCTACCTCGATCCCAACGAGGGGATCCGGTTCCGCGGCTACACGATCCCCGAGACGCTGGCGGCGCTGCCGAAAGTGCCCGGAGCCGAGATGCCGTACGTCGAAGGGCACATCTGGCTGCTGCTCACCGGCGAGATACCCAGCGAGGAAGAGGCGGGAGAGCTGGTCGAGGAGCTGAAGAAGCGAGCGGAGCTGCCCGATTACGTGCACGACGTGCTGAAGACGATGCCTCGAGACTCGCATCCGATGGCCATGTTCTCGGCGGCGATCCTGTCGATGCAGCGGGAGTCGGTCTACGCGAAAGCGTACGAGGAGGGACTGGGGAAGATGGACCACTGGCAGCCCACCCTCGAGGACGCACTCAACCTGTGGGCCCGGCTCCCGCGGCTGGGCGCGTTGGTCTATCGCCTGAAGTACAAGGACGACAAGCAGATCAAGCCGGACCCGAAGCTGGACCTGGGCGGAAACTTCGCCCATCAGATGGGCATCGAGCCGCCGTACGACGATGTCGCGCGGCTCTACTTCATCCTCCACTCCGACCACGAGAGCGGGAACGTCAGCGCCCACGCCGGTCACCTGATCGGCAGCGCGCTGTCCGACCCGTACTACTCGACGTCGTCGATGGTCGACGGGCTGGCGGGCCCGCTGCACGGGCTGGCCAACCAGGAGGTGCTGCGCTGGATCCAGGGCGTGATGGAGCAGATGGGCGGCAAGATCCCCACCGAAGAGGAGATGAAGGAGTTCGTCTGGGAGACGCTGAACTCGGGCCAGGTGATCCCGGGCTTCGGACACGCCGTGCTGCGGAAGACCGACCCGCGCTACACCGAGCAGCGCAACTTCTGCCTCAAGCACCTGCCGGACGATCCGATCTTCAAGTACGTCGACCTGCTGTACAAGGTCGTGCCGCCGATCCTGCAGGAGCAGGGCAAGGCGAAGAACCCGTGGCCGAACGTCGACGCGCAGTCCGGCGTCATCCAGTGGTACTACGGCCTGAAGGAGTACGACTTCTACACCGTGCTCTTCGCGATCGGCCGGGCGCTGGGCGTGCTGTCGAACATCGTCTGGGACCGGGCGCTGGGCTATCCGATCGAGCGGCCCAAGTCGGTCACGACGGCCATGCTGGAAGAGATGGCAGGTATCGAATAGATCGGTGGGTGTCGCTCAGGCAAAAGGGCCTCCGAATCGGAGGCCCTTTTGCATTCGCTCGAACTTCCAACATTCAACGTCCAACGTCGAATGCTGATCAGCGCTGGCGGCTTGAGCGCTGCACGTTAGGTCTTCAGCAGTACGTTCGATGTTGGAGGTTGGACGTTGAACGTTGGATGTTCACCCGGCCGTTCCCTTCTCCCGGCCCTGTACAACCGCGTCAAGCGCCTCCACCACATCCGACGCATACCACTTCCCGCTCACCGACCGCAGCATCTCCAGCGCCTTCTCCTGTGGGTGCGCCTGACGGTGCGGTCGCGTCTCTGTCATCGAGACGAAGATCTCGGCGACCCCAACGATCTGGGCGCCCTGCGGCACCTCATCGCCGGCGAGGCCCCGGGGATAGCCCGTCCCGTCGAGCCGTTCGTGGTGGCAGCGAACGAAATCGAGGGCGCCGCCAAGGTTGGTCAACGGCCGCAGGATGCTGGCCCCGATCTCCGCGTGCTCCTGAACATGCCGGTATTCTTCATCGCTGAGCCGGGCTTCCTTGTGCAGCACCGACTCGCGAATCGCGATCATGCCGATGTCGTGGAGCAGGCAGGCGATCCGCACCTCTTCGATCTCGTGGCTTTCCAGGTCGAGGTGGATCGCCATCTTCACCCCCAGCTCCGCGACCTTCTCGCTGTGGCCCTTGAGGTAGGGGTCCTTCGCCTCCATCGCCCGGATCAGCGCCCGCAGCGTCGCCAGCGACATCTCCTGCAGCTCTTCCGCCTGACGCTCCACCTGCTCCATCCGCTTGTCCACTTCGGCGCGCAGCCAAGCCTCGATCTGGTGGCGATACAGCGACAGGCTGCGCCGTCGCAGCGCCCGGCCAACGGCTACGACCAGGTCGTCCACCGCGACCGGCTTCAGCAGGTAGTCATCGACGCCGAGCCGCAACGACTCGACGGCGCTGGTCGTGTCGGGCGCACCGGTCAGCACCAGCACGGCGATGTCCGGATCCTCCTCCAGCGCCAGGCTGGCCAGCTGCATCCCGTCCATGTCCGGCATCCGGATGTCGGTGACCATCAGCGCCACACCGCCCTCCTCGATCCGTTGCAGCGCCTCCTGTCCGGAGTCGAAGCCCTCGACCGGGTACCCTTCCTCCTCCAGCACTTTTGTCAGCAGGCTGACGACCGACTCCTCATCGTCGACCAGGATGACGGGCGAGTCGGCGGGCGCCGGCATCGCCGCGGCGGGTGCGGCTCGGTCAGGTAGGTCCAGGTTCGTCCACTCCATACGCAGTGAGGAGCAGCTCGTCTCCAAAAGGGGTCTGCAGAATGCCCGGCCGAGGGCCAGAGGCCGGGAGTGGCGGCAGGGTGACTCTTCTAAACCACAGTGCGGGATTTGTTTCGCGCTTTGTTCGCGGGACTTTTTCCAGCGGCTTCCAGGATCCGCTGCCGCTGACCGGGGGTCAGCATATCGCGACGTACGACGTCTCGGACGATCCGCGCCACGAACGAATAGCCCCGGGCGTCGGCGGACAGCCAGCGAGCCCATTCGAGCTCATCGAGGGCAGCGGCGAGCGCCTTCGCGTCCAGTCCAGTCGCTTTCGCGAGCGTCGCGCGGTCGACCCGCTCGTCCAGCACGGCGGCCGCGGCGAGCGTGGCCTGGGCCTCCGGGGTGAGACGGCGAAAGCTTACCCGAACGGCGGCGGACACCGCTATCGGCAGGTCGCCTGGCAGCGTCTGGTCCAGCGTTCGCAGCGGCTCGGGCCAGGCGCCTTGGGTGACGCCGAGATCGAGGCCGAGGGCGACGGCGCCCAGGAGCTCGGTCGCGAGGAGTGGCAGTCCGGCCGAGTCCGTCGCCACGCGCCGGGTCACCCGGTCCAGCTCCACGTCGTCGTACGACGGCAACGCCCAGCGCGCCAGGCGACGCAGGTCCGCGTGCGACAACGGCCCCAGCTGCACCGACACGCCGGCCAGCTCGCGGCCAACGTGCGCTCGAATCTCCTCCAGCTCGGGCCGCCTCGGGTAGGTCGACGTGACGCAGAGGAAGAACGGCGCGCCCTTCAGGTCACGCAACGCGGCGCCCAGCGCGAGGAGCGTATCCCGGTCGAGCCACTGCGCGTCATCGACCAAGACGACCAGGGGCTGTCGTTTGGTGAGGGCGCGCGCCACCTCGATTAGCGCACGGCCGGGTGTCGGCGTCTCGGCGTCGGCGGCCGACCCGAAGCGCTCGGCCCAGGCTGGGAGCCGGGCGGCGAGGGCGGCGCGGCTGGCCGGATGCGCCTCGTCCAATCCGGCGGCCGCGATCGGAATCGCGGCGGCCAGCGCCCAGGCGCCGCTCCACGCCTCACCCGAGTCCGCCTCCACCGCACGAGCCGTCGCCACCGTGGCGCCGTCCAGCCGGGCCCGGGCCAGCAACTCCTCAGCCAAACGCGTACGGCCGACCCCGGGGTCGCCATCGATCATCCCGGCCGTGGCCCTCGATCGACCGATGCAATCGGACCACGCCTGCAGCAGCTCCTCCAGCTCCGCCTCGCGACCCACCAGCGGCGCGCGCCGTGCACCGCTCGACGCCTCGCCCGCGGCGTACTCTTCTGGCAACTGCCAGACTCGCTCGCGCCGGACCCGTTCAGCCAGTTCGCTCGTCTCTTCAGCCGGCTCGGCGCCCAGCTCTTCATCCAGCCGCCGGGCAAGCGCATCGTAGATCGCCAGCGCGCCGCTTCGGTCGCCGGCGATGGCGGACGCCCGCATCGCGACACGTGCCGCCGCCTCCGACGTTCCATCGAGCGCCTGAGCGCGCCGCGCCACCACCATCGATTCCCGGACCTGGCCCGCGTCGAGGAGCTCGGTCGCCCGAGCCACCAGCACCGCCACCGACGTCTGCCTGAAACCGAATCGCTCGGCGTGCAGCCAGTCCTCGAGCTCGGAGCAACCGGGCACCGAGAAGCCCTCCAGGAACTCGCCGGCCACCAGCGCGGCCGCGCCCTCCCAATCGTCCTCGGCGACCCGGGCCTCGAGGCTCTCGACGTCCAGCTCGATCGCGCCCGGCGCCAGACGAACCTGCTCGCCCTCGGTCTCGATGGCGTCGGCGCCCACGTGCTTGCGCAGTACCCGGACCGCCTCGTTCAGGGAGTGCCGTGCCGCCGAGTCAGGCTTGTCACCCCACAGCAGCCCGATCAGATGGTCCCGGGACCTGGCCCGCTTCGGCGAGCGGGCCAAGTAGACCAGCAGGGCCAGATTCTTCCGCCACAGCAGCTCGGCCGGCGCCGGGCCGCCCTCGAAGCTGACCTCGACAGGACCCAGGACTCGACAGCTGATCATGGTCCTTCCTCACCTCCAGGTTCGGTCAAGCCGCAGATCGCGCGACACCGAACCCTCTAACCCGGCGGTCAAGCGAGGATCAAGCACGAACACAGACACCGATCAGATGCCCAGACCGCCGCACGCCTGTCCGGCTCGCGGCCGTGCGGCACCCAGCAGCGCGGCGTGCGAACCGTCCGCATCCGACCACAGCTCCACCACCCGGGTCAGGTGGCGGCAAGCGGCATCGAAATCCCCTCGCTCGAACGCGGCCATGCCGCGCCGAAACCGGCCGTACGTACCGAGGGCCCAGTCGATCTCGCCGGCCTGCGCCGGCTCGGCCGCCGGGAACCCCTCGACGTCCACGGCTTCGTACCAGGTCCATTCACGGTCCGCCGCCTCCAGGTCCCCGATCGCCGCATACCAGTCCCCACGCTTCAGGTGCAGAACCGATCGGGCGAACGGATCGCCGAGCCGCGCCGTCGGCGTCGATCCACCCAGCAGCTGGACCGTCGAGACCTGCAGCGCCAGCAACCCCTGGCTCGTGCTCAACGCCGCCCGGTAGTCGTCCCGGGCGGCCTCGTCCACCGCTTGCAGGAACCGCTCGAGTCCATCACCCGGGTCCGCCGGCGCGAGGAGCGCCAGCTGTTCGGCCAGCCGGCGACCGGCCGTCGTGTCACCTCGGGCGTAGCTGTCCATCGCCAGGGCCCAGACCGCCCGACGCTCGGCCGTCCCGACGATCTCCTCCAGCCGCGCTCGAGCCGCTGTCCGCTGATCGACGGTTGCCAGCGGCAGACCCAGGCTGCTGGGCAGGAGCCGCCACTCCAGCGCCTCGACCTGTGCCTCGGGGGTGCCGAACGCCGCCGCCGCCGAATCGAAGTGGGCGAACGCCGAGTCGGCCTGGCCCAGTCGGACGAACCCCAGCCCCAGTGCCGTATGGCCGCCGGCCCGGAGCGAGCGGACCGGGACGCGGTCCAGCACCAGACGGCCCACACGCACCTGGGTATGCGGAAGATCGAACGCGCCCACCCAACGCGACAGCGGCAGCATCCACTCCGGCGATCCGAACACCGGATGCGCCATCAGCATCTCGAGCCGCGCCACCGCCTCCTCCGGGTCGAAGCGCTCGACGAACGCGTGCTCGAACAGCTCCCGCGGGTAGGTCCACCCTTCCTCCAGCGACGCGGAGATCGGCGGCATGGCGTCCAGCACGCGCCGGGCCTCCTCGGCCCGACCCAGCCGGATGTTCGCCCAGATCAGATGTATGTACGCGGGGACCCACGACGAGCGGACCGCGACCGCCTCGTCCAGCGCGTCGGCCGCCCGCGCCAGCGACTCGCCCCACAGCGGGCCTCGATTGAACAGCTCCTCACCCAGCAGGAAAGCGGCGAAGTCGTCCTGCGCATAGAGCTCGTGGGCTCGGCGGTACGTTCGCAGCCGCTCCGGTCCCGCCGGCGCCAGCTGGGCCACCAGCAGCATGCTGTCCAGCGGGCCCAGGCTGGATCCGTAGAGCTCGAACAGGCGACCGAAGTCCGCCGGATACGGCCCCCTGTCCGGCAGCCAGCGGTGCACGTTCGCGAGATGCCACCACGCCTGAATGAAGGTGGAGTCGCGGGCGACCGCCCGCTCGTAGTACTGCAACGCCGGCGTCCACGCCCCGCGCTCGAACGCCCGCTCGCCCAACGCGTACCAGGTCAACGCCTGCGGGTCCGGCGTCAGTCGCGGGATGTCCTGCAGCTCGGCTCCCAGCAAGACCGTCTGCAGACGCCGAACGATCGAGTCGCTCAGCGAAGCGAGATCGGGTCGGTCCAGAGCGAACGGGCCACCCTCCGGTCGCAGGGCGCCCGTCGCATCGTACACATCGAGCTGTACGCTGACGCCGTCCTCCTCGACGATCACCGTCGCGCCAGCGGCATATCGTGCGCCCAACTCTTCCGCCGCCGCTCGCTCCGGCGCCACCCCACCGCCCTCCGTCACCCGGCTCCACCACGGAAACGAGACCGAAGTCGGCACGACCCGTACATCCGGGAGCAGCTTCAGCTTCTGGATGACGACCAGCGCCAGACCGACGCTGTCGATTGTCTCGGATCTCGGTCCCACGACGTGGATCGGCAACATGGCCAGGTCGCTCACCGTCGCCGCCGTCGACTCGCCGGCGCGGATCGCCCAGAAGCCCGCCAGTCCGGCCAACGCCATCACCACCACGGCCGCCCCGGCCCAGGTCAGCCGCCGCGCCAGCGGGCTCCGCGCCGCACGCTCCAGCGCCACCCGAAACTCCGACGCGCTCTCCCAGCGCTTGTCTGGCGACCAGGCGAGGGCCTTTTTCAGGACCACGGCCAGCCGACGCGGCACGTCTGACCAGTCCACCTCCTCGCTGGGCGTCGCGATCGACCAGCGCCGACCCGTCAGCGCCTCGTAGAGCGACATGCCCACCGCGTACAGGTCCGTCCGCTCCGTCGCCTCGCCGCCGAACTGTTCCGGCGGCATGTAGGCCGGGGTGCCCAACCGGAGGCCCGGCTCGGTGAGGGGCGGCGATTCCTCGTCCAGCGATTTCGCCAGCCCGAAATCGGCCAGCAGCCCCTGCCCCTCCACCAGAAACACGTTGCTCGGCTTGATGTCGCGATGGATGACGCCGTGCGCGTGCGCCGTCTCCAGCGCCTCCAGCAGGTCACGGCCGAGACCCACCACTTCCGCGTCCGTCAGCGGGCCCCGCTCCAGGCGCTCCTCCAGCGTCACGCCCTCCACATACTCCATCACGTAGTAGAAAAGACCATCCGCCTCACCGGCGCTGTGGACCGGCACAACGTTGGGATGCTTCAAGCTGGCCAGAACGCGCGCCTCGCGCAGGAAGCGCTCCGCCGCCGTGGCGGTGGCGAATTCAGGACGGAGTATCTTGATGGCGACGTGCCGCTGCAGCCTAACGTCGCGGGCGAGAAAGACCGCACCCATTCCGCCGGCGCCGAGCTGACGCTCGACCTCGTACTCCCGGGCCAGAGCGGCCCGTAAGCGCTCGAGCAACGGAGTGGACATGGGTCCTCGGTTGGGGCCAAGAGTGAATCGGTGATTAGCGTAACATCACCCCGCTCGCCTCGTCAAACAGCGGTCGACCGCTCTTGACTACCGCTTGACCGCCGCGCCCCACGATTCGCCTGGACGTGGCATCTGGACACATCCAACTGGAGGACCGAGAATGTTGAGGCTCATGATTGCAACCTTCCTCACCCTGGCCTTGGCCTTAGCGGCGGCGTGCGACGATTCCACGGGGCCGGAGACCGCCGTCGAGGTCACGGCGATGACCCGCAACATCTACGTCGGCGCCAACATCGACCTGCTGCTCGCCGCATCGGCTCAGGAGATCCCGGCCCTCGCCGCCGAGCTGTGGCAGGACATCGCCGACACCGACTTCGCCGCACGCGCCGCCGCCCTCGCCGATGAGATCGCCGCCGCCGATCCGCATCTGGTCGGGCTGCAGGAGGTGTCGCTGTTCCGCATCCAGTCGCCCGGAGACTTCCTGGCCGGCAACCCCGAGGCCGCTTCCGACACGGCCCTCGACCACCTGACCGTGCTGCTGAACGAACTGGCGGCCCATGGCGTCTCTTATCTGCCGGTGGCCGTCTCGACGAACTTCGACGTGGAAGTGCCGATGGAGACGGCGACGGGGCTGGATGACATTCGGCTTACCGACCACGACGTGTTGCTGGTCCGTTCCGACGTGGCAGTGGCCAACGTGGAAGAGCGGAATTTCACCACGAATCTGCAAGCCCCGCTGGGCGGCGACATCAGCCAGCTGCTCACCGTCTATCGCGGCTGGACGGCGGTCGACGCGACGATCGGCGGCGCCACGGTCCGGTTCGTCAACACTCACCTGGAGCCGCCCGAGTACGTGCCGCAGGTGCAGGCGTCACAGGCGCTGGAGCTGCGTACGGAGCTGGAGGCGACGGACCTGCCGATCATCCTGGTGGGCGACCTGAACTCGGCGGCAGACGGGAGCTCGACCGAGACCTATGCCGACTTCCTGGCTGCCGGCTACGGCGATGCGTGGGCCGTCGCCGGTTCCGGGGCGGGCCACACCTGCTGCCACGCCGTCGATCTCATGAATCCGACGCCCGACCTGATGAAGCGGATCGACTACGTCCTGTATCGCGGTGTCGTCGAGACGATGGCCGTCGATGTGGTGGGAGATGAAGTTGCCGACATCACGCCGGGCGGATTGTGGCCGTCGGACCACGCGGGCGTGGTCGCGACGTTGACGGTCCGGTAGGCAGACTGGTCGTCTACTTTTCCAACGGCGGCGGTTTCCGCTTGCGAAACCCCCGCGGTTCGTCGCCGCCACGGATCCGCTGCTCCAGCTGACCCAGGTACGACTCGCTACCCGCCTTGCTACCGCCGAACAGCCCGTCGGCGTCGGCGCGGTCGGACGCCTCGTACAGGTTGAGCCACCGGTCGGCTCGTTCGCCCAGCCGCAGGATCGTGTAGAAGAGACGCCCGCGCCGCGCGCCGCCGAAGAAGATGTCGATCCCCGCCGCCACGACCGAGAGGGGTGACAGGGCCAGGTCGATCAGGCCGTCGAGGAACAGCTTGAGCTGGAAGAGCAGCAGGTCCCGGAAGATCACCCAGCGTGAAGCTCCTTCGCCCCCACCTTCGAGACGCGGAGCTCGCCTGCGCCTACCGCCCGGATCGCTACGATACGCCATGTCGTTTTCCGCCTCTATCTGACGCAAGACCGCTCGGCGGCGGACGACCGACCTCTCGTCGCCGCTGCCCTTCTGCTCGCATTCCTTTGTTGAACCGAAAACCCGCCAACCAATACACCGCCGGCGGCAACGGCTGTCAAGCGCGCAGCTTCGCTTTCCGGAGAGCCGCCGCGCGCTTAGTCTAGAGGCTCACCGCAACGGTCAGGAGATCCGAGGATGACAGACGACAGTAGCTCGACGGCGTTCCGCCCCGACATCCTGGCGGGCAAGGTCGCGATCGTGACCGGCGGCGGAACCGGGATCGGGGCGGGCATCAGCCGGGCACTCGCCGAGCACAGTGCCCACCTGGTCCTCGCCAGCCGCCGACGCGCGCATCTGGAGCCGATGGCCGAGGAGGTGACTCGACTGGGGCGCGAGGCGCTGGTCACCGAACTGGACGTGCGTGACAGCGAGGGTTGCGAGGCATGCGTCGCCGCCGCGCTCGATCGCTTCGGCCGCGTCGACATCCTCATCAACAACGCCGCGGGCAACTTCCTGACGCCGGCGGACCAGCTGTCGGAGCGCGGCTGGCGTGCCGTGGTCGATATCGTGCTGAATGGCACGTTCAACATGAGTCAGGCCGTTCACGCGGCGCTGCGAGAGTCCGGCGGTGGATCGATCGTCAACATCACCACCACCTACGTAGGGACCGGCGCGCCGTTCATGGCCCATTCGGGCGCCGCCAAGGCCGGGGTGATGAACCTGACCCGCAGCCTGGCCGTCGAGTGGGGACCCGAGGGCATCCGGGTGAACGCCGTAGCGCCGGGCCTGGTGGAGGACACCGAGGGCGCTCGTCGCCTGGCCGAATCGATCGGAATCGTCGATGACTACCGCGCCGCGGTACCCCTGGGTCGGCTGGTCCGAACCGACGATGTCGCCGCCGCCGTTCTCTTCCTCTGCTCCGATTCCGCCTCCCACATCACGGGCCACGAGATCACCGTCGACGGCGGCGCCAGCATCGGCGGCCTTTTCAAGCAGGTCGGGGACCGCATCGATATAGTGCGTTAGTGCGTCAGTGCGTCAGTGCGTTGGTGGGGTGCCATTGCAACGCTGATGTACCTGACGCGCTAACGGACCAACGAACTAAACCTCCACGTCACCCAGCCGCGTCACCGACGCCACATCGGCGGCCGGTAGCACCACCCGATCGTGCTTCTTCCACACGCCCACCTCGGCGGCGCGCCGGATGAACTCCTCTTTCGACCGTCCGTCCTCGCCGTCGGCGTGTTCGTCGGCATCGAGCAGAACGACCTCGCGGTCGTTCATCTCCCAGCAGCGACCCACGTAGACCCGGTCACCTTCCATGTCGACCACGACCGTGATCCCGTGGAGCTCGCCCTTGTCCTGGTGAAAGGTACCCATCGCGTTACGTCGCCGGAGCGCAATGTTCCTGAAGCGCCTTCACGAGATCGTTGGCGACCTCGACGGCGGTCCGACCCTCGATACGATGCCGCGGCACGAAATGCACCAGCTCGCCATCGCGGAACAGTGCCATCGACGGGCTGCTGGGCGGATAGTCCGAGAAATAGCCCCGCGCCTGCGCCACCGCCTCCACGTCCTGGCCCGCGAACACGGTGGCCAGCCGATGCGGAGTCGGGCCCTGCTGCAGGGCCAAGCGAACGCCGGGCCGCGCCATGCCGGCGGCACAGCCACAGACCGAGTTGACCACCAGCAGCGATGTGCCGCTCTCCTCGGCCATGAATTCGTCGACGTCTGTCGGCGTCAGAAGCTCCTTGAAGCCGATCGCGGTGAGTTCCTCGCGCATCGGCTGCACTAGCAAATTGTCGTACGGCAAAATCATCCTCCTGGTTGAAGCCTCGCACTGGTAACAGCCGATTATATAGGGTTCGCCCCGATCTTTCCAGTCACCAACCTATTCTAACCTATCCCATCGACCCTGCCCTCGCACTCGGTCTCCTACTCCTTATGTGCTCGTACGCGCCGTTGGGCCAAGCAGGAGAACCCTGACGAGTACGATCAGGAGCAGGAGTACGGCCAGCTGCACGAGCCTTCCGGGCCTACAGGTCATTACCCGTCGGGTTCGCTCTCCGACGCCGCCCATTTCAGCCCGGCCAGGCGCGTTCGTGCGCCGGCCGAGTAGTGCGAATCCGGGTGCCGGTCCAGCAGGCGCCGCAACTCTCTCATCGCGGGCCCGCGCCGGCCCAGCGATTCGTAGATGTCCGCCAGACGAATCGTGATGTACTGGTCGGTCTCGGCGGCGATGCCCGGCAACTTGCGAGCCCGCTCGTAGAAGGCGATCGCCGCTTCGGGCTCGTCCAGTTCCTGCCAACAGAACGCGGCGGCCTTGAGGCAGGGGCCCGGGTCGTCCGGGTACTGCGCGACCTCCTCCTGGAGCGCCTGCAACGCCTCGGCGTGTGAGCCGCGCACCGAGAGGGCTTGCGCCCGCCACGAGGTCGGCGGTTGGGGTGTGGCCTCACTGGAGTAGTAGAGCTTGCCGAGTAAGTTGGCCGTGCCACCGATCACGTACCTGTACACGAGCCCGTACGCCAGCCACGGTCCGGCCAGCCCGAGGATCAGGCCGACCAGCAGGGCCATGCCCGGTCCCATCCCCCAGATGTCCGTCGCCGCGGCGGTGACGAACATGAAGAAGACCAGGCTGACCGGCGCCAGCCAGACCGCCGCCCGGATGAACTGGGCCCGGTCCTCGGCATCGACATCCTTGAGCGGCCGGCGTCGCCGTTCGATCTCGCTGGCGTACTTCTTCTTTGGCTCTTCCATCGGTCGCGAATCAGGTAGCGATCATGTGAATCACGCAGCGATCATCCCGGAATCGGCTACGAGTCACGTGCGCGAAGCGCTCGACGCGCGTGCCACCCCTCCCGCACCGCTGTGACGATGATCTTGGCCCCCGCCTTCAACGTACCGGTCAGAGATCCGGAGATCTTGGAGCTGCCCGCCCTTCGCGCTCGGTGCGAGATCGGCACCTCGACCACCCGGAGCCCAACGGCCAGCGCCCGGGCCTGCATCTCCACGTTCCAGCCGTAGTCGGGATCGCGCAACGCCAGCCGCTGGAGCGCCCCGAAGCGTATGGCCCGGAGAGGTCCCAGGTCATGGAAGCGATGCCCCGCGAGCCAGCGCAAGATCGCGCACGCCAAACGATTGCCGATCGAGACGTGGGCCGGCGTAGCGCCGAAGCGCCGACAGCCGATCACCAGGTCGGCGGCAACGGCCACGATCGGAGCCAGCACGGCGCCCAATTCTTCGGCCGGCTCGGAGCCGTCGGCGTCCAGGAAGACCACCACGTCGGCCCCGCCCGATCCTGCCAGCGCTCGCAGCGCCGCCTGGCAGGCGGAGCCGTAACCGCGCCGCTCCTCCCTGACCGTCCGGGCCCCATGTGCCCGGGCTTCCGCCGCCGTGCCGTCACGGCTCCCGTTGTCGGCCACGTAGACCACGTCCACAAGGCCGGCCGGGATCGAGTCCAGGGTGGCGCCGATCACGCCTTCCTCGTTGAGCGCCGGCATGATCACAGCGATCGAGAGACCTTGATACAAGAGCGCGCGACAGTAAAGAGAACGGCGGCGAGCCGGCCCCCCAAGGACCGGGCTCGCCGCCGTTCTGTTGTGCACCGTCGCCTTTCTCGTCGGCCGCACGGTGCCCGCGGCCAACGGCGAGCAGGCTCTAACCTACTCGACGAGCTCGCTCACCGAAAGCGAGTCGCCGGTGAGCGACTGCAGATCGTTGGTTCGACTCGCGACTTCATCGACCGTCGCGCTGTACGAGTCGAGCGCCCCGACATCCAGCACATCGAATGGGCGTGCCGTCGGACTCGCGGCCCAAGGTGATCTTGCGCGGCGACGTCACGGCAGGGGGCCGGTAGCTTCCGGGGACCCGATCAATTATCTCGTTCCAATCGTCGACCGATCAGGGACGTGGGTTTCTCGAGGCGGGAACGTCCCGATGCGCCTGCTGTGCTGTTCGGACAACGAGCGAGGAACTTCTACAGCCGTGTCTACAAAGGAGGTTGGAGCCGAGTGGGCCTTCGCAGCAACAGGGGACACACGGGGTCGGAGATCGAGTTCCTATTAAGATGTTTCCGTGATCAACCTCTTTCCTGCCCTTTGACATGACCGCGTCATCTAACGCGTCAGACCCGGGTCCGACCCGCGCCCTGCTGGCCCTCGGCCTGGCGGGAGCCGCGCAGGTCGTCGTCTATGTCGCGCTGGGCGGCTGGGATCTTTATCGCGGGCGACCCGATCTCGCGGTGGTGCTGGCTCTGACGGCGTTCGCTTTCTATCTGGTCGGCATCCACGCGGCCCAGCGGACTTCCGGATCCAGCGCGCTGGTCCTGGCGATCGGCTTTGGCGTGCTGTTCCGCGCCGCGCTCATCGGCGATCCGCCCTTCTTGAGCGATGATTACTACCGTTACCTGTGGGACGGCGCAGTCGGTCTGCAGGGGATCAACCCATATCGATACGCGCCGATCGACCCGCGATTGGCGGACCTCGACGCGGCGCTGCGGACGTCGGTGAACCACCCTGCCGTACCCACGATCTATCCGCCCCTCGCCCAGCTCGTGTTCCTCGCCGTGGCGGCGGCGGGCGCCGGCTGGCTCGGGCTCAAGACGGTCTGGCTCGTCTGCGACGCGGCGATCGCGGGAATCCTCTACCGGCTGGTGCCTTCGAGGCACCGGTTGGCGTCATGGATGATCTACTGGTGGTCGCCGCTGGTGGTCGTCGAGGTCGCCTGGAACGCTCACCTCGACCTGCTGGGGGTCCTTCCGCTGGTCATCTCGCTGTGGTTGGTATCGAGCGAACGGCCACGCTCCGTCGCACTGGGCGTGGCCATCGCCGCCGCGGCGCTGGTAAAGTATTTTGCCGCCCTCGTCCTGCCCGCCGCCGCCCGCGTCGGTCGCCCGGCGCGGGTGGTCGCGGCGTTCCTGATTACTGCCGTTCTGTTGTACCTGCCGTACGCCGGCGCCGGCTCGGCACTGTTCGAGGGGTTGGCGACCTACGCCCGGCACTGGCGGTTCAATGAGAGCGTGTACGGCGTGCTCGCCGCGACCCTACCGTCGCCATGGGCGGCGAAGACGCTGGCCACAGCCGTGGTTGTGCTGATCGCCGTGCAGGCGGTCAGGAACGAGTGGTCGCTGGAGCGAGCCGTCTTCTGGATCGTCGGAGCGGTTCTGCTCCTCGCGCCCACCGTCCACCCCTGGTACCTGCTGTGGATGGTCCCGCTGGTCGCGATCCGCTTCAATCGCGCCTGGCTCTACCTCAGCGGCTCGGTGCTGACCGCCTACTACGGACTCGAGCCCTTCCTCGAGCGGGGTAACTGGCCGCAACCGTGGTGGACCCGTCTGATCATCTACGGGCCGTTCTTCGTGCTGCTCGCCGTCGACGCCTGGCAGGGCTCGTGGTGCCAGACCGCCTGGCAGGTCATCACTGGGCGGTCGCGGTCGTCACCGTGAGCGCGTACCCGGTGGTCGGGCTGACGATCTGGTTCGAGCGATCGGCCACCGCGACCAGCGCGGCGCTGTACGAGTCGGCGGCGTTCACGTCGGGTACGCTGATCGAGGCCAGCGGGCCCGCCGCGATGTCGCCCGCAACGATGATGCTGAACGACGTGGCGCTCGACTCGTGGCTGAAGAATCTGTAACCGGTGCCGGTCGCCAGCGACACGCCGTCGATCGTGCCGCCGCTCACGGTCAACTGAACGGCGCCGTCGTCGGTGTTCGGCGTGGTCAGCGAAACGATCAGCGATCCGGGGACCGGTCCTCCGTTACCTCCGTTGGTTCCGGTGCTGTCACCGTCGCACGCCAGACCGGCACCCAGGGCGATCGTCAGCACGGTCGCGAGAATCCATGTTCCCTTTCGCATGGCTCCTCCTATCTCCGGTTGCCGGTTGGGTCCAGCGCCTGCACGGTCGCCGAAAGCGACCCGGACAACACACCGGTCGCGACCAGGAAAGCTCGGAAATCGCCCAGGTCGTAGGCCCCGTTGTCGTTGCCCAGGAGATCGAGCGTGTTCTGCTCGGCGGCGGTCAGACCGCCCAGACCGAAGAGATGATCGGCGGCCATGGAAGCCGTAACCGACTCGATCGATGGACCCAGTGGCAAGCCATCCGCCAATACGCCGTCGGAGTTGAACTGGATGACGTTGCCCGAACCGATGTCGGTGCCGAACAGAGTGTTGTTCCAGGTCCCGTCTTCGTTCCGGCCGAACGCGTTGGCCAGCGACGCGTCGAAGAGGAACGCGAAGGGATCGCCCAGCCGCACTCCGCTGGGCGAGTAGAGGATCGTACCGCCCTGTTGAGGATTGCTCAGGTAGATGTTGCCGTTCACGTCGAACGAGAACCCCCACATGAACGGCTCGTCCGTGATCACCGCCTGCCAAACTCCGTCCACGAGCTTGTACAGGTCGGCTCCGGTCGAAGCGTGCAACTCGCCCGCCGGCGAGAACCCGATGGGACCCACGGTGCCGATCGTCCCTGAAAGGTCCATCGCCTCGATGAACGAACCATCCGGCTCATAATGGTGGATCGCGGGGTTCCCAATATCGCTGATCCAGAGACTGCCGTCGGGCGCGCGAGCGATCCAAAACGGAATGACGAGATCGGTGATGAACGGCGTCGCGCTGCCGGCCATCACCTTGTAGACGTTGCCGTTTTCGCTTGTCGCCAACAGGTTGCCGAACACGTCGAAAGCCAGGGCGCCCCAGACCTCCGGGACGGCCGCAAGCGTCGAGACGGCTCCGGTCAATGAGACGTTGACTATTCGATCGAGGCCCGTCTCCGCCACGAACAGGTTGCCGAGGTTGCCGGTCGCGATGCCGAACGGCTGGTCGAGCCCTGACACGATGGTGACCGGCGGATCGCCGGGACCGGGCTGGGTCGTGTTGAAGTTGATCGTGTACGTATGAGACGCGCTGCCGCTACCGGAGAAGTCGATGATCCGGATGTAGTAGGTGTCCGTGCTCGATACCTGAAAGATGATGCGGCTGTCCAGCCCGTCGAAATCGTCGTTCCCCGCCAGAAGCGTCGTACCGTCCGACGCGTAGAGCTCGAGGATCGGATCGAGCTGCGATCCGAACTCGCTCGCGTCGACATCGATCTCGAGGATCTCGTCCGCGGTCGCGGTGAAGCTCCACCAATCCTCGTCACCGGCGGGGTCGATCGTACCCGTTCCCATGTCGCTGTCCAGCGTCACCGCGTCGGCGTTCGCCGCATCGTCGTTCGGCTCGCTCTCTGGCACCGTCACCGCCGCCGTCAGCTCGATCGGAGCGCGCACCGCCGGGCGTTTCTTCTGCGGCAAGGACCGCCACTTCTCCTGCGGCTCAGCCTTCGGGCTGGGCTTCTGCGCGTAGGCTGTCACCGCGCTCGCCAGAACGACGGCGACGGCCATACAGATCGCCCGTCTCCACATGAGACGCCTCCTTGTTGGATGGGAATGAGCCGAGGATTGGGGCTCGCGCTACCACAACGATCGAAAACCACTTTGCCGCCAAGGCGGACTAGGGTGCCGGGAAAGAGTTCCGCACTATACCGATTGTTGTTATTGGCGTCAAGCGACCGGCTGCGGGCGCCGCAGCGAGTCCGCGGCGACGGCCGCGTATCCGAACTGGAACAAGACGAGAAAAGGGATCGAAGGGTAGAGGCCGTAGGCCAGCGCATACCCGATGGCGACGGCGATGTAAGCGGTCAAACCCCATTCCAAAGCCGCCACCCGGCGGCTGACTCGCGATCGATAGCCGCCCCGTGTGCCGCCCCGTTTCGGCGTACGCACGAACTCCGCGTCGCCCGTCGTCGACAGGCCGGCGGCCAGCGCCCGGGTGTTGCTCAGCGACAGGCCGATGCCCAATGCAAGGATCCTCGGAACGTCGATCAGAACGCCCGGCCAGGCGTGGCGTCCCGAGGCACGCCGCGTTTCGGCGTAGAAGAATCCCAACGGTCCGATCGCCGCGACCAGGCAGAACAGATCGGCGAACAGCAGCAGCGGCCATCCGTAGTCGAGACGAACGACCGCGGCGGGAAAGAGCGTCAGACCCAGCGCCAGGGTCAGGGCCGCCGGAACGTACGCCGTCAGATGCGCCGCCGCCTCCAGCTTCACGCGCCATCCCCATGGCCCCTTCAACAACGCGGGCAGCAGTTTGCGCGCCGTCTGGATCGAGCCCTGCGCCCAGCGCGCCTGCTGGCTTTTGAACGCGTCGAGGTCCTCGGGGAGCTCGCCGGGGACGACCACGTCGGGCAGGTACTCGAAGCGCCAGCCGCGCATCTGGGCCCGGTAGCTCAGATCGAGATCCTCGGTCAGCGTGTCCGCCTGCCAGCCGCCGGCGTCTCGCAGGCAGGACGTCCGCCACATGCCGCCGGTCCCGTTGAAGTTGAAGAAGAGGCCGGCCGCCGCGCGCGCGCCGTGCTCGATGTGGAAGTGGGCGTCCAGAAGTAGCGCCTGCGTCCGGGTAAGCCAGGACTTCCCCTCGTTCAAATGAGCCCAGCGCGCCTGCACCATGCCGACCCCCGGGTCGAGAAAGGGGGGCAGCATTCGACGCAGCAGTTTCGGCGGCGGCACGAAGTCGGCATCGAGCACCAGGACGAACTGACCGCTCGCCCGCTCCAAACCGTACGCCAGGGCGCCTGCCTTGTAGCCCGCCCGGCTACCCCGGCGCAGGTAACGCACGTCGCGACCACGGGCGGCATGGTGAGCGACGCGCTGGCGGGCCAGCTCCGCCGTGCCATCGGTGGAGTCGTCGAGCAGCTGGACCTCGAGCCGCTCCTCCGGATAGTCGAGTGCGCAGGCCGCATCGATCAGCCGCTCGACCACGAACCGCTCGTTGTAGACCGGCAGCTGCACCGTGACCCGCGGCAGCGGTCCCCGCCACTGGCGCCGGTCCGGCGACCGCGGACACTTCCGCCTGTAGGTGAAAAGCAGCCAGCCGCGATGGAGGCTGTAGATCACCAGCCCGGCGAGGGCCAGCCCGTATCCGATCAACGCTGCCGCTCCAACGATCGACAACCCCTGCTCCTTTCAATGTGCTCCCGTTCGCGCGTCCGGGCCGCGACGCCCTGACGTGGCCGAACGCTGCCGCATGGGCCTCACCGCCCTTGCGGGCCGGCTCGATACCCAACAGATAGACGCGACGGCGGTTCCCAGGGAACCCCCGTCCCGATCACCCGGTTCACCGATGGCGAGGGTCGATATTGCCGAACTATAACGGACCGAACGCAGAGGGCGAGACCCGGGAGGACCGCGTGAGCGAGATCGTGGAGAGCAGCGCTCCGCTGGAAGCGGAGCCGCCGGCGGAAAAGCCGCGGACCGGGCGCCGCCTGGGGATCCGGGTAGTCATCCTGGTGGTCATCTTCCTGGGCGGCCTGGCCACCTTTCGCTGGACGCCGCTGGCCGAGTACGCGAATCCCGAAGTCATCGCCGAGTTCTTCCGCGGTCTCGGCTCGCCCTGGTGGTCGCCGCTGGTCTTCATCCCGCTGTACGCGATCAGCGTGGCCCTCGGGATGCCGGGCACGATCCCGACCCTCGCCGGGGGCGCGATCTACGGCGTGGCCCGCGGCATGCTCTACAACACGATCGCCGCGAACCTGGGCGCCCTGGCCGCGTTCCTGGTGGCCCGTTACCTGGGCCGCGATTTCGTGGCCCGGATCCTCAAAGGGAAGGCGGCGGCCCTGGACGAGAAGATCGGCGACCATGGGCTGGGGACGATCCTATATCTGCGTCTGATCCCACTGGTCCCGTTCAACGCCCTCAATTTCGGCGCCGGCCTCTCGCGCATCTCGCTGCGCGACTACGTCCTCGGTTCGCTGATCGGCATGCTGCCCGGCACCCTCGTCTACACGTACTTCGCCGACGCGCTGATCCGCGGTACCCGCGAGGCCCGCACCGAAGCGCTCCTCCATTTCCTCGCCGCCGCCAGCCTCCTGATCGCCTTCACTCTGCTCACCGCCTGGATCCGCCGCCGCACCCAAAAGAGCCGCTGAGCGCGAAACGGCCGCCATGAGCTGAACGTTGGACGTTGGGCGTTGGGCGTTGGACGTTCACCTCGCCCCATCCTTCCCCAACCAGCCCAAGATCAATCCGCCTCCGATCCCAACGGTCAGATAATTGTTGAAGAGCCGCCAGACCGCGGTGTAAGGGACCACCAGGCCGGACGTGAGGAAGGGGGACATCACGACGGCCACGATCACCTCACCGATCCCGGCGCCGCTCGGTGTCGGCATGAAGAACAGCAAGTACTGGATGACGATGTGAAGCAGCATCACCTCGCGGAACGGTGCCTCGGCCACGAACCCGCGCAGCACGACGTATCCCAGAACGAAGCGCGCCCCGAAATGGATGGCGCCGGTAAGGACGGCGAGCAGAAAGGCGAGCTTGCCTTCTTTCCAATACGCCACGATCCCGGCGTGCATCTCGTCGAACTGATGGAGGACCCGTGCGATGCGGGGATGCTCCGATCCCATCGTTCGGCGGATGGCGCTTCGCGCCACCCCTGGCAGCAGTGCGAGCAGCACGATGACCGTGACGCCTACCGCGAACAGCCATGCCGACCAGCGGAACAGCGCCGCCGCCGAGAGGTTGGCGACGGGCAACCGGATGTCGGACACGGTTCCCGTCGCCCCCAGCGCCCAGGCGGTGAGACCGGCCAGCGAGAGGAAGATCACGTTGGACAGGAACGACACCGCGTTGATCGCCGCCGACCGGCCGAACGACAGCTGCTGGCGCATCAGTCCATAGATCGTACCGGGACCGCTCCCCGTGGAGGACGGCGTGATGTAGCCCATCGCCGTGCTGACCACGCTGATCTGAGTGCACTTGAAGAAAGAGAGACGGTCTTCGTGGGGACCGACGAGGACAACGAACCGCAAACCACCGCCGAGCCAGCTCGCGATGGTCAGGCCGGCGGCCGGCAGGAACCAGATCGGGGTGAAGCGCTGGAGGCTGGCGAACTCCTGCGCCCAATCTTCGGAGAATACGAAGAGCAACAGGAAGCCGACCACCGATGCGGCGGCGAATATGACCAGTCCCCACCGGATGACGGAGACCGGTATGCCGACCACGGTGGCCGGCCGCCTATCCCCCAATTCGTCGTCCTCTTTGCGGGTGAACTATCCGCGCAAGCGTATGCGCCGGCCGGTGAGGTGCAGGTACACGCGGCGCCAGAAGCTCGGCCGGTGGTAGTAGCGATAGCGAATCGCGCTGCCGTCGGGCAACCGCAGGTCCATGGGCTGACGGCCGCGGAGGACGACGCGGTCATCCTGCGCCAGGTGAAGCTGCATCGGCTGCCGGGCCCGGCGACGGATGCGCTTTCGCTCGGCGCGGACCCGGCGTCGGACCTCGTGCCGGCGCTGCCGTCGCTCCCTCAGGCCCATCGCCTGCTCCTTCAGCTCCGCGGCGCGGCGCTGAATCGTATCGACCTGATCCTGTAGCGCATCGCGTCCGGCCCGGGCACCGCTGGCCGCACGGTCTCTGACATCGCGGACACGCTCCCCGGCCTCGAGCACCCGCTCACCGGCATCGCGCAACCGCTCGCTCGTCCGTTCGCCGGCATCGCGCAGTCGATCGCTCGTCCGGTGCCGCACGTCGTCCACAGCGTCGGCGGCGCGACTGGCGCCTCGACCCACGGTTCCCGTCGCCTGCTCAACCGCTTCGACGAAGCGGTCGGCCAGGCGCTCGACGAATGGCTTCTTCTCCCCGAATCCAAATATGTTCAGCAGCAACTCTCTCTCCTTTTCTCTACAGCAACCGCATCAATTGCTTTGGGTCCAGCTGTTCCCAATTCATCCCGACCACCACGTGGGCGCGCCCGGTCGACGCGATGCGCATTTGCGCCGCCCGGCGCCCCCAAAAATACGACGCGATCTCGCCCACGGTCGCCGGCGTCGGCGGCCGTTTCGAGCCGTGCACCGCCAGGTGCCGTACCGGCTGACCCTGGAAAAGACCCGTTTCCTCATCGATATCGATGCCGTACATGACCCGGACACCGAACGACAGATCGCGAACGTGATCGGGCCGATCGCCCGGCCAACGGCTCCAATCGCGCTCCAGCTCACGCAAGTCGATCCAGTGCTCGCGCCGCTCCGCGTATTCTCGCAGCTGATGCGCCGCGTGCCGGAGCTCGATGGCGCCCGGCGACAGATCGACGACCTCCTGGCCGATGTAGCCCGGCGGCCGCGGGTCGATGATGATCCAGTGGCTGGGACCGGGCTCTTCCCGGTTGGATGAAAACCTCACGATTCTATGCCTTCACCGACGTGAATATCGCCACTCGGTTCAATGGTCCTATCCGTCTACGACAACAATCGAGTCTATATAAAGATCGATCCCGGGCGGGCTACTTGCAACCGTCTCCACTCCCGACCCCTTGCTTCCTGCCCCCGACTCCCCACTCCCCACTGCCCACTCCCTACCATTCTTGCCCGGAACCCGGCCGACCCGCAGACTGTACGGATCCCGACGGGACCGAACGAACCGACATGACGAGCGAAACCGAAAGAGCGACTTCGCACTGGCGGGATCTGCGCCGGCATCCCGCATTCCAGGCGGCTGCAGTCTACCTGGGGGGCAGCTGGGCGGTCATCGAGGGCGCCGACATACTGTTCCCCAGCGTCGACCTGGCCCGCTGGCTGGCGATCATACTGGCGGCCGGCTTCGTGTCGCTGGTGGGTGGGGTCTGGCTGTCGACGAAGCGTCAGACGGAGGAGTCGGAGGCCGAGCCGGAGGTGGCCGACCGGGGGGGTCGGCGGAGCCGCCGGCTGGCGTACGTCGCGGCGGCCGGCCTTCTGGCGCTGGGCGGCCTCTTCTGGTGGATCCGTCCCCATATTCTCGGCGCCGTCGAGCCCGACGCCCAGGTGATCGCCGTGCTGCCGTTCCATACCTCGGGCCCGCAGGTCGAGTACCTGGGCGAGGGTATGGTCGACCTGCTGTCGACGAATCTGGACGGGGTGGGCGGCATCCGGGCCATCGATTCCCGAACCGTGCTGCACCGCTGGCGCCAGCGGGCGCGGGACGGCAGCCTCGACCTCGAGGGCTCGCTCGACGTGGGGCGCAACGTGGCTGCCGGCTCGGTCCTTCTGGGAAGCGTGGTGTCCGCCGGATCGGGTGTGCGGCTCACCGCGCAGCTTTACTCGGTGCGCGGCAACGAGCTGGCCGGGGCCCGGGCGGAAGGGCCCGCCGACAGCGTGCTGGACCCCGAGCTGAAGCGGCGGGCCGACACGGTCCGGCAGCGACTCGAGGCGCTCGCGGGCGAGCGATCGGAGTGACATGAAGCGAACGGGTCGACGGCTGGCCGCACTCTTTCCCGTCCTGCTACTGACCTGCGCTTCGGTCGTTGTCTCCCAGGGGTCGAGCGACCGGCTGCGCCTCGGCCCTTGCAAGATACCCGGCACGAACGATACCGCCCGCTGCGGCATCTTTACGGTGTTCGAGAACCGCGCGACGGGGACCGGCCGCAACATCGATCTGAACCTGGTGGTGATCCCAGCCCGCAGCGCGAACCCGCGCCCCGATCCGGTCGTCTGGCTGGCCGGCGGACCCGGCGCCGCGGCCACCCGGGCCGCGCCCGGTATCCGTAACGCGTGGTTCCGGGCGGACCGTGACATCGTGCTCGTGGACCAGCGGGGTACCGGCGCCTCGAATCCGCTCGACTGCGAGCTGCACGACAGCGACGATCTGCAGTTCTACCTCGATCCGCTCTTCCGGGTCGAGATCTTCGAGCCGTGCCGCGACAAGCTGGCGAAGGCCGCCGACCTGTCGCAGTACACCACGCCCATCGCGATGGACGACCTGAACGAGGTGCGCGCGGCGCTGGGCTACGAGAAGATCAACCTGATGGGCGGCTCGTACGGCAGCCGTGCCGCGCTGATCTACATGCGTCGGCACCCGGAGACGGTGCGGAGCGCCATCCTCGAGGGCGTGACGCCCATCGCCTTCCGCAACCCGCTGTACCATGCGTACGAGGCGCAACGCGCGCTGGAGGAGATATTTCGCCAGTGCGCCGCCGACCCGGCTTGCGGCGCGGCGTTCCCAGACCTGCGAGAGGAATTCGACGCGGTGATCGCGCGGCTGGAAGCGCAGCCGGCGCGCGTAACCTTTACCGAAGGCGATACGGGTGAGCGGGTGGAGCTGGAGTTGTCCCGTTACGGCTTCGCGGAGGCGCTGCGCACCACGCTCTATTACATGCCCGGCGCCCGGGACGCGCCGCTGCTCATTCACCGGGCGTACCAGGGCGACTACGAGTTCTTCGTCCGGATCGGTCTGCGCTCCAATATCGGAATCACGAACGCGCTGGCGCTCGGCATGCTCCTGTCTGTCACCTGTCCCGAGGACCTGGCCCGCATCGACCCCGGCGAGATCCCGGCCCTCACCGATGGCACGTTCCTGGGTCCGGATCGGGTGCGGAACCAGATGGCGGTCTGCGCGATCTGGCCGGCGGGCGACGTGCCCGAGGGCTACGGCGAGCCCGTCGCGGTCGATGTGCCAACGCTCATTTTCTCCGGCACGCTCGACCCGGTCACGCCGCCCCGCTGGGGCGACGAGACCGCTCGCCACCTGCCCAACAGCCTGCACGTGGTGGCGCCCGGCGCCCACGGCCTGGGCGGCTCATGCATCACCGGCATCGAGCGTCAGTTTCTGGAAACGGCGTCGGTCGAGGGGATCGACACGTCGTGCGTGAAAGAGATGAGCCTGCCGCCGTTCCGGACCCAATGACGGCAGCAAGAGGCTGAACTCGTACTCCTACTCCTACTCTTTATCTTACTCCTGATCCTACTCGTACTCGGTCACGTAGGAGTACGAGTACGAGTACGAGTACGATAAGGAGTAGGAGTACGATTCGTGCGAGGGGAGTCAGCGGTGGCCGGAGGCCATCGCTCTCGATTCGGGAAGGGTTCGCAAGCGCAGCATGCTGACGATCCCGAAGACCGGGCCCAGCGCCAGCACCGCGAACGCCCACTCCCAGCCCACCCGCTCCACCAGCGGCGGTATGATCCGGATACTGAACAGCGTCAGCAGGAAGCCCAGGCTGGTCTGCATGGTCAGCGCCGTGCCCACGTAGCGCGGATCGGCCAGCTCGCTCACCGCGGCGCTGAACTGGGCGCTGTCCGCCACCACCGCGAAGCCCCAGATCAGGCAGACCGCGGTGGCCGCGGCGGGCGAGCGCGTCATAAACCCGACCGTCAAGGCGCATACCCCGGAGATCAGCAGGCTGGCCGATGTGACGCGGGTGCGGCCGAACCGATCGGCCAGCCTGCCGGCCACCACGCAACCCAGACCGCCGATCGCCACCGCACCGAAACCGGCCAGCCGCGCCCCCGTCTCGCTCCACCCGGCCCGCATGTAGATGGTCACCAGGAATAGCGGCGCCCAGGTCCACATCCCGTACAGCTCCCACATGTGACCGAAGTAGCCGAAGTTCGCCAGCCGCAACGCCCGCTGCCCCAGCGCCCGACCCGCCTGGCGCGGGTCGAACGGCGCGGCCAGGGCGTGCAACGGGCCGGGGCGAACGAAGAAGCCACAAAGCGCGGCACCCAACGCCGCCGATCCCGAGGCGATCATCAGCACCGGCCGCCACGGCGGGATACCGGCCTCGCCGCCGTAGAGCGGCAGCGCGTTGAACAGGTGGGGGAGCGCCGAGCCGACGGTGATCGCCCCCACCAGCAGGCCGATGCACAGCCCGCGATCCTCCTTGCACCACGTGGCCATCAGCTTCATCCCCGGCGGATAGACGCCGGCCAGCGTCATCCCGGTGAAGAAGCGGAGGGTGATCGCAACCCAGGCCGCATCGACGAACAGCGCGATCGCCGCGTTGAACCCGGCACCCAGCGCCGCACTCAGCGCGACCAGCCGCTGCGCCGCGATCCGGTCCGCCAGGTTCAGCGCCGCGCTGGCCAGCGCGCCGACCACGAAGCCCAGCTGCACGCTCATCGTGAGCCACGAGGCCTGGGCGCCGCTCAGCCCCCATTCGCCACGCAGCTGCGGCACCACGGCGGAGGCCGAGAACCAGAGCGCCAGCGCGAACATCTGGCCGAGGGCCAGCAGCGACAGGCTCCGCCATTTCTCGGTCATCGCCGGATTTCTTCCTTCCTGTGGAGATGCGTGCGCGGGTGGTGGGGCTGGAGGTTAGGCTGTCGTCGGGGGAAGGGCAAGCTCGGTGGGTTGGTGGGTTGGTGGGTTGGTGCGTTGGTGGGTTGGCGAGGCGGCGCGGCTCGAGCCATGAAGTTCACCAAGCCACCAACCTACCAACCTATAACACTCCGCCCCCCAAATCACCTGAAGCGATAACCGAACCCCCTCACCGTCTCGATCAATTCGGCGTGCTCCCCCAGCTTGGCGCGTAGCCGGCGCACGTGCATGTCGACGGTGCGGGTCTCGATCGGCGCCGTGGTGTCCCACACCGCCTCGAGCAGGTCGCGGCGCGATTGGGTGCGGCCACGACGCTGCATCAGGCAGAGAAGCAGGCGGAACTCTTTCCGGGTCAGCGACACGTCGCGGTCATCGACGGTCACGCTGTGCGCGTGCGTGTCGATCGCGATCGCCCCAACGCGCAAGCGGGCGCGGCGATTCGATCCGTTCGACTCCGCAACCGACCGACGCAAGACTGCTTCCACCCGTAACACGAGCTCCCGCGGGCTGAACGGCTTCGCCATGTAATCGTCGGCGCCCAGCTTCAGCCCCGCTACCCGACTCTCCTCGTCGCCACGAGCGGTGAGAATAACGACCGGCAGATCCTTGGTCTCGTTGCTACCCCGGATCACCCGGAGCACATCGAGCCCACTGATCTCGGGCAACAACAGGTCGAGGACCACCAGGTCCGGTGGATCGGTCTCGATCGCGCGCAACGCCTCGCGTCCGTCGACCGTGGTTCGCACCCCGTAGCCGGCATGCGCCAGTTGATACGCGACCAGAGCTGCGATATCTGGCTCGTCCTCGACCACGAGAACACGGTGAGAGTGAGTTTCCTTGATCATGTATCGCTAAACCTCGGCGCATTCGGGGTCGTTAGCTCACCTGTCGGGAAAGCCACTCGCCGCGTGATGCCTCAATAGATGGTGGACGATCTCCATTGTGCCGCTCGGTTCACGGTGGGGTCATGACCTCGAAACGGTCTCGTAACGATTGCCGGGTCAGTTGTCACCCTCGCGCAACCGGTAGCCGAATCCGCGCACGGTTTCTACCATGTCGGCATGGGGACCCAGCTTCTTGCGCAGTCGTCGCATGTGCATGTCCACCGTCCGTGTCTCGATCGCCACCGTCGTGTCCCAGACCGCCTCGAGCAGCGCCTCTCGTGACTGTGTCGCCGATTCACCTCTTTGCGTTTGTGATTCATGCCTGACGTGTGCGGAAACTAGAGGAAGGCTGTAACGGCTATACCCGAGGCGAGGTAACAATCAGGTCACGAAGGGGCGGCGGTTTGGTGGGTTGGTGCGTTAGTGCGTTAGTTGCATCGCCCTCGAGTTGTCCGGTGGCCCACCAATTGACACGCCCAACCACGCACCGTGAATAAGCCACGCGGGTTCCGTGTATTCTGATTGAGAGCGCGGCGGCGGAGGCCCGGGACCACAACGTCGGCCTCTGACGTGACCCGCCCGCTGCGGCACTAGGCGTGATCGGCCCGATGGTCTATATTTGGGCTGCGAGTGCCTTTAGATGGCCGTGGCTGGTTCGGCCTTCCGACCGCTGCGTTCGCGAGCCCTCCCCTCCAGGAATCCTCACCGCAGGCGACCCGGTTCGCCACGCAGGAGAACGGACATGACCGAGTTTCTCAGCGTCATAGAGTGGTTCGACCAGACGGGCCAGGAGATCGTCCACCGCATCCCGCAAGAGGGATCGGCGGAGACGAAGTTCGGCTCGCAGGTGATCGTGCGGGAGAACCAGGCGGCGATCTTCTTCCGCGACGGCAAGGGGCTGGACGTGCTGGGGCCCGGACGCCACACGCTCAGCACCGCGAACATCCCGATCGTGACCAAGGTGCTGGCGCTGCCGTGGGGCTTCACATCGCCGTTCCGGGTCGAGGTCGTGTTCGTGAACATGAAGCTGTTCCCCGACCTCAAGTGGGGCACGGCACAGCCGGTGGCCTACCGCGACGAGGAGCTGGGGCTGGTACGGCTGCGGGCGTTCGGCAACTACGCCATCCAGATCCGCGAGCCGCTGGTCTTCGTGAACGCGCTGGCGGGGACGATGGGCTCGTTCGTGACCGGGGACATCAAGGATTACCTGCGCGACCTGATCATCAGCCGACTGAACGATTACCTGGGCGAGAAGGTCCGGACGATCTTCGACCTGCCGAAGCAGTACGACGAGATGGGGCAGGAGGTCCACGATCGGCTGAGCCACGACTTCCGCCGCTACGGGATCAACCTGGCCGACTTCTTCATCACCTCGATCACGCCGCCCGAGGAGGTCGAAAAGGCCATCGACGAGCGTGCCCAAGTGGCCGCGCTGGGTGACCTGGACAAGTTCCTCAAGATGAAAGCGGCACGGGCGCTGGAGGGCGCCGGGGGCGGCGGCAGCGGCACGGCGAGCGACATGGTGGGGCTGGGCGCGGGCGCGGGGATGGGCGCCGGGATCGGCGCCATGCTTCCCGGCATGATCTTCGAGTCGATGCGCGGCCGGCCCGACGCGGCCTCGGCCAACGCGGCGTCGGCAGCGGAGTCGATCGCCTGTCCCGCCTGCCACACCGAGGTCAACCCCGACGCCCGCTTCTGCCCCCACTGCGGCGAGTCGCTGGTGGCCGGCGACCGCTGCGAAAGCTGCGAAGCGCCGCTGGCACCGGACGCGAAGTTCTGCGCCCGCTGCGGCGAGCCGGTGGGAGTGACCGAGCGGGCCTGCCCGAACTGCCAGGCGAAGCTACCGGCGGGCGCCCGCTTCTGCACGGAGTGCGGAGAGCGCGTCATCGAATAATCCCGGAGCGATACTGATCGAGCGGTGGTCCGCGAAGCGCTGAACCCCGCCTGCCCGCAATGCGGCGGTCCGGTGATGGTGCCGGAAGGGGCGTCGTACGCGCATTGCGGCTACTGCGACTCGGAATCGTTCGTCGACCTGAACGGCGCCATCCTCTATCAGGTCATCCGTCCCACGGTCGCCCGCTCTCGCGTCCCCGGCCTGATCAAAGCCGCCGCCCTCGACGCCGGTTATCCCGACGCGGCGATTCAGCGTCTGGACCTGGTCTACGAGCCGGTCTGGGAGATCGAGTCGCCCGACGGCCGGCGGCTCTGCATCTCGGCACGCCCCGGTCCGAACGGTCGTTTCGAGATCGCCCGCCTGCCAGGGGGCGAGCGCTCATTCGTCGACACGAGCGAGCGGGAGCGATCGGCCGACTGGATCGAGCCGGAGCTGGCGCCCGAGTCGGTGGCCGAGGTCGCCGCCCGGGCCACCGGCGGACCGGTGGCGGTGAAGACGATGCGGCTGGTCCATCATCCGATGTTCGAGGGACAAGTGCTCCTCG
Source organism: Candidatus Kutchimonas denitrificans (assembly GCA_011774835.1). Classification (GTDB taxonomy): domain Bacteria; phylum Gemmatimonadota; class Gemmatimonadetes; order Palauibacterales; family KS3-K002; genus Kutchimonas; species Kutchimonas denitrificans. The sequence goes on along the minus strand of JAACAK010000063.1, from coordinate 11,909 downwards.
GAGAGACGAGCCACGAGTTCCGGCTCGATGCTACCAGCGGTGAACTGTACGATGTCGAGTGGCCGGCGCGGCCGAGCTTTCGCTTCCGCAACCAGGCCTGGCGCGCCACCGCCATCATGCTGCTCGCGGCGGCCCTGCTTCCCCTTCACTTGGCCGGCGGCGCCGTCCTCATCGTCGGCGGCTACACGATCTGGGAGCACACGCGCCAGAGCACGCTGCCCCAACCGACGGCCGGGCGATGAACGAGCTCAAGCTGCAGGCGCTGACCTGCCCGCAATGCGGCGCACCGGAAGTCGTGCGGGAGGGAACGCGCATCACGCCCTGCGAGCGGTGCGGCGCGCTACTGTGCCTGAGCGAGGTGTCCACCCCGCGCTACGAGGCGGTGACCAATCTGAGCGCGGCGCAGGCGCTCAACACCGCGCGCAACTGGCTGGACCGGGAGCGGCACGTCGGCATCTTCGGTCGGCCCGAGCTGGTCTTCATCCCGTACCACGAGATCGCCGGCCGACGCATCGGAGTGTTCGAGCGGAAGATCCCCGAACGCAAGCGCGTCTACAACAGGATCTACGACCACCAGAGCGGCGGCACGACCGTCGAGGCCGAGTGGACGTACGAAGAAAAGGAGGACACCAAGGTGATGGTGTCCGACGTTCAGCACCTGACGCCGGCGGCCAGCGCCCCCTGGGACCTGTCGATGTTCGACGCCCGGACCGCCCGCAAGATGGCGCAACTGAAGAGCTTCAATCTGGTGGAGGCGCAGCGGCGCGCCACGGTCTACGCCGCCGAACAGTCGGCGGAGGCGCTCGGCGATCGGCGCTTCGCCGGCGGCAAGGACACCGAGATGGTCGCCGATTCGCGCCGCACGATCTTCTTCCCCTTCTGGGCGATACCGGTCAGCACGGGCGAGGGGAGCTACGAGATCGTCCTGGAGGCCATCAGCGGCCAGATCGTGGCCTGGCGACTGCCCCAATCCTATCCTGCCGGGAGCTGGAGCTGGGCGCTCTTGGCGATACCCGGTAGCCTGCTGGCGGGTCACGGGCTCTACGGCATTCTCTTCGGCACGCCGGTCGTTCCGCCGTTCGCCGCCCTCGCCGTGGGCGCCCTGGCGACCGCCGCTGCCCTCTACCGTGCCAACCGGCCCGACTGGATGCTCCGCTCATGGCCAGAGCCGGGTGCGATTCCGAGGCTCGAGCGCGATGGCGGCTGAGGCTAGTGGGGCCCGGGTGATCGCGCTGCGCTGCAGTGCGTGTCACGGCGCGCTGCCGGCGGCATCGAACGACGTCGCGTTCCGCTGTCCGCAATGCGGGCGCGCCTGGGAGATCATCGGCGGCGTCCTGCGGGAGCGGCCATCCGCCTTCGTCGCGCCGCCGCCCAGCCCTCGACACCCGATCCTCTACCTGCCCTACTGGAGCTTCCCGGTCTCGGCGAAGGCGACGCCGTCGGGATTCCAAGAGGAGAGCCACCTCAAGGCCCGCGACCGCGCGGCCAAATTCGAGCGCGCGTTCGTCTCCGCCTTCTCGATCTACCGGCCGACCTACGTGGGGGAATGGGGACTCGTTTACACCCGGCTGCCCCCGAAGTGGCAGACCCGCACCGGTCACGGTCCCCGGGCGCCCGGCGCCACGATCTCCGGTTTCGACGCCCGGAAGCTGGCCGCGCTCTACATCCTGGGTGAGATCGACCGCGCGGCGGATATCGGCTCGCTGGAGATCGAGCTCGATGTCGGCGAGCCCGAGCTCTGGGCCATCCCGTGCTACGACCTGGGCGAAGGTATCCGCTGTCCCTGGAGCCGCGCCGAGCTTCCGGTCGGCGCGCTCGACGATGTCGCCGAGATCCGCCGGGTCACCCAGCGGCTCGAGGCGTAGCCGTCGCCAGCCGCCCGTTAGAGCTGGACGTTCCCGCCGGACCCGGTGCCCGACCCCCGGGGATAGAGCGCCGAAACGGCGCGGCCTCGCTCGTACTCCGAGCCCAGCGTGTCCGCCGCCCGCATGTACTCGACGCGGAGCTCCTCGTCGAGCTCGTAGCCGCGAGCGATCGTGACGAGCAGCCTGGAGAGCTCGTGGTCCGAGGAGATCCCGGCAGCCAAGCGGAGCACCGCGCGCAACGTCGCCTTCGAGGCGTCGCCGCGGATGACCAGCGGCCTGAGCACCCGCGCCAGCTCGTAGTCCGAGCTGATCGAGCGCGCCGCACTCAGGTACGCCGCCGGCAGCCGCTCCTCGACCGGGTACATCGACGCCACGTCGATCAGCAGCTCCGCCAGCTCGTAATCCGAGCCGATCTCCTGCGCCGACTCCAGCGCCCGGTCCAGAAACTCCTCGTTCGGGGGACCCTGCTTGATCGCCGTGTCGATCACGCGTCGAGTCTCGTAGTCCGAGCTGATCGACTCCACCGCGTCGAAGAACGACGCCACCATACTGCCATCCAGCGGGCGGCGGCTAATCACCTCTATCAGCAGCTCCGCCAGCTCGTAGTCCGAGCTGATCTCCGTCGCCAAGCGCAGGATCTGGTGAGCCAGTTCCTGGCTCAGCTCATCGCGATCCAGGATCGCCGAGAGGACGCGGCGCTGCTCGTAGTCGGATCCTATCGAGCTCGACGCCTCCACGTACGCGATTCTCACCGACTCATCCAGCGGGTGGTTCCGCGCGATCGCGATCAGCAGTTCGGCCAGCTCGTAGTCCGACCCGATGTCCCGACCCACCTGGCGCACGATGTCACGTACCTGCTCCGGCCGCAGATCCCGCTGGCTCAGCAGAACGGTGTAGTATTTGCGCGCCACGTAGTCGCTGGCGATATGCGAGACTTCCTGCATCAGGGCGTCGACGCCGCCCCGCTCCAGGATGCTCGTCGCACGCTCCTCCGCCAGGTACCCGGCGCGCCGGAACAGCACCAGCAGAATGTCGGACAGCCACGCCTCCGCTGCCGCGTCGAAGTCCCGTTCGTCGCCGTTCACATACCAGCGACGCTCCAGCCGGCCGTCGCGCTGGCGCAGCGTCGCTCGCTTCGATGAACGGCCCTCCGTTTCCTCGATCTCCAGTTCGCCGCCCGACGAGATGCCGACGACCCGGGTAAAGCGGTCGTCGAACTCGAGGTCGCCGTGCAGCTCGAATTCGAGCTCGCACCTGCCGCGCTCGACCTTGATCCGCCAGTCGTCGTCCTCGACGTTGATCGAGGTCGACGTGCCGTGGCCCTCGCCAAGCCAATCGCACGACTGTACCCCGGCAGGCACCGCGGCCGGCTCCTCGTTCACCGGCCCCCGCCCCCTCGCGTCGCGGTCGACCGCGAGAGCCGGGCGCGCCACGCCGTCGAGCTCCGCGGCCCGCTGGGCCGGCGACGCCCTCTCCGCCGTGTCGTCCCGGGACTCCGCCTCGGGCGTGGGACCCTCGGCCCGCGCCTCGGGCGTCGCCGCCGCCACCGGCAGCGTGAGGCCCAACGCCACCAGCCAGACCGACACCACCACGCGGATCGTCAACGCGCGACGCGCCCGCGAGCCGTCGAGCACGGCCCGGACCCGGTCGCCGAGTCGCGAGGGCCGCGCCATCGCCACGGTCGCCAGCGCCGGGAGCGGCCGCTCCTTCAGCGAGCGGGCCATCTCGACCAGGTGGCCGGCGTACTCGGAGGCCCGGGACCCCGACAGCAGGACCTCGTCGTCGCAGGCCAGCTCGCGCTCGACCCGCAGCCGGGCCGCCGCCAGCCAGGCCAGCGGGTTGAACCAGTGGAGGGCGCAGACCAGCCGGGCCAACAGTTGGGTCAGGTAGTCGAACCGCTTGATATGGGCCAGCTCGTGGAGCAGCACGGCGCGAATCCGGGACTCGGGCCACTCCTCGATGTCGGCGGGCAGGAGGATCGCCGGATCGACCACGCCCCAGGTCATCGGCATGCAGCGGCCGCGGCAGCGAAGCAGCCCGACCCGGCGCCCGATCCCCATCCGGCCACGAAGCTCCTCCAGCACGCTGACCGCCCGACCGTGCCCCAGCCGTTCGGCCCGCCGGCCCAACAGCCACGTCCGGATGAGCGCCAGACCGATCGCGCCGCACGACACGAGAGCCCCGGCCAGCCAGATCGCTACCAGCCACGTCATCCAGGTGAAGTCTCCGGCCCGGCCGCCAGCCGCGGTCGCCGAAGCGGCCTCCGCCGTGACAGCGTCCGCTGTCGCGGCCGACGCCTCGCCGCGTGCGTTACCCGCCGACGCCGTCCATGCTCGGTCGGGAGCGGGGTCCGACACGGCATCGGCCGGCGCGGCGATCTTCGTCTCGCGCGCCGAGGCGGCCGTCAGCGCCGGCGCGTCAGCCAACTCCACCGACGCCGTGGCCGGCGTCTGACGACCCACCGTCGCCGGAACAGGCACGTCCCAGCGCGGAACCAGCGCGGTCAGCGCCGGCACGACCAGCACGGCACCGATCGCCACGCTCCACACCAGGTGCCGCAGCGACGCCGACGCCGACCGCAACGCGGCATTGATCCCCAACGCCGCCAGCAGCAGAACGCTGACCTTCAGCGTCGCCAGCAGGATCACCCCCGTCAGCGCGTGACCGTCGAGAAACGTCCGAACGAATTCAACCATCGACATAGCTCTACCGTCCTTCTCGTCTGGCCTGCTCGATCAATTCCGCCAGCCGCGCCAGCTCGTCTCCCGACAGTTCCTCCGCCGACATGTCCAGAAACGCCGCCATCGCCTTCTCCGGCGACCCGTCGAAGAACGTCCGCACCAGACGCTTCATCGCCGACTCCCGCGCTTCCGCCGCCGGCACCGTCGGCCGGTAGACGTAGCGCTGCCCTTCCTGCTCGTGCGTCAGGTGGCCCTTCTCCTCCAGGATCCGCAGCAGCGCTCGCACCGCCGAATAGCTCGGCGGGTCCGGTAGCGCTTCCTGGACTTCCGCCACGCCGGCCCGCCCGCTCGCGTAGATGATGTCCATGATCTGCCGCTCGCGGCGGCTCAACTCGGCGTACGGCGTCTCGCTCATCTCGAACCCATCTCCCAGAGGCCGCGGGACCTGCGGCGCGGTGGATGCTGGCGAATTAGCGATGCTAAAATTATAGCATCCCGCCTTTCTGTCAAGCTCCCCCTGTCCTGACCTCAACCCTACGGGGCCGGGCGGGCTCGTGATTCTCCCGGCCGGCCGTTGGACTCAGGCCTCGACTCCTTCCTGTTCGAGGCGGGCGTTGAGTCTTCGCACCACGTCGGTGAGGTGGGTGAGCAGCCCCTCGACCAGGTCGAAGTGGTCACGCATCAGGTCGAAGAAATCGTCGCGCTCGATGACGAGGGCGCGGGTGTGTTGGGTGGCGGTGGCGGTGAACTCGCGGGGCCGGGCATCGATCAGGGTCAGCGTACCGACCGTTTCGCCACGATCGGCGGTGAAGGCGAGCTCGCCCTGACGGATCGCGTGGACCTGGCCGGACACGATGAAGAAGAGCTCGGAGCCTTCCTCGCCTTCGGCGAAGAGCTCGGTGTCTTTCTCGTACTCCCGCTCCCGCGTGATCGCGGCGATCTTGGCCAGGCCTTCGGTTCGAACCTCGGAGAAGATCTCCACATCACGAAGGAAATCGGCACGTTCGATCAGCTTGAGCATCTTGTCCTTGTCCTCGCTGAGAAGGGACGACAGGGTCCTGTCCAGTCCGGGTAGTGGGTGCAGGTGATAGGGTTCCCGAAGCTCGATTGCCAAGTCCGGTTCGACTTCCGCCGCTGCCGCGGCCACGGCGGCGATCCACGGCTGGTCAGTCTGGGTCGCCAGGCGCTGCAGGGTGTCGTCGCGGCTCTCGTCCACGACTTCGTCGAAAAGAGCGTGGCCCCGACGCGCACGATCCTCCAGGGAGAGGTCGGGATCGGCCAACGGCCCGACGAAACGCCGCTGCCGCAGGGGGAGCGTGTTCTCCAACAGTTCGAATCCCGCCGAGCGCATCGATTCCGAGCCTGAGGTCAGACCTTGATAGACGGCCAGGATGTCGCGCAGCGGATGCATCAGCCCCAGCACGCGCGTCGTCCGCTCCAGCGCATCGGCCTCGGCTTCTCGCAGCACGCGGCCCAGCAGTCCGTTCGGAGTGATCGCGGCCCGGTCGACGACGTGCTGGTAGCCGGTCCGGGTCTCCAGCTCGAGAGCGGACTCCAGTCGGTTGTCGTCGAAGCTCAGATCGTCGCGGTTGCGGCGCAGCCGGTTGAGCGTCTTGAGTATGGCCAGCCGAATGCGAGGCGGCACCTGGGGTAACGCGCCGATCAATACGTCGACATCGCGGGACCCCGCCGAATCGTAGAAGATCGCCGGAATGCTGGCGCGAACCTCCATCGGCACGTCGCGATCGAGGAGCACGTCGACCAGCTGGTCGCGGATCGACTTCCGGTAGCCCGCCAGCGCCGCCTTCACCTCGGCCCGGCTCTCGCCGCAGCAAAGATGCGAGAGGAGGATCGGCACCAGCTTCGGATCCTTGACCCGAGCGGCGGCCTGCACAGCCGCGCGGCGTACGTCGGCCTCGGTGTCCTGGAGCAGCGAGATGAGGGAGTCTCGCAGGCGCTTGCCGTTCACGGTCGCGCCGATCGCCTCGGCGGCGAGTCGACGTTCGCGGGCGGCGTCGGGCCCATCCTGTCGCGCGGCCATCTCGCGGATCAGACCCGCGGCGACCTCGGCGCGATCGGAATCGGCATGCTGGGCCAGGCAGGACAGCGCCGCCGCCCTGACCCCCGGCTCTTCGGAGCGCATGAACTCTTCCATCGTCTCCATGGGCGGCAGGTCACCGAAGTTGCAGACGAAATTGATCGCTTCGGCACGAACCTCCATCGCCGGATCATCGAGGAGGGCGCGGGGGGCGGCCATCGGGACCTCGGACGCCGAGCCGTAGAGGGCCCGGAGGGTTCGGGCGCGGACGCGGCGCGAGGAGTGTTCGAGCAGCTCCTGCGTGTGACGGACGATCTCGCGCTGGTCGACATCCTCGAGTAGCGCGAGCGCGTAGAGTACTTCGTTCTCGTCCTCGCTCTCCAACGCCGCGATGAGCTCCTCCCGGGTCCTGGCGTCCAGATGCTGGACGATCAGCTCGTCGGCCTCCACATCGCGTGTGCGAATCAGCCGCCGCACCGAGCTGCGGAACTCACGACGCATCGCCACCGTCACGCCCATCCAGAGCGCGATCATCAAAGCCGCTACGATCGCCATCTCGCGAAGCCCGAAGGCGAAGATCGAGGTCGCCACCAGGACGAGGACCCCGCCGACCCCGGTGCCTCCACGGTAGACGACCATGTCGACCAGCGGCTTGCCCCGGTACTTGATGTCCGACGGCAGCGGCAGGAAGAGAAGCTCGCGGGTCGACTGGTCGAGGGAATAGCGCAGCGAGCCCTCCGCCCCTTTCGCCAGGGCGGCGGTCCACAGCCCCGGATGCAGCAGGATGCCGATCGAGCCGGTGAGCAGGCCTATCGGCAACAGCAGCAGGGCTACCGCGAGCCCGAAGACGCGCAGCACCAGGCTCGTCAGCAGCAGCTGGATCAAGACCGAGGTGACGTTGAGTGCGGCGAAGAACCGTCCGTAGAACTCGGTCTTCGCATCTTCGCCGGGCACGAACAGTTCGATCGCCTTGTTGAACTGCCAGTCGACGACCGTGGAGACGATGATCGTCAGGCCCAGGATGTAGGCGATCGTCCGCAGATGCGACGATTCCCTCAGCAGGCGCCACGCGCCCGCCGGCGGCTGATCTTCCTCGATCGCCGGACGAGGCCTCACCGGCTCGGTCCGCTGGTCGATGTAGACGAGCAGCAGGGCACAGAGCCCCAAGATGCTTACGCTGACCAGCAACAGATTCTCGCTGCCGACTACGGTGGCCAGCGTCCCGGAGATCGCGCTGCCCGCCACGCCGCCTATGATTCCGCCGGCGCCCACGAGGCCGAAGAGCCGCCTGGCCTGCGCGGTGGTGAACAGCTCGTTGGCGACGAGCCAGAACTGCGACACGAGGAGAAGGGGATAGAGCTTCGCCCATATGTAGAAGGCGCCCGAGGCGAACAGCGTACCCGCTTTGAGCACCCACCAGAAGATCACCAGGTTCGAGGCCAGAAACGCGAAGGTGCCCAGAATCAGCGCCTGCCGCCCGATCCGATCGGCGTAGCGCGAGTAGAAGGAGATGATGAAGCCGACGAAGATGGCGGTGGCGATATAGACGTACGGCAGGTTGTCGGCGCCCAACCGCTCGACGAAGAGCGAGTTGCGGACCGGCTTGATGACGTAATACGAGGTGATGACGAGGAAGAAATAGAACGACATGAGGCTGACCCGGCCGAGCTCGCCAGGTCGCAGCCCCGTCAGTGACATCAGCTTCCGCTTCAGCGCTTTTATCATCGATACCCGAATCACTACGAAAAAGAACCTGTGGTGGAAAGCGCCGGACTTTAAACAAGCGGGGGACAACAGGTGTTTCCGCCCCGGTGGCTGCCCGCCGTCCAGAGCGGGAAACGGGCGCTTTGACGCCGCGCCCCGTGCCCCGATCTCTCGGCCTGGCGGCCGCGTTCTCCACCCGGTTGCGATGCCGGGCCAGCGCTGTCGAACGCCCCAGCCGCTGTAGCGGCCCTGTGGCCGCACAGCGCGCGGAGCCCCGCAGACCTCCGCTCGCTGCTGTTGCACGCCCATCTGGAGGCGTTCGAAGAAGGGTCAGCGAGGACCGACGGGGAGTGATGCCGAGCCGTCCTCCTCCCGGCAACGCTGGCGACGCGCCGGCCCATCCCCTATGCTGATACGTAGCTCCGGTGACCAGCTTCCCGACGCCGACAGGCCGAGATGACCGAAATCCCCGACTCTTCAGACAAGTCCCGACCCGAGATACCGCTCAGCGCCCGTGGCATCGTGGCGGCGCACGAGGCGCTCAAGGCGCACCTGTTCGAGACGCCGCTGCTGCCGTCACCGCGCCTGTTCGACAGCACCGGCGCGCACGTCTACCTGAAGGCGGAGAACATCCAGCGAACCGGGTCGTTCAAGGTCCGGGGCTCGGTGAACAAGCTGCGCAAGCTGGTGGAGAGCGGCGCGGTGCCCGAGGTGACGGCGGCGTCGGCCGGCAATCACGCCCAGGGCATGGCGTACGCGGCGACCCGACTGGGCATCGAGTGCGTGATCTTCATGCCCGAAGACGCCCCGCTGGCCAAGCGGCGCAACACCGAGGAGCTGGGCGCCCGGTTGGAGATCGTCGGCGCGAACTACGACGAGTCGCGGGCCGCGGCGCTCGAGTACGCGGACCAGCACGACAGCACCTTCATCGATGGGTTCGACGACTGGGACGTGATCGAGGGTCAGGGCACCATCGGCGTCGAGCTGGCCGGGACGCTGGGTGACCGGGCCCCCGACTACGTGCTGATACCTGCCGGCGGCGGCGGCTTGATGGCCGGTGTGCTCTTCTACCTGAAGGAGATCTACGGCGACAGGACCAAGGTGATCGGCATCCAGTCGGATCGGGCCCCGGCCCTGATGCGCTCGCTGCAGCGCGCCCGGGCGGGTGACGGCTCCGACGCGCTGCCCCTCGATGTCGCCACCCAGCCGACGATCGCCGACGGCGTTCGCGTCGGACAACCGGGGCAGCGTCCTTTCGAGGTAATCCGGCGGCTGGCCGACGGCGTGATCTGCGTGGGCGAGGAGGCGGTCTACGACGCCATCGTCTTCCTCTACGAGCACGCCCGGCTCGTGGTGGAGGGCGCCGGCGCGCTGGGGGTCGCCGCGCTGATGTCCGAGGCGATCGAACCCGAGCCCGACTCGCTGGCGGTCGTGCTGCTCAGCGGTGGCAACGTAGACCTCCGCGCCATGCAGAAGCTGGTGACGTCCTATCTATATAAGAGCGGCCGCCGGATCGTTCTGCGGATCAAGGTGAAGGACCTGCCCGGTCAGCTGACCCGCGTCCTCGACATATTCGAGCGGGCGCGGATGAACGTGGCGGAGATCGAGCAGCCGCCGATCCTCGGCAAGCCGCTCTCCCCCGAGTACACGGTCTTCGACCTCTGCGTCGAGACGGAAGGCGAGCGGCAGATCTCGCTCATCATGCGGATGCTGGACGAGGAACGGGAGCGGATGCGCGAGGAGGGGGTGGAACCGTTCGAGGTTTTGCAACGCTAGTCTGCCCGGGACCGCTGAACCTCCAACATCCAACGTCCAGCGTCCAACTAATCGCCAAACCCCGTCATTGGGCCTTGGGCGCAGTGGGCTAGCCGAGGCCAACCGCGGCGCTGGCTGAACGGCTCCCAGTTCACCAGATCGTGTCCCACCTCCGGGAACATCCGCACGGCAAAGTCCGGGTGACTTCCGGCCGCGAGCCCTTCCAGCCAACCGCGTGCGGCTCGATGGAGCGGGTAGGCTCGGGTCTTCCCCAAACTGTGCGGTCGCGGTACATCGTATCCCGGATCTGGACGGTCAACGATCTGAGAGCTGCCGTAACTCGCTCTGTAATTGTCCATCTACTATAACGTTTGGGATCATGTGCCGCATGGCACACCCGTTGCCAAACAGGAGCAGAGGCGGTAAGCGTTGCTGAACACCGTCTTCGACAGCTCCTCCGGTCGGTGGCATTCAGCCGCGATCGCGGCGGTGACAGCCGCATTTCGCTCGGAACGAAGGCGAAGAAGCGAATCGGCATGCCACGGACCTGGGTCCGGTTTCGCGGTTCGATGCGAGACCGATAGATACGGAGAAGGCCCTAATGAGGAACTTCCTGAACGACATTCGCTACGCGCTCCGCGGCCTTCACAAACAGCCCGGCTTCACCGCCGTGATCGTGGTGACGCTGGCTCTCGGGATCGGCTCCACCAGCGCCATCTTCAGCGTGGTGAACGGCGTTCTGTTGAAGCCGCTCCCCTACCCGGAACCGGATCGCCTCGTACGGATCTGGGACGCGAGCGGCCGCTTCGGTCTCACCGAGCCGGAGTACATCGCGTTTCGGCAGTCCTCCGGTCCCCTGAGCTCCCTCGCCATCTCGGTACCGTGGCAGGTGGACCTCACCGCCGAGGGGTGGGAGCCGGAACGGCTCCCGATGGCTTTCGTGAGCTCGGAGTTCCTGTCGACGCTCCGGGTCGCCCCAGCGATCGGTCGTGACTTCACGCGACAGGACATGGATCCGAACGCGGACCCGGTGACCATCCTGACGGACGGACTGTGGCGGCGGCGCTTCGGGGGCGAACCGCAGATCGTCGGCCGAACCATCACGCTCAATGATCGGGCCGTCAGGGTGGTCGGGATTCTCCCTCCCGAATTCGAATACCCGGGCGCCGCCACCGCGCTCCTGCTCCCCTATTTCCTGAACGAGTCGAGCCCGAACACGAGCGATCGGTTCCTGGTGGCCGTGGGCCGCCTGTTGCCGGGAGTGACACCCGAGCAGGCTCGCATCGCTCTCGAAGAGATGAACGAGCGGTACAGGGAACGAGCCGAGCGCCTGTACGGGAAGTACAACAACACCGAGACCTTCCACGTGGTGCCGCTGCGCGACGAATTGGTTGGAGCCGCTCGACGGGCGCTCTGGCTGCTGCTGGCGGCTGCCGGGTTCGTGCTGCTCATCGCCTGTGGCAACATCGGAGGGATGCTGGTGGTCCGCGGCGAGACCCGGATGCGGGACATGGCCATTCGACGTGCGCTGGGAGCGGGATGGGGCCAGCTGGTGCGGCAGCTCCTTACAGAGAGCCTGCTGCTGGCGGCGCTGGGCGGTGTGGCGGGGATCCTGCTGGCGACCTGGGGTACCGAACTGCTCACCGCCGTGGCGGCCGCCAGCGTTCCCCGACTCGATGAGATCTCGGTGGACGCCCGGGTCCTGGCCTTCGGGACCGTTCTCGTTCTTCTGGTGGGCGTGGCCGCGGGAGCGCTGCCGGCGTTCCGGCTGGGGAGCGGGCTGGAGGCGCGGCTGCGCGCCGGCGGCGAGCGTGCCGGAGCGGGGATCGGGCGATCGCGCTTGCGACGCGCGCTCGTGACCTCAGA
>JAACAK010000032.1 GCA_011774835.1 Candidatus Kutchimonas denitrificans | reverse complement strand
AGCCAGGTCAGGATGGCCCGGCCGTCCGCCGTGGCGAACAGGTTCGGCTCGCCGCTCTCGGCGGGCCGCGCCAGCTCGATCGCGCCCACCTCGATGTCGGTAGGCTCGGCCGGCTCGCAGCCGGCCAGGCCGCCGGCTACCAACGCGAGTGTCGTGATTCGCTTCAGCATTCTCGTCTCCTCATGCCGGAACCCTTTACCTGCGGCCGCCCCCGATCGGGCTGCCGGGGGGCAGCCGGGCGGGATCCGAGGTGACCGACGTGCTCTCGTCCCGGGCCTGCCAGCGCCGGATGTCTTCCAGCGCCATCGCCTGGTGCGGCGTGGGGGCGTCCAGCGACGCCAGCCAGGTCGCCAGTTCGCCGATCTTCGCGTTCAGCACGGCCCGCACCTGCGGCGTGTTCTCCGCCGCGGCCGCTTCGGCCATCAACCGATCCAGCGCGGTCCGCTCGACCGCCTCGTCAATCGCCCGCCGATACGCGGTGTTCTCCTGGCCCGCCCGCCAGGTGGCCGCCAGCAGGCGATCGACGGCCTCGTCCAGACCCGGGTACGCCGAGTCGCGGGCGTGGAACTGAACCAGCCGCGTCATCCGTTCGGGCTGCAGGATGAACGAGAACGTGAAGTCGGCCGCGCTGGCCGCCATGCCGATCGGGTCCAGCGTCGGCGCCGTCGCCTTGGTGAACACCTCGCCGCCGCTCATGCCGAAGGCGCGCGGCGGGATCAGCTCCAGCAGGCGTTCGGGCAGCGCCAGGAACTCGGGCTCGACCGTCGCCAGCAAGGCGTCCAGCGCCTCGCGCTGCCGGTCGCCGGAGACGATCTCGATGGGCACCTGGCCGTCGCCGCGGAGCGCGAAGCTGTAGTCGGCGCCGCCCAGCGTGTGGGCCGCCGCCTCCAGCTGGTAGCGATGGTGCAGATAGAGCGGCACCAGGGTCTTTTCCAGCTCGGCCAGCGGCGTGCCCATCGGGATCGCCTCCTCGCCGAAGTTCTCCAGCCCGATCCGGCGCACCGCGATCTCGTGCCGCAGCATCGACACCGGGTCCGAGCCGTTGTCCCACAGCGCGGCCAGCGGGTGGGCGGCGCCCGCCGGGCGCGCGTCCTGATCGGTCAGGAAGCGGATGCCGCGATCCAGACCGTCCTGGACGATGGAGTCGAGCGCCGCCTCCTCGTCGGTCCCGTTCGGGAAATCGCTGTAGAGCCACGTGACGGCGAAGGCATCGTACTCGCCGATCCCCACATCGTAAGCGTCGCTCAGGTCGAGGCGGCCGTCATCGCTGATGCGGACCAGCGGCGCCGGGTAGTCCATCACGCTGGCCCGGCCGTACGTGCTGGCGATGTAGTTGTGGGCCAGCCCCAGCGTGTGACCCACCTCGTGGGCCGACAGCTGCCGGATGCGGGCCAGCGCCATCTCCACCGGGTCCGAGCCTTCGGAGACCTGCGGCAGGTAGTCGAAGCTGGGGCCGCCAGCCNNGCGCGGCACCAGCCCGGACGCCAGCAGATCGTCCTGCCGCACCCGCAGGCTCCCCAGGTTCACGTTCCCCTTCAAGATCTCGCCGGTCCGCGGATCGACCACCGAGCCGCCGTACGACCAGCCGCGGGTGGAGCGGTGCGTCCAGTGGATCATGTTGTAGCGCAGGTCCATCGGGTCGGCGCCCTCGGGCAGCAGCTCGACCCGGAACGCGTCGATGTAGCCCGCCGCCTCGAACGCTCCGTTCCACCAGCTCGCACCCTCCAGCAGCGCGCTCCGGATCGGCTCCGGCACCCCGGGGTCCAGGTAGTAGACGATCGGCTCGACCGGCGGCGAGCGCTCGGCCGTCGGGTCGCGCTTCGCCAGGCGATGGCGCGCGACCCAGCGGATCTCCAGCGGCTGGTCGATGGGCATGGCGTAATCGTGGAAGCTGATCCCGAACGCGCCGACCCGGGGGTCCATCGCCCTCGGCTCGTAGCCGTCGTCGGGCAACTCGACCAGCGAGTGATGGACCCGCAGGGTCACCGCGTCACCGCTGGCCGCTGTGCTCCGTACCAGCGGGCCGGGCTCGTCGGCGGTGAAGGTGAGGAAGGTCTCGACCTCGGTGTTGAGCGGAAACGCCCGGGTCCGCGGCATGTAGACCACGCTGCGGCTCCCGTCCAGCTTGAAGCTCCCCTGCCCCGTGTCCTCCAGCCGGTCGGCGATCCCGTGCGCGTCACGAAGGAAGAAATCGGTGGCATCGACCAGCGCCCGGTCGCCCGTCTGCGCCGCGACCTCGAACCCCCAGCGGGTCGACGGCGCGAACGCCTCCTCCACCGCCCGGACCTCGGCCGGGTTCTCGGATCGGGCCCGGTACCGGTAGTTCGGCTCGATCAGCAGGACCGTGGGGCCCACCCGGACCGCCTTCACCACGTAGGTGCCGCCCAGCTGGCCCCGGTCCAGACCCACCGGGTTGCTCCCCAGCCCGGTGGTCAGCGAGATCTGGTGCAGGAACTCCGTTTCCCAGCGGTCGATCTCCATATAGAGCTTGCCGGTCGAATCGTCCCAGTAGAGGTCGACGAACCCCTCGAGCTGCCGCATCCCCTCGGTCTTCTCGTCGATCGACGGAATCTCGTCACGCTCTTGTGCCTCGACCGCCGCGCTCCACAGCAAAACGCCAACGAGCGCCGCGAACACCGCGCGCGACCGCCGTACACTCTTCACCGCCAGGAACCGAAACACTCGCATCGCCACTAACCTCCGTTGTCGAGTCCGGGCAACTGGGGAGGCTGTCTCCCCACTCCCTACTCCTCACTCCCTACTCCCCACTGTCCTGGGTAACAGTCGCACAAGGTAACCCTAACCGGCCGGACCCTCCAGTCGCCAGGCTAACGCTGCGGGGGGCTGAACATCGAACATCCGACATCGGACATCCGACATCGAGGAACTGCCGAGAGTTTGAACGTTGGACGTTGAGCGTTCAACAATTAAGTTCGATTCTGGTGTCAACTCGTGGAGAAAGAGACCTGGGAAGATCGAGGGACGACATGTGTCGGAACATCAAACAGCTGCGTCGACCGGAAGGGCCGCCCACCGACCAGGAGCTGCACGACGCGGCGCTGCAGTTTGTCCGCAAGGTGAGCGGCTACCGGGTGCCGTCGCGGGCGAACCGGGCGGCGTTCGACGCGGCGGTGGACGAGATCGCGGCGGCGACGCGGCGGATGTTCAGGCGGCTGATCGTGAAGGCGGGTTGAACATCCAAGGTCCAACCTCCAACGTCCAACACTGAAGTCGCTGCTGGCCGTACGGAACGATTGCGCCTATTTTTCGCACGTTGCACCCGCGGTGAAACTCACGCTCCCTCGCGGCTGCCGCCCAGATGGCCATGTCATGTCACTCCGCGCCAAGTTCCTGACACTCTTCGCGCTCTGCGCCGTCGTGCCGCTCGTCGCTGTCGGCATATTCGATTACGTGTACTCGATGCGGACGCTGGAAGCGCTTATCGCGAGCCAGGTGAACGAAATCGCGGCACGTGCGGCCACGCAATTGAGACGGAGCTATGCCCTTCGCGAGTCGGAACTGCTCTTGCTCACCGAGAACGCCGAGACGCAGCGTCTCTACCGGGCGTTGACCGACGGTGACCCGAGCGCACGGGACGAGGCGCTGGACGGCGCGGGCTCGTACCTGCGTCAGGCGTGGAACGTCTTGAGTCCGTACTACGCGCGGATCGAGTTTCGAGATGCGAACGGGTCCGCCATCTACCGTCTTCCGATGAACGCTTCCGACCGGTCCGCGGTATTGGGCGGAGCCCCAACGCCCTATCGGGCCGACGTGATGTCGGTAGTGCGCCCGATCTACGACCAGCCGAGCGGTCGCGAAGTCGGAACTCTTTACGCGGCCCTCGATCTGGACGAGCTGCTCCCATACGAGCAGTTGGCGGCACGGTTCGGCGAGACCGGCTACTCGACCGTGGTCGACCGATCCCGCAATACGGTGCTCTACCACCCGAGCCACGCCTATCGCCGCCAGAGCCTGGGCAGGCTGCTGGGCCCGGATGGCTGGAACGTCGATCCGTCGCTCATCGAGGAAGAGCATGGCACCCTGGTCTACCGGGAAGGCGACACCACCCGCGTCGCCGCTTTCGCCAGCCTGGCAGAGCCACCGTGGACGATCTTCGCCGCCGGATCCACCGACGAGTTCGCCGCTCCCATCGCCCGCATGCGGGCCCGGAACCTGATCATCGTCTTCGTCGTGGCCGCGGCGATCGCCTTCGCGTTCACCCTGATGACGCGGCGCGAAACCCGGTCGCTGCTGGCGCTGGCCGCCGCCGCCGATCAGGTCGGGGCCGGCAGCTTCGACCCGGAGCTGCCATCGGACGCCGGCGGCGAGGTGGGTCGACTGTCGGAGGCCTTCCGCCTCATGATCGCCAGGCTGCGCGAGACGCTCAAACAGATCGAAGCGAGCCGTCAGATGGCGGCCGTGGGCGCGTTCGCGTCACAGATCTCCCATGAGATCCGCAACCCGCTCACGTCCCTGAAGCTCAACCTGCAGAGCCTGGCCCGCGACGCGAAGAGCGGTCGCATTCCCGCGGAGTCGGCCCGACCCGTCGAGATCTCGCTGCGTGAGATCGAGCGGCTCGACCAGGTGGTGAGCGGCGTCCTCAGCCTTGGCCGTCCGCGCTCGACGGCGCGCGAGCCGATTACCGTTGGCGAGCTGGTGAGGGACGCCCTCGAGGTCGTGGAACCGCAACTGGTCGAGCAGGGCATCGAAGTCGAAACCGACTATCGAGGCGCGGGCGACGCGATCACAGGTAACGTCGAGGAACTGAAGGCCGCCTTGCTCAATTTGTTTCTGAACGCGGTGGAAGCGATGCCGGGCGGCGGGACCCTACGCGTCTCGACCCGACGCATTCCCCGGGCGAACGCGGTCGAGATACGGGTCGCCGACGAGGGACCGGGCATTCCGAGCGAGGTACGCGACGAGATCTTTCGACCGTTCTTCAGCTCGAAACGAACGGGTACCGGCCTGGGCCTCTCCCTCGCACTGCGCACCGTCGAAGAGCACGGGGGCACGCTGACCCTGGCCGAGCCTCCGCGTGCCGGCCGCGGCGCCGAGTTCGTCGTCATGCTCCCACTGGACCCCGGGGTGAACGAGCCATGAGCCGTCGAATCCTGGTCGTCGATGACGACGCTTCGATCCGTGACACGTTCGAGCACCATCTGGCGCGTTCGGGTCATCACGTCGCTACCGCGGCCAGTGCCGAAGAGGCGCTGGACAGGATGGCCGAGTTCGATCCCGCGCTCGTGATCACCGACCTGCGCATGCCGGGCATGGACGGCCTGGAGCTGTTGCGGCGCTTGCGAGACACCACCCCCGACATCGATGTGCTGGTCATCACCGCGCACGAGGACATGCGCAGCGCGATGGAGGCGATGAAAGCCGGCGCCTACGACTACCTGGTCAAACCCCTCGACCTGGATCAAATCGACCTGTTGATCGAGCGCTGCTTCCAGGACCGCAAGTTGAAGCGACAGGCGCGGCAACTGTCGGCGGAAGCGGCGGAGCCGTACGCCCTGAACCAGTTGGTCGGTCGCGATCCGCGCATGATCGAGATCTACAAGCTGATCGGCTCTCTGGCGGCGAATCGCGCGCCGGTGCTCATCCGCGGCGAGACCGGCACGGGGAAGGAGCTCATCGCCCGGGCCATCCATTTCAATTCCGCCGACGCGCAGGAGCCGTTCATCGCGGTGAACTGCACGGCGCTCACCGAGACGCTGCTCGAATCGGAGCTGTTCGGCCACGTGCGCGGCGCGTTCACCGGTGCCGTCGCCGACCACAAGGGACGCTTCGAGCTGGCCGGCGCGGGCACGATCTTCCTCGACGAGATCGCCGACGTCAGCCCGCCTTTTCAAGCCAAGCTGCTCCGTGTGCTGGAGAACCACGAGTTCGTTCCCGTAGGCGGCGAGCGGACACGACGTACCGACGCCCGGGTCATCGCGGCGACCAACCGGTCCATCGAGGAACGGGTCCGGAGCGGGGACTTCCGCGACGACCTCTATTTCCGCTTGCAGGTCGTGGAGATCTGGGTGCCGCCGCTGCGCGAGCGGCGCGATGACATACCCTTGCTGGCCAACCATCTTCTCACCCGTATCGCGGCAGACCTGCACAAAGATGTGCGCCTGATCGCCGACGACGCCTTGCGGGCCCTCACCGCCTACGACTGGCCGGGCAACGTCCGCGAGCTGGAAAACACCCTGACCCGCGCCGTCGTTATCGCCCGTGGCCCGGCCATCACGCAGGAGCACCTGTCGCTGGGATCAGCGGTCGGCGTCCAGGGGTCCCCCGCATCGGAGGCGGTGGGCGACGACGCGACGCTGGACGCGGTGGAGCGGGCCCACGTCCAGCGGGTGCTGGCTCGGACCGGCGGCAACAAGCGCCAGGCGGCCCGAATCCTGGGAATCTCGCGACCGCGGCTGGATCGGCTCATCGCCCGACACGGATTGATGGTAACGGAACGTGACCATCGGGGCCACGATTCGTAGCCACCTTCAGGCTCCCACAGTCCGGACCGGAAACCGTAACTGTCTCCTCCACAGCGACTTAGGTCCACGCCCCACTCTGGCACCGCACCTGCCTGTCAATCGAGACGTCGAAGCGGCGCCCTCAGGCGCTGACACGGAACTCAGACGGGAGGTAGACAGCATGAGCGAGGCAGCCGCGATGAATCCGGTCCTGGTGTGGATGGATCTGCTGGTGAGCATCCTGGGCGGCCTGGTGGTTGCCGTGCTCGGAGCCCTGTTGCTGGGCGCGGTTTGCGTCGGGTGTGCGGCACTCCTGACTCCTCGAGATCGAACGACCGTGAGGCGATCGCGATACGCGCTGGCGGTTCTCTGGATCGGGCTCGCCCTGACGGCCGGCGTTCCGAACGCGCGTGCGCAGACCGAATCCGCGGAGGACGTCCCACAGATCGAGCCCCGCTATACGCGGGTCTTCGGTTCGGACACCCTGGACATCATGTTTCCACAGGTCTCACCGGACGGTCGCTGGATCGCGTTCGCGGACTATCGAACGGAGGGCGACCCGGCCTCGGACATATGGATCGTCTCGGCCGATGGCGGTGATCCCACCCGATTGACGTCGGGGGGTTGGAACGTCGCGCCGGACTGGTTCCCGACATCGGATCGAATCGCGTTCTCCTCGACCGAGGTCGATGGCGTGATGACGTTACCCATCGATCCGGAGACCGGCGCGGCCGCGGGACCGGCCCAGCGGGTAACGCTGGAGTCCGCGGCCTGGCCGGCTCTGGTATCGCCCGACGGCCAGAGTATCGCCTATCGCGTCCGAGCCAGCGAGGGCGCCGAGATGGGTTGGGCCCTGAGAGTCATACCGGCGCAGGGCGGCACCGCTCGCACCGTGATGCGGTTGCCGGGGCAGCACTACATCGAGTTCTGGTCGAGAGACGGCGAGTACATCTACTTCACCCGGCGGGAGCCCGAGGCTCCGAGGGGCTCGCTCGAGTGGATGCGCGTTTCCGTAGACGACGGTACCATGGAGGAAGTCGAAGATGCTCCCACGGGGGACGCGAGCCCCATCGTACCTTATCTGATCGAAGCAGACGGCAAGGACTCGGCGACAGGTGAGCCGCTCCACGTGATCACCACGCTGGATGGGCGCCCATTGGCCCGCGTCCGTCTTCCCGGGAACGCGATCGACCTGAACGGCGTGCGGTTCGCTCCGGACGGGCGACATATCGTCGCGGTGACCAGCAACAGCGTATCACCACTTCACCTGCTGCCGATCGCGGGTGGTGAAGCGCGCCAACTGGGTGATGCCCGTTCTGACGACATGCCGATCGGCTGGACGGCCGATGGTCAACGCGTGATCTACCAGACCCAGTTGGACGGCCGGGTGGCAATCATGGCCGCGCCGGTGGACGGCGGTGCGGCTGAGGAGTACACGGTTCTTCCCGAGGTGGGCATGAGCAGCCAGGAATCTCCGGTCGTCGTATCTGAAAGCGGACGTTACATCGCATACGTCACCTCCGTGCCGGAGAGTGAGCTCAGGACGCTGATGATCGCCAGGGCCGCCGACGGTCAAACCCGCAAGATCACCGACTCGCTCTACCAGTTTCGCTTGGTCGGGATCGCCGGCCGCGGCGGCGGCCCGTCGAGTAGAGACGAGTTCATCTACCTGGAGCGTAACGGCGAGCGGGTCGAGCTGCGCGCGGCTTCGTTCGATGGCCCCTCTCGTTTGCTGCGCACGTTCCCGTCGACATTCGGAACCGGTATGCGGCCGGTCATTGGCGTCGCTGATGATCGCGTGGTCTGGACCGAGAACGCAGGCGATGCCACGGCCGTCATGCTGGCCGAGGGGCCCGACGGGGCGCCCCGCGAGCTCGCCAGGGTCCCGGCGCTGTTCGCCGATCTCGTCTGGTCGCCGGACGAACGCTGGATCGCCGGTTCGGTCTTCCGTAGCGAGGGCTCCGGGATCATCCTGTTGGCCATGACGCCGGACGGCGAACTGGCTTCCGAACCCCGGTTCATCGCAGTCCCGATCCTGGTCGGCTGGGATCTCCGCTGGATGCCGGACAGCCAGGCGCTGACGATCATGTCCCAGAGCCTGCCGTCCGGGAAAACCAACGTCTGGCTGGTGCCGATCCACGAGGGCGAGGAGCCCGTGGCCATCACGGAGGACGAGACCTCGGAGTTCTGGTTTACCCAGCGGTCGCCCGACGGACGCTACATCGCGTACCCGGCCCAGGTCCAGCGTGGCAGCTCGCTCTGGATGGTGGACCTCGGGGATGCCCTGGCGTCAGGCAACTAACTGGCCCGGCGTGCAGGTCTTACCGCAACGAGAGGATGGCGCGAAGAAGCCGACCGACCGTGAATCCTGTAGCCGACGCTCGAGCCGCCCGCTAACGGGCTGGGGCCGCGGTGCCGGCAAGCTGGTCCACATCTATACCCTGGCGCCACAGCCGGCTGGCGGAACGACGGTGAAGTGCGAGCGGAAATGGTCGAGAATCGTTATTATAAATATTACCAAATCGCCCCTACAGACCGGGACGCGCATGGGGGAGGGCTCGGCCATGCCCGGCGCTGCCGCGGTCAATTGCACGGCGAACGTTACGTCGGTGACCGGAGGGCGCTAGGCATACGTAAGGGACCCCGCTCCAGGCTCCAGCGAGCCCCGTTCGGAGTCACGGTCGAAGCGGAGAGGCCGCCGCTTGCGCGCCCGCCGTCCCCCCGGCACTAGGGAGGCTAGCGTGATGGCTGCGAACGGTCGCCACCTCAAGAAAATCCTGTTCACACCCGTGTTCGCCTTCCTCACCGCCAGCAGTGGCCTGGCGCAGGGCGCGTTGTTGGATTCCGCCGCGTTAGCGGACGCCAGGATGTACACGACGTTGGACGAAGCGCTGCGGGAACCGGAGCGCGTGTACAAGCTGGAGTTCAGGTCGAGGAGCACCGTGGGGCGGCCGTTGCCGGCCGAGATCGGATCCCTCGTCAATCTCCAGGTGTTCCGCGCCCCCGGTTACGGAATATCCGAGTTACCAGCCCAGATCGGAAAGCTCACGAACCTGCAGGTGCTCGATCTATCCGCGAACCGTCTGAGCGAACTGCCGGATGAGATCGGCAACCTCACGAATCTCCGGGAGCTGAGTCTGAGCGGCAATGATTTTGATGGTCTGCCGCCGGTTGTCTTCTCTCTTAGAGGCCTCCGCAGGTTGACACTGGTTGGAATGGACCTTACGGAGCTTCCCCCGGACATCGGGAGGCTCACGAACCTGCGATACCTGTCACTTGTGAGGAATCGAATCGCTCGGCTGCCGTCGGAGATCGGTGAGTTGACAAACCTGCGTTATCTCGGCTTGGGAGGGAATCAACTGACCGCGTTGCCGCCGGAGATCGGCCGGCTGTCGAAGTTGCGATCGCTCGACCTGCGAGGGAACCGGCTGACCGAGCTGCCGCCGGCGATTGCCGGGCTGCTGGAGCTCCCCCACCCGGCGGGCAGGGCGGCAGCCGAGCGGCTGGGGCCCAACCGTCGATTCGAGAACGAGGGCAGGCCGTTGCTGGGCCCGGATCTGGAGGCGACGATCGCGGAATCTCGATCGCTCCCGGGCATCGAGGAGGTCGCGGAGTTGGTGGAGAGAATGGAGGCGATGGAGGCGGGGCGAGTGACGTGGGAGCGGCCGAACGTGGCGAGACTGGATCAGGCGGCCGCGGGCCTCGAAGCGCATCTGGAAGAGCATCCGGACGATGTGCGGGCGCTGATCTTGTATGCCCGGCTCGGGAGGTTCGCGTCCGTATCGCAGCCCGATGTCATCTCTCGCGAGGAGGGGCCGCCGTCCTACGATGCTCGTTACGCGCCGTTCCTCGCGGCGCTGGACCGGGCGTTGGAGTTGGATCCAACCAGCGCCGAGGCGCATTACTGGAGGGCGCGGATCAATGGGATACGCGTGCCCGACATAAGCTCGGGGCGGATGGCCTACCGTCATCTGGACCTCCAGGAGGCCATCGAGGCCGCGGAGGCCGCGGTGGAGCTGGCGCCCGAAAATATCGCGTACCGTGAGGCCCTGGCTCTGTACCTCGTCGCGGCTCGGAGGTACCCGCGCGCGCTCGACGTCATGCGGCCGGCGGAGGGAGGGCGCCATCCCATATACACGTTGCTGGCCGACATGGAGGCGGTGCCGATACCGGAGTCGGCGACCTTCTCGCCGGAGGATAGTGAGAGCTTTGCGGAACAACAGCTCCAACGCGAACGGTTCAGCGACTACCCGATGCTGCGTGTCCGCATGTACGTGCTGCCACTCACGGCCGATGAGATCGAGACGTTCTATGCCGGTCACTACGATGGGTTCGAGTTCTCGGAGCCGGAAACCCAGGAGCTGGGCGAGGGCGCGGAGGCACGGGTCTACGTTGCGCTGCTGGCGAGAGCGAACGGGGACCGCCAAGCGATCAAGGTAAGCGACATCGAGGAGATAGAGACCGACGACGCGATCCTTGTGAGCGCGTTCGAGCTCCGTGGCATGCCGGCGGAGGCCCGCGTCGCCACTCCCGCCGGGCATCCCATACCCCCGAACTATGGAGACATCTACTCCTACCTGTTCGTAGTCAATTATGGTGTCGTGGACTAGACGACGGGGTGGCCTCGCAGCGCGATAACCCCTATCATCATCGCCCCCCGCCAATATCACAACACGTCATGGCCGGACGCTCCGATGCCCGCTAGACCGGGGGGGACGGGCTCATCCCGCCCCAGCCAGCGATCCGGCTCCACGAACCGTGGGGGACACGATGGCTCGCCTAACGACCCACTTCCCGATCGCCAAGACGCTCATCGCCGCGTCGATCGCACTGACCGCGTGTGCCGATAGGAACGAGCCCACGTCGCCGTTCGGAGGGCCGCCGCCGGACGTGCATCCCGCCATCGCCGTCGAGCCGGGTGAGTGCACCGCGCAGGGGTGGCGTTAGTCAGAAAAGCACCCGAGCGCGCTCGTGCAACGTGTGTTCCAGGTGTGTTCCCACAGGTGTGCATCCTGCATCGTGACGGGCGGCCTAATGATGCAGAATGTGCGGTAAGTGCCTGCTACACCAGTCGGGACGGCGGGATTCGAACCCGCCACCTCCTGAACCCCATTCAGGCGCTGGATGCGCGTCAGCAGCAGTGAGCAGCAGTTTTCGGAGCTTTTCGACACCTCAACGCTCGTGAGCAGCAGCCAGCAGCAGTGGGCGGTGCCACTGACGCTGGCACTGTCTGCACGAGAATCAGATAGGGTGCTCAGAAAGCCCATGACAATGGCGGTAGGCCATTGGAACAAGCCACTGTCTTTGCCGCCAACAAGCTCGTGCCGCTCAGGAAGCAGGCCTCAGGCCGATTATTACCGGCATCGGATCTTCGAATTCGAAATAGAAGACACCGTCTGCAAAGGCCATTGCCATGACCCGCCTCGGGAGAACATAGGTATACTGATAGCTACAGTCGAATGCTGAGTAGACGTCGATCAACTGTAATCGTTTGTCAGTCTCTCCGCGCGCTAGAACGAACACGCTACTGTCAGTTGTGGCGAGGGCCGCGGCCCACACAGTTGCCGGGCCATCCGGCTGCCGTGGAGGGAAGTCGGCCCCCTCGACCAGCCAGCCGCGGCATCGCACTTCTGCCCCGTCGTACACCAGGATCGGATCCCCAAACACGAAGGCTATCGCCCAGACGCTACCGCTTGCTGCACCTGATGCAAGCGATTGACGCAAATGAGGAGGTATCTCACTCAGCTTCCGGATTGGTGCACTGCCTTGCGCGAGCGTCTTACCCTCAAGATCGACAGTCATCCAGAAGGGATCGAGTGAAACCGACATGATCGTAACTCGTTCATTGCCTGGAACTAGACTCTCGAACACTGTCACCTCTGGCCGAAAAAGCCCGAGTAGCGAGCCTTCACTTGAGAGGTGTGTTATTCTCCCGGCATCCACGTCCAAGACCCAGATAGTACCATCGGGTCCAACATCGATGTCGAACGGGTTCATAAACTCGCCCGGACCTTCGCCTCGCCGCCCAAAGCGCCACCTTAGGCGTCCGCCGTCGTCGAACGCCTTGACTGAATTGTCCCCGTAGTCGTAGGCGTAGACAGCGCCCTTTCCAGCAGCGATCAGACGTGGAAGTAGTAGCGTGCTGTCGTCTGCGGCGCCCCCGACCGCGAAAACCGTATCCCAGCGAGTAACTGCGTGAACCCGCTCCGTGGCGCGCGCGGACGCGCTAACGGCTACCGCAGCGCGCGTTTCCTGCTTTGCTGTTTCTCTCTGTGTGCAGTCTAGGGCAGCTAGCGCCAATAGTGCCAACGGCAAGCTCAGAATCCTGCAGGGCCGCCTCATCTGAGGTTCCGCCAGAGCCATGAGAGTCATTTTGGCTCGGCCAGCCACATCTTCTCACAATCAGGTGCACAACCCTCGCCTCCACAGTAGGCGTTTCCCGTCGCGTTGCACGTGCAGGGGAACCCGCAGGCTGCTGCACTGCACGCCGCTACATTGGGGGTGGATGCAGTGAACAACACACCACCCACAAAGATAGCCGCCACACCAAGCATTAGACGCGCCGTTCGGGCCATTGGTCCCTCCTTCTGAGGGGTTCTCAAATCGAACAGTCGGAACCGCACTGTTCGTCCTATCTACACAATTGTCTGAAAAACTGCAAGTATCTCTGACGCCGTCCTTTGAAAAGCTCGCCACTGAGCAACACTGCACCCAGTGCGCTGGAGCGTGACCCTGCAAGGAGGCGCTGACCTGCTCCGGCCTGCGACACCTGGGCGGGGACAGGGCTCAGAGAAGAGGAATGGCGACAGAGTCTAGGGAACCGACAGGCTTCTCTCCGATGACAAGTCGGGACGGCGGGATTCGAACCCGCGACCTCCTGAACCCCATTCAGGCGCCGTTCCCTACAGCTGTAGCCACCTGCCGATGTCCTGTGCCTTGGCCCGTTCGTAGACGAGAACTGCGGTCGCCATATCCTCCAGCGCCAGCCCCAGGTTGATGCAGATCGCCCGCTCTTCAGCGCTCCGGCGCCCCGTCTTCGCGCCGGAGACCAGCTCGGCCAGCTCGGCGTGGGGCTCCGGCGTCGCGGCGAAGTAGCCCACCGTTCGGTAGTACTCCATCTGGTTTTTGTCGTCGGTGGCCAAGAGATCGGCTTCGGCCAGCGCCGCCCCGGTCCAGTAGGAATCGAAGTCGAGGGCGCAGGCGAAGCCGCCGGGCGACAGCCAGCCAGCGTCGATGCTCGGGTCCGGGTTCTTCAATATGGGACCGCTGGTCACCACTACGTCCAGGTCGCTCACCGCGGCCCGCAGCTCGTTCACGGGCTCCACCGCGAGACCCAGCCGCTCGCCCATCTCGGCCGCGTAGTCCCGGGCCGCCTGGGGACGGATGTCGTACGCCTTCACCTTCTCGATCTCCAGCACGCAGGACAGGGCTTCCAGGTTGCTGCGGCCCTGGACGCCGCAGGCGACGATGCCGACCCGGCTCGCGTCCGGGCGAGCCAGGCGCTTCGCCGCCACCGCGGTGGCCGCGCCGGTCCGCATCGCCGTGATCCAGGTGGCGTCCATCACCGCCAGCGGCAGGCCGGTCTCCGGATCGTTCAGGATCAGCAGCCCGGTAACATAGGGCAGACCTCGCTCCCGATTCTGAGGATAGCCCGCCACCCATTTCATGCCGGCCGCGCTCATCGCCGGGATGTAGGCGGGCATGGCGTGGATGAACGCGTCGGGCGCGGTGTGGACCCCGGGCTTCGGCGGCATCTCTACCGCGCCTTTCGCCTTCTCGACGAACATGCGCTCCAGCGCCTCGACGATCTCGCTCATCGACGGGCCGGCCTCGGCGACATCGGCGGCCGACAGATACAGCATCTCGCTCATGTTTGTCTGGCTCCGACTGTTTGCCCGCGACGGCCGCCGATGCGAAAGCGGGCATCCGAGCGTAGCGCGCGGATGCCCAACTCTATGGACTGGACCGGCCGGTCGTCAGCTCGGCTCGAACCACGCCGCCAGCTCTTCCTCGCCCCACGACTCACCCGCCACCGGGGTGAATTCGTTGCGCGTCTTCGAGTAGCTGTACTCCTTCGCCCAGTCGCCATGGCTCTTCGCGATCTTGCCGATGGCGTCGACGATGTACTCCAGCTCCTCGTCGGTCGTCGTCGGATGGAGCGACATGCGGACCCAGCCGGGCTTCTCCGACAGGTCACCGCTGTCGATCAGGTCGGTGATGTACTTCGAGCGGGCCGGGTCGACGTGGAGCAGGTAGTGCCCGTAGGTGCCGGCGCACGAGCAACCGCCCCGCACCTGCACGCCGAACCGGTCGTTCAGCAACTTGACGATCAGGTTGTAGTGGGCGTCCTCGATATAGAACGAGATGATGGCCAGCCGGTCCTCGATAGGGTCCGCCAGGATGTGGAGGCCGGGCACCCGGCGCAGCCCGTCGAAGGCG
Source organism: Candidatus Kutchimonas denitrificans (assembly GCA_011774835.1). Classification (GTDB taxonomy): domain Bacteria; phylum Gemmatimonadota; class Gemmatimonadetes; order Palauibacterales; family KS3-K002; genus Kutchimonas; species Kutchimonas denitrificans. The sequence goes on along the minus strand of JAACAK010000032.1, from coordinate 49,080 downwards.
TAGCGCTTCAGCTCGTGCTCCCGCTCGAGCATCCGCCCGACGCCCATCTGCTCCTTCAGCTGCACGCAGAGCGCCGCCTTGATCGTCTGCAGGAACCCGGGCGTGCCGCCGTCCTCCCGTTCCTCGATGTCGGCCAGGTACCGGCGGCCGCCCCACGGATTCGTCCAGTCCACCGTGCCGCCGCCCGGCTGGTCCGGCACCTGCCGCTGGTAGAGCTTGGAGTCGAACACCAGCACTCCCGACGAGCCGGGGCCGCCCAGGAATTTATGAGGCGAGAAGAAGATCGCGTCCAGCCTCTCCAGCGGGTCGGACGGGTGCATGTCGATCTTCACGTACGGCGCCGACGCGGCGTAGTCCACGAACGCCAGGCCGCCGTGCTCGTGCATGATACGCGCCAGTTCGTGGATCGGCGGCTGGATGCCCGTCACGTTCGAACAGGCGGTGAACGCGCCGATCTTCAGCGGACGGTCCCGGTACTCGTCCAGCAGCCCCGGCAGGGCGCCCACGTCCACCCGACCCGCCTCGTCCGGCGGAATGACCACCACTTCCGCCAGCGTCTCCAGCCAGGACGTATGGTTCGAGTGGTGCTCCATGTGGGTCACGAACACAGCCGGGCGCTGATCCTCGGGCACCTGGACGAACGGCACCAGCTGCTCCGGCACCTTCAGCCCCAGGATGCGCTGCAACTTGTTCACCGCCGCGGTCATCCCGAAGCCCGGCGTCAGCACCACGTCGTCCGGACCCGCATTCACGTGCCGCTTCAGGATCCCCTGCGCTTTGCGGTACGCCAGCGTCATCCGGGTGCCGGTCACGCTCGACTCGGTGTGCGTGTTCCCCACGAACGGGCCGAGCCCTCTCGCCAACTTCTCCTCGATCGGCCCGTACAGCCGTCCGCTCGCCGTCCAGTCGGCATAGACGATGCGCGGCTCGCCGTAGGGCGTCGAAAAGGTCTGGTCCCACCCCACCGTGTTACGCCGGAAGGGGTCGAAGTAGCGCTCCAGCTCGCTCATCCGTTGTCCGTCGTCTCCCTCGTTTCGGGCCGCCGTTCGCCGCGACCATCGAGTCCCGGCGCGCTCCCCACTGGGGGCTGGCCGTTACAGCTATGAATATAGCATGATTCGACGATCCGCCGGAACTCGCCGGCCCCCCTGAAACCCCCGCCGCCTCGCCTTCGTAGGGTCTCACGTGGCAAGAGAGGACGTGAAGGAGGAATCAACGTGTACGAATTCGGCTGGCTGTTCTGGCTGTTGATTGTAATACTGTTCACAGAGAGTTGGGGCCGCGCACTGGTCGTTTCGCTGGGCACCGCGCCGAACCCGGCGTCAGGGTGCGACTCCGACTCTGACTCATAGATCGAGCGACAGATACCCGCGGACCACGACCGCGCCGATCCGTGATTCGTCACGCGATCGGCGCATTTTTTTGCCCCGCCCCCCACCCCCCGGTGTGCGGTGTGCAGCGCGTCGGTATGAGGTGGGGTGGTTCGGTGCGCCGGGTACACTGCACACCGGCGCACCGCATACCGCAAACCCGCCTCTGCGTTGCCCGGCCGCCCGTCGCTTTCTATTCTGACAGGCCACAGGCAAGCCCGAAGCATCGCCGAAGCAACCCAGCCGTGGAGAGATTGACCCATGCCGCAATGGTTCGAAACGACGATGATTCTCGAAAACTCCCTCGAAGTCTGGGTGCGGGCGCTGCTGGTCGCGCTCGTCATCTGGCTGGCGCTCAAACTGCTGCCGCGCTGGCTCAGGGCGCTGGCCAGGCGGCTGGCGCCGAAACTCAAGGACGAGACCGTCAGCGCCGCCATGCCCGCCGAGATCATCAACGGCATACTCGAGCGAGTGCGAGGGCATTTCCAGATTGCGGCGGCGCTCTACGCCGGGACGTCGGCCCTGACCCTACCCGGCGCGGTTCACAACTTCTTCCGCATCGTCTTCATCTTCTCGGCGGCGGCCCAACTCGCCGTCTGGGTCATCTTCATCGTCGAGAAGTACTTCGAGCGAGCGATGCGCGCTCGCGGCGAACCGAGCCCCGCGGAAACCATGGAGCTCCGGTGGGTCTCGGTGGTCGTGCGGGTGCTGGTCTGGGTGATGGCGATGATCCTGGCCCTCGACAACGTGGGCGTCGACGTGACCGCGCTGCTGACCGGACTGGGCGTCGGCGGCATCGCGGTGGCGCTGGCGCTGCAGAGCGTCATGTCCGACATCTTCTCGTCCCTGGCCATTGTGGTCGACAAGCCGTTCGTCACCGGTGACTTCCTGATCATCGGCGACATGCTGGGCACGGTGGAGGTTGTGGGGCTGAAGACGACGCGGATCCGCAGCCTGTCGGGCGAGCAGCTGATCTTCACCAACACCGACCTGGTGAACAGCCGGATCCGCAATTACGGCAAGATGGCGGAGCGCCGCGTCGTGTTCAATTTCGGCGTGGTGTACCAGACGCCCGCCGACAAGCTCGAGGCCGTGACCGGCGTGGTGCGCGAGATCGTCGAGTCGCAGGGCGCGGTCCGCTTCGACCGGGCCCATTTCAAGCAGTTCGCCGACTCGTCTCTCGAGTTCGAGGTCGTCTACTACGTTCTGAGCCCCGACTACAACCAGTACATGAACGTCCAGCAGGCGATCAACCTGGAGCTCTTCCGTCGGCTGGAGGAGATGGAGGTCGAGTTCGCCTATCCGACGCGCACCGTGCACCTGGCCAGCGAGCTGCGTGCCGCCGGCGGTGGTGAAGCGTTGAAGGCTTCCTAGCGAGCGCCGGAGCGGAATCGCCATAGTCGACGTGGTCATGCTTGTCGGGCCGGCGAATTCGTTGGAAAACTTCGGACCGTTCCTTGGGCAACGGAGGTTGATCGGATCCTTTTGACCGTGCTCTCCCACGAAGAGGCCAGCCGCACGTACGATCGCATCGGTGCGCTGCAGGATTCACAGGCCTTCTACGAAGATCGCGCCACAGACCTGCTCCTGCGCCACGGCGAATTCGAGTCGGCAGAGGCCGTGTTCGAGTTCGGCTGCGGCACCGGGCGCTTCGCGCTCCGCCTTTTCGAGGAGTTCCTCGGGCCCGATGCCCGCTACCGCGGCGTCGACGTGAGCCCGAAGATGGTCTCCCTCGCCAGCGCCCGGCTGGCGCCTTACGCGCCGCGCGCTCGAGTCGTGCTGACCGACGGCGATCCTCCGGCGGACGAGCCCGCCGAGTCTTACGACCGATTCGTCTCCAACTACGTCTTCGATCTGCTGTCCGAGGAGGACATCGAGGCCGTCCTGCTCGAGGCCCGGCGTATGCTTCGCCCGGGAGGGCTGCTCTGCCTGACCGGGCTGTCCACCGGAGTGGGCCCCGTATCGCGCACGGTGGCGAGAATCTGGAGCTGGATTCAGGAGCGCAGACCGAAACTGGTCGGGGGTTGCCGGCCCATCGAGCTGCTTCCCTTCCTGTCGCCATCCGCCTGGCGGGTCCGACATCGGGCCGAGGTCGCACCGTTCGGCATCCCGTCGCAGGCCCTGGTCGCGAAGCGTCTCTAACGTGATTCCTCAGCGAAGCTGCGCTGCCGCGATGGAGGGAACATGACCCTCCTTCGGTGCGTTGGCTCTAGCTGGGGACGCATCCGAACCTCATCGCTCTCTTCCAAAGGAGGACCCAGATGTCCGTAACAGTCGTGAACGACTACGATTTCAAGCCGGACGGCGACGTGAAGGAGGGAAAGGCCGCCGCCGCGGAGCTGGTCGAGTATTTCAAGAGCGATGTTCCGGGAGTCCAGCTCTCCCTGTGGCTCGAGGATCAGGACAATCCCCTGCACCACTATCACATCACGGTGTTCGACTCGCTCGAGACGCTGGAAGAGGTCAAAGAGTCCAAAGCGATCGAGCGGTTCGTCCAGCGGCTGTTCCCGCAGATCGCTCACAGCACCTATATCGCCCCGACGACGGATGTCTGGCTGGCCGACGGATCGGGGGTCCAGGCGGTGGCCTATCGATGAAGGAATTCGACTCCCGTCGACACCGAGCCTGACCCGACTTCACCGGGTCCGTGGGAAACTGGGTCTGGAACAGCGCCTACGGGAATTCGTAGAGCTCCAGCCACAAGAAGCCCAGCTCGTCCTCGCGCACGGCGTACAGGCCTGAGGGTCCCGTGCCCACCAGTTCCCGTCCCGCGGGAAGACGGAAGCTTCCGGTGCGGCTCCCGTCGGCGTCGAAGACATCGAAGAGCGGTCTTTCCTCGGAGAGGTGCTGGTGACGCTCTACGATCGCCAGCCGGTCGTAAGTCACCCACAGCCGGCGCAACTTTCCGGGTGGAAAATGATCCGGGACGTCGATGGGAGGCGGCCGTCGGACGGGTTCGTCTCCCTGCCTGGCGACTCCCCCGTACCCTCCGCCCCGACTCTCCCGCAACGCTCGCTCGTCGTCGTCGCTGACTCGAAGAGGCCGGAAATCCTCCACCGGAGGCCCGCGGCGCACCGTGCCGTCCCGCTCGACCCAGTCGAGTCGGTACTCGTCCTGGTTCCGCACGATGGCCACCCGGCCATCGGGACCGACCGCCCAGTCGTCCCAGGCGGGAAAGGCGTTCGGATTGGGCGGCCCGGGGATCGTGAGGAAGGCCAGCGTATCGATCTGCCCGCTGGCGTACTCGTAACGGACGATGGGCGCCTGATCCGCTGACGGATCTTCCCGCTTCGCGAGTCGCACGCCCGTGACCCGGTCCCAGTACCGGTTGCCGTACCGGTCCGCACCTTCGGGGAGGGACACCCCCGGCCCGAAGAGCGGCTCGGTTCGCGCCAGCTCACCCTCCGGACTCACCACGACGAATCGGCCGTTCACGATGTCCACCATGAGCGCGCTGTCGCCCCGAAAAGGATGTAGACCCGTGGGGTTCTTGTACTCCCCGGGCCCGCGCCCGCGATGGCCCAGCATCTCCCGGGTACCCGCCTCGAAGTCGATCCGGTACAGGGCCTCCTCCCTCTGGTCGACCAGCAGTACCCGCCCGTCCGGGAGCTCTTCTACGCCTCTGACTCGTGAGAAGGGTTCGGCCGTGAAGAGACGGGAAGGAGTGAGGGTGATCTCGGCGGCCTCCTGGCCAGCCAGCCCACGGACCGTGCAAATGATGAAGACCACGAGAGTGGAGAGTAAGATCAGCGTCCGCATGTCGCTCCGCTCCGCGCCAGAATTGCCTTTGATGACTTTTGGTTATATACGGCATGACGACCTACGTTCCAACGGCGCCGCGATGTGGTCTTGCCGCCGAAACTTGCCGGCCACGAATGAACGCTGACACGCGGAGAACGAGCCAGCGCGCCAAGCGCAGGTGGTCGCGAAACTCGCGCACATAGCAGGTGAGCCCGACCCGCAAGAGCGTCCCGCTCCGGCAAGCGCGCGGACGGTAAGGTTGGGTTGACGTTAGCGCCGAGACGCGACGGGGGCTATGACCTGCGCGATCTCAACCGGCCATCAGTTGACCAACAGCTCCGCGTACGCGTCCAGCAGACCGGGCCAACCACCCTCACCGCCGACGCTGTCCCTCATCGACTCCCAGCCCTCGCCGTGTCGCTCCAGCTTCGAATGAACCAGGGTGACCTTCGTTCGATCCGACCCCTCCGCCACGAACGTGATGTCGACCCGACTGGCGCGCTGAGGGTTCGGTTCGGGCACGAAGCCCACGCCGATCTGCCACGACAGCACCAGGTGGTGCGGCGGATCCCACTCCAGGACCCTTCCCCAGTCGCATTCGCGGCCGTCCGAGGCCCGCTCGTACCACCGACCGCCCTCCCGCGGCTCGAGAATCAGATCGGAGCGCTCCCACTCCCCCAGGCCGTACGAGCGCGGCCACCAGTCGTCTCCACGCTCAGCAAACACTTCGAACGCCCGCTCGATGGGCGCCTCGACGGTCACGGACACCCTCACCTCGGTCCCGCTCCTCTCATCTGTCATGGCTCCTCCTCGGCTGTCTCGGCTGCCTTCCGGAACTCCTCCAGTGCCCGACTCCAGAAGCCCTGAAAGTACGACCGCAAAGCCTCGATCCCCTGCGGATCCAGCCGATATAGACGACGGGTGCCGACGGCGCGATCGACGACCAGACCCGCCTCCTTGAGGACCTTCAGATGCTGCGAGACCGCCGGTCGGCTGACCGGTAGCTCACGGGCGAGTTCGCCGACGGGCTTGGGCCCGTTGGCGAGGCGCTCGAAGATGGCGCGGCGGGTGGGGTCGCCGAGAGCATCGAGGGCGCGGTATTGGTAAGTCTTCATTTACCGTAAGTCTATACTTACGCTAGACCGCCGTCAAGGCTTCGCCGCCTGCGAGGCCGCCAGGTGGTGAATGAGGCCGCCCGGGTGCTGAAGAGCGGTGGTACGAGGCCGGCCTGGAGCAGGTGCACCCGTTCCCTTACGTGCTGTCGGAGGTGGGTCGGGCGGACTTCTGGTCATCCGCGATCGAGGCGTACCGGACACCGATCCCGAAGGCCGGGACGATGACCGCGGCCAACGCCGATGCATGGGCGGAAGCCCTGCGGAACGACTCGGAAATGGGCGTGTTCTTCGGGAGCAGCAACTACTACGCTCACGTAGCCAGGCGTCCCTAGCGGTTGGATGCCCGGGGAGGGATTCGAACCCTCAAGGGCCGAAGCCCAACGGATTTTGAGTCCGTCGCGTCTGCCAATTCCGCCACCCGGGCCGAGCGGCGCTCAATCTAACCAACCGGCGCCCGGTTTGTCAGCACCTCGCGGCTCGGCTCGGCGTCTTGTCGCGGTGCGCGCCGTACGTTCAATTGGTGTAGACTCGGCAGCCTGCCACGTGATCGAACCGGGGGAGCCATAATAGTGGACACACTGGTGCGCTGGTCGGTGGGGCTCGCCGTCGCGCTGGTCCTGGGTGCGGTCGTGACCGAGGTGTTCGTCAGCAGTCTCAGGAGGACGCTCAACATCCCGGAATCGGCCGGGCGCGTCGTACCGGGCTGGCTGACCGGACTCAGCGAGCGGCTCTTCTTCACCCTGGTGATCGCGTTCAACGTCTCGGGCGCCGCCATCGCGATGATGGCGTGGGTCGCGCTCAAGCTGCTTCCCAACTGGCAGCTCTACGTGACCCACGGGACGGCGAACAAGCCGATGGCCTGGTCCTCGCTCCTCGGCTCGCTCTGCTCGATGTTCTTCGCCCTCATCGGCGGCCTGATCGCCGGCGGTCGAATCGGCTGGTGACCCATCGCTGGCTGCGGTGCCGCCGGCGCGCGCCCGGCGTCTTGTGCCGCCTGCCAGTGCCGGATATGTTGCGCGGCCGGACGGCCGGACGGGACGGTAGCAGGCCCGCGGTCGCCGGCAGACCGACCTCCTCGCCTCCCCGAATCCGAGGAACCGGACCGGCCGCAACGAACGTTGAATCGAAAGAAATAGAACGGAGCGCACCGAGATGACCGATCGCGACGACTGGACCGTCCTCCATCACCTGGCCTACGTGTACGCGGCCATCGCCTCCAGCGATGGCTCGGTCAGCAACGACGAGCTCGAGGTCTTCTGCAAGAAGCTCCACGAGTGGATCCCGGAAGAGGACCCGGAAGACCTGATGAGCACGGTCATGCAGTCGATCGCGGCCCTGGGCGAGGACAAGGAGCGTGGCGAGCTGGGCCACCTGTACCGCTCGATCGGGGCCGTTGCCGAAGACCTGGACGACGATGCCCGTACCGCCGCGCTCGACGACCTGCTCGAGATCGTCGCCGCCGACGGGCAATTCGAGCCCGGCGAGAGCGATCTACTGAGGAGAATCCGGCAGGCCTGGGGCGCCGACCCGACGGCCGAAATCTGACGAGTTGACCCAGCGACTCATCTCGGATTGCCCGGTGACCGTCCGCATCCCCGTGCAATGGGGCGAGCTGGACGCTTACGGCCACCTGAACAACACCGTCTATTTCCGTCACTTCGAGTCGGCCCGGATCGAGTACCTCGATCGCTGCCGCTTTCTCGAGGCGTACGACCGGGACAGGGTCGGCGCCATCCTCCATTCCACCGGCTGTCGCTTCCGACGCCCCCTCTTCTATCCCGACACCGTGATCGTCGGCACCCGGGCGACCGAGGTGGAGGAGGATCGCTTCACCATGCTCTACCTGACCGTGTCGGAAGCCCAGGACGATCTGGTCGCCGAGGGGACCGGGGTCATCGTCTCGTACGACTACGTGGGGCGGCGGCCGGTCCCGATCCCTGATTACGTACGGGAGGCGATCCGCGAGCTCGAGTCCTGAGCGGAGGCCGCTCCCCTTCCCTGCTGACACCGGCATGAAACCTTGCCGTCGGTTGTGGCGTATTATCAGTACACGATGTCGGAAGACAAGCTCGGTGGGGCCGTGGCCCCCCGAAGCCATAAGTGGCGTGCCCCGGCGGTCTCCGTCGGGAACCCGCCGGGCGGCCCAGGCGTTAACCGAGTAACCTGTCCAGCTGAGCGCGGGAGGCTCTGAATTGGCCGGACGTCCGCTGGCCGCCGGGGCGGCAACCCTTTGGGGCCAATAGACGTCTAAGGGTAAGAAGAAGAAGAGGAAAAACTAGTGTGGCGGCGCCTGCTTTGGGCAGCAGGTAGGAACAGTCCCTCCATCCGGCTCGGCTGCCTACTCCCGGTGCCGAGTCAGCCGCCACACAAGTCTTCGGATCGGATCGCTTCGAGCTGGGCCCCGGCAACCCCGGGCCCGGCTTTTTTTCTCGAAGAGAGCTCTGGTTGGGACGCCGGTCACGAGGGCGCGTGGAAACTCGGTTCCGGGCTCGTCCTCGTCAACCCCACCCACCCCCACCCCACCCCCACCCCACGGCCGGTTCCGTCGGCCGGCCCGGCCGCCCCAAATGGGGGAATGTCCGAGACGCCGCTCCGCGATCACCCGATGCCGCCGTCCGGCTCTCACGCGGCCCCGCGCTGGTACGTTTCCCATGTTCCAGAATCGGCGTTGATGCCAACTTTAAGGGTGACGTGACATAGGGAGCGTCACAAAATAGGCTCCGTTGGTGGCAGATCCGCTCCCTCTGCAAGCATCCAGGTGGACGACATGACCGGTGGAATCAGGCTCGGGAAACTGTTCGGGTTCGAGGTCCGGCTCGACTATTCCTGGTTCATCATCTTCTTCCTCGTGCTCTGGACGTTCTCCGCTTCGATTTTCCCACAGCGACATCCGAACCTCTCCAGCCTCGTCTACGTGGTGATGGGAACCGCCGGTGCACTTCTCTTCTTCGTTTCGGTGCTGCTGCACGAGCTGGCCCACTCGGCCGTCGCTCGTGCCCGCGGTATCGAGATGGCCGGTATCACCCTTTTCGTGTTCGGCGGGATCGCCCACAGCCGCATGGAGGCCGAAGAGCCGAAAGACGAGTTCCTGCTCACCGTGGTGGGTCCACTGTCCAGCGTGGCGATCGGGCTGGTCTTCCTCGCCATTGACCGGCTGGGCGCAGGGGCGGGCCTGCCGACTCCGATCACCGGGGTGGCCGCCTACCTGGCCTTCCTCAACTTCATCCTGGCCGGCTTCAACATGGTGCCGGGGTTCCCGCTGGATGGCGGCCGCATCTTCCGCTCCATCGTCTGGCAGATCACCGGCGACATCCGCAAAGCGACCCGCTGGGCGTCGCGCACCGGGCAGGGCTTCGGCTTCGTGTTGATCGGTCTGGGGATCCTGGGGTTCTTCGCCGGGAACGTTATCGGCGGCATGTGGTTCGTCTTCATCGGCTGGTTCCTCGCCGGAGCCGCCGCCGCCAGCTACCGACAGCTCATCGTTCGCCGCCAGCTCGAGCAGGTGAACGTCCGCCAGGCGATGACCGAACGGCCCGAAACCGTGAGCCCCGATCTGACCCTGCGCGATCTGGTCGATAATTATCTGCTCCAGCGGCGCTTCAGCGCCTTCCCGGTCAAGCGAGATGGCGACGTGGTCGGCCTGATCACGCTGAGCCAGGTCAAGGAGGTCGACCGCGACGACTGGCCCAGCACGCGGGTCGAGGACGTGATGCAGCCGCTGGAGGACGCGGCAGTGGTCAGCCCCACCGACCATCTGGCCGAGGCCCTGTCCCGCATGCAGCAGTCCGGCGCCGGCCGGGTGCTGGTGATCGAGAACGGCGACCTGGTGGGGCTGGTCACCCGAAGCGACGTGGCGAACTGGTTAGAGCACTACCAGCAGCTCCGGTGAGCCGGCACCGCCCGCGGGGCCGCGGCCTTCGTTCGAACCCAAGCCGAGCCACGCTCGGCAACAGCCCAAAGTCTCTCTAACCCCGATCAGACAATGTCAACGAAACACGGAACGAACGGGGTGGACGAACAGCCAGACCCGCCGGACCAGACACGGCGTTGCTTCGATCTTCTCGACATGCAGGAGGAGATCGCGATCGTGTGCAGCCGGGCCACCTCTCCTCGAGCCGCGCTGAAGTTCACGTTGCAGCGTGTAGCCCGGCTGAACGGCTGGGCGGTCGGCCATGCCTTCCTCGTCGTCGACGACGCCACCGGCGAGCTGGCCCCCACCGGCATCTGGCACTTTGAGCCCGGCCTGGACATCTCGGATCTGGTCGATGCCACCATGAAGCTGCGTTTCGCGCCCGGCGAAGGCCTGGTGGGCCGGGTCGCCGAGACGCGTGAGGGGATGTGGTTCGAGGACGTGACCCGGGAGCCGCAGTGGAAGCAACGCGGCGCGTCGGACCCCGAGCTGCGCGCGGCCATCTTTTTCCCGATTATGACCTCGGATCAGCTCGTCGGTGTCATGGAGTTCTTCGCCGACGAGGTCCTGCCTCCCGACCCGCGCTTCGAGCAAACCGTGCGGAACGTGGGGATCCAGCTCGGACACGTCATCTTGAGAAAGGACCTGGAAAAGGAGATCGCCGACCTGGCCGACGCCGAGCAACGTCGTATGGGTGAGGTGCTGCACGACAGCATCGGCCAGCAGGTCACGGCGATCGAGATCATAATGAAGACCCTGCACACCCGGCTCGAGCGGGCGTCCCGGCCCGAAGCGTCCGCCGCGGCCGACCTGGTGGGCCACATCAGGGACACCCGACACCAGGTCAACGCCCTGGTCAAGGGGCTTATGCCCGGAGAGTTCGACATCAGCAAAGGGCTGATCGACGCGCTGCAGGCGCTGTGCACGCGCACGTCCGCCCTCTTCGATGTCGAGTGCGAGATCGGCCACGATGGGCCGCTCACCATCGCCGATCCCACGAAGGGAAACCACGTCTATCGAATCGTTCGGGAAGCCATGCACAACGCCGTCAAGCACGGCCAGTGCTCCCGGATTGGAGTCGAGGCTCGCCCACTGGCCGAAGAAGGGCTCATAACCATACAGATCCACGACAACGGCCGCGGGCTAATGGCCGCCTCGTCCGGCGACGGTGGCATGGGCTGGCGCCTGATGCAGCATCGAGCCAATCTCATCGAAGGCGAGCTCGACATCGCCCAGAACGAATCGGGCGTCACGGTCACCCTGACCTTCCCTCGGGTGCCCTAGACCATGACCGCCGCGATGGAGGACACGCAGGGTCAGCGCGAGGGCGCGCGACATTCGATTCTGATCGTCGACGACCACGCCCTCATCCGCCAGGCGCTCCACCAGCTGATCACCCGCCAGCTCGATCTCGAGGTTGGCGGCGAAGCCGTCGATCTGGTCGGTTCACTGGCGCTGGTCGAGAGCGAGCAGCCCGATCTGGCCATCGTCGACCTCGTCCTGAAGGACGCCCACGGGCTCGAGCTCATCCCCCAGATCAAGAGCCGTTCGCCGAGCACCCGGATCCTCGTCCTGTCGATGCACGATGAGAAGCTCTACGCCGAGCGATGCCTGCGGGCCGGCGCCCAGGGATACGTCCAGAAACGCGATGCCGTGGATAGGGTGCTCGAAGGGATACGCACGGTGCTCGGGGGACAGATCTACGTGAGCGAGTCCGTGTCGGAGGAGATCCTCTCCCGCATCGTTCAGAAGAAGGCGGCGGAGGGAGCGGAGGTGGAGCGGCTGTCGAATCGCGAGCTTCAACTCCTGGAACTGCTGGCCGAGGGGCTCACGGCGAAGGAGATGGCCGAACAACTGGACCTCAGCGTGAAGACGATCCATACTTACCGCGAGAAGCTCAAATCGAAGCTCGGTCTGGACAACATCTACCAGCTGATCCGCTACGCCGTGGCCTGGAAGCTGCGCCGCACCTGAGGCGATCGGCAGCCGCTGACGCACCCCTCCGAAACTTCGGGCGCTTCCCTACCCCCTCAGCGAACCCGCCCTTAACACGTCGGCCCGCATTCCGATTGCAGGTCGCGAACCGAGCCCGATACGGCACCGTGAGCCCCTTTCTTTAACTTGATCCCAATCCAAGAGCACAACCGCCAGCGGAGCCCGGACGGCTCCAAACAAAGTCAAACAAGGTCGGCCATGGAATGTTCGATCTGCGGAGCATATCTCGATTGGGAAGCCGCCTCTTGCCGTTCCTGCGGCGCGCCCAGCGACGAACGCGCCGCCTCCGGTACGCGGAACGCCTGCCAGGCTTGCGACGGGCCCCTGTGGTCTCTAGCCGCGCGTTGCGTACACTGCCAGGCCGGCGGCTACCCGGCCCTCGGATCCGTCGCTGATCTGTCCGCACCCGGATACGATGTCACGATCGGCACCGGGACCGGCGCCGCGGTCCGGCTCTCGATGACCGCCAGGCCAAACTTGCCCGCCAGGAGGCCAGCCGCCCCGCTTCTGCGATGGCGGCTGGCGGAGGAACAGATGCGACGCCGTCCGGTGTCGCCGGCCCGGCTGCGGAAGCTGCTGAACGCGGAGCTGCAGCGTCAGACCGGCCGGGACGACGTGGTGTTTCGGGGCGCCATCAAACGGAAACGAAACGGATCCCGCGGCTGCAACTGGTCCGCCCACGGGCTCACCGTTCCGGCGGATTGGGCGGCGGAGGCAGATCAAGTGGTGCGCCGGGTGGGAGCGCGCTACAACCTGGAGGCCTAGACGCGTGAGCCGGCCGCGAACCGCCGGCCCGCGCGTTCGCTGCGAACCCGGTACCTATGGGGCGGAATAGGTAAACTTTCCACGGTTCCCCGCCCGAGCCTTCGACGGACGATCGTAGGAGGCTCGCGGCTGGCCACCCGCCTCCCCCAGGCGTGGCCGGCGCGAACTGTGGATTCCCGCGACGCCGGGTGGATGCGACCCCTCTGGCCCTCTCAGCCCGAACTCACCAGGGAAGCGGAGTGACCTTCATCTCCACCGCGCCTCACGCGGGCGGCTCCGCGGCGAGGGCGCGCCAGAGATAAAGCGAGCCGACGCTACGGTAAGGCCGCCAGCGCTCGGCCCGCTCGATCATCGACTGCGGCTCGTCGACGTCGAAAAAGCGCTCCATCCCGTGACGCACGCCCAGGTCGTCCACCGGAAACACGTCGGGCCGCCGCATGGAGAAGATCAGGAACATCTCCGCCGTCCAACGCCCTACCCCGACGATCGCGGTGAGGCGCTCCATGATTTCGTCGTCGGAGAGGCGCGACCAGCGGACGCGTCCCAGACCGCCATCGGCGAACGCCTCGGCGATGGCGTACAGGTAGCGGCGCTTCTGCCGAGATACGCCGGCGCCCTGGAGCTTCTTCTCCGAGATCGCCGCCAGCGAGTCGGGATCGGGAACGCGCCGGTCCGGCACCAGGTCGCGGACGCGGCCGATGATCGTGCGGGCCGCCGCGCCCGAGACCTGCTGGGCCAGGATCGCCGTGCACAGGGTCCAGAAGTAGGGTCGGCGTGAGCGCAGATCGAAGGGCTCGACCTGCTCGAGCAGGGGCCGAAAGGCGGGATCGCGACGCAGCACCTTTCGCGCCTCGGCCATCGACCAGCGGGACCGGTCGCTCAACGAAGACAACGGGTCACGCCGGGCTATTCCCGCAGCCCCCGGGGCGGCCCGAGGACCTCGGCCCAGACGATCGCCTGCGCCGCCGCGCTCCAGCCGGGACGGGCCGGCAGCCGCGGGCCGGTCGCCGAGGCTCGTGGCCGCTCGCGGCGCATCATGTAGCGTTCGTGGAACTCGCCGTGGCTTTCAACCGGTTCCGGCACGCCGTACTTGTCGTGGAACCGTTCGTGATCCTCCGGTCGCCGCGGCCGCTCCAGCGAGACCGCTTCGCTGGGTCGACGGACCACGTCCTCTTCCAGCGAGACGACCCGTGGTGGCTCGTGCACCGGCTGGGGCTCCCGGGGGCGTTGGCGCCGAGGCCGCTGGCGCTGCGGCGCGCGCCGCGGTTCGCCGGGCATGTAGACCTCGCGGCGCGCAGGCGGCGACGCTTCGGTTTCCGCCGCCTTCCCCGCCGCCGCCTCGGGCGGCGCCTTCACGGTCGGCCGACGCTCCAAGTTGATCCCCAGCTCTTCGGCGATCAGATCCTGGATGTCCTTCCCCAGCCCGCGGACCTGCGCCTGCGCCACGCCGTCTTCGTCTTCCGCACCGTCCGCTCCGGGCGGCGGCATGCGCTTCTTCTGAGACGCCCGCTGGATCCGCTCGAGGATCCCGGCGACGATCATCAGGATGATGAAGAAGATGAGCTCATCCATGCGACTTCGTCCGTCGACCTCAGCGGCTCGGCTCGCCGGTACCGCCGTCGCCACCCCGCGGCCGCTCCTCGCCGCTCTTGGCGATCGAATCCCGCATCGCCGTATCGCTGGTGATGTTCTGGTAGCGGGCGTAATCCATGATACCCAGGTTGCCGCTCCGGAACGCCTCGGCCATCGCCAGCGGCACCTTCGCCTCGGCCTCGACCACGCGAGCCCGCATCTCCTCGACCAGCGCCCGCTTCTCCTGCTCCTCGGCCACCGCCATGGCGCGCCGCTGCTCGGCCCGCGCCTGGGCGACCCGCTTGTCGGCCTCCGCCTGATCGGCCTGCAGCTCGGCGCCGATGTTCTTGCCGACGTCGACGTCGGCGATGTCGATCGACAGGATCTCGAACGCCGTGCCCGAATCGAGGCCCTTCTCGAGCACGGTCTTCGAGATCGAGTCGGGGTTCTCGAGCACCGCCTTGTGCGACGCGGCGGAGCCGATCGTCGAGACGATCCCCTCGCCCACACGCGCCAGGATCGTCTCCTCGCCGGCACCGCCCACCAGGCGGTGGATGTTCGCCCGCACCGTCACCCGCGCCGTGGCGATCAGCTGGATGCCGTCCTTCGCCATCGCCGCCACCTTCGGCGTCTGGATCACCTTCGGGTTCACCGACACCTGCACGGCCTCCAGCACGTCCCGGCCCGCCAGGTCGATCGCTGCCGCGCGGCGAAAGTCCAGATCGATGTTGGCCTTGTCGGCGCTGATCAGCGCGTAGACCACGTTGTACACGTTGCCGCCGGCCAAGAAGTGGGCCTCGAGATCACTGATCGCCAGCTTGAGCCCGGCTTTGCTGGCCGCGATCAGCGGTTTGATGATATCCGCCGGGCTCACGCGCCGCAGCCGCATCCCGATCAGCGTGGTCAGCGAGACGTAGACCCCCGACGCCAGCGCCGAGATCCACAGCCCCATCGGCACCATCCAGAAGATCAGCATCAGCAGCACGAAGCCGCCGGCCAGTAGCACCCACGGTATTCCGAATATTAGCTCTTCCATCCCGTCATTCCTCGCTCTAGTTTCTGCGTTCTACTGACGTCAGGCGCCCGCCTCCTCCTCTGCGGGAACGAGACGCACGACGTGCCGATAACCCTCCGATTTGACGATCTCGATCTCGCTGCCGACCTCGATCCACGGACCCTCGCTCACGATGTCGACCCGCTCGTCCCCGAACACCCCCACGCCGGTGGGCCGCAGGCTGGTGACCGCGCGCCCGCGCCGACCGATCAGATCCGAACGGACATCGCCGGAGATATAGCCCAGCTCCCGGCTCGTCGACTCGCGCAGAAAGATGCCGCCCAGCTTGCGCCCCCACCTCAGATGCCGCAGGAACGCGTACGCCGACACTCCTGTAAACAGCATCGCCGCGACCACCACCATGGCAGCGATTCCCATGTCCATCATGGTCGGGAACCGGCCCAGCATCGAGAGCACGACACCCGCGCCGAGGGCCAGGATGCCCAGGGCGCCCGCCACTCCGAAGCCGGGTATCACGAACACCTCCAGACCGACCAGCACGATGCCCCCCAGGATGAGCATGAGCTCCTCCAGCCCGGCCAGGCCGACGATCAGGTGGGCACCGAAGAACAGGCCCAGCCCGACCAGGCCCGCCAGCCCGCCGAAGCCGAACCCGGGCGTCTTGACCTCGAACAGCAGCCCCAGGAAGCCGAGCGTCAGGAGCAGTGGGGCCACGACGGGGTTGGTCAGGAAGCGAACGATGCTTTCGGCCCAGTTGACCTGCGCCGTTACCACGCTGGCACCCTCCACATCCAGACCGGCGAACAGATCGTCCAACTCGGCGTAAACCCCACTGGCGTACCCCAGCGACACCGCCTCGGAGGCCGTCAGCGTCAGCAGCTGGCCCGCCTCCACGACGCCGGGCACCTCGATCGTCTCGTCCACCATCGCCTCGGCGACTCGAGGATCGAGTCCCCTCGCCTCGGCCAACGCCCGAAACTCCGAGCGCATCGCGCTCACCATCTTCTCCGACGCCTTCTCACCGCTACCCAGAACCGGCGTCGCCGCGCCCAGCGAAGCGCCCGGCCTCATATAGATCGCATCCGTCGCCAGCGCGATCATCGCACCGGCCGACAGCGCCCGATCGATGTACGCGTAGACCGGAAGCTGCGCACCCTGGATCGCGTCGACGATCTGCCACGCCGCATCGACACGACCCCCCGGCGTGTTTATGTCCAGCAGGGCGAATCGCGCGCCAGCCTCCTGGGCCTCCTCGATCGCCCGCTCCACGTACGGGCCCAGACCCCGGTCGATGGTCCCCTCGATCGGGATCCGGTGCACTCGCGACTGTGCGGATGCCGATAGCGGTGTGACGATGAGCGTGAGCGTGAGGATCCCGAGTGCTCGCGGTAATACCAATCGCTGCGCTTTCATGGCCGTAAACCGATCGGGCCGAAGGTCTGGAGGACGAAGAGACGCGCGGTCCCCCTACGATATCAGCGTAGAACTCGAATCTACAGCCCCGGCGATGACCCGGCAAACACCCCGTTCTCCGCCCGCGTGGGCACCGGGTCGCTTGACATCGATCCGCGTCGCCGGATAGGTTCACCGATCGAGCGTTCGACCTAACCCGCAAACCCAGACGCGTCTCCCACGGATCACGGCTGCCGGCATGGCCCAGAACTCGACGTCCACATCCCACGATTACGAGGAAAAGCTCCAGGGGCTGCTCGACGTCGCCGCCACGATCTTCGCCGACAAGGGGTACCACCACGCTTCGATCCGTGACCTGTCTCGAAAGGCCGGCGTGAGCCTGTCCGGGCTCTACTACTACTTCTCCAGCAAGGAAGAGCTGCTGTACATGATCCAGGAGCGCAGCCTGCGCCGGATCGTCGATTCGCTCCGCGACAAGCTGGAAGATCTCGACAACCCGGAGGAGAAGCTGCGAGCGCTGGTTCACAACCACGTGAGCTTCTACGTCAGCAACATGGCGGCGATGCGCGTCATCACCCAGGAGTACGACGCGCTGGAGGGAGAATACCGGACGAAGATACGCGAGCGGCGGCTGGAATATTCGAACCTCTGCACCGAGATCCTCAGGGAGGTGCGCCGTTTCACCGGGGGCGGAGACGTCGTGCCGCTCAACGTGGCGACCTTCGCCCTGTTCGGCATGATGAACTGGATCTACGCCTGGTATCGACCGGGGAGCAACGTGCCCACCGAGCGGTTGGCCGAACATCTCTATCGGCTGTTCGCCGGGGGGTTCACGGGAGCGCGTAGACGGTAAGCCGTGGGAAGTGGGGAGAGGTAAAAGAGTAAAGAGTTGAGCAGTAAGAAGTTGAGGCCCAACCATCGAGAGTGGAGGAAACACATGAGTGACAAGGGGAAGTTGGTTCACTACAGCGTCAAAAACGGGATCGGGATCGTGGAGCTCAACGATCCGCCAGCAAACACCTATACGTACGAGATGATGCGGGAGCTGGACGACGCGATCCTCGAGGCGCGGTTCGACGAGAGCGTCCACGTCATCGTGATCCGCGGGGCCGGCGAGAAGTTCTTCTGCGCCGGCGCCGACATCAACATGCTCCAGCAGGCGGACCCGTACTTCAAGTACTACTTCTGCCTGCACGCCAACGAGACGCTGAACCGGCTGGAGCAGACGCCCAAGCTGGTGATCGCGGCGCTCAACGGGCACACCGTGGGCGGCGGCCTCGAGATCGCGCTGGCCGCCGACATTCGGCTGGCCAAGCAGGATGGTGGCAAGATCGGGTTGCCCGAGGTGTCGCTCGGCGTTCTGCCCGGCACCGGCGGAACCCAGCGACTGGGCCGGCTGGTTGGTAAGTCGAAGGCGATCGAGCTGATGGCGACGGGCCAGACGTTCGGCTTCGAGCGTGGCCTCGAACTGGGGCTGGTGAACCAGATCATCGAAGCGGACGGATTCTGGGACCAGGTGCTCGAGTACGCCGGTCAGTTCGTGCCGCCCAAGAAGGCGTCGAAGGCGGTGGGCCGGATCAAGCGCGCGGTCTGCAGCGGTCTCGAGGTCCCGTTCGGCGAAGGGCTCGCCATCGAGCGGGAGATGCAGCAGCAGCTGTTCGAGTCGCAGGACGCGAAAGAGGGGCTGGCGGCGTACGTGGAGAAGCGTCAGGCGGAGTTTAGTGGAAGTTGAAGACGGTAAGGGGTGGTGGGTGGTGGGTTGTGGGTGAGAGGCGGTCAGGGGTATGGAGTGNNTACCCCTTACCGCCTCTAAGGAGTTGGCTGTGGAATTGCAGACGAAGCTTTTCATCGCGGGCGAGTTCATCGACGCCGCCGACGGTTCGACCTTCCCGGTCGAGAACCCGGCGAAAGCGGAGAAGCTGGCCGACGTGGCGGAGGCGAAGGACGCGGACATCGACCGCGCCGTGGAGGCGGCACGGGCGGCGTTCGAGTCCGACGACTGGCAGAGGCTGTCGCCGCGGGGGCGCGGTCAGCTGCTCTTCAGACTGGCCGAGCTGGTGGACGAGAGCGCCGACGAGCTGGCGCGGATCCAGACGCTGGAGAACGGCAAGACCTACTTCGAATCGCGCAAGGTCGACCTCCCCGAGGTCTCCACGGTCCTGCGCTACTACGGCGGCTGGGCCGACAAGGTGCACGGCGAGATCCTGCCGGTGGGCCCCGGCGTCCACGCCTACACGCGACGCGAGCCGTTGGGTGTGGTCGGCTGCATCGTGCCGTGGAACTTTCCGCTGTCGCTGGCCAGCTGGAAGATCGCGCCCGCCCTCGCCTGCGGGAACACGGTGATCCTGAAGCCGGCGGAGGACACGCCGCTCAGCGCGCTCAAGCTGGCGGAGCTGGTGCAGGAAGCCGGCTTTCCGGCCGGCGCGGTGAACGTCGTGTCCGGCTTCGGACCCACCGCGGGTGCCGCACTGGTCCGTCATCCCGGGGTGGACAAGATCGCGTTCACCGGCTCGGTCGAGGTCGGCAAGGAGATCATGCGCGAGGCGGCGCCGACGCTCAAGCGTGTCTCTCTCGAGTTGGGCGGCAAGTCCCCCAACATCATCTTCGCCGATGCGGACATCGAGTCGGCGACCCGCGGGGCAGCGAGCGGAATCTTCTACGGCAAGGGCGAAGTGTGCGCCGCCGGTTCGCGTCTGTTCGTCGAGGAGAGCGTCCACGACCAGGTCGTGGAGGCGCTCGCCGGCCGGGCCAAGAAGCTCACTCCCGGCGATCCGTTCGACAAATCCACGCGGCTGGGGGCCATCGCGTCCCAGCGCCAGATGGAGCGGGTCCTGGGCTATATCGACGCTGGACGCGATGAGGGCGCCGAGCTGGTGACCGGCGGCAGCCGGGTCGATCGAGCCGGCTACTACGTCGAGGCCACCGTTTTCGACCGGGTCAAACCGGAGATGAAGATCGCCCGCGAGGAGATCTTCGGACCGGTCGTCGCCACGCTCAGCTTCGCCGACGAGGACGAAGCCATCGCCTTCGGCAACCAGACGATCTACGGGCTGGCCGCGGGCGTCTGGACCCGCGACATAACCAAGGCCCACCGGGTCGCCCACGCGCTGCAGGCGGGCACGGTCTGGGTCAACACGTACAACCGCTACGACCCGGCCGCGCCGTTCGGCGGCTACAAGCAGAGCGGCTTCGGACGCGACCTGGGGATGCACGCCCTCGAGGGGTACACCCAGGTGAAGAGCGTCTGGGTCGACATTGGCTGACATGACACGCACCCGCCACACCCCGGACCCACGCGACGCGCTGATCATCGATGCGGTGCGCACTCCGGTGGGCCGCCACGGCGGCGCCCTCGCCGCCGTGCGGCCCGACGATCTCCTCGCCCTGGCGATAAAGGCCCTGGTCGAGCGCACCCGCGTGCCCGTCGACCAGATCGAAGACGTCATCATGGGGTGCGCGAACGGGGCGGGCGAAGACAACCGCAACGTGGCCCGCATGTCCGCTCTCCTCGCGGGACTCCCCATCGAGGCCGCCGGGCTCACGGTGAACCGGCTCTGCGGCTCGGGGCTGCAGGCGGTCGTGAGCGCCGGCCACGCCATCCGGGTCGGCGAGGGCGACGTCTTCGTCGCCGGCGGCGTGGAGAGCATGTCGCGCGCGCCGTTCGTGATGCTCAAGCCGGAGCGTGGCTATCCCCGCGGTGCGCCCGAAGTGGCCGACTCGCTGCTCGGCTGGCGCTTCGTGAACCCGGAGATGCCCGACGACTGGACCATCCCGTTGGGCGCCACCGCCGAGGTCGTGGCCGAGCGGTACGGAATCTCTCGGGCCGATCAGGACGTAATGGGATTGGAGAGCCAGCAGCGCGCGCTGGCGGCCATCGAGGCGGGCCGTTTCGACGACGAGATCGTGCCGGTCCCTGTGCCGCGCCGCAAAGGGGATCCCGTGATCGTCGACACCGACGAGCACCCGCGGCCCGACACCAGCGCCGAAGCGCTGGCCGGCCTGAAGCCGGCCTTCAAGAAGGGCGGGACCGTTACCGCCGGCACCTCGTCCGGTCTCAACGACGGCGCCGCGGCGCTGCTGGTGGTCAGCCGCGAGCGCGCCGACGCTCTGGGCCTCTCGGGCATGGCGCGCATCGTCGGCTCCGCCGTCGCCGGCGTCGCGCCCGACTGCATGGGGATCGGGCCGATCCCGGCGACTCGCAAGCTGCTCGAACGTACCGGCCTGACGATCGACCAGATTGACCTGGTCGAGCTGAACGAGGCGTTCGCGGCCCAGGCGCTGGCCTGCATCCGCGAGCTGGGGCTCGATTGGCAGAAGACCAACGTGAACGGCGGCGCCATCGCGCTGGGCCACCCGCTCGGCTGCACGGGCGCACGATTGCTGACCACGCTGGTCCACGAGATGCGTCGACGCGAAGCTCGCTACGGGCTGTGCACCATGTGCATCGGCGTCGGCCAGGGGATCGCGACAATCGTCGAGCGAGAGAAGTGATGACCCGCGTCGATCGCGATGATCACGTCACGATCAGGTCGCGGTCACGTGAATCACGCAGCGATGGGTCGGCGATCAGGTGAACTGGCGAGGATGATCGCGATCCAGTCAGCCGGTCTGAACGGATATTAGATGATCTCGCGCGTCTTCAAAGAACTGCTCCGACGTCGGGTTCCACAGTTCCTCGGCGCTTACCTGGCCGCCGGGTGGGCGGCCCTCGAGTTCACCGACTTCCTGGTGAACCGTTACCTGCTCTCGCCACAGCTCACCGATTTCGTCCTGGTCGTCTGGGCGCTGCTGCTCCCCACCCTCCTGATGCTCACCTGGTTTCACGGCGCCCCCGGGGCCGATCGCTGGACTCGCGTGGAGAAGATCGGCATCCCGGTGAACTTGGGCGTGGCCGCCGTCGTGCTGCTCATCAGCTTCACGGGCGAAGATCTTGGCGCCACGACCCGATCGGTGACGATCGAGGACGAGGCGGGCCAGCAGGTCGAGCGCACGGTGCCGAAGGGGGAGTTTCGCGAGAGCGTGGTGACCTACTTCTTCGACAACGCGACCGACGACACGGCCCTCGACTGGCTCCAGTACGGGATCCCCTGGGCGCTCGAGTACGACCTCGAGCAGGATATGTTCATCGACACGCGGCCGACGCAGATAGTGATCGACAGGCTGCGCGAGCGTGGCATCCCCGACGGGCTGCGCGTCTCGCTGGCCCTCAAAAAGGACATCGCCGAAGAGTTGAACCTGTCGTACTTCGTCAGCGGCGAACTGGGCCGGGCCGACGGCCAGCTGGCGGTGACTACCCGGCTCTACGAGTCGGAGCGGGGTAACCTGGTCCAGGAGCGCACGTTCACGGGCGATGACATCTTCGCGCTCGTCGATCGAATGGCGCTCCAGCTCAAGCAGGACCTCGACCTGCCCAGCGGACACCTGGAAGAGGTCACCGATCTTCCCGTCTCCGAGATCCTGACCTCATCGCTCCCCGCCTTCCGCTCCTTCGCGGACGCGCTGCGTGCGATGCTGATCGACAACGACTTCGAGACGGGCGCCGTCCAGCTGGCAGCCGCGGTCAGCGATGACCCACAGTTCGCCCTCGCCCACCTGACGCTGTTCGAGGCGTACCTCAGCCTGAACCGGATGCAGGAGGCCGAGGACGCGATCGACACGGCCATGGGCCTGCTGTACAAGCTGCCGGAGCCCAGCCAGCTGTCGGCGAAAGCGGCGTACTACTGGATCGTCCGCCAGAACATCTCGAAAGCGTTGACCGCCGCGGGGATGCACGCCGAGCTTTATCCCCAAGACATTCAGGCTCACGAGACACTGGCCCGCTTCTATACCGCCCTCGCCGACCGCCGTCGGGCCATCGAGTCGCTGCTTCGGGTGCTCGAGCTGGATCCTGGACGGATCGATGTCCTGAGGCAGGTTGCCGATCTGTACGCGGCCAGCGGCGCGTTCGACACCGCCTTCGCCTACCTGACGCGCTACGCAGAGAAGGCGCCGACCGACCCGCAGTCGCTCATCTCTCTCGGCCGGCTCCGCATGCTGATCGGGGAGCACGAGGTGGCGCGTGAGGCGTTCGAGAAGGCGACGGTGGTCGATCCGGGCAACGTGGCGGCGCAGATTCAGCTCGGGCACCTGGAGCGTAACCTGGGCAACTTCGACGCGGCTCTCGAGATCTACGAGGAGGCCCTCGCGAACGCCGTGACCGCCCAGCAGCGCCAGCAGGTCTACGCGGCGATGCAGGCATATTACCGGTCGCGGGCCCAGTTCGGCCCGGCGATCGAGGCGATGCACGACTCCTGGGACGAGATGGAGCAACATCAACCGCCGTTCGTGGTGCTGCAGGGCAAGCTCCAGGACATCGACACCTACGTGGAGGCCGGGCAGGTTCGGACGGCGCGCGACTCGCTGGCCGCGATCGCGGACCAGCTCTCGCCTCCGTTCGATGTGCTTCTGCCCATGGGCCGGTTGGAGATGTACCTGGAGCTGGAGGTGGCGGACTCGATCGAGGCCGCGCTGCCGGGCCTGAACCGCCTGATCGAGGCGTTCGGCCTCGAGGAGCTGCGAGCGCTGCACGTGTACGCGCAGGGACGGGTCCTGGAGCTGCGGGGCGACTGCGAGCAGGCGATCATAAGCTACGACCGGGTGTTGGAGCTCGACGCGCGCAACATCGGCATCTGGGAAGATCTGGGCCGCTGCCATCGCAAGCTGGGCGACTACGATGCCGCGCGGAGAGAGCTCGAGCGCCTGCTGGCCGTGTATCCGTATCACCCCAGAGGGCATCTGGAACTGGCCCGGGTTGAGGCGAAGCGGGGCGAGCGGGAGAGCGCGCGGCGGCATCTGCGGGTCGCCCTCGACACGTGGGCGAACGCGGATCCCGGGTTCGAGCCGGCCCGGGAGGCGCGCCGCGAGCTGGAGGCGCTGAGCTCGGGCTCGCGCGTCGGCGCTGAAAGCGAAAGGAACGACTGATGGCCGCGAACCCGGGCAGCGAGATTCTGCGGCGACGCGTCCCACAGATCCTCGGCGTCTACCTGGCGGCGGGCTGGGCCGCCCTCGAGTTCTGCGATTTCCTGGTCAACCGATACCTGCTCTCCCCTCACCTGCCGGATTTCGCTCTGCTCACCTGGGCCCTGATGACGCCGACCATCCTTCTGCTCGCCTGGTTCCACGGTGCGCCCGGGCGCGATCGCTGGACGCTGGTCGAGAAGATCGGGATCCCCGTGAACGTGGTCGCGGCCGCCGCGGTGCTGTTTCTGGTCTTCTTCGGCAAGGAGCTGGGCGCCGCGACGGAATCGGTGACGGTCGAGAACGAGGCCGGAGTGGCGGTGGAGCGGGTGGTGCCGAAGTCCGAGTTTCGCAAGCGCATTGCCATCTACTTCTTCGACAATGTCTCATCCGACACCGCGCTCGACTGGCTGGGTTACGCCACGGCCTGGGGGCTACAGGACGACCTCAGCCAGGACATCTTCCTCGAGGTTCAATCGGCCGAGGGGATCGCCAACCTGGAGGCCGGGATCTCCGATCAGCTCAAACAAGCCGGTTACTTCGACGGCACCGGTGTGCCCCTCGCGCTGAAGCGGCAGATAGCGGAGAACCTCCACCTCGACCATTTCGTCACTGGCTCGGTGCGCGAGGAAGCGGATGAGATCGNNACGTGTTCGTCCTCGTCGACCGCATCTCGGTCGCCCTGCGGCAGGACCTCGAGATCCCCGAAGCGCATCTCAACGAGACGCCCGACCTGCCGCTCGCCGAGATCCATACGGCGTCGCTCCCTGCCTTCCGCGCCGCGATGGCCGGTCGGTACACGATGATCATGAAAGAAGATTGGGAGGCTAGCGCCGAGCACCTGCAACGAGCGGTGAGTGAGGACTCGACGTACGCTTTCGCCCACTTCTACAATTACACGAACTCCCTCCTGCGCAACGACATGGGGACCGCGCGAGAGTCGATCGAGACAACGATAGCTCACGCCTACAAATTGCCGGAGCGCGTCCAGTTCGAGGTCCGATCCACGTACTACCGATTCGTCAAGCAAGACATCGACAGGTCGATCGCGGTGGCCGAAATGTACGCCGAGCTGTACCCGGACGACCTGGCCGCGCACCAACTGATGGCGGCGCTCTACGCCGATAACGGGGAGCGCGAAAAAGCCATCTCGGAATACAAGCGCACCCTCGAGCTCGATCCGAGTCGTTATGGGGCGTTGCGCACGATCGGCATCCTGTACCAGGCGCAAGGCGAATTCGAACAGGCGCGAAGCTATTTCGAGCGCTACGCCGAGCAGTTTCCCAACGAGGCACGCTCGTTTACCAACCTCGGCACCCTGAGCCGTCTGCAGGGCGACCACGAAGCGGCATACGATTACTTCCAGCGGGCCGCGCTGATCGATCCCAACGACTCGGGGGTGATCCTGGATCACGCCTGGGCCGAATACAACATGGGCCGGCTCGACGCGGCCCTGGAGCACCTCGAGGAGGCGCTGGAGGCGGCGGTGACGACCCAGGAGCGCGTTGCCGCACTCAACGCGTTCAGAGCGTACTACCATCGACGCGGCCAGCTGCGGCGCGCGGTCGAGTACATGCATCGGAAGTGGACTGAGGCCGAGGGCAGCCAACCACCGCTACTGGCGGCACAAACGAAACTCTTCGATCTGGACGTGTATGTCGACGCCGGCATGGTCCAGGCCGCCTACGATACGCTGGCAGCCGTCGAACAGCGCCTGGAGCCGCCGCTCGACCTCGTACTGCCACTGGGTCGCATGCAGATCGCGCAAGCGCTCGACGATGCCGACGAGATAGAGGGGGCCAGCGCCGGCATCGAACGCCTGATCGCCGGCCTGGGCATCGAGGCGCTGCGCTGGATGCAGATCAGCGGCGAAGGCCGCGCTCTGGCTTTGCGCGGCAATTGCGAGCAGGCGCTGATCAGCTACGAGCGGGCGCTCGAGCTGGAGCCGACGAGCATCGGGATCCACCGCCGTATCGGGGAATGTCACCGGCAGATCGGAGACCTGGCCACCGCGGAGGCGAGCCTGCGGCGGGCGCTGAGCGTGAGCCCCTATGACGCGCGCGCCCACACGGAGCTCGCGCGAGTGTACGCCGAGATGGACGAGGCCGCCCGGGCCCGCCGGCATCTCGAGACCGCGTTGAGGATCTGGGCCGACGCCGATCCCGTGTACGAGCCGGCGGCGGAGGCCCGAGAGCTGCTGGCATCGCTGCCCGCCACCTCCTGACCCCCCCGATTCGGCGCGTGGCGGCTCGGGTCGGAGACGATGCTTCCGGCCTTGCCGCCGCTGACTGCTCCGGGCATTCTAATCCACGAGTTCGCGCTTCCAACGGGAGGTCCTCGTTGCGTTATTCTGACATCCTCGTCTCGGTCACGGACGGGATCGGCACGATCACGCTGAACCGTCCTGACAGGCTGAACTCTTTCGCCGATCAGATGCGACAGGAGCTCGCCGCCGCGGTCAGCGAGCTGGCGGCCGCCGAAAAGGTGCGCGTCATCGTCATCACCGGCGCCGGCCGTGGCTTTTGCACCGGCGCCGATGTGACTTACCTGAAGCAGATCGCCGACGACGGCGACGAGGAAGCGCTGCGTGACCTGGTCGAAGCGGGACGTGCCGTGGTCACCGGGATACGCAACGCGCCCCAGCCTGTCATCGCCTCGGTCAACGGACCGGCCGCTGGCGGCGGCGCCAACCTGGCGCTCGCCTGCGACATCCGAATCGCCAGCGACAGGGCTGCCATCGGCCAGACGTTCAACCGCATCGGCCTGCATCCCGACTGGGGCGGCAGCTACTTCCTGCCGCGGCTGGTGGGTCCCGCAGCGGCGGCAGAGCTGATCTTCACCGGAGAGATGGTCCCGGCCGACGAGGCGCACCGTCTGGGCCTCTTCAACCGCGTGGTTCCCCACGAGCGGCTGGCGGAGGAGACAGAAGCGCTGGCCCGCCAGCTCGCCGACAAGCCGCAGCTGGCGCTGCGCCTGGCGAAGATCGCCGTGCACCAGAGCCTGGACGCGACCATGGATGAGATGCTCGACTTCGAGCTCGCCGCACAGCTTCAATGCGGTCTCTCCCCCGACGGCAAAGAAGGGATAGCGGCCTTCGTCGAAAAACGTGAGCCCCGATTCAGAAAGGAGGGTCCCTCGTGAGCCCGAAGAACAGCGCCGGCATCGAACGGATCGGCGTGGTGGGCGCCGGCGCGATGGGGCACGGCATCGCGCAGGTCGGCGCGATGGCCGGTTACGAGGTCGTACTCTACGACGTCGACGACACGGCCCTGGAAAAGGCGGTCGCCCGGATCCGTGCCAACCTCGACAAGGGCGTCAAGCTCGGCAAGGTCGAGACATCAGTCCGCGAGCGGGCCCTGGCGGGCCTGACGACCACGACCGACCTCGAGACGGCTGCGGCGGGTTCGGGGCTCATCATCGAAGCGGCCCCTGAAAAGCTCGACCTCAAGCAAGAGATCTTCGCCGAGCTCGACCGGCTCGCCCCGGGGGACGCCGTGCTGGCGACGAACACCTCGTCGCTCAGCGTGACCCGGCTAGCCGCCGCGACCGAACGGCCCACCCAGGTGCTCGGCATGCACTTCTTCAATCCGGTGCACATCATGAAACTGCTGGAGATCGTCCGCACGGGTTACACGTCCAAATCCGCGATCGCCAGCGCCCGGACGGTCGGTGAGGCGATGGGCAAGACGTGCATCGTCGTCAAGGACGCGCCGGGCTTCGCTTCCAGTCGGCTGGGCCTGATCCTCGGCATGGAGGCGATTCGAATGCTCGAGGAGGGCGTGGCCAGCGTCGAGGACATCGATACCGCCATGGAGCTCGGCTACGGACATCCGATGGGCCCGTTCCGATTGGCGGACCTCATAGGATTGGACGTGCGCCTCCACATCGCCGAGTACATGTACAACGAGACCGGCGAGGAGCGGTGGCGGCCATCGGATCTCCTGAAGCGCATGGTGGCCGACGGGAAGCTCGGCAAAAAGACGGGCGAAGGCTTTTATCGCTGGGACAACGACTGAGGAGGAGCTCGAGATGGCGGAGAAGAATAATGTCGTTCTGATCGAGACGAAGGACCGGGTCGCGATTATCACGGTGAACCGGCCCGAGAAGATGAACGCGCTGAGCCCGGACGTCCGGGTGGGGGTGGCGATGGCGCTGGAGCAGCTGCGTCGGGACGACGAGGTCCGGGTTGTCGTGCTCCGGGGCGCCGGCGAAAAGGCGTTCATCGCGGGTGCGGATATCGCCGAGTTCAAAGGCAAGTCGGCGGTCGAAGGCTACCACTACATCCAGACCGGGGACATCTACACGGCCGTGGAGCGCTTCCCCAAGCCGGTCATCGCCATGATCAACGGCTTCTGCCTGGGCGGCGGCTGCGAGCTGGCCCTGGCCTGCGACATTCGGGTCGCCAGCGACAAGGCGAAACTCGGACAGCCGGAGACCAAGCTGGGCCTCATCCCCGGTGGTGGCGGCACGCAGCGGCTGCCGCGGCTGATCGGCCAGGGTCGGGCCATGCGGCTCATCTATACCGGCGAGATCATCGACGCCGCGACCTCCGAGCGCATGGGACTGGTCGACGAGGTCGTTCCCCACGACGAGCTCGAAGACCACGTGATGGAACTGGCGGCGAAGATCGCCGAGAAGAGCCCCGCCGCGCTCCAGGCGGCCAAGGAGAGCGTCCGCGCCGCCTGGCAGATGCCGCTGGACGCGGGATTGCGGTTCGAAAAGGCCTGGTTCGGGATGCTGTTCTCCACCGAGGACATGCAGGAGGGCGTGGCGGCGTTCCTCGAGAAGCGGAAGCCGGAGTTTAAAGGACAGTAGTGGGTGGTGGGTAGTGGGTAGTGGGTGGTGGGTGGTGNNCGGTCTCAGCGAAGCTCGGTCCGTTGCCGCCCAGCACGAGAGGCGAGTGGGTGAGGAGCAGCTCGTGGACCAGTCGGTCGCGCAGGGCCATCCCCATCAGCTTCGGGCCACCTTCGAACCCGATGCTCATGACGCCGCGTCGGTAGAGCACGTTCCAGACCTCTTTCAGCGGGGACTCGGAGCCGACGACCGTGACGTCCCGGGTCAGCATGCGGAGCTCCTTCGCCCGTGCGGCGGCGCGCTCGGTCACGAAGATCGCTGTCCTCACGTCGTGCATCCAGAAGACCGGCAGGTCCGCCGGGATGTCGCCCGAGGCCGAGAAGAAGACGTTGAGCGGCGCCACGTCGCCACGCTCCTTCTTGCGGCGCTTGATCAGCTCCGGGATGACCAGCACGCCCGACGTGCGGTCGGCGCGCAAGGTCGCTCCGCCGACCAGGAACGCATCGACGCTGGCCCTCAGCTCCAACTGCCCATAGCGGTCCGCCGGCACACCCGACATGCGACCGACGCCCCCCACCTGGCTGTCGATCGCCCGCCCGTCCTTCGACTGAATGAACAAGCCGTACGTGTAGGGGACCTGGTCGTGCTCGGCGCGGATCCGTCCTTCCTCCTCCGGCGCCAGGTCGCCCCATATCGTTCGCCCGCCGCGCCTCAGTATCTCGTCGTCGCGCCTGTTGTAAAGTACGGTGATGGGCTCGAACTCGAGCTGTCTCCCGTCAGCCATGTTCAGCCATGTCGGCCTGCTCTTCCACGGGGCGGAGGGCGCAAACCGCCGCCGGCTTCGCTGTCATATTGTTCGTGTCGGTTTTCGAGAGTTTCCCCGAAAGGCCTAAAGGTCGCCTGCCACCTCTTCGCAACCCCCCAGCGGTAGGGTGACCCGGAAGCTCGAGCCTTTGCCGACGGTGCTCTCCACCTCGATTGCACCGCCCTGCCGCTCGATGATCTCGCGGCAGATCCGTAGCCCGAGCCCCATTCCCGACCGGGTCCCCTTGGTGGTGAATCCACTGTCGAAGATCCGATCGATAGAATCCGACTCGATACCCGAACCCGTGTCGCTGATCTCGACCGCGGCGTGCCCATCCTTCTCGTAGGTACGTATCGTGATCTTGCCCTCGCCCTCGATGGCCTGGCTCGCGTTGAGGAGCAGGTTCATGAACACCTGGTTCGTTTGGCCGGGATAGCAAAAGACGGGCGGCAGCTTCCCGTATTCCTTTTCCACCTTGATCCGATTCTTCAGCTCGTGCCGCAGCAGGAGTAGCGTGCTGTCGATGCCCCGGTGCAGATCGACGCAGCGCTTTTCGTGCTCGTCCGGTCGCCAGCAGTTTCGCACGCTGGCCACCAGCTGGGCGATCACGTCAACCGCGACCTGATCGATCTCGATCACCTCGGAGATCGTTTGGGCCAGGCTCCGGACGTGCTCGATCTCCTCATCATCCACGACCCCATCGGCCAGGATGTCGGAAATCCTGGCGACGGCGCGATTCAGGACGTCCCGATTGCTCTGGATAGCGCCGAGCGGAGTATTGAGCTCGTGCGCCAGTCCGGCCATCAGCTGCTGCAGCGAGCCGCGATCCTGATCGCTCATAGCAGGGCTTTGATCAGTCGTTTCCTGATGCCATCCAGGTCGTCGTGGGCGGATTCAAGCTCGCTGGCCCGGGCGTCGAGCTCGCGGAAGAGCGCGGCCCGTTCCACCCCGTTGCGAACGATGACCTGGAGCTTTTCGTTATCCCACGGCTTCTCGAGGTAATAGTAGAGGCCGGCCTCGTTGATGGCGCGGATCGCGTTCTCCTTGTCGGCGTAGCCGGTAAGCAGTATCCGCGTCGCCTCCGGTCGCCGGTCCCTGACTTCCTTGAGAAAGGTCACGCCGTCCATCTCCGGCATCATGAAATCGGCGATCACCACGTCGATCGGCTGGCCGTTGACACTCTCGAGCGCATCGAGTGGGGACGTGTGCGTCACGACCTCGTAAGGGGTCTCCAGCTGCAGAAAACTTCTGAGCGCCGTGAGGACCATCTCTTCGTCATCTACCAGGAGGATCCTGGCTTCGCTTTCCTCCGTCATCTCTCCTTCTTCCACTTTAAGTCACCAGGGTTCTGACGCGCCGGGCCAGACCTTTCAACAAGTCGCGGGTCAACTCGCCGTGATCCGCGAGCAGATCGTAGAAGTCGTCGCGCGTGATGCGCAGCAACCGGCTGGCTTCGGCCGTTCGGGCCGTGACCAGGCTCGGCGACTCGTCGATCAGAGCCCATGTCCCGAACGGCGTTCCCTCCTGCGCCGTCAGCACGCGCTCACCCTCGCGCTTCAACTCGACCGCCCCGTCGATCACCACGTAGAGCGCGTCGGTCGGCTCGCCCTGCTCGATCAGCAAGGCGCCCGATTCGACATCCACCTCTTCCGCGATCGACGCCAGCAGCGCCAGGTCCTCGCTCCGTGCGTCCTGCAACAGATCAACTTGTTGCAGGAGGAAGACTTTTTCAATGAGGTTCATGTCATCAAGGCCCTCCGCCGGCCTGTCACCCGTTTCCCGTTCCATCTCGGCGATCGCTCGCTCCGCCACGAAGCTGAGCTCGGCGCTGGGCGAGTCGCGCAGCCGGCGGAGCTCTTCCAGCGCCCAATCGGCCTGCGATTCCGCGATCGCCCACGCCGCCGTGCTCGCCAGCCACATGTCGTCGTCCGCCGCGATCTCGGTGAGGACGTCCCGCAGGCTGAGGCCGCCTGCGCCCGTCCCCTCCCGCTCCTGAATCGCCGGGCCCAACCTAGAGAACAACGATCGGCCCAGCGTCTGTTCCAGCCACTCCTCGGCGTTCGCCCGCGCCGTCGAGCTCCCGGCCGAGAGGGCCAGATACGAACGGTAGATCTCCTCCTCCGGGTACAGCAAACCCAGGAGTCGGAAGATCCGCTCGCGACCGGCCTGCCACGCCTCGGAGATCGCCTGGACCAGAAGGTCCCGGGCGGCCCCACCTTCGCGGTGAGCGCGCAACGCACCCCGAGCCTCCGCGTAACGGCGGTTCGATTCGACCTCGCGTTCCAGAGTGGAGAGAACCAGTTCCGAATCGAAAGCCAGATCCGGGTCCCGTGCCCGGAGCTTGTTCAGCGCTTTGAGCGTGCGGAAGCGAAGCAGGCGATCGGGCGGAACCGATGCCAGAAAGCGAAGCGTGTCATCTATAGTGGCCTGGCCGGGGATCCTCGCCATCACCGACGGGATGTTCCAGCGCACCGCCAGCTCGACGGTCTCGTCGTGCAGGTAGTCGGAAAGCGTCCCCTCCACCCGCTCGCCCTGCACGACCAGAGCTTTGCGGGCGGCATCCCGAGTCTCGGCGACGCCCAACGCGTTGACGATGCGCGGCACGAACTCGCGGATTCCCAACCGGCCCGCCACCAGCAACGCCGTGGCCACCACCGCGGTATCGCGGTCGCGGAGCAGAGGGCCGAGCACATCCTTGGGCCGGATGCCCCGGTCGTGTCTCACAGCCAACAACGAAAGCGCGGCCTCACGCTTCGCCTGGCGCCCATCGGATCGGGCGCGCTCCAGCCGCTCCTCGAACTCGCGGCGGTCGATCAGGCCACTCCCCGACCGGGCCGCAGCGGTCGCTTCCTCGTCCTCCGCCAGGCAGGATAGAGCCGCCAAACGGACCGCCTGCTCCTGCGAGCGAAGCAGGGTGCCCATCGTTTCCTCGGGTCCCGCGTCATCGGCCTGACAGAGGGTCCGTACGGCGGTGCGCCGCACCTCGGGGTCAGAATCTTCGGCCTTGCGGCGCACCGCCGTCAGATCGATGTCCTCGGGGAAGCTCGCCAGCAGCACCAGCGCGCGCTGACGGATGTGCGCCGTAGGGTGCTCGAGCAAGCCATGAAGCACGTCCAGTGTCTGACGCGCGCTGCCTGGATCCACCTGCTCGATCAGATCGAGGGCGAACGCGATCTGTCGATCGTCGCCGCTGGCCAGCGCCTCCCGGATCGCCGGCATGGTGGAAGCGTCGGCCATCGAGGCGAACACGCCCTTGAAGCTGGCGAAGCGCCCCTGGATCGATCGAGCGAGGCTGCGAACGTACTCGGCGCGGACGGCCAGCGCCACGACCAGCCAGATGACCCCCAGAGCGATGCCGACGTAACCGACTTTGCGGTAATCCATGAATAGAAGGGCGATGAAGATCAGCCCGGCCGAAAGCACCTTGCCCAGCCCCTTCTCCACCGCCATGTCGATGTACGCCTTCGCCTTCAACTTGATGCTCTCAGGCAGCGGCACGTACAGGATCTCGCGGCCGGCTCGCTCCGCCGTATAGCGGAACGCCATGTCACCCGCCTTCGCCCCAATCGCCGCCCAAAGACTCCACGTCAGCGCCAGCGCCAGGTTCGCCCCCAGCAGCACGACCGGCAGCATCAAAACGACCAGCGCGATGCCCCAGCGCTGCAGGAGAGGCCGCAAGGCGACCAGCACGATCAGCGGCAGCCACTGCGTGGCCGCGAAGAACTTCCCCTGGAAGGCACCGATGGCGTCACGGCTCGTGTAGACTTCCTTCGAGATCTCGTTGAACTGGTAATCGACCAGCTGTTTCACCAGCACGGTGAGAAGGACGGCCGCCGCGATCAGCAAGACGTGCCGATTGCGAAACAGGCTGGTGAGCTCGCCCGCGGTCAGCTTCTCGCGGACGGTTCCCGCCCGCTCCTTCTTCACCCGCCGGGTGCGCCAGAAGAACGGCAGGGCCGCCGCGAACGCAACGACGAAGGCGGCGGCGACGAGCAACAGGTTCGGGCCGCCCACGGTCTGGGCGAAGAACCCGGTGATCGCGCTGCCCGCTACGCCGCCCAGCGAGCCGCCAGCGATCGCGATGGGGTAGAATCGCTTCGCGGCCTGAGCATCGAGGAACAGCTGCGTGGCCATGAAGAATTGGGTCACCATCACGGCCGCGTACAGATCGTACCAGCCGTAGAACACCACGCCGAACGCGGTGCTGCCCGTCCGATAGAAGACGCGGAAGGCCAGCAGGTTCAGGGCGAAGAAGAGAGCAATCGAGGGGATCAGGCGACGCCAGGGCACCCGGTCGGCCAGCTTGTTGTACGGCAGCACGAACAGCGTCACCGCCGCGCTGACCAGATAGACCTTGTAAAACTGGCTGTCGGCGAGGCCGTCGAGGGCGAAGGCGTTCTTGATCGGCTTCAGGATGCCGATCGTGCAAATCACGAGGAAATATAGGGCGGCGAGAGCGAGCGCCTTCGCCAGCTCCCCGTGCTGAACGCTGATCAGGTCCGAAAATAATCGGCGCGGAGTCTTCAACCGTTCCGCCTTCACGATCGGCTGAACCGAGGCGTCTGGACGTCTGGGAAGATAGGGCCGGGCAAGGGGTCAGCCATCCTTGCGTCCGCCGGCCGGAAGACAGATCTCGACCTGGGTCCCCTCTCCCGGTTCGCTCCGGATATGAAACTCGCCGTGATGGTCGTGGACGATCTGACGAGAGATGAAAAGACCCCACCCGGTACTCACCCGCCCGTCCTCGACTCGGAAGGTGGGATCGAAGATGGCCGTCAGCTGATCGGATTCGATCCCGCGGCCCGAGTCCGCCACCTGTATCCACACCAACCCTTTGCCATATCGGGTCGTGACCCGGATCTCCCCCTCGCCGTCGATCGCGTTGGCGGCGTTGCTCAGCACGTTCGTGAAGACCTCGCCGAGACCCGCCGCGTATGCGTTCACTTTCGGAACGTCACCGTAGTCTTTCACCACACGGACCCCATCTTTCCACGAGCCCGACAGCACCCCGACGGCGTCGTCGAGCAGCTCGTTCACGTCGACCGAGCGCTGTCGCGCGGAATCGATTTGACTGAATCGCTCGAAGCGCCGCGCCAGTTTCGCGATCCGCTCCACGGCCTCGCGCCACTTCGCCGCGACCTCTCTCGATCGCTCCAGCGTCTCCGTCAGCCCCTCGCCGCGCTCGCAGCGCACCACCGCTTCGGCCAGATAGCGCTCCAAGACCGACTGACTGCTCGCCAATACAGACACGGGGTTGTTCAGCTCGTGACTCAACGCCGCCGCCAATCGACCCTGCGATGCCGCCCGCTTCGACGCGATCAGGTTCGCCTGTGTCCGCTGCAGCGCCTCCAGCGATTCCCCCACCACGCGTCGGCTCTCGTGCTCCCTCAGGTGCAGCCTCAGCAGGATGACTCTCAGGGCCGCTGCCATGAAGCTGATCACCAGCAGCAGGAATAGCCGCTCGTACCAGCTCAGTGGAAGCGGCAGGGTCAGAGACGGATCGAGCCAGGCGGTGGTCGCGAACATCGCCGCGAAAGCCAGGCCGTACAGCAGCATCGAGAGGGGCCGCAGCGGGAATACCGCCGCCGAGACCAGGACGATTATGACCAGCGCGGTGAAAACCGTCGACTGGTGACCGCCGGAGGTCAGCATGTCTATCGTCGCCATGACGCCCAGCAGCAGGCCGAGCGTGACGGCGAGGCCACGCGAATGGACCCGGCCCCAGCTCGTGCGCGAGATCAGCAGCCCGAGCGCGCCCAGGGCCACGCTGGTCAGCTCTTCGCCGAAACGCAGCGCCCCCCGGTGCTCCGCCGCTTCGAAGTGGCGGAAGAACAGCGTGATCAACAGGACCAGCAGGATCGCCAGCCAGGCGATGACGCGCAGGGCGAGGAGGCCGCGGTCGTGGAGCTCGTCGCGAAACTCCTCATCCACCTGGCTGTAGTCGGTCCAGAGGAGCGACGGTATCGACCGCAGTCCATCCAACCGCAGTCCATCCAGAAGGGACATCTCAGGCCTCGCCGCCCGTCAGCAGATCGGGCGCGAGGAACCACGCCACCTGCCAGGATGAATCCGCGTCGCCGCCGGCTGCCCGCAGGCAAAGCACGCCACCGGCGGCAAAGTCGAACGCCTCTCGTTCCGCCGTACCCACCACCAGACGCGAGGCCAGGCGGTTCAAATGAGGCAGGTGACCGACGAGCATCAGATCGCCGCCCGAATGCGAGCTCAGCGAATCGATCGCCTCCTCGGGATCCGCCAGCGGCTCCAGGTACGGGGCTTCGGCAAGCGACGCTTGCAGCCCCGCACCCTCGGCCAGGGTCTGGGCGGTCTGTTTGGCTCGCAGCTTGGTGCTGTGGTGAATCGCGGTCACGCCGGCGATTTCCGCATCGGCGAGGAAGGCCGCGACGCGCTTCACTGTTTCCACTCCGGCCTCGGCGAGGGGACGCCGAGTGTCCTCGTCCTTGGACACCGCCTGGCCGTGCCTCACCAGGTACAGGTTCATGAAGACTCCTTTCTTCTGCGAAAACGTCAACATATCGACGGACCGGGCGCCTGTCGACATTTTCCTGACGGGCTTGTCCCCGGCTCGCCGACCTTACAGTATTGGGCAGCCCCACCACTCCCAACCGCAGCGTCGACGTTCGGGTTTCACAAGCTATCGACCGGAAAAAGAGAAGCGATGTACGGACTGGTACTATCGGGAGGTGGAGCGCGCGCGGCCTATCAGGTCGGCGTGCTGGCCTGCGTGGCGGAGCGCGCATCCGATGTCGATTTCTCGATCATCACCGGCGTGTCGGCGGGCGCCATCAACGCCGCCTTCATAGCCGGGCACCAGGGGAGCGGTCCCCCGGTGCTCGAGGATCTGAGCGCTCTCTGGCGGAAGCTGACGGTCGACAAAGTGTTCGACACCAAGCTCGGTGCTCTCGGGCTCAGCAGCATGCGCTGGCTCTGGACTCTGGGGCGCGGACCCAGACGCACGCCGACCCCGAAGGGCCTGTTCGATACTGAACCGCTGCGTGAATTCCTCGACTCCGTTATCGACGTCGAGGGGATCCAGGCCAACGTCGAAGCCCGCCGGCTGCGGGCCCTGGCGCTCACCGCCACACGCTACTCCACCGGCCAGACCGTCACCTTCGTTCAGGGGCCGGAGGGGATCCCCACCTGGGAGCGGGCACGCCGCTGCGGCATGCGCGCCCGGCTCACCGTGGATCACGTGATGGCTTCCAGCGCCCTGCCTCTCGTCTTCCCAGCCGTCCAGATCGCCGGCGAGTACTACGGCGACGGAAGCATCAGGCAAGCCGCACCGCTCGCGCCCGCCGTCCACCTCGGGGCGGATCGCTTGCTAGCCATCGCGACGCGGTACGAGGCGAGCCTCGACGAAGTACGAAACCGAGCCACCGACGCCTATCCGCCGCCCGCACGTATCGTCGGCCTCCTCTTCAACACGATCTTCCTCGACACCCTCGAGCAGGACGCCGAGCGTCTGCTCCGACTCAACGACCTTATGCAGGCGCTCCCCTACGGCATCCCCAACCCGGCCGGCCTCCGGCCCATCCGCCTGCAGATCGTCCGCCCTTCCCGCGACCTGGGGCTCCTGGCCGCCGGCCACAAGCACGAGCTCCCCCGCTCGGTCCGATTCATGCTCCGCGGCCTGGGGGCCTCGCGAGTTCAGGGCGCCGACCTCGTCAGTTATCTGGTCTTCAAGGAGCCCTACATCAGCGAGCTGATCGAGCTGGGCTACAACGACACCCGGGAGCGCTGGGACGAGCTCGAGCGCTTCTTCGCCGAGGAGGCCGAGTAGCCGGCGAATCGGCTGGGGCGGACGGGGGCGGAGCCTGCTGAGATAGCCCTCAGGAGCTGGCAAATTCGCCCGCTCTGCCCTTGAAATCCCTTAGTGTACTAAATATCTTATAGCAGACCTCTTTTGGCCCGAGGCGGTGCGCCCGCCACGCCCAGGTGGTTGGCGCGCGAGGATAGCGCGATGATCGGGCCCGTACAGCGCCCTGAGGGCGATGACCGAACTTCCAGCTTCCACACCCACCAACCCGGACGCCGCTTGCCATGCGGTGCTGGTCGCGCTGCGTCGAATCGCCCGTGGACTGGATCTGCACTCCCGCTACTTGTCTCAACATTACGGGCTGACCGGTCCGCAACTCCTGCTGCTGCGCGAGTTGACCGGCGGTGACAACGGCACGGTCGGGCGGCTGGCGGAGGCGATCAGCGTGAGCCAGGCGACTTTGACCGGGATCATCGACCGGCTCGAGCGCAAGGGGCTGGTGCGGCGCCGTCGAGACCAGGCGGACAAGCGTCGCGTGGTGGTCGAGGTGACGGGGACCGGAAGGCGAGCGCTCCAGTCGCCGCCGTCTCTGCTGCAGGATTCTTTCGTGGAGAAGTTCACGCGGCTCGAGGCGGAGGAGCAGGCACAGATACTGGCGTCGTTGGAGCGACTGCTGGCCATGATGGAGCCAGAGCGAGCATCGATAAGCGATCCAGCCGAAACGCTGGAAGCGAGGACGAAAGCTTAAAGTCATGTGCGGATTTAGTGGGGAGATCCGGTTCGACGGCCGGTCGCCATCGACCCGGCGCCTGGAGAAGGCGGCGGGCGTTCTCGCCAGCCGGGGGCCAGACGCGGGTGGAGTATTCGTGCAGGGGAACATCGGCCTGGGGCACCGTCGTCTGAAGATCATCGACCTTTCGGAGCGGGCTCAGCAGCCGATGGTGGACAGCGAGCTCGGGCTGACGATCGTCTACAACGGGGCGGTTTACAACTATCCCGAGCTGCGAGCCGAGCTGGAGAAAAAGGGGTACCGGTTCTTCTCGTCCGGCGACACCGAGGTGGTGCTCAAGGCCTATCACGCGTGGCGGGAGCGCTGCGTCGAGCGGCTGAACGGCATGTTCGCTTTCGCGATCTGGGAGCGGGACAGCCGCCGCACGTTCCTGGCCCGCGACCGGCTGGGAATCAAGCCGCTCTACTACGCGGAGCTGGAGGGCGGGCTGACGTTTTCATCGACGCTGCCGGCGCTGCTGGCGGGCGACGGGATCGACACCGACATCGATCCTGTCGCGCTTCACCACTACATGACCTTCCACTCGGTGGTTCCTCCTCCGCGGACGATCATCGCGGGCGTTCGCAAGTTGCCGCCGGGGACGACGATGACGGTGGAGCCGAACGGTCAACGGAGCGAGCGCACCTACTGGGAGCTGAGGTTCGAGGCGGACGCCGAGGAGTCGGGCTACGAGTTCGCCGATTGGAGCCGCCTCCTGCGCGACGAGCTCGAGCGTGCGGTCGACCGGCGGCTGATCGCCGACGTGCCGGTGGGCGTGCTGCTCTCGGGCGGCCTCGATTCCAGCCTGGTGGTCGGCCTTCTGGCCAACGCGGACCAGAAAGGGCTCAACACGTTCTCGATCGGGTTCGAGAGCGTCGACGACGTCCAGGGCGACGAGTTCCGCTACTCCGACGTCATCGCGGAGCGGTTCAGCACACGCCATCACAAGATCGAAGTCGATTCGGCCCGGGTGCTGCCGGCGCTCGACCGCTGCGTACAGGCGATGAGCGAACCGATGGTCAGCCACGACTGCATCGGGTTCTACCTGCTCAGCCAGGAGGTTTCGGCTCACGTCAAGGTCGTGCAGAGCGGGCAGGGCGCCGACGAGGTATTCGCCGGCTACCACTGGTATCCGCCGCTGATGGAGAGCTCACAGCCCGTCGACGATTACGTGCGGGTCTTCTTCGATCGTGACCACGAGGAATTTCTCGAGGCGGTGCATCCGCGACTCGCCGACGGCGATGCCAGCCGATCGCTCGTCCGTCGTCATTTCGACGAGGCCCCCGCGTGTCGCGCCATCGACAAGGCGCTCCACCTCGACACCACCGTCATGCTGGTCGACGACCCGGTCAAGCGGGTCGACAACATGACGATGGCCTGGGGCCTCGAGGCCCGGGTCCCCTTCCTCGACCACGAGCTGGTGGAGCTGGCCGCGCGCATCCCGGCCGAGCTCAAGGTGCGTGAGGGCGGCAAGTCCATCCTGAAGGAGGTCGCGCGCGAGATCATCCCGGCACACGTGATCGATCGGCCGAAGGGGTACTTCCCCGTTCCGGCGCTCAAGTACCTGCGGGGCGAGTATCTGGAGCGCGTGCAGGACATAATGCTCAGCCCGCGGGCCCGGGAGCGGGAGCTGTTCGATCCGGGATACGTCGACCGCCTGCTCGGCGCGCCCGAGTCGGAAATCACGCCGTTAGGCGGCTCGAAGCTCTGGCAGGTCGCGTTGCTGGAGTACTGGCTGCAGCGACACGACATCTAAGACCGATGGATCTCTAACATGGATCTCTAACCATGTCCGAACGAGCCAAGCACAGCCATCGTCTGGACCGCGCCAGCAGCCCGTCGCTCCGAAACTGGGAGAAGCCCGCGAAACCGATCGCCGAACGCATGGCGTCCGACGTGGCGGTGGAGATGGGCTGGGGTCGTCTCATCTTCGGCCACACGTTCGACTCGAACGAGAACCTGGCGGAAATGCTGTGCGACGAGGCCGAAGGTCAGCGCGACATCGCGCTCTACCTGCGGGATCCGCACGTCGTGCTCTCGTATGCGCCGCAGGAGCTGTTCCTCGACCCGTCGCACACTTACCGCCTCTGGTCGTACAGTTACCGGCCGACGCTCCGAACCGACAAGCCGTTCATCACCCGGCGCCTGCGGACACTCGAGGACGCCGAGGAGGTGAATCGCATCTACGCCGCCCGGCACATGGCCACCTGCGATCCGGCGTTCATGGCCGATGAGTACGCGACGCGGCTGCGAACTTACCTGGTGGCGGAATCGAAGAAGGACGGCCAGATCATCGGTACGGTAACCGGGGTCGACCACGTCGAGGCGTTCGACGATCCCGAGAACGGCAGCAGCCTCTGGACCCTCGCCGTCGATCCGCAGGCCGCGGCGCCGGGGGTCGGCGAAGCGCTGGTGCGGCATCTGGTCGAGCACTACTTCGCCCGGGGCCGGGCCTACAACGACCTCTCGGTCATGCACGACAACCGGGAGGCCATCCGCCTCTACGAGAAGCTGGGCTACCAGCGGGTGCCCGTCTTCTGCGTCAAGCACAAGAACGCGTTCAACGAGTCGCTGTTCGCGGCGCCGCCGCCGGACGCCGAACTCAACCCGTACGCGCGGATCATCATCGACGAGGCGCGCCGCCGCGGCGTGGTCGTCGAGATCCTCGACGAGGAGTTTCCCATCTTCCGGTTGACGCTCGGCGGCCGATCCATCACCTGCCGCGAGTCGCTGACCGACCTGACCACGGCCATGGCCTTCTGCCGCTGCGACGACAAGCGTCTGACCCACCGGGTGCTGGCGGAAGCGGAGCTGCGGGTGCCCTCACAGACTGCGGCCGACGGGCCGTCGGAAAACCAGACCTTCCTCCAGCGACACGGCACCGTGGTCGTGAAGCCGGCCCGGGGCGAACAGGGCGCCGGAGTCAGCGTCGATGTGCGAAGCGGCGAGGAACTGGAAGAGGCGGTGACCACCGCGCGGC
The DNA here is from genome assembly GCA_011774835.1 of Candidatus Kutchimonas denitrificans. GTDB lineage: Bacteria > Gemmatimonadota > Gemmatimonadetes > Palauibacterales > KS3-K002 > Kutchimonas > Kutchimonas denitrificans. The sequence continues at coordinate 8,066 of JAACAK010000032.1, read as the reverse complement.
AGCGGTGCGAGGACGTCATCATAGAGGAGTTCGTCGAGGGCCAGGACCTGCGGGTCATCGTGATCGGCGACGAAGTCGTCGCAGCAGCGGTTCGCCGGCCACCGGAGATAACCGGAACCGGCGATCACACCATATCGAAATTGATCGAAAAGTACAATCGCCGCCGCCTGGCGGCGACCGGCGGTGAGAGCCGTGTGCCGCTAGATGATGAGACGAAGCGGTGCGTGCGGTCCAGCGGCTACGACCTCGAGACCGTCCTGCCGGCGGGTGAGGTCCTGAAGGTTCGCAAGACGGCGAACCTCCACCTCGGCGGCACGATCCACGACGTCACCGACCAGATCCATCCGGCACTCAAGGAGGCTTCGGTCGCCGCCGCCCAGGCGCTGGAGATCCCCGTCGTCGGCCTCGACCTGGCGGTGCCGGACCTCGAGGGCCCCGACTACTGGATCATCGAGGCCAACGAGCGGCCCGGCCTCGCCAACCACGAGCCGCAGCCGACGGCCGAGCGGTTCATCGACCTGCTGTTTCCGCAGACCGCGACGGCCTAGGGCTCGACCAGCCGCGGCTTCTCGATCGGCTGCTCGGGGAAGCCTTCCGGCGGTCCCAGCGATACACGGTCGCGGGCGACGACCGGCTCGGACTGGGCGTAGACGGCGACCAGCTGAGCCAGTTGCAGAAGCCCGTCGATGTGGGTCCGCTCCCATCCGTGCGATCCGTCCACACCGAAACAGGCCAGTGCCGTGCGGATGTCGTTGCCGGCCTCGACGGCCGTGGCGGCATCGCTCCGATAGTTGCGGAAGACCTCGCGCCGAACCGGGATCTCGAACCCGTCGCACAGCTCGATGAGGCGGCGCGTGAGGTGCCAGTCGTAGGGCCCCGAGCCATCGAGCATCGCGATGTTCACCTCGTGCTCGCTGGAGTTCTGGCCCGGCGCCACCGTCGCGTTGTCGATGCTCACCATCTCGGCCACGTCCTGATGCAGTATCGCCGACGCGCCCGACCCCACCTCCTCGTGGATCGTGAACAGCAGGTGGCAATCCACCGGCAGCTCCACCCCGGACTCCGTCAGGGCCGCCGCCGCCGCCAGCAGACAGGCCACGCCCCCCTTGTCGTCCAGGTGACGGGCCGCGATGTAGCCGCTCTCCGTGACCTCCGGCTGGGCGTCGACCATCACGTAGTCACCGACCTGTATGCCCAGATCGCGCAGCTCCTCCTCGCTCTCCGCTCGCTCATCGACCCGGATCTCCACGTTGTCCCAACCGGCCGGCTGCTGATCGATCTCGTCACCGTAGACGTGTCCCGACGCCCGCAGCGGCAGGATCGTGCCGCGATAGCCCAGCGTGTCCGTACACACGGTCACCCGGGCGCCTTCCGCGAACCGACTCGACCATGTCCCGATGGGGCAGACACCCAGCCGACCGTTCGGCTTCAGGTACGAGACCATGGCGCCCAACGTGTCGAGGTGCGCCACCAGGGCCCGGTCGGGGCTCGACACGCGCCCGTCCAGATTGGCGCGAATGGCACCGCGGCGCGTCAGTTCGAACGGGACGCCGAGCTCCCCGAGCATGTCGCCGACCAGGTGGACAATGCTGTCGGTGTAGCCTGACGGGCTCGGTACCTCGAGCAGCTTGAGCAGGGTCTGCAGCAAGTAACTGCGGTCGATCTCCAGACGCTTCATGTGCTATCGTCCTCGCTGGTATAGTGTCGCGGCGGGGTTGCCCGCTGGACTCCGACGGCATACGCCGCCGTTACACTGATTAGCGACCCGGCACGGATGCGCAACCTCGGGGTTCACCTTTGCAGCTCGGGGTGCCGCTCGTGGAATCCCGTCGCGTTCTGGTAGGCCCGGGCCACCGCCATCATCTCCGCCTCCCCGAACAGCCGCCCCACGAAGCTGATGCTCGTGGGCGTGCCGTTCGCCCTGAATCCGTTCGGCAGAACGACGCACGGGTGGCCGGTCAGGTTCGTGAGCAGAAGATTGCTGCCGCCGAATGACGGGGTGACGTACAGGTCCACCTGCTCCATCACATCGGACATTCGCTGCATCAGTAGCATGCGAACGCGGTTCGCCTGCAGGTACTCGACCGCCGGGACCAATCGGCTCTGACGGAACACGTTCGGCCACGCGTTCCGGGTCTGTCGCACCAGAAGATCGTCCTGATCGCTCCGGGTGAGCTGGTCGAACGCTGCGGCGGCTTCGGCGTAGAGGATGAACAGCATGGCGCCGACAGGCAGATCGGGGAGCTCGATCGGCACGAGCTCGAGCCCCAACGCCTCGAGCGCGGCCAGCGTCCTTCGATCGAGTTCGGCCCACTCCTCGTCCCGACGCTCCGCTTCGAAGGCGCTCTTCAGATAACCGACACGCAGCCCCTGGATATCGATATCGGGATCCCAGCCGAACGGGATGTCGAAGAGCGACAGGTCGAGGCCGTCCGGACCCTGGATCGCCTGGAGCACCAGCGCGCAATCTTCGACGCCCCGGCAGATCGGGCCGATCTTGTCCATGCTCCAGGCCAGCGCCATCGCGCCGTACCGGCTGACCCGGCCGAAGGTGGGCCGCAATCCCGTCGTGCCGCAGCGCGTCGAGGGCGACACGATCGAGCCGTACGTCTCGCTCCCGATGCTGAACCCGACCAGGCCCGCCGCCGTCGCGGCCGCCGAGCCGGCCGACGAACCGCTCGACCCCTGTTCGTAGTTCCACGGGTTGCGGGTCCGGCCACCGTACCACACGTCGCCCCAGGCCAGGGCGCCCAGCGTCAGTTTGGCGACCATCACGGCGCCGGCCTCCTCCAGTCGCCGCACCACCGTGGCTTCCCGCTCCAGCCGCTGGTCCCGGTACGGCCTCGCTCCCCATGTCGTCACGTGCTCCGGAACGGCCAGCAGATCCTTCGCCCCCCAGGGGATGCCGTGCAGGGGTCCCCGGTAGCGGCCGGCGGCAATCTCCGCGTCGGCCTGCCGGGCCTGTTCCAGGGCCAGCGCCTCCGTCACCGTGATCACGCATTCCAGCTTCGGCCCGTAGGTCCTCAGCCGCTGCATGTACATGCGGGTGAGGTCGACCGAACGGACCCGACGCGACTCGATCAGCTCGGCCAACCGGGTAACCGGCCAGAAGGCGAGCTCATCCAGCTCCGCCGGCGCCCCATCGACCCGAACCCGGCTGCGCCGGAATGGTCGGGCCGGCCGTTCCACGGCCGTCCCCGGCGGCACCGGATTGAAGTAGAGCGCCGGCGGCACGCTGTTCGACAGCTCGACCGCTCGCAGCGCCTCGTAGCTCTCCAGGTACTCCTCGAGGCCCCGGAGCATCAGCTGCCGCTCTTCCTCGGTGAACGAGAGGCCGGCGAGCCGCTCGGCATCCTCCAGCATCTCGAGGGTCACCGTCGGCGCCTCCTGTTCCTGTACCCGAGACCAGAGGACGCCGGGCATCAGAGTGGAGGAGAGGCCAATGGCCGAGAAGTAGCCGAGGAAACGGCGACGCGTCATGTCCGTGCTGGCTGGCATCCCTCTGCCCTCCGGTTGAGCTCAGAACACATCCAGATCGTCGCCGTAGACGACGGCGCCGTCGTAGCCTTCCCTCACCTCCTCGAGCAGCTCCTCCGGCGTCGATCCCCACAGCAGCTGGTGATACAGGACGAGTAGCCCGGGGCGGGCCCGGGTCGCCAGTTCCGCCAGCTCCACGGTCGAGGTATGGAACGCGGCGTGATAGCGCTGCCACACGGGGGACCGGCGGTCGAAGCCGGCTTGCGAATAGACCTCGTGGATCAGCACGTCACAGCCGCCGCACGCTTCGACCACCGCCGAGCTGGGCCGCGTGTCGCCGGAGATGACCACACTTCGGTCCGGCGTATCGAAGCGGTAGCCGAACGCGTGCGTCCAGCCGCCGTGATCGACGGGAAACGCGGTGACGCGGACCCGCTCGTCCTCGTAGATGAGCCCGGGCTCGATCTCGTGCACGTTCACCTGATAACCCACGGGGTTCGCCGGCTCGAGCCCGTCGATCCGGACACGAACGTCCTGCCCGTAGGCGGCCAGCAGATGATCGGTCATGGCGCGGATACCCGGCGGCCCGTAGACCTCGGCCGGCTCGTCGCGCTCGAGCACCCACGGCGTGAAGATGAAGTCGGGGTAGCCCAGGGTGTGGTCGGTGTGGAGGTGGGTGACGAACGCGATCCTCAGGTTCGACGGCGCCAGCGCCTCGATCCCGGCCCGCCGCGCCGCCGTGGCACGCCGCACCACGCCCGGCCCGAGATCCACCAGGTAGGGCGTGTCGTCGACCACCACCGCCACCGCCGACCCGGACCGGTCCGGCTCCGCGTTCGGCGTTCCGGTGCCCAGCAGCACGACCCGCGTGCGCCCGGCCGCGGGCTCATGTGCCGCGCGCGACCCGGGCTCGGGCTCGACGGTGCAGCCGGCGATGACGGCGAAGCCCAGCAGAACCGCTCCGAGCCGCCCGCCTCGCAATATGAATGCTCTCATAGAGGCTCGAGTGTTAGCGGGTGAGCCTTTTTTACGTCGATCGGCGCCGGCTGACAAGACCCGCGTGTTGGGTATGGCGTGGGGGGTGGTGGGTTCGTGGTTGGCGGTCGGGCTTCCGCCAGTGACACAAACGAAAAAAGCCCGGCGGCGTCGCCGGGCTCGTTTCGTTTTTTGGGTCCCGCTGTCGCGCTTCGGACCTCGGCTACTCCTCCGGGAGCACCGAGATCAGCCTGCGGCCCCGGGACTTGCCGAACGACACGTAGCCGTCGGAAAGGGCGAACAGCGTGTCATCGCTTCCCCGCCCCACGTTGGCTCCGGGATGAAACTTCGTGCCGCGCTGCCGCATGATGATGTTTCCGGCCCGCACGAACTGGCTGCCGAACTTCTTTACGCCCAGGTACTTCGGATTGCTGTCGCGGCCGTTGCGGGTGGACCCGCCTGCTTTCTTATGTGCCATGACACTACCCTCTAAGATTTCTTCTTCTTCGAGCTGCTCTTCTTCGACTTCGAGGTCTTCGACTTCGAGGTCTTCGATTTCGAGGTCTTCGACTTCGACGAGCTCTTCGCCTTGGCCGTCGTCTTCTTGGCCGTCGTCTTCTTCTTGGCCGCTGGCTTCTTCTTGGCGGTCGACTTCTTCGCCGTCGTCTTCTTGGCCTCCGTTTTCTTGGCGTCCGCCTTCTTCTTCGTCTTCTTCTTCTTTGCCGCCTTCTTCTCCGGCTCCAGCGTCACCTTCAGGTCGCCGCCCAGGTCGATCTCGTTGATCCGCACCTCGGTGAAGTCCTGCCGGTGGCCGCTCTTCCGCCGGTAGTTCTTGCGCCGCTTGAACTTGTAGACGATGACCTTGTCGCCGCGGCCGTGCCGCACCACTTCGCCCCGCACCGACGCGCCTTCCAGCGTCGGACGCCCGATCAGGACCTCGCCGTCGCCGGCGCCGAGGAGGACCTCGTCGAAGGTGACCGTGCCGCCCGGCTCCGCGTCGAGCGAGGGCATGCGCAGCAGGTCACCCAGCTCGGCCCGGTATTGGAAGCCGGCCGCTTTGAAGATCGCGTATGTCACAACCGCCACATCCGGTGAAAGTCCACGTCTTGCTTGATTTTCGGAACCTTAAAGGGTATCCGGGCGGACCAGGCCTGTCAACGCCCGGTCGGCCGTCAGGCCACCGCGTAGCGGGCCGTGACGTCCACATCCGCCGGCCCGGCGAGGATGCGGAACTCGTCGGCCGCCATGAGCGGGTCGTCGCGGATCTCGATGTCGACCCGGTACTCGGACTCCAGCCGGCGCAGCAGGTTCGGCTCGTCCTCCAGCACGTGGAGCGCCACCTCGGGGTGCAGCCGAACGACCAAACGCTTTTCTTCCTTGGCCGCCGCCACGCGGCGCACCGCGCGCTCGACGCGTCGCACCACGGTGGAGGGCGTGGCGATGCGTCCGGAGCCGCCGCAATAGCTGCAGGGGCGCGTCACGGTGTGGTAGACGCTGGGGCGGACCCGCTGTCGGGTCATCTCGACCAGCCCCAGCTCCGAGATCTGGAACGCCTTGGTCCGGGCCCGGTCGCGCCCCAGGTGCGTGCGCAGCTCCTGCATCACCTTGTCGCGGTTCGCCTTGTCCTCCATGTCGATGAAGTCGACGACGATGATGCCGCCGATGTCCCGCAGCCGCAGCTGGCGGGCGACCTCCCGGGCCGCGTCCAGGTTGGTGCGCAGGATCGTCTTCTCCGGGTCCTTCTTGCCCGTATAGCGGCCGGTGTTCACGTCGATGGCCACCAGCGCCTCGGTCTGCTCGATCACGATGTAGCCACCGCTGGGAAGATCGACCCGGCGCTCGAACGAGCGGCGGATCTCCTCCTCGATGTCGTACTTGTCGAAGAGCGGCGTTGTCCCGTCGTAGAGGGTCACGCGCTTCATCAGATCGGGGTCCACCGCCTCCAGGTAGTCCCGAACCTCGATGTAGATCTCACGCGAATCGACGATCAGCGCGTCGACCTTCTCGCTGAACAGGTCCCGAATGATCCCCGCCGCCAGGTGGGCTTCCTGATGGATCCGAGCCGGCGCCTGGTGCTCACCGACCCGCGCCTCGATCTTCTTCCACGTCTTCATCAGACCCTTGAGCTCGCGCTCCAGCGGCTTGCGCTTCGCGTCCTTTCCCACGGTGCGCACGATCACGCCCCCGCTGCCCGGCATCAGGATGTTCCGCATCAGCCGGCGCAGCCGCGTCCGCTCGTCGCGCTCCTCGATCTTGCGGGAGACGCCGATGTGCTCGCTCTTCGGCATGTAGACCAGGTAACGGCCCGGGAGCGAGATCTGCGCCGTGACGCGCGGGCCCTTCGTCCCGATGGGCTCCTTGGTCACCTGGACCAGGATCTCATCGCCCTTCGAGACCAGCGTCTGGATCGGCGGGTACCGCTTGACGCCCTTCTCCTCTTCCGACGCCTCGGGATCCTCGTCGGCCAGGTCGGAGACGTGTAGAAAGCCGGCTTTATCCGATCCGATGTTGACGAACGCCGCCTGGATGCCAGGCAGCACGCCCTCGACCCGACCCAGGTAGATGTCCCCGACGATCCGTTGCGAGTCGGCGCGGTCGAGCATCAGCTCGACCAGGGCGTTGTCCTCCAAGATGGCAACGCGCGTCTCGTGGGGAGCCGCGTTGATGAGTATCTGTCTTTTCATGTCCCCTGTACCACTCGTTCATTCGGCGCCACCTCCCTGCGTCGGTCGCTCCGGGCCCAGGAGCTGGCGCGCAATCACAATCCTCTGGATCTCGGAGGTTCCCTCTCCGATCTCACCGATCTTTGCATCCCGCATCAACCGCTCCACGGGATATTCCGTCGTGTAGCCGTAGCCGCCGTGGAACTGGACGGCCTTCACCGTCGCCCAGTTCGCCAGCTCCGAGCAGTAGAGCTTGGCCATCGCCGCCTCCTTGCTGTGCGGCTTGCCCGCCTGCCGGAGCATCGCGGCATGATAGGTCAGGTGCTTGCCCGCCTCGATCTTCATCCACCAATCGGCCAGCTCGAAGCGGATCCCCTGAAAATCGCAGATGCGAACCCCGAACTGCTCTCGTTCCTGCGTGAAGTCCAGCGTATATTCCAGCGCGCCCTCGGCGATGCCCAGCAGGTGCGCCGCCATGCTGATGCGGCCGCCGTCCAGCGTGCGCATGAAGTTCTTGAACCCTTCGCCCCGCTTGCCCAGCATGTTCTCTTTCGGGACGATCGCGTCGTTGAACACCAGCTCGCTGGTGTCCGAGGCGCGCCAGCCCAGCTTGTCTTCCTTCTTGCCGTGGCTGAAGCCGGGGGTGTACTCGAGATCGTCGGCGTGGCCCACTCCGACCGCCTTCGCCGCTTCCAGGTCGCAGGTCGGCTTGGTCAGGATGAACGAGCTGATCTCCTTGTCACCGTTCCGCTCGCCCGTGACCGCGGTCGCCACGAAGATCTCGCCGACGCCCCCGTTGGTGATGAAGATCTTGGTCCCGTTCAGCACCCAGTGGTCGCCCTTCTCCTCGGCACGCGTCTGCGTACCCTGGGCGTCCGAGCCCGCCTCCGGCTCCGTCAGCCCGAAGGCGCCCAGCACCTCGCCCCGGGCCAGCTTCGTCAGGTATTTGCC
>JAACAK010000030.1:1695-1998 GCA_011774835.1 Candidatus Kutchimonas denitrificans | reverse complement strand
AGCAGGAGTAGGCGTGCCGCGACGCGACGACATCCAGACCATCCTGCTGCTGGGCTCCGGGCCCATCGTCATCGGCCAGGCCTGCGAGTTCGACTACTCGGGCACCCAGGCGGTGCGCGCGCTCCGGGAGGAGGGCTACCGGGTCGTGCTGGTGAACAGCAATCCGGCCACCATCATGACGGACCCGGACCTGGCCGATGCGACCTACATCGAGCCCATCACGCCCGAATGGGTCGAGCGCATCATCGAGAAGGAGCAGCCGGACGCCCTGCTGCCCACCATGGGCGGCCAGACGGCGCTGAA
>JAACAK010000030.1:1116-1682 GCA_011774835.1 Candidatus Kutchimonas denitrificans | reverse complement strand
ACGCCCGCTCCATCCGGATGGCCGAGGACCGGGAGGAGTTCGCCGCGGCCATGGCCCGCATCGGGCTGGAGGTGCCCCACGGCGGCTTCGCCCACTCCCTGGACGAGGCGCTGGAGATCGTCGAGGACACCGGCTACCCGGCCATCATCCGGCCGTCGTTCACGCTGGGCGGCACCGGCGGCGGCATCGCGTACAACCGGGAGGAGTTCCGGACGGCGGTGCAGCGGGGGCTGGACTGCTCGCCCATCCACGAGGTCCTGGTGGACCGGTCAGTGCTGGGCTGGAACTGGAAGGAGTACGAGCTGGAGGTGATGCGCGACCGCAAGGACAACGTCGTCATCGTCTGCTCCATCGAGAACGTCGACGCCATGGGCGTGCACACCGGCGACTCGGTCACCGTGGCGCCGGCCATGACGCTCTCCGACGTCGAGTACCAGGCGATGCGCGACGCCGCCATCGCCATCATCCGGGAGATCGGCGTGGAGGCCGGCGGCTGCAACATCCAGTTCGCGGTGAACCCGGCCGACGGCGAGATGCTGGTCATCGAGATGAACCCGCGCGTGTCC
>JAACAK010000030.1:847-1092 GCA_011774835.1 Candidatus Kutchimonas denitrificans | reverse complement strand
GCCTCCAAGGCCACCGGCTTCCCCATCGCCCGCATCGGCGCCAAGCTCGCCGTGGGCTACCGGCTGGACGAGCTGCCCAACGACATCACCAGGGAGACGCCCGCCTCCTTCGAGCCGGTGCTGGACTACGTCGTCGTCAAGTTCCCGCGCTTCGCGTTCGAGAAGTTCCCCGCCGCCGACGCCACGCTGGGCGTCCAGATGAAGGCGGTGGGCGAGACCATGGCCATCGGCCGCACCTTCAAGCA
>JAACAK010000030.1:0-746 GCA_011774835.1 Candidatus Kutchimonas denitrificans | reverse complement strand
AGCACGCGCTGGAGGCGGGGTTCAGCATCGGCGAAGTCCACGAGCTCACCGACATCGACCCCTGGTTCATTTCACAACTCGCCGAGCTGGTCCAGGCCGAGCGCTGGTTCCTGGCCCTCGCCGCGGAAACGCAGTCGAAATCGAATTCGAATTCGAACTCGAATTCGAGTGAGTCGCCTGCGGGGACGCCGGAACCGGGGCATGACCGCGACCCCACGGCGGTCGGCGGTCGGCGGTCGGCGGTCGGCGGTCGGCGGTCGGCGGTCGGTCTGAACGGGATCGATGCGCCGGCCCTCCGAAAGATGAAACGTCTCGGGTTCAGCGATTCCCAGCTCGCCCGGCTCCGGGGCGTCACCGAGGCGGAGGTCCGCTCGCTGCGCTGGGAGCTGGGCGTGCGGCCGACGTATCACATGGTGGACACGTGCGCCGGCGAGTTCCCGGCGGCGACGCCGTACCTCTACTCGTCGTACGAGGACGAGACGGAGGCGCCGCCGTCGGAGCGGCCCAAGGTCGTGATCCTGGGCAGCGGGCCGAACCGGATCGGGCAGGGCATCGAGTTCGACTACTGCTGCGTCCAGGCGGCCCTCGCCCTGCGGGAGGACGGGTTCGAGACCATCATGGTGAACTCGAACCCGGAGACCGTGTCCACCGACTTCGACATCTCGGACAAGCTCTACTTCGAGCCCCTGACCCTCGAGGACGTCCTGGAGATCGTGGAGGGGGAGAAGCCCGAGGGCGTCATCGTG
>JAACAK010000099.1:26497-37077 GCA_011774835.1 Candidatus Kutchimonas denitrificans | reverse complement strand
TCATGCGCCGGCTGCTCAAGGCGCGGGCGCAGGGGCTGCCGGAGGGGGACGTTTCGACGCTGGAGGAATGAAGCGGTAAGGGGCCAATCAGGCAATCGAACATACGAGCCGGTTCTCTCCTCGGATGGAGCGCTTGACGCTCGCTTGAGCCCGCCTCCCGAACCTGCCGCCGCAGGTGACAACAAGGGAGGTTACTCATGAACGCTCATCGCATTGCAGTCTTGCTCGTCCCGATCCTGCTCGCGGCGCCGGTCGACCTTCTGGGTCAGGAGCCGGCCATCGTCGAGGGCTCTCACGTCCGGGTGACAGCGCCGAGCATCTCCGACCACGCGTTCGAAGGCACGGTGGTCGCCCTGAAGCCGGACACCGTAACGGTCGAGGCCGACGTGTGGCAGCGCGGCGGATGGGAGTCCGGAAGATGGGAGGTGCCGCTGTCGGCGATGACGCGCCTGGAGCTGAGTAGGAAGCGCGGCACCAAGGCCGGGACGGGCGCGCTGCTAGGCGGAGTCATCGGCGCGGTGCCGGGCTTGATCGGCGCCATGGCGGTATTGGCGGACAACGACGAAGGCTTTGTCCAGTTCGGCCCGGAGGTGCTCCTCACCCCGGTCCTCACCGGCGCCATCGGCGCCGGCATCGGCGCGATCATCGGCGCTATGGCGCCCAACAACCAGTGGGTCTCGGTCCCGCTCTACGATTTCCAGGCGAGCCTCGGGACTTTCGGAGACGGTGTCACCTTCTCGATCTCCGTTCGACACTAGGACCCGGGCCGCCCCCGTTCCTTCTCGTTATCTTTGGTCGTGATCGTGCTCGTACTCGCCACACCGAGCATGACATACGATCACGATCATGATAAGGATAATGAGAGGGACGAAAGTCGACTGACGCACTGACCCACTGGGACTTCACCACTCGTTCTCGTAGACGGGGGTCGGGTCGACCGGGATGTCCTCGACCCGCCCCAGCGCCGCCTCCAGCGCCCCCGTCCGTTGACCGTACGTCTCCTTCAGCATCCGGGCGCCGGCAAAGTCGCCGGTGGCCTCGACGGTCAAAAGGATCTCGGCCAGTTCGGAGATGACCTCGGGCAGCCGCTCGTGGTCGACGGCGTAGCGGCCGCTCATGCCGTCGTAGGTGATGCCGCCGTTCTCGAGGAAGTAGTTCAGCTCCACCAGCGCCGCCAGCCCGTGCGCCTCGCCGGTGCCAAAGCGGACGGTGCGGAAGATGCTGCCCAGGTACGATGTATAGTACTGGCTGAGCAGCGACGGGTCGGTGACGCCGGCCTCGACCAGATGCGCCAGGCTCTCCAGCCCCGCCACCGTCGCCTTCGCCTCCTCGATCCAGGAGTAGTGCGTGGTGAGCGCCCGATTCACCGGGACGCGGCCGTCCGGCGTCTCGGCATAGCGCGGCCCCATGCCGTGGGCCAGCTCGTGGAGCAGCACCATGTCGAAGAAGCCCTGCGGCGTTACGTCGTCGACCTGATCCTCGACCACCAGCTCGCGGCCGATGGGCAGGATCACCTGATCGACCCGCGCCTCGAAGAAGTTCTTCCAGAAGGTCCGCTTGGCGCCCACCTCGTTCTGCACCCGCGGGTCGTTGGGCAGGTTCGCCGCCACCGGCTGGTACCCGACCCGCAGATCGCCGCCCCGGTAGATGTCACGGACGATCGTGAACGCCGCCGTCAGGCCGAACCCGTCCGGCTTGTAGCGCTCGTCGTACGGCAGGTTCGCCTCCAGCTCGCCCAGCAGCCCCTTGTAGACCTCGAGCTTCGCGCTCTCCACCGGGTCGACGATCTCGACGCTGGCCTCGTACGCCGCCTTCATGCCCATCAGCTCGTCCTCGTAGACCTCGAACGGGCCGATCGTGATGTCGAACTCGTTGCCCGACATCTCGATCCACGCGGTGTCGGCGTCGAAGTACTCGTCGGTGAGGACACCGTCGGCCTTCGCTCGCAGGTAGCGGGCGAAGCTCTCGTTCTCCGCCAGATCCGCCGCCCGGCGTAGCGCCGCGGCGAGGGGCTCGACCAGGTCCTTGTAGGCCTCGTGGTAGGGCACCGCGACCAGCCGATCGCCCTGCCGTCGGATCAGCGTGTACGGCGACAGGAAGGCCGTGCGGTCCTCGGGATGCTCGGCGATCCAGCCCTCGAACTCGTCCTGCGTCAGGTCCTTGGGGTAGAAGGCGCCGCCCGGCTCCCGCGGCGGCACGCCCTCGATGAAGGGCTCGTTGTGGTCGAGCCGATCGTAAGGGCCCGCCTGCATCATGTAGAAGCGGCGGATCGGGTCGTCCTCGGTATAGGCCTGCCGGATCCGGGCGCGCAACGGCAGCGCGATGTGCGAGGTCTGGCGCCAGAAGATCTCATCGGCGAAGTCCGCCGCCACCAGCAGCTCCTTGAGCAACAGCTGCTCCTGCTGGCTGTATTCGCTCAAGTCGGTCCGCATCGGCGTGACGGCGTACTTCTCCATCCGGGCGTCGATCTCGTCGTACGACGCCTGCGGCGTCTCGCCCTGGGGGCCGCAGCCGCCGGCGATGGCGGCGCTGAGCAGCATGACGACGCTCCTGGGGTGGGGCATGGCCGTGCCTCTTTTTTCGCGGTCGTGGTCGTGGTCAGGTTGCAGGGTAAGGCGGGGGAGCGTCGGGCGCTAGGGCGGTGCGTTAGTGCGTTGGTGCGTTAGTGAGTTAGTTGATCGAAACTCGTCGCTTCCGAAACACAAACGCACCAATCCACTAACATACTAACGCACCAACGTACTAACGCACTAACCCACTTCCTGCTAGAATCCCGGCAGCAGCGTCAACTGCGTCACCCACTTGTCGCGCTCGAACGCGCGCGCGACGTCGAACTGCAGGACCAGGTATCTGAACAGGTTCAGTCGCCAGGCCGCGCCGGCGCTGAAGACGGGGTCGCGGTCGCCGCCCAGGAAGAAGGCGCTTTCGTCCGACGGCGTCCCCGCGAGGTCGCTCTGCCAGGCGAGTCCGGCATCGCCGAAGAACGCCATCTCCAGCGGCACCGCGCCGTAGTACCCTTCTCCCAGCCCGAGTACGCCGAAGAGCGGGAATCTGACCTCGGCGTTCGCCACGGCGATCCGGGTCCCGAACAGCTGGTTGAAGACCGGGCACGGGTCGGTGGGCGTGGGCTCGCACTCGTCGACGCTGAAGGAGCCGCGCTCGTAGCCGCGGACCAGGCCCGGAAACCCGACGTACAGATCGTTGAGCCTGTCGTCATCGGCGTCGCCGCCGTAGCGCCCGAAGTGCAGGACGCGGAAGGCCAGGGTGAAGGGACGCACGGGCATGAAATACTTCCGGTAATCGCCCAGCGCTTCGACGATGTTGATGCTGCCGAAGATGGGTGTCGCCTCGAACCGGTAGCGCTGGCCCAGGATAGGGCTGGTGGCGCCGAAGATCGAGTTGTCGTACACCAGCGCCGCGCTGGCCGTCCCCAGGTTGAGCGCGTCGAACGGGCTGGATTCCCGCGACCCGCCGCTCACGACCTCGCCGGCAGCCGTGACGACCGCCGAGTCCAGCTCGATGTCGAACCCGATGCGGCGATAGCCGCCGGAGAACTCGAGTCGATGGGACCGATTGATCGGATACCAGGCGGTGCCCACCACCCGGTAGGTGACCTGGCGGAAGAGGAAGGACCGCTGAACCAACACCTCCTCACCGCCGACGCTCGTGGTCTCGATGCTCAGATCGCCGAAGAGCAGCGGTACCCGCTCGGCGGTCAGCCCCCAGATCAGCCGGTCCTCCTGGTTCTGGTAGGCGACGGCGGCGGTGAGGTTCTCGAAGCTGCCGCTCACCTGGAGCGACGTGGCCAGCAGATGGTGGTTCAGCATGTCGCTGAAGAAGAGCGTGCTCCCACCGGCGACGAAGGCGCCGAACTGGTCAGCGCCCGCCACCACGGTAGGCGGCGCGACGTAGGCGAGGCCCAGGCCGGCGCTATAGTCGCTCACCGCGAACGTCGTGTCGGCGGGCGGCAGCCCGGTAGCCGGCGCCCGCAACAGGCTGGCGACCTGGGACGATTCGCGGTCCTGCGGCGGAAGCGCCGCCGGCTCCCGGCCGGCCAGGGCCCGGTCGCTGATCTGCCGCTCCAGTCCGCCGGGCTCGTCCACGGCATAGATCGCGTAGTCACCTGCCGTGTAAGCGCTGAACGCCAGCTCGCCCGACCGGGCGGCCACCGAGAGCGCCGGGCTGAGCCCCGTGATCCCGGTCACGCCGGTGTAGAGGTGCGTCAGGCGGTAGTAGCGCCCGCTCTCCAGCTCGACACGGTAGACGTCGGTGATCCCGTCGGCGTCGGAGAGGAAGTAGATGCTGCCGCCGTCAGGCGACCAGTGCGGGTCGATCGCTTTGCCGGTGTCGAGCGAGGGCGCGGGCGACATGCTGCCCGTCTCGGGATCGAACAGGCCGATCCGGTATGCGCCGTAGTCCAAACCCTCCAGATCCGTCGTGTACCTGTCGGTCACGAAGGCCATCCGTCGGCCGTCGGGCGACCAGGCCGGCTGCAGGTCGGCGTAGGGGTCCTCGGTCAGCCGGATCAGGCTGTCGGTCTCCAGATCCCACATGAAGAGATCGGAGTAGCCGCCGTCGATGCCCGAGAAGGCGATGAAGCGGCCATCCGGCGACCAGCTCGGGTTGGCGATCTCGCCCAACTCCGGGAACTTCCGCTCACGCACCTTTTCACCGCTCTCCGTATCGAGCAGCGTGAGCAACGGCTGTCCGCCGCTCACCGCGACGAACGCGAGGCGGCGGCCCTCGGGGCTCCAGGCGCCGGCCGAGCTGATGAACTGCAGGCTCTCGTAATGGGGGTCGAGCGCCGTCTCGGTCACCTTTCGGGTCACCTCGCCGGTCTCGGCATCCGCCACGAAGATCTCGATGGCGAACTGCGATTTCTCGGACAGGAACGCGATCCGCTGGCCGTCCGGGCTGAGCGCCGGCGCCAGGTTCACCGTACCCGCGTTCTCCTCGCCGATCAGCAGCCGGCCGTGCTCTTCCGGGGGCCGGGTCCCGGATCGCAGCGGCTCGTACGCGGCGGCGATGGTCTCGTGCCACGCCTCGGTCAGCTCCTTCTCCGAGAGCTCGGTGTACTCGAGAACCGCCGCGCTCGCGCCGCGCATACCGCCGGCGCGCCGCA
Source organism: Candidatus Kutchimonas denitrificans (assembly GCA_011774835.1). Classification (GTDB taxonomy): domain Bacteria; phylum Gemmatimonadota; class Gemmatimonadetes; order Palauibacterales; family KS3-K002; genus Kutchimonas; species Kutchimonas denitrificans. The sequence goes on along the minus strand of JAACAK010000099.1, from coordinate 31,955 downwards.
GAATCTCGCCGATCGCCTCGTCACCCCAGGTGCCGCCGATGAACGCGAAGAACGCGTGACCGTACCGGTACGGGAAGAACTCCGGGCTCTGAAGCTGGGCGAGCGACGGCAAGTTGTCGTTCTCCAGCGCGTCCCGCAGCCACATCGCGGTCAGTGCGTCGACGGGCCCGCGGGACAGGTACTCCGCCATCCCCTCGATGAACCAGAGCGGCATCCCGCTGGCGCCGCGCCGCAGCATGTCGAACTGGAACGCGTGCACCAGCTCGTGGCCGATCACGTGATCGGTCTCGGCGAGCGGGCCGGCGAAGGGGAGGACGATGCGTCGCCTGAGCGGCTCCGTGGCACCGCCGGTCCCCGGGCCCACCGTCCCCTGCAGGACGTTGGTCTGTCTGAAATGAGGATGGCTGGCGTAGAGGATCAGCGGCTGACGCCGGTCGAATTGGTGGTTGAGCAGCCGGGACAGCCGAACGTACCAGCGCTCCGCCATGCGGGCCGCCCGCTCCACCGCGGCGCGCTCGCCCGGATAGAAGTAGATGTCGAAGTGCGCCGTCTTCAGGACCTGGAAGTCGAAGTCCTCGTAGCGGACCTTGTTGCGCCCGAAGTACTGTCCCTGAGCGGGCGCCGCCGTTCCCACGACGCCGATGGCGATGAATATGGCTGCAGCGATCCAACCCTCGAATCTCATCCCGCCTCCTGTAGAATTTCCGACGTGCCAGCCGTCCCGGCCGACACGTCCGAGCTTTCAACGCGAGTCTATCGTCAAGTTCGTCCTAATAGGTTAGGAGTGGCGGGTCGAGCCTACTATCGGCGGTTCTCCGGAGGCCCTGTCCGCAAGGGGTAGAGCGCCCGGTGGGTGAATCTCCGGCCCGGCTCCTCGGGGAAACCCCTAGCCGGCGGCGATCCGCCACCGCCGCGGCCGCTCGCGCGCGACGGCCGCCCACCGTATCTTGTCGTACTTGCCGAACGAGAATCCTCGTGCCGGAGCCTGTAAACGAGAAACGGAGCTCAGGATGGGCAGCAAGGGCGATTACAGGATCGAGCGCGATACGCTGGGCGAGATGAAGGTCCCGGCCGACGCCCTGTACGGGGCGCAGACGCAGCGAGCGGTGGAGAACTTTCCGGTCAGCGACCTGCGCTTTCCGCGCCGCTTCATCAAGGCGCTGGGCGGCATAAAGATGATCGCGGCCCGGGTCAATATGGAGCTGGAGGTCGTCGACGAGAAGAAGGGGAAGGCGATCGAGCAGGCCGCCAAAGAGGTGATGGAGGGGAAGCTGGACGAGCAGTTCGTGGTCGACATCTTCCAGACCGGCTCCGGCACGTCGACCAACATGAACGCCAACGAGGTGATCGCCAACCGGGCGACGCAGATCCTGGGCGGCGAGATCGGCTCGAAGGACGTGCACCCGAACGACCACGTGAACGCGGGCCAGTCGAGCAACGACGTGATCCCGACCGCGGCGCACGTGGCCGCGTGCACCGCGCTGATCGAGGAGACCCTGCCGGGTCTGGGTAAGCTGCGCGACGCGCTGGCCGCCAAGGCGGATGAGTTCGCCGACGTGGTGAAGACCGGCCGCACGCACCTGATGGACGCGACGCCGGTGACGCTGGGCCAGGAGTTCAGCGGCTACGCCAGCCAGATCGCGCACGGGATCACCCGGGTCCGCAACGCGCTGCCGCACCTGTCGGAGCTGGCGATCGGCGGCACCGCGGTGGGTACGGGGATCAACGCGCACCCGAAGTTCGCACCGAAGGTGTGCGCCGGCCTGTCGAAGCTGTTCGACCACGCCTTCGTCGAGGCGCCGAACCACTTCGAGGCGCAGGCGGCGCGGGACGCGCTGGTCGAGGCGAGCGGCGCGCTGCGCACGGTGGCGGTGAGCATGAGCAAGATCGCCAACGACATCCGCTGGCTGGCCTCGGGCCCGCGCACGGGGCTGAGCGAGATCTCGATCCCGGCCACGCAGCCGGGCTCGTCGATCATGCCGGGCAAGGTGAACCCGGTGATCGCCGAGTCGGTGCGCCAGGTCTGCGCCCAGGTGATGGGCAACGACGTGACGATCGTGGTCGCCGGCCAGTTCGACAACTTCGAGCTGGCGGTGATGATCCCGATCATGACTTACGACCTCCTGCAGTCGGCGAGCATACTGGGGAACGCGGCGACGATCCTGGCGGAGAAGTGCGTGGCCGGGACCGAGGCGAACCGGGAGCGCTGCCTGGACTACGCCGAGCGGAGCCCCGCCCTGGCCACCGTGCTGGCGCCGAAACTCGGGTACGACAAGGCCGCCGAACTGGCGAAGAAGGCGCTGGAGCTCGACGTGACCGTGCGCGAGCTGGTGGTACAGGAAGGGCTGATGGACGACAAAGAAGCCGCCGAGGTGCTCGACCCGGCGAAGATGACCAACACGTGATCGCTAGCTGACCGGCACGTGATCGACATGGCTCGTACATGACCGGCAAAAAGAGAAACAAGAAAAACCAGAAGGTACGAAACCTCTACCGGGTGATCTTGCGGGGCGCCGAGTACCTTGGCACGGCGGAGCAGTTCCACGCCAAGGTCGTGGCGCCCGACTTCGCGGCCGCGCTGGCCCGTGCCTGCGACGCGCTCGAGCTGGACCGGGCGAAGCTGGACAGCGCGGCGGTCACCCTGATCCAGGAGGACACCGAGCTGGCCGACGGCAAGGTGTTCGACTTCGCGCGCCGCTCCCGCGGGTTCGGGGAGCGGGGCGGCTGGACGTTCAAGGACGTGCTGCCGACCAAGGAGCCGACGGGCCCACGCAAGACCGAAGTGCTGTAGCGGGAGGGCCGGCCAGCGATCACATGTCGAAGGAAGACCGGTCACGTTGGGACGAACGATATCGGGTCGGCGATTGGCTCGACATCGATGAGCCGGCGACGATCCTGACCCTTGCCGAGGCCTGGCTGCAGCCGCCAGGCCTCGCGCTCGATGCGGCCTGCGGCTCCGGCCGCAACGCCCTCCACCTGGCGCGCCGCGGCTACACCGTGATCGCCGTCGACATCTCCTGGGAAGGGCTGCAGCGGCTGGCGCGCCGCGCCCGGGCCGAGGATCTGCCCATCCACATCGTCCACGGTGACCTGGAGCGCTTCCAGCTGAAGCCCGACTGCTTCGACCTGGTCCTCAACACCCGCTTCCTGCTCCGCCGGCTGTTCGACGTCTACCGGCGCGCGCTGAAGCCCGGCGGCCTGCTCCTGTTCGAGACGCTGACCGTGGATGAGATCGACGTGCTGGGCGGCGACATCCGGCGCGAGTTCGCCCTCGAGCGGGGCGAGCTGAAGGCGGCGTTCTCGGACTTCGAGATCTTGCTCTACGAGGAAGGCGTGCTCGAGGAGCCGGAAGGAGAGCGGGGGATGGCGCGGCTGATAGGGAAGCGGCGGGCATCGAGGCCGTCACGCCGCTCTCATCAGCGACTTTAGCGCTGGCCTGCGACACGAACCGGAGTCAGCCGCGTCTCCCAGGTGCCGTCACCCGCCCACTCCCCCCAGCAGTAGGCGACCCCGTCCAGTCCCAGCCCGCACTTGTGGTGGCTGCCGACATCGACCGTCGCGAAGCCCGCATCGTGATTGACACGCGTGGGAACTGGAACCGGTTCATCTATCATCCCGTTGCCCAGATAGTCGGGGCCCCAACCCCAGCAATACGCCGACCCGTCGGTGGACGCGCCGCAGGTCGAGAAGTCCATGCCATCGAGCATGGTGAAGGTGATCGATCCTTCGGCCGGTGCAACGTCGTACTCGTCGTTGTTGATCGACCCGCGGCCCAGCATCCCGAAATCGTTGTGGCCCCAACAGTACGCCAGGCCGTCGGTGCCGACTCCACACGTGTAGCCATGCGCGAAAGCGCCGATCGACTCGAACCGCGCATCGGTCGCCACGGGGACGGGAATCCGGCTATCGGGGCCGAGAACCGTACCCGTGAGCGGAACGTTCCCGCCCGTCACCATCCCCCACCGGTCCGGCGAAACGCTCACCGACCCACCCGGCAACTCCTGCGGCCCGCTGGTCTCGTCGCACGACAGCGCGACGGCGAGGGCCACGACGACTCCGGCGAGGGCGAGGCGGCGACGGACCGGGCAAGTAGGGCGGGCGTAACGGAACAACCGGGCGCTAAACATCGGTCCATTAACAATTAAAGGGAATTGGTGGGGCTCTTTGTAATCTAGGTATCGGGCCGAAGGCTGTCAAGCAGGGGCAGGGCTCCACATCTTCGACCGGGTCAGACGTCTACCTGACCGCGATCACCCTCGAGCGCGAGTGGGTCAGGTTCGAGCTGCTGGACGGGGTGCTCTGGGCGCTCGGCCGCGATACTGACACCGAGCCCGTCTCGGCGCAGGCGTACCGATTGAACATTGAACAGGGAGCACGGAGCACGGAACGTCGAAGTGACGGCCTATCGCTGAACGCTGAACATCGAACAGCGAACGTTGAGCGACAAGTTCTGGGTTCAGTGTTCGAAGGTCAACGTTCCGTCTTTCGGCAGTGCGCTCAACGTTCCGAGCTCCGTGTTCAATGTTCATTCCGCCTAATGCTTCAAGTCCATCACCAACGCCCGCGGCTCGGTATAATCCTGAAGCGTGTACTTCACCCCTTCCCGCCCCAGCCCGCTGTTCTTGACCCCGCCGTACGGGAAGTTGTCGACCCGCATCGTCGGATAGTCGTTCACGATCAGGCCGCCCACCTCCAGGTCGGTGTAGGCGTGGTGGATGAGCCGGATGTCGTGGGTGAAGACGCCGGCCTGCAGGCCGTAGACCGAGTCGTCGACGATCTTGACCGCGACGGCGAAGTCGTCGTACGGGCGGACGGTGACGACGGGGCCGAAGATCTCCTCGCACTCGACCTTCATGTCCGGCTTCGTGTCGGCCAGGACCGTCGGCCAGACGACCGAGCCCTCGCGCTTCTTGCCCGTCAGTACCGTGGCGCCGTCGGCTTCCGCCTCCTCGATCCAGTCGATCACCCGGGCGGCGTGCTTCTCCTCGATGAGCGGCGCGATCACCGTGCCGTCGTCCATGGGATCGCCGACGCCCAGCTTCTCGGTCTCCGCCACCAGCCGCTCGCAGAAGCCGTCATATATAGGACGGTGGATGAGGATCCGCTGCACGCTGATGCAGACCTGACCGGCGAAGGCGTAGCCGCCCACCGTGCAGCGCTCGATCGCCCACTCCAGGTCGGCGTCGGAGTGGACGATGGCGCCGGCGTTGCCGCCCAGCTCCAGGACCACCTTCTTCTTGCCGGCGATCGACTTCAGGTGCCAGCCGACCCGGGCCGAGCCGGTGAAGCTGAGCAGCTTGAAGCGGTCGTCCTGGACGAGCGGCTCCGCCACCTCGGGGGTCGAGTGGAGCACCGAGAGCGCTTTGGGCGGCAGGCCCGCCTCGTAGCACAGCTCGGCCAGCTTGAGGCTCGTGATCGGCGCCTGCTGCGGCGGCTTCAGGACCAGCGGGCAGCCGGC
>JAACAK010000099.1:25249-26491 GCA_011774835.1 Candidatus Kutchimonas denitrificans | reverse complement strand
CGGTAGTAGAGGCTGGTATAGCCCTCGGCCCGCGGCTCGATGTCCACCGGGACCACCTCACCGCCCAGCCGTCGCGCCTCCTCCGCCGCCAGCGTGAACGTCTGCACCGCCCGGCTCACCTCGCCCTTGGCGAAGCGGATCGGCTTGCCGCTCTCGGCCACGATCGTCTCCGCCAGCTCCCGGGCGCTCTTCTCGATCCGCTCGGCGATGCCGTGACATATTTCCGCGCGCCGGTAGCGGGGCAGCCCTCGCATCTCGGCGAACGCCTCGACCGCGCCGGCCGCCGCGGCGTCGGCCTGCTCCGCCGTGGCCAGCGGCACCCGACCCACCGTGTCCCCGCTGTACGGGTTCGTCACCTCGTCCAACTGGCCGGACTCCACCATCTCGCCGGCCACCGGCAGCTTGTATGTGGCACCCACGATGATGACCTCCTGTACGTCGCCTGATGTCCCCAGATTATCTGGTTCAAGGTAAGTCGAACGCGGGCCGGCTGGCCAACGCCGGGACCGGTCGGAAGGGGCGGCCGCTCAGGTGGTTGACAGGACCCACGATGGACCAGAGCTTGCACGTGTACGCACGTGGCACCGGGTGAATGTACCGGGAGGCGCTGCGGGCAGCGCTTCCCTATCGATAGCCCAACCCCCGATACAGAACCGCTGAGGTGTCGTATGCGTACGTTTGGGGCCCTCCTTCTCTTCTCCTTTTTGGCTTCATCCGGATCGAACGCGCAGGAGCCGCGGAAGGTCGACTGCCACAAGGATCTCAAAGAAGCCTACGAGCTGATCGACGCTCGCTGGTCGTTCCTGGTCTTCAAGCCCGGCTACGTCGACCTGGAGCAGGAGTACAGGCGGCTCGAGAACGAGGCGAAGAACACCAAGAGGCCCGACGAATGCGCGGATATCATCGCGCGCTTCATGGCAAAGCTGGGCGACGGACATTCCAGCCTGCAGTGGTACCCCGAGGTCAAGTACACGACTCCAAAGATCGAGCTGCGCACGTTGCGCGAGCGGCTGAGCCGGGTGCCGGGCGAGCACCCCAAGCCGCACATATACGTCGTGTCGCGGGACACCACGAACGACACGCTGAGGTCGATCCTTCCCGGCAGCGAGATCGTGGCGGTGAACGGGCAGCCGATGCCCGAGCTACACAGCTTTCGGCGGGCACGGGTGTCAGGCAGCACCGACCAGTGGCGCGATTATGTGTGCGACCGGCGGCTGCTGCGCGGCCCGGCGAACGAAGTGA
>JAACAK010000099.1:17085-25217 GCA_011774835.1 Candidatus Kutchimonas denitrificans | reverse complement strand
GAGGAGATCTATCTCGATACGGCACAGATCGCCACGTGGGCACGTCTGGAAGGCGGTTGGGGCTACCTGAAGTACACGGACTTCGCCTTCAAGGATTACGAGACGACGGTCGAGCTCTTCGACGAGGCGCTCGATTCGCTGCTCGACACCCCCGGCCTGATCATCGACGTGCGCGGCAACGGCGGCGGGTACGTGGACGCGTACCTCGCCGCGGCGGGCCGGTTCCTCGATGAAGAGAAGATCCTGAGCTACTACCAGGTGCGGCAGCCCGGTCAGTACGGCGTCTACGAGATGTACGATCAGAAGACCGGCGACGCGGTATACAAGATGCCGGAGCGGGCGGAGCCACGTAAGCCGATCTATCGGGGCCCCGTCGTCATCCTGGTCGATCGGGATTGCTTCAGCGCCTGCGAGGGTTTCGCCGGAGGTCTACAGGCGGTCGACCGCGCTGTCGTGGCCGGCCCCTCCGCGACCGGTGGTGGGAGCGGCTACGTGAGCGGGCTGCGCTTGCCCAGCAAGGCGATCATCTCGTTCTCGTGGACGGTCGCCTGGCTGCCGGACGGTCGGCAGGTCGAGGGGAACGGTGTCGCGCCCGACATCCAGGTGAGGCTGCGGGCGCGGGACTTTGCATCGGGCCGCGATCGGGTCCTGGAGCGCGGGATCAAGGCGCTGGAGGATGGCGAGGCCCAATCCCTCCTCGTGGCCACCGGCGAGGAAGGGTGAGCGCCGCGTCTAAGACGAGCCCATAATCAGAAGTTCACCGGTCGAACCGAGCCGGGTCCGGGCGCCGGCTGGAGACCGGTGATCGTCCTGACCCGACGGCCCCCCAGTTCGCCCACACGGACGGTGTGGCGCCCCTCCCGAAATACCTGCGGGGCGTAGCTCGTCCCCTCGATGCGTAGGGTATAGACGATCGCGTTCGACGCTTCGTCGATCACCTGGACGACCGGGTCGGTCATGCCGCTGATCTCCAGCCGCGGCAGGTAGCCGATCGGCTCAGCCCCGTAGTTCGCCGGCTGCGCGAACGTCACCGGCCAGCCGTCGTACGGGCCGTCGCCGGCGGCGGGGTCTGCCCAGCGGGGCCAGGCGGCGAAGCTGATCTCGCGGCTCTCGCGGCCGAACCGGACGATCCCGTAGCCGGGCGCCCGGTCGTGCAGGCGCTCGGGCTCGATGCCGAAGCGCTGCGGGTTCGCGACCGCGTGCACGGTGATCTTGTTGCCGAACCCGTCCTCGAAATCGCCGGCGTAGGGGAGCGCGCCGGGATCGCGGCGGACCGCAGCGTCGGCCGGCGGATACCAGCGGCGCGGCCAGAAGTTGGCGATGGACGGGACGCACATCGCGTAGCCGGCGTCGCCCCACTCGTCGATCCCGTACTGGATCGTGCTGGCCAGGTGCCCGTCGCCGGCGATGTGGACGGCGAAGGCTTTCCGCATGGCGCGGAGCGCGGCGTCGCGGCCGCTCTGGGGCCAGCCGTTCGAATCGAAGTCGGCGGCGGGCCGGTCGCTCTCCGCGTATTCCCCCGGCTCGAGGATGGCGAGCGACGGGATGACCGCGTCGCTCGTCGCGCCCTCGGGCAGCGTGGCGACGTTGGCGAGGAGCGTCTGCGACAGCACGACCTTCATCCAGGCGCCGCCGCTCCAGTCGGTGGCCCATTCCTCCAGAAACTCCAGCTGCCGGTCGCCCAGCAGCGCCGCGGCGGGCACGTCCGCCTCGATCTTCGGATCGAACTCGGGGTCCCGAGGCCAGCCGTTTTGGATCCGAGCCTCCGGGAGCAGCGGCCCGGGCGGTGATTTCCACTTGCGGTCCTCGAGCACGGCGAAGCTGAGGCCACCGTACAAGAGGTCGGTGTAGTAGACGTCGATCCCCCGGGCGACGGGCCGCGGGTCGTACGGGTCGGGCAGGTGCGAGGTCTGGGTCCGCTGCACCATGTTCACGAACTCGGGCGACATCCGGTAGCCGCCGGCGTCCTGGGCGGCGGTTCCGGCGAGTCCTTCCGGCGTGGCGACGCCGCCGGCGCCCCAGAGGTTGCCTTGGTAGACGTCGTGGTCGTCGGGGATCGTCACGGTCGGGATTTCGGCCGTCAGCTCACGAAACGCCCAATGCCAGAGGTACCACTTGTAGAGGTAGTCGAGGAACGGCCGCTCGCGGTCGGCGGCCGTGGGGCTTGCGGTCTCGTAGACCTGGTCGCCGCTGAAGAAGAGGAGGTCGGGATCGTGGTCGCGCGCGTGGTCGACGATGTCGGCGTGGGGGAACCAGACGTCGGTCCGCCAGTCGAACTGGCCGGCCCGGTCGATGCCGGGGTGGGCGACGTTGTGGTTGCCGGTGAAGGCGGCGACGACGATCTCCCGCTCGTCCACTGGATCGCGGCCGACCGTGCCTCTCGAGAAATGGGTCGTGCTCGACCCGTCGGCCGCGTTCAGGGTATAGGCGAGCTGGTAATCGATGTCGCGGGTATCGTCCCAATCGTCCAGCTCGAAGGTCGCGGTGTAGCCGGGCAGCACGATCGGCGCCCGGGCCACGGTCGTCCACGAGAATCCCTCGCGCACCTGCAGCTCGACCTGACGCGCGTCGCCCGGCGCCACCGGCATCAGCTGGGCCGTGAGCTTGAGGGTGCCGCGGCTCAGCGTGTGCTGGCTGCCGATGACGGGACCCGCGGTCCGCGAAGGGTAGGGATCGAGCCGCAGGCCGTCGCCGGTCCAGTCCCGGAACCAGACACCGCCGGGCGTCCGGTCGGTGGGGTTGCAGACCAGGCCTATGCTGCCTGGCCGAACCAGTGCGCGAAGCGTGTCCGACAGCATCCAGCCGACGCCGACGCTGTCGGCGGAACCGTCCCGGCGGGCGCCGACCTCGAGAAAGTAGGCATCGCCCTGCGCTCGCCCGGAAAGCATCAGCGTGACCGAGTCGAACGCGCCGAGGGCTTCCTGCGCGGTGCTCACGCGCAGCGGATTCTCCAGGTCGCGCATGAACGGCCGTCCGTCGCCGTCGATGCCGGCGTAGATGCCGGCACGCGGCCCGACGGTGTGGTGGATGAGCGCGGCGGCCCGGTAGTCGAGCCCCGGGCCCGAGCCGATCAGGAAGCCGGCGTTCCGGCCGCCCGGGTCGATGTCCAGTTCCTGCATCCACCCCAATCGGACCGATAAACGAAAGTCGGCGTAGCGGCGTCCCAGACGGTGGGTGAGGAGATGCAGGGTTCGGAGCGGCCCGCGACCGATGCACTGGAGCCGGCCATCCCGTACCCGCCAATCCTGCAGCCGGTTGGCCCAGTACTCGGGACCTGCCCAATCCCGGTCCGGGCTGGTGCGCCAGCGGCTCTGGAAGGCAGGTTCCCGTCCTCCGGCAACCGTGAACGCGATCGCCAGCAGCGGGAGGAGGGCGGCGGACCTGGGCATTGGGCGTCCCGGTTGGGGAGTGAGTTGGTGCGTTAGTGCGTTAGTAGGTTAGTACGTTAGTGGATCGGCGAGCCGTTGACCACGGCCATCGGTCCGTTCGAGTTGGAACTTCCGGTTCTCGATCACCGGCTCGATGAAGATGCTGACTTCACATGCCCACCGATACAGCGACTCGCAGTCTGATCGGGACTCCCGATCCCCTAAGCCAGTGACCCCTTGACCACTGAGGTATACGCCTTACCTTGTCCCCGGTTCGCACGAGCAGGCGGCGCGTTCGCCGTCCTTCGCGCGGTCTACGCTTGCCCACTGACCACTAACGCACTAACGCACTAACGCACCAACTCACTAACTCACCGCCCGGTGGAGGCGTCCGATGCTCAAACTCATCAGTTCACTGACACTTGTGGCTTCGCTCTGTGTCTGGGGTTGCGGCGAAGCACCACGGGAAGGCCCGGCCGAAGAAGCGGAGATGGCCGGCGGTAGCGCCGCCCCGTTGGCCCCCACCGATACCGTCTTCTTCCAGGAGCTCTCCTGGTCGCCCGACGGCTCGAGCTTGCTGCTGTCGGTGCTGGGGTTCGGGCCGGGGCCGGACGGCTATACGTACCAGATCTATCGGGTGGACGCCGACGGCTCGGCGCTGGTCCGGCTGACCGATGGGCCCCGGGACTACTGGACCTCGTGGTCGCCGGACGGCTCGCGGATCGCGTTCGCGGCGCTCACCGACGAGAACCTGGACATCTACGTCATGGCGCCGGACGGGACGAACCGGGTCCGGCTGACCGACGACCCGGCAAAGGACACCCACCCGTACTGGTTCGCCGACGGGTCGCGGCTGGTCTTCACGTCCGACCGGACCGGGGACCCGCAGATCTATGTGATGAAGGCCGACGGCTCGGGGGTCCGGCAGGTGAGCGACGTAGCGGGCGAGCTGTGGAACCCGGTCCCGTCACCGGCCGGTGATCGGATCGTCTACTACGCGCCGGACGAGAGCGGCGAGGACTACGTCTACGTCATGAACCTTGACGGGAGCGACCGGACGAAGTTGGCACCCGGTCTGTGGCCGGCCTGGTCGCCGGACGGGACGCGGATCATCTACGCTGGCGAAGGCGGCCTGTTCACCATGGCGCCCGACGGTACCGGGCAAAGGCCGATGATGGCCGGCGACATCGGCTTCGGCCGCTACGCGCCGGACGGGACCCGGATCGCCTACATCGCCACAGATGACGGCGCGGTGATGGTCAACGTGATGAACGCCGACGGTTCGGGTAGCCGAACGCTGCTGCGGAACCCGAAGCCGCAGTGGTAGATCGGCGCGGGAGCGGTCGGGCGCGGCGGTTCCTCTTTGTCACGCGTGGTCGGGGGTCGGGTGCGCCGGGGACCCCCTCCCTTCATATCGCGCGACACGATGCGGGGTCGGGGTGAGGCCACCGCGCTCCAAAGTCCGGGAGGGGGTCCCCGGCGCACCCTCCCACGCCCGGTTCGTAGGCTGCAGGAATCCGCCGCACCCTCCCCTGTCACGTTGGAGTCGCCCGGGCTCCATTCCCACCTCCCCGAACCCCCGAATCCCCGAATCCGCTTCAACGATTCGGAGAGAACTCGACCTTCCCGAAATCGGAATCCCGACATCTAATTCTAAATTCCCAACAAACACTCGAGCCCGGACGGCGAAATGCCGTCCGGGCCCACTGACCACCGACGCACTGTCCACTGCTTACCGAAGTAAGTACCCCCACGGGGAGTCGAACCCCGGTCTCCTGGCTGAGAACCAGGTATCCTAGGCCACTAGACGATGGGGGCGTTTTCGGCGGCTCAATAAAACAGGCGCTTCTAAAAGCGTCAAGGGGCTCCAATTGGAGCCCCCTGTCATTTCGGCCGGAGCACACCGACCGCGCGGCTGATGGGGTCCTATCTCGCTGTGAGGATTGGGGAAACTGCCGGGTAGGTCAATGGAAAGAAGAAAGCAGTGAGCCGCACGGTCGGGTGCTCCGTAGTCCTGAGATCTATCGAAGAGGACGATCCAGTCATCGAATCCGAACGATTCCTTCGGTCGAACGGTTGTAGCGGGGGAATTTCGTGCGTCCTGGGGGGATCGGACGACTTAGCCTTCGAGGCTGCGGGCACATAGAGAAGCAGCAGGCGTGCCAGGGGGAGCCCGGCCTGGGAACACGTGTTTCTTTCCGTCTATCCTATTGTATAGCAAAAGATTAGCGGACCGGCCCCGAGCCGCGACCCGACCCGTACCGGTCCTGCAAAGCGCAGCGATTCGGGCAAAAAGAAAGGGTCTCCGTCAAAATGCCGGAGCGTTGCGGCGGCGCGACAGGTGGAGAGGGTAACATAAAGCGGCCGCCGACTGCCGCCGGCGGCCGCAGAGGGGGGCTTCCTGGCCGCTTCCGGCCCTCACTCGGTCCCGCGGGCCCCCAGCTCCCGGTCCAGCATGATCAGACCGGGCGCGTTGTCGCCGATCAGCTTGAGCCGGGCGACGATGGCGCTGGCGGTCGCCTCTTCCTCGACCTGCTCGTCAACGAACCAGTCGAGCATGTTGCGGGTGGCGTAGTCGTTCTCCTCGTCGGCCTGGGCGACCAGCTCGTTGATCAGGCCGGTGACGTGCTGCTCGTGCTTGTAGGCCTTCTCGAACGCGGCGAGCGGCGACTTCCAGTCGGTGGGGGGCGCGTCGATGGCGGCCAGAGTGACGCGGCCGTCGCGGTCGACGACGTAGCGATAGAACTTCATGGCATGGTCGACTTCCTCCTGGGCCTGGTGGCGCATCCAGCTGGCCATGCCGGGGAAGTCGTTGGCCTCGAAATAGGTGGACATCGACAGGTAGATGTAGGCCGAGTAGAGCTCGGCGTTGATCTGGGCATTGAGCGCCTCTTCCATCGATTTGCTGAGCATGTTCTCCCTTTCAATGGGGGATGGTCAGGGCGAGTTCGGCTGGTTTTACGTTCTGAGCCCTCCAATATGGTGAAAAGAAATGGCGCGATCAAACGGTGGAATGATCGATCATCAATCGTAAACTCCCAAGGTGAAGTCTCAACTCTCAACGCCCAATTTTCACTTCTCAAGTTCTTCCAGCAGCGGGACCAGTTTGAATTCATCGACGTCCACGAGGCCGCGGTCGGTGATCTTGAGTTGGGGGATCACGGCCAGGGCGAGGAAGGACATGGTCATGAGGGGATCGGGGAGGGCGCCGCCCAGCGCCCGGGAGGCGCGGGTCATCGCCTCGACCCGGTCGCGGACCTCCTCCAGGGGGAGGTCCGACATCAGGCCGGCGATGGGGAGGGGCACGCTGGCCAGGGTTTCGCCGTCGGCGACCACGGCCTGGCCGCCGTCGGTCTCCGCCACCGTCCGGGCGGCGGCCAGCATGTCGGCGTCGGACGCGCCGACAACGACGATGTTGTGGTTGTCGTGGGCGACGGTGGAAGCGATGGCGCCGCGCTCGAGGCCGAAACCCTTCACGAAGCCGACGCCGACGTTGCCAGTGGCGTTGTGCCGCTCGATCACCGCGATCTTCAGCAGATCGCGCTCCGGGTCGGCGACGGCGTGGCCGTCCTCGACGGTCAGCTCCTCGACGCTTTGGCCGGTGACGATCTGGCCGGGCACCGCGTGGATGACCCGGCCGCGTCCCGCGCCGTTCACCGGGACGGCCAGGTCCGTCTTCTCCCAATCGATCTTGACACCACCGCCCGGCGGCTGCGGCGCCGCTGGCCGCGACCCCAGGTACTCGCCGTCCTCGGCCACCAGCTTGCCGTCGGCGTAGACGCGCCGGGCGCGGAAATCGTCGAAGCCGTCGAAGACGACCAGGTCGGCCCGGTAGCCTGGGGCCACCACGCCCAGGCCGCCGAGCCCGAAGTAGCGGGCGGTGTTGATCGTCGCCATCTGGATCGCGATGACCGGGTCGAGCCCTTCGTCCAGCGCCATGCGGACCAGCGCGTCGATGTGGCCTTCGTCGAGCAGGTCCTCGGGGTGCCGGTCGTCGGTGCAGAACGAGCAGGAGGCGGCGTTGGCGGCGCTGACCAGCGGCAGCAGCGCCTTCAGGTTGCGGGCCGTGGTCCCCTCGCGGATGAGAATATGCATGCCCCGGCGCAGCTTCTCCCGGGCCTCTTCGAGCTCGGTGCACTCGTGGTCCGAGCCGACGCCGGCGGCCACGTAGGCGTTGAGCGGCGGACCGCCGAGCCCCGGCGCGTGGCCGTCCACCGGCCGGTCGCCGGCGGCCTCGATCTTGGCCAGCACCTCGGGGACGCCGAGGAAGACGCCGGGGAAGTTCATCACCTCGGCCAGCCCGATCACCCGGGGGTGCTCGAACAGCGGCGCCAGGTCCTCCGCCTCGAGCTTCGCCCCCGCCGTCTCCATGTCGGTGGCCGGCACGCAGGAGGACGCCATGGCGAAGACCCGAAGCGGCAGCCCGTCGGCCGAGTCGAGCATGTAGCGTATGCCGGGCACGCCCAGCACGTTGGCGATCTCGTGCGGGTCAGTGACCACGGAGGTGGTGCCCCGAGGGACCACGGCCCGGCCGAATTCCGGGACCGTCACCATGCTCGACTCGATGTGGACGTGCCCGTCGATGAGCCCGGGGCAGACGTGGGCGCCCTTCAGGTCGACGGTCTCCTTCGCGTCGTATTCACCGAACCCGGCGATGCGGCCGTCGTAGATCGCGATGTTCGCGTCGTGGATCTCGCCCGAGACGACGTTCACCAGCCGTGCGTTCTTCAGCAGGAGGTCGGCGGCGGCGTCGCCGCGGGCGAC
>JAACAK010000099.1:14554-17078 GCA_011774835.1 Candidatus Kutchimonas denitrificans | reverse complement strand
GTGGTCTTTCTGAAACTCTCCACCCAAGACTACGGCGACGTCCGGCCAGCGGCCAGACCGGCGCTTCGGGTTGTCAGCGTGCGACCGCGGCGTCGGCGTACAGGTCGAGTCCCGTGTCGCCGGTGATCAGCTGGAAGACGTCCCGGACCTGCTCGTAGCCGGTCTGCAGAAGAAACGCGGAGTTCCGGCCGTAGCTCTTCATGCCGAGGATGTAGAATCCGGGCTCCGGGTTGACCAGCACGTCGGGCCCGAAGCCGCCCAGCTGCAGGCAGTCGCCGCCGGCCTCGGCGGTCGCCGCCAGCAGCTGCGCCGCCAGCTTCATCGGGGCGCCGCTGGCGTAGCACTCGTGGACCTGCAGCTCGCGGTAGATCGAGTTGTCCGGCATGTACCCGACGTTGGCGATGACCCGGTCGAACTCCTCGGCCCGGCCGCCGTCCGGCGTCATCAACAGAACCTCGAAGTGGCCCAGGTCCGCCTGCCAGCGGACCGCCCGCACCGTGGTCCCCGGCAGCCATTCGCAGCCGGGCGCCGGTTCCGTGGCCAGCGCGTTGGCGTCGGCGGTGAGCGCGACCCGACGGTCGAGGGGGTCGTCGGGGATCGGCCCGACGGGGGCCGGGCCGTTGGAGCGGGTCGCCCAGACGAACCCGGACCCGGGATCCTCCCTCGCCAGCGCCGTCAGCGCGACGGCGCTGGTGGCGGCGGAGAGACCATCGCCGACCAGCAGGGTGCGGCGGCCGGCGTAGCGCCCGCGCTCCGACCCCGCCACATCGATCGGATGGTAGGCGATCAGCTCCCGGGCCTCCCGCTCGCCGATGGCGGGGACGCCCCCGGCGCCCAGCCAGTTCGGCCGGCTCCAGCTGCCGCTGCAGTCGATGACCCAATCGGCTTCCTCGTAGCGCTCGGCGCCATCCCGCTCGATGAGCAACCGGAAGGGCGCCTTCGATCGCACGCCGTTCCCGATGTGCTCGCCTTTCAGCAGGTCCTCGCGGCCGACGGCGGTCACGCCGGCGCCGAGGGCGAGGGCGTCGGCGAGCGGAGTGCGCTCGGCCAGCGGCCGCAGGTACGCGTCGCGCCACTCTCCAGCTATGAGGAACGCGTCGTTCGCCGGCGGCTCGTGCCCGGCGGCCTCCAGCGTCGCCCGGCCCAGCGACGTGTGGTTCATCTCGAACGGGGTGAACATCTCGATGTGGCCCCACTCGGCAACATGCTGGGCGACGTCGCCGCGCTCGTACACGCAGACGTCGGCGCCCAGGTTCTCGGCGTAGAGCGCCGCCTCGAGCCCGATCGGCCCCGCGCCGATCACCGCAATGCGACGGCCGCTCAGCGTTTCACGAATTGTCATCTTCCACTGTCCCTTCCGGCCCGTGCCGCTATCGGCCGGGCTATTCGTCGGACGGACCCGACGCGCCGGCGACCTGATCGGCTTTCACCTTTTTCGCATCGAAGCGTCGCGCCGAGCCCAGCATCTTCTCCATCGTCTCGTCGTAAGTCAGCGCCACCTTCCGCTTGTAGCGCAGCGGGTTGATCCGGGCCACCACGTACGCCTTCAGGTACGGGCTCTCGAAGCCGATCTCCTTCAGCTCCTTCACCCGGGCGCTGACCTCCTGGTCCAGCTCGAGCAGCTCCTCCGCCCGGCCGCGCCGCTTCTCCAGCGCGTTCGACAGCTTGGCGCCCAGGAACTTGTCGACCCGCTTGATCACGTTGTGGTAGGCGCCGCCGGCGAACCGACCGCGCTCCCCGTAACAGAACCCGAGAGTGATGAGCGAAGGTTCCTCGAACTCGGTGGCGAACTCGCGTTCGGGCCGGTCGTCGATCGTGGCCAGACCCTCGGCCAGCCGGGAAACCTCCAGCGCCCGCTCCCTCAGGTTGTGGGCCTTCTCGGTGTTCAGGACCAGGATCCGATAGGCCACCTCGTGCTCCGGCACCACCAGCGCGACGATGGAGCGGCCGCCCAGCCGCTTCACCGCCTCCAGCCGATGGTAGCCGTTGGGCGTCCAGTAGACGCCCTCGTCGGTCCGCACCGCGATCACCGGGTCGAGGAAGCGGTCGAGCTTGTCGATCGCGTCGGCCAGCTTCTTCGTGTGCGCCTCCGACAGGTCGCGCTGGAACGGCGTCGGCTCGACCCGGTCGATGGGCAGCCCGGCGAGGGCCTGCCAGTTGCCGCCGAGGGGATCCTTGTAGACCCCGAGGACGACGCCGCCGTCATCCTCGATCGATTCGAGCAGCGCCTCGACGTACTTCGGCGGCGACGCGCTGGCGAGGCGGCCGGCGGTCAGGCCGCGCGATTTCGGCGGCGCTTCCTTCTTCTTCTTGCGCCCGCCCTTGTTCCTCTTCTCATCGGAAGACCTGGCCATTTTGACCGCTCATCTCGTGTGCGTTAAAGCTCGGCTTCCGAATAACGTTGAATGGGAATCACGAATCATCAACCCGCAACCCGGCGTCGTGGGGGTGGGCGTGGGGACGGGTCGTCTCGCTCCGGCCTCCCCCGCGCTCACGGCTGCGCCGTGATCGCGGGGTCGCTAAA
>JAACAK010000099.1:13351-14467 GCA_011774835.1 Candidatus Kutchimonas denitrificans | reverse complement strand
GCTGGTTTTAGCGACCCGGCTCGGATCATCGGGCCGCAGTTGGCGGTGACCCGCGCGATGTCCGCGCGGGGACCCACGGACCCGGCGTGTCGGGGAGGCCGGAGCGAGCGGTCCCCCGGCTCCGACCCCCCGGAGCGAGTGGTCCCCGGCTCCGATCCCTGGATCCGACCCGCGCTAGTCGAGGCGGATCAGCTCCGCCGCCGCCAGGTTCCGCAGGTACTCGAGCACCGCCTCCGCTGAAACGGTCCCGTAGTAGTGGTCGCCCGCCTCCCGGGCCTCCGCCGCCACGTAGCGGTAGATGTCCAGGCCGGTTCGCTCGCCGTTCACGGCGTTCAGCACTTCGAACGACATCAGGCCGTGGAGCCCGCGTACGCGGCGGGCGCGGTACCGTCCATCGAGGAACTCCTCCGGGCCGGCGATCAGCACGGGCCGCAGGTCGTGCAACCGCTGCTCCGCTTCGCTCAACTGCCGGTCGGGCGCCGCGTCGCGGCCGGTGGCCTGCGTGTAGGCGGCGCGAAGGTCCTCCAGCGCCTGCATGCTCCGCTGGCCCAGGAGCGAGAGCAGGCCCGCGGCCAGCTCGTCGGCGCCCGACCCGATCTCGGCCAGCGACGCGATGGCCAGTTGTTCCCGGGCGGCGGCGAACTTCACCTGGTCGGCGGCCATGTGGTAGGCGGCGTCCTTGTCGTCGGCGGCCGCGATCCACGAGAGGCCGAGCCGCAGGTTGCGAGCGAGCCGTTCGCGGCCGCGGCCCACGGTCTCGGCGGCGAGCCGCTGGATCGAGCCGGCGTCGGCGCTGGCCATCGTGTAGGCCATCAGCGCCACCGATGCCGCGTTTCGGCCCAGCTGGGTCCGGTCGATGTTCCACAGCTGGTCGTCGCTGGAGTGGATGTAGTTGTCGGGCCAGTTGGTGAACGTGACGCCGGGCACGCCGATGGGCGCCTCGTTGAACGTCATGTGGTCGGTGTTGTTGTGGAAGAAGATCATCTTGGCGTTGTAGCGGTGCCGGGTGCCGAGGGTCGACAGGTGCGGCTCGGGATAGAACCCGCTGCCCGCCTGCAGCTGGGCCAGCTCCGCCGTGTTGCCGGCCACCATGTAGTCGATCACCGACTCGACCAC
>JAACAK010000099.1:12489-13336 GCA_011774835.1 Candidatus Kutchimonas denitrificans | reverse complement strand
GGCGCCCACCATGTCCTGGTTGATGTTCACCCACATGTCATGGTGCGCCTCGGGGTGGTCGGCGAAGTACCGGCGCTGGCTGGAGATCTCGGTCACCCACCAGAGCCGGATGTTCCGCTTCGGTCGCGGCAGCCGGCCTTCGTTGATGAGCCGGTTCAGCGCCCGGGCCACCTCGAGGACGCTGGCGCAGCCGCTGGCGTCGTCGTTGGCCGAGGTCGCCTCCTCCTGCAGGTGGCCGGTGAGCACGATGTCCTGACCGGCGTTTGGATCGCTGCCCGGGATGAACGCCTCGACCATCACCTGCCACGGCTCGTCCCCCTGCACCGAGCTGAACTCGGACTCGACCACGGCGCGGACGATCACCGGCTCGTCGGAGGCGGCCAGCCGGTCGCGGAGCGCCAGGCCCTGGCGCAGCGACAGGTTGAACGCGAAGGTCGGCTCCCAGTCGTCGCCGCCCCGGCTGGACATCCGGGTCCAGGGCAGCTGGTCCGGGTAGGCGACCTGGTCGCTGAACGGGTTGGGATAGACCACCAGGCCCGCCGCGCCCCGCTCGCCGACGGCGCGCGCCATGACGGCGAACGCCGAGCCGTAGGTCAGCACGACCTTGCCGCGGACGTCGACTCCGTCGAAGTCCTCCTCGTCACCGGCGCCGACGTCGACCAGCTCGGCCGTCACGTTGGCCGGGCGGCTGTAGTCGACCAGGTGGAGCGGCGAGCCCAGCGTGCTGGCGATCCGCCGCGGCTCGGGCTCGACGATCCACAGGTCGGCGAAGCTGGCGTTCCACGGAACTCCGCCGTACTCCTGCTTGATCAGCTTCACGTCGGCCAGCCCGTACTCCTCGGCCATG
>JAACAK010000099.1:0-12442 GCA_011774835.1 Candidatus Kutchimonas denitrificans | reverse complement strand
ATCAGCCTGGCGTAGTTCTCGTCGAGGACGGGCAGATCCTGGGCGCTCGCCGCAACAGGCGTCGTGAGTGCGATCAGCGCGGCCAGCGGGAGTACGCGTACGAGGGTCATCGTGGCTTCCTTCTTTGGGTGTTCGTGGTTGGAGCCGGGACAAGATAGGCGATTGGCGGCGAAGTCCCAACACCTCTCGGGAGTGAAGGCTCTGAATGATCATCGCTCAACGCTCAACTCCCAAGGTAAATGTGTCAGCGCGCAACGCCCACTTTTCAATTTTCAAGCAACTGATGATTGAAAAGTGGGTGTTGGGCACTGAAAAATTCGCCGTGGGAGTTTACGAGTGATCATTGGTCATTCCCTTACCAACATGAAACCGAAGCGGAACACGGCGGGTAGTGTACGAATAGCTCAAGCGAGAAAGGAACGTCCCCATGACGGACACGATCCCACTGCGGCCGCTGGCATCGGACGCCGGCGGCGATCAGCCATCCACGCCCCGCCCGCCGATCCCCGACGCCGAGATCCTGGACGCCTACAGCCAGGCGGTCATCGGCGTGGCTGAGCGGCTCCAACCCGCGGTGGTCAGCGTATCGATCTGGGGCCGGCGCCGCAGCCCGTGGGAAGACCCGCCCAGCGGCAACGGGTCCGGCTTGGTCATCGCCCCCGACGGGCTCATCGTCACCAACCATCATGTGGTGGAAGGCACGCGCCGGGTGCGGGTCGCGTTCGACGGCGGCGAGGAGACGGAAGCCGACGTGATCGGGAGCGACGTCGCCAGCGACCTGGCGATGCTGCGCACCGATGCCGGCGGCCTCACCGCGGCGGAGTTCGGCGACGCCGGTCAGCTCCGGGTCGGCCAGCTGGTGCTGGCCATCGGCAGCCCGTACGGCTACACCTCGACGGTGACGGCCGGCGTCGTATCGGCGCTGGGCCGCTCGATGCGCGCCGCCGCCGGCCGGCTGATCGACAACGTCATCCAGACCGACGCGGCGATCAACCCGGGCAACTCCGGCGGCCCGCTGGTCACCAGCCACGGGCTGGTGGTGGGGATCAACACGGCGGCGATCGGCCGCGGCGCCGGCATCGGGTTCGCCATCCCGGTGAACGAGACGACGCGGCGCATCATGTCGGCGCTGATCAGCCACGGCATCTACCGGCGCGCCTACCTGGGGATCGCCGGGCGCGAGCGGCCGCTTTACGCCCGCGAGGCGCGGCGGCTAGCCCGGGAACAGCGGACCGGGGTCGAGGTGGTGGAGCTGGAGCCCGGCGGCCCGGCGCTGACAGCCGGGATGCGGGAGGGCGACGTGATCGTCGCCATCGACGGCGAGCCGGTGGCGGGGATGTCCGGCCTGCAGGGCGTGCTTTCACCCGAACGGATCGATAAGTTCGTGGTCCTGGAGCTGGTGCGGCGCGACCAGCGTCAGGAAATCACGATCCAGCTTGGTGTGTGGCCGGCCCCCTAGAGAGCGCGCATCCATCACCCCGCGAATTGAAAATGGAGAATTGAATGTGAAAATTGAAACTTCACGTTGGCAGTTGGTTATCGAATGTTCAACATTCAAGGTTCAACTCCCAGTGTGAAGTCTCAATGTTCACATTCAATTTTCGACTTTCAATTCTGTTGGGGTGGGCTGCAGGCTTCGTTCTGGCCGGATTCCTGCTGACCGCGGATGTCTCGGCGCAGAGCGTACATGTCCCCGACGCGGCCGACTCCCTGTTCCGACCCGAACCCGTCAAGCTTGCCGAGGTCGGCGTTCCCATCCATCCCGACCTGGCGCCATCGCCGGACGGGCGCCACATCGCCGTGCTCCAGACCCGGCCCGACCCGGTCCTCTGGATCGTGCCGACGGACGGCGGCGTGCCGTTCGCCTTCCGGAAGATGTGGGCAGCGTACAACCCGCGCTGGGCGCCGTCGGGCGACCGGATCGGGTTCATCGCCGGGATAGGGCCGCCGCGGATCTGGACCGTCGAGGTCGACCCCGCTAGCGGCCGGCCCCTGGCGCCGCCACGGCTCCTCTATCGCGCCGCCGCCAACGTCTACGCCTTCGCGCCCGACGGCGAGCGGATCGCCTTCGTGTCGCGGCGCTCGACCGCGGCCGGCGCCAGCGAGATTTACGTCATCGACTGGAAGACTCGGCACGCCCGTTTCCTGTTACGCGAGTCGGGGATGATCTACCGGCTGGACTGGGCGCCGGACGGCGGCCACCTGGTCTACGGCGTGGCGCCGGCGGCGTCGGACTCGGCGCACCGGGTGGTCCGGGCGACGATCGGCGGCCGACGCGAGACGCTCTTGCGGGTCCGCGAGTTCCTCGGCCTGTCCCCTGACGGCATGGCGCTGCTCTACCGGGCCGACGACCTGGAGGCGATCCGGCGGAACGCGCTGGAGATCGCCACGGCTCGCGGCGCGCCGCTGGGCCGCATCATCGTTCCGCGCGGCGCCACGCCCGCCTGGAGCGCCAACTCCACCGCGCTGCTCCAGGTCCAGCCCCAGGAGAACGGAGCGGCCGACAGGATCGTCGCGATCCCGTCGCCGGTCACCTGGCGGTTTTTCTGGTAGGTCGGAGCCGGGGACCGACCGCTCCGGCCGACCCGGCACACGGGCACGGTAGCACGCCGCGGGTCCACCGTCCGAGGTCACCCACAGTCTTCACCCGATGATCCGAGCCGGGTCGCTAAAACCAGCTCCGCTCGTCGGTCCCCGGCTCCTCCCGGACACTGATGCGGCCACGGGGAACGTGACCCCGCCATTCTCCCCGGAGCCGGAGATCGCATCCCATCGTCAGTGAGCCCGACCAACATCTCGGGCGTCGGGACGGGTCGTCGGAGCGGAGCTGGTTTTAGCGACCCCGCGATCACGGCGCAGCCGTGAGCGCGGGGGAGGCCGGAGCGGAGACGACCCGTCCCGACGCCCCACCCCCACGACGCCGCTCAGTCGCGCTGGCAGACGAGCGGGCCGCTGCGAGTTCCGCTCCGCCACTCGCCGGTCAGCTCGTCGTCCTCGAAACCGGTGAACGACGATACCGTCAACGAGCCGGGCCCATCGACGCTGATCAGCAGTGTCCCGTCGGCGCGACTGGCCGAATGGATGATCCGGTCGCGCGTCCCGTTGTCCCAGGTGATCATCCCCCAGTACTCGGCGGGGGATCCGCCCAGCTCGAACGTGCCACGGCCGATCTCCTCGCCGCGGAAACTGCCGGTGCACTCGAGCTTGCCGGTGATGTCAGGGCCCGACCCATCGGACGCCAGCAGTTCCGCCGGCTCGAGGAACGCCTGCCGGATCAGGCGCGGCAGCGCGCCGCCGGTCGGCGCGCCCGACATGTTGCCGACGATAGCGACGACCGCTTCGTTCTCGACATCGATGGAGAACGAAGTCGTGCCGCCGACCGAGCCGCCGCCGTGCGAGGCCTCGACGGCGCGGCCGTCCTGGATCCGCACGCCCCATCCGATACCGTAGCCCGTCGACTCGCCGTCGAAGGTGTGTTGCGGCGTCCATAGCTCCTCGATCACCGCCGGCGTCAGAAACTCGTCGCCCAGAAAGGCGAAGCCGAACCGGACCAGGTCCTCGGGCGTCGACAGAAAGCCGCCGCCCGCCCACTTGTAGCTGTTGTCCACGTAGGGCGCGTTCACGATCCGGCCGTCGCGGGTCCGCTCGTAGAAGCGCGTCCGCTGCGGAACGATGTCGCGGTTCTGATCAGCCACGGTGTGGCGCAGGCCGAGCCGGTCGAACACCTCCACCTGCATGAAGTCGAGGAACTCGACGCTCGACGCGCCTTCGACGACCGCGCTCACCAGGTTCCAGCCGTAGCTCGAATAGGAGAACCGGGTGCCGGGCTCGAAGAGCAGCGTGTCGTCCTGGAAGATCTCCAGTCCCTCGAGCACGGTCTCGTAATGTCGGGCGCTCAGGAACTCGTCGCCGGCGTAGTGGCGGATGCCCGCCAGGTGGCCGGCGACCTGCCGGGTGGTGATGGGCCAGCGCTTCTCGGGAAACGTCGGCACGTAGCGCTGGACGGGCGCGTCGAGATCGAGCTGGCCCCGCTCGAGCAGCAGGCCGACCGCGGCGGCGGTGACCGGCTTCGACACACTGCCGATCCGGAACCTGGTCCCTTCCCAGACGGGAACGCGGTGCTCGAGATCGGCGTAGCCGAATCCTTCCGACCAGACGACCGCGCCGTCGATCCCCACCGCCACCGACATCCCGGGCGTGCCGCTCTCCACCATGACCGCCTCGATCAGGGAGCGGGCGAATTCGATGGCGTCGGTGTACTGGTGCTTTGCGTCCTGCGCCCCCGCGGTCGCCGCGCTACAGACCAGCAGGGCGGCGGCCGCGAGCAACTGGCGAAGCAGCTTCTTTTTCACGGTGGAATCTCCGCTGTGGGTCTCCTGGACGGTGGGGGCGCCGTACGAGCCTTATACGATCGGCTGCCGCAAGATAAGGTTTGATCGGGATGAGGGCACGGGCCGGGGGAAACGGGCGGACGAGCATCCAACGCCCAAACTCCAACCTCCAACTATTCTGAAGGGCTGAGGCCGCGTTACCGTCCGTGTGCCCGACCGACATCTCCGGCGTCGGGACGGGTTGTCGGAGCGGAGCTGACTTTAGCGACCCCGCGATCACGGCGCAGCCGTGAGCGCGGGGGAGGCCGGAGCGAGACGACCCGTCCCGACGCCCACCCCCCACGACCACTTTCGAAGAGCCGTCGCCCCGCGCATCTTGTCGCCGTCACGACGAGATCCCCGGGAGGCCCTGCATGAACAACCTCATCGTTCTTGGCGTTATCGCCGTCGTCGGCGTCATCGTCGTCATCTACTACAACAAGCTGGCCTCGCTGCGGGTCCGGGCCGACGCCGCCTGGGCCGACATCGACGTCCAGCTCAAGCGCCGCTACGACCTGATCCCCAACCTGGTGGAGACGGTGAAGGGCTACGCCAGCCACGAGCGGGAGACGTTCGAGCGGGTGACCGAGATGCGAGCCGCCGCCATCAACGCCGAGGGCGTCGCCGAGCAGGCGCAGGCGGAGAACATGCTCACCCAGGCGCTCCGCTCGGTCTTCGCGGTGGCGGAGAACTACCCCGAGCTTCGCGCCTCCGAGAACTTCACCCAGCTGCAGAACTCGCTGGTCGAGATCGAGGACAAGATCCAGGCGGCGCGCCGCTACTACAACGCCGTCGTCCGCGACTACAACACCGCCGTACACGTCGTACCGTCCAGCCTGGTCGCCTGGATGTTCAACTTCAAGGACCGCGAGTACTTCGAGCTGGAGTCGGAAGCCGAGCGGACCGTGCCGAAGGTCGACTTCGGCGGCTGACGATACGGGCAGGAGGTCAGACGAGATGCGACGATCGTGCCTGACGCTTTGCGCCGCGCTTGCGCTGGCGACCCAGAGCACCGCGACGGCGGGCCCCCCGGCCGAGATGCCCGGCGCGCAGGACCGGCGCCTCACGATCACGACGTTCGACGCCGACTACGCGATCGGCCGCGACGGCGTCGTCCGGGTCGAGGAGCGGATCACCTTCCGCTTCGACGGCTCGTGGAACGGCGTCTACCGGTGGATCCCGGTGAAGTACCGGCTGGACGACGGGTCGAGCCATCGCATCTATCTCGACCTCGAGTCGGTCACCGACGGCGGCGGCGGCGAGCTGCGGCACGAGGTCGATCGCGAGGGCGCGCTGGTCCGGGTGAAGACCTGGGTGCCCGACGCACGGAACGCGACCCGGACGGTCGTCTACCGCTACACGGTGAAGAACGCGATCCGCTTCTTCGACGGGGAAGCGGGGATGCAGCCGGCGCACGACGAGTTCTACTGGAACGTCACCGGCGACGAGTGGGAGCTGGAGATCCTGCGCGCCCGGGCCACGGCCCACCTGCCCGACGAGGTGACGGGGGCTCGGGCGATCGCGTACACCGGCCGGCGCGGCGCCACGGGCCAGGATTTCGACCTGCAGGTCCAGGGCTCGACGGTGCAGGTCGAGACGAACCGGCGGCTGGGCCATCGCGAGGGGCTGACGATCGTGGTCGGCTGGGACCCCGGGGTCGTGGAGCCGCCCGGGACGCTGACCCGGGCCCGCTGGCTCACCCTGCAGCATCTGTTCGTGCCGCTTCCGCTCATCGCCTTCTTCGTCATGCTCTTCCAGTGGCGGAAGCGGGGACGCGACCCGGAGCTCGACCGGTCGATCATGCCGCGCTACGAGGCGCCCGAGGGGATGTCGCCGGCGGAGGTCGGTACGCTGATGGACTTCAACGTGGATCCCCGGGATTTGTCGGCGACGATCATCGACCTGGCGGTGCGGGGTTACCTGCAGATCGAAGAGGTGCCGGGCGGCCGCGAGGACCGCCCGGAGGACCACATCATCCACGTGCTGCGTGACCCGGCCGAGGTGACCGATCTGAAGGAGTTCGAGCTCGAGGCGCTGGAGTCGCTGTGGGACCTGGGCGACGCGGCGAACGGCCGCCGCTCGGTGAAGGTGTCGGACCTGAAACGGCGCTTCTACAAGTCGGTACCCCGGATCAAGCGCAAGATCTACGCGAACCTGACGCGGCCGCCCAAGCTGTTCACCGCCCGGCCCGAGCACGTCCAGGGGGTGTGGGCCGGGATCGGGATCTTCGTCGGGGTCCTCTGCGTGGCGCTCGGCATCGTCGCCAGCAAGATGGAGCTGGGGAACCCGGTCACCCGCTGGGCGTCGCTCGTCGCCGTACCCGTCGTCATCATCGGGTTCGGCATGGCGATGCCGGCGCGCACGATGAAAGGCGCCTGGCTGCTCAACCACGTGCTGGGCCTGCGGGAGTACATCGACCGGGTCGACCGCGATCGGCTGAAATACGCCACGCTGGAGCACTTCGAGACGCTGCTCCCGTTCGCCGCGGCGCTGGGGCTGGAGGAGAAGTGGACCGAGGCGTTCGAGTCGGTCATCACCGAGGCGCCGGGCTGGTACGTGAGCCACTACCCCGGCCACTTCCACGCCGCCTACTTCTCCCACTCGCTGGGCGACATGACCTCGTCCGCCGGCAGCGCGCTGGTCACCGCGCCGCGGTCGGCCAGCAGCGGGTCGGGGTTCAGCGGCGGCGGCGGGTTCTCGGGGGGCGGGTTCGGTGGGGGAGGCGGCGGCGGGTTTTAGGCGGGGCAGGCGGCGGGATGCGGCGGGTGAACATCGAACATCCAACGTCCGACGTCCAACGTTCAACGGCTGCATCTGGATGTCGGGACACGATCAACGACGGACGATCAGACGAATGAATAGAATCGCTGCAGTGGTCGGTCTCCTGGCTGTATGTCTGAATCCGTCGTGCGATGCGTTTCGTACGAACCTGTCGCACGAGGTGGAAGATTACCTGGCGCGCTACGCCGACCGGATGCAGGAGCTGTACTACGAGGCGCAGAAGGCGGAGTGGGAATCGAACACGCACATCGTCGAGGGCGACACGACGAACGCCGCCCGGACGCGCCGGGCCAACGAGGCGCTGGCCGCGTTCGTCGGCAGCGTGGAGAACATCGAGCGGATCCGCGGCTTCCTCGACAAGCGGGGCCGGCTGACGCCGCTCCAGGTCCGACAGCTGGAAGCGATGCTCTACACCGCCGCCAACGCGCCGGGCGTGGTTCCCGAGCTGGTGAGCGAGCGGATCGCCGCGAAGACCGAGCAGGTCGAGCAGCTCTACGGCTTCGAGTACAAGCTGAACGGCCAGCCGATCACGCCCAACGAGATCGACGCGCGGCTGCGGCAGAGCGACGACCTGGCGGAGCGTCTGGCGGTCTGGCGCGCGTCGAAAGAGGTGGGGCCGGTTTTGAAGCCGGGCCTGGTCGAGCTGCGCCGGCTGCGCAACGAGACGGTCCGCGCCCTGGGCTACTCCGACTTCTTCGCCTACCAGGTTTCCGAGTACGGGATGAGCAGCGACGAGATGCTGGCGCTGACCGACCGGCTGATCGAGCAATTGAGGCCGCTCTAC
This sequence comes from Candidatus Kutchimonas denitrificans, assembly GCA_011774835.1. GTDB lineage: Bacteria > Gemmatimonadota > Gemmatimonadetes > Palauibacterales > KS3-K002 > Kutchimonas > Kutchimonas denitrificans. The sequence continues at coordinate 4,507 of JAACAK010000099.1, read as the reverse complement.
CGCGAGCTCCACACCTGGGCGCGCTACACGCTGGCCGAGCGCTACGGCCAACCGGTGCCCGACATGCTGCCGGCCCACTGGCTGCCGAACCGCTGGGGCCAGGACTGGACGGCGCTGGTCCGGGTCGAGGGGCTCGACCTGGACGCGGCGCTGGCGGACCGCTCTTCCCAGTGGATCGTCGAGCAGGGCGAGGAGTTCTACACGAGCCTCGGGTTCGAGCCGCTGCCCGGCAGCTTCTGGGAGCTGTCGTCGCTCTACCCGTTGCCGCCCGACGCCGGCTACAAGAAGAACACGCACGCGTCGGCCTGGCACATGGACCTCGACGACGACGTGCGCTCGCTGATGAGCGTGGAGCCGAACGCCTACTGGTGGGAGACGACGCTGCACGAGCTGGGCCACATCTACTACTACATCAGCTACTCGCGGCCCGAGGTGCCGCTGGTGCTGCGGGAGGGCGCGAACCGGGCCTACCATGAGGGGATCGGCAGCCTGATCGGGCTGGCGTCGATGCAGCGGGGGTTCCTGATCGGCCAGGAGCTGGCGGACCCCGCCGCCGAGGTCGACGAGATCCGCCAGCTGCTGCAGGAGGCGCTCAACTACGCCGTCTTCATCCCGTTCTCCGCCGGCGTGATGACCCGGTTCGAGCACGCGCTCTACGCCGAGGACCTGCCGCCGGACAGCCTCAACGCGAAATGGTGGCAGCTGGTCCGCGACTACCAGGGCGTGGCGCCGCCGACTCCGCGCGGCGAAGAGCACGCCGACCCGCTGACCAAGACCCACATCAACGACGACCCGGCCCAGTACTACGACTACGCGCTGGCCAACGCGCTCCTCTTCCAGCTGCACGACCACATCGCCCGCGAGATCCTCGAGCAGGACCCGCACGACACCAACTACTGGGGCAGCCGGGAGACCGGCGATTTCCTGCGGGCGCTGATGGAGCCGGGCGCCAGCCGGCCGTGGCGCGAGGTGCTGCGCGAGACCACCGGCCGGGAGCTGGACGCCCGGGCGATGGTCGAGTACTTCCAGCCGCTGTACGACTGGCTGCTGGAGCAGAACGCCGGACGGACGCCGACGCTCCGCTGATTGGTAGGTTGGTAGGTTGGTAGGTTGGTGGGTGTTAGGTCAGAGTCTTCGTTATCGCAATCGCTTTCGTTGTCGTGCGCGGTGCGATTACGAGCACGAGTACGAGCAGGCCTGAGGAGCGTCACGCACTGATCCACCACCCACCACCCACCACCCACCCGGGCGGGATGGCACAAAATCTTGCCTAATCCGCGATACCCCCCCACTGTACATATCAAGCCAAGCGCAACGCATGCCGCGCCCCACAATCGGAGCCGACATGCATCGACTACGGGAGGTCGATCATGTTCCGCGCGCTCGCTCCGCTCGTCCTGCTATTCACCCTCACCCTCACCTTCACGACGGCCGCCTGCGATGGTGACGGAGGCGAACCGGCGATCATCGCGAGCATCGACGTGACGCCCGACCCGGACACGGTCCAGGCGGGCGGCACGGCACAGTTCGCGGCCACCGCCCGAGACGCGTCCGGTAACATCATCTTTGGCGTGACCTTCACGTGGATCTCGGGGAGCAACGCCATCGCCACCGTGGACGCCAGCGGCCTGGCGACCGGGGTCGTGGCGGGCTCGACGGAGATCCGCGCCACCGCGGACGGCATCACCGGTTCCGCCGTGCTGGTCGTGATCCCGAACAACAACACCGACGCGCCCGACGACGGGTTCGTCGACGCGAATGGCGACGGGATCGACGGGGACGCCTCGGTGGCGATCTTCGTCGCGACGAGCGGCGATGACGCGAACCCCGGCACGCGTGCCGAGCCGAAGCGGACGATCGCGGCAGCGATCGCCGCGGCGCAGGCGGATGCCGGCAAGAGCCACGTCTACGTGTCGTCGGGAACGTATTCGGAGAGCGTCGAGCTGGTGGACGCGATCAGCCTGTACGGCGGTTACGACGCGGCCTCCGACTGGGCGCGGTCGCTGAGCAACGTGGCGACGATCGACGGCGACACGATCGCCGTGAAAGGCGTGGGGATCCAGAGCCTGACGTTCGTCGACCTGTTCACGATTCAGTCGGCGAACAACACCCGGTCCGGCGGCAACTCCACCGGCGTCCACCTCGCCAGCTCCAGCATGGTGAGGCTCCGCAACCTGACGATCACGGCCGGGAACGGCGGGAGCGGCGCCACCGGCAACGACGGGGCCCAGGGCGCCCTCGGCCTGGCGGGCCAGGACGGCGCGATCCCCACCGGCGGCGCCGGCGGCGATACGGTGACCGGCGTGATGCCCAGCGGCAAGGGCGGAGACGGCGGCAACGGCGCCGACGTGTTCCCGGCCGCCGGCGGTACCGGCGGCGATGGGCTGCCGCAGCCCGGCGGAGGTCTGGGGGGCGCCGGCGGACCGGACCCGGCAGCCGGTGACCCGGACGCCTGCGACATCAACGGCCTGCCCGGCGACATCGGCGGCGTCGGCGGCTACGGGCTGGCGGGCATCCCCGGCGGCGGCGGCAACGGTCAGGGCAGCGTGGTGAGCGGCTACTGGCGTGGCTCTCCAGGGCTGGACGGCGCGATCGGCAGCCCCGGCTTCGGCGGCGGCGGCGGAGGTGGCGGCTCGGCGGGCCGCGAGATGACCGCCACGGTCTGCCAGCCGGTGTTCGGCGGCGGCGGTGGCGGCGGCGGCAGCGGCGGTCAGGCCGGCGAAGGGGCCCAGGGCGGCCAGGGCGGCGGTGGCTCGTTCGGGATCTTCGTCCTCGACACGTCGGTCCAGATCGAGCGCAGCGACGTCACCGCCGGCGACGGCGGCGACGGCGGAGGCGGCGGAACCGGCGGAACCGGCGGCACGGGCGGATCCGGCGGCCTGGGCTCGAACGGCGACATGACTCAGGGTGGCCTGATGGGCGGCCGCGGCGGTGACGGCGGCGACGGCGGCAGCGGCGGTGACGGCGGTCACGGAGGCGGCGCGGGCGGAGGCATCTCGTTCGCGATCTACCAGGCCGGCACGTCCACCGTGAGCCTCGATGGGGCCACGACCCTCACCGCCGGCAGCGGCGGCGCCGGCGGCACCGCACCGATGGGCGGCAACAACGGGCAGGCCGGTAACAGCGGGGATAAGAACTTCTGAAGGTGAACAGGTCAGGCTAGCCACTCGTGACCCGATGACCTACTTGCCAACTCGCTTATCCAAGGAGCGGTGACGGGTCGATATGGACGAGATAGTCCTTGACCTTGTCGCCCTGCAGCCGGAAGACGTTGGCGAACGGGATCGTCACCTTGCTGCCGTCCGGCCGCACGTAGGTCGTGTTCCCGTAACAGCACATCGAGTTCTCGCCTTCCATGACCTCGAACACCTCGTGGCTCAACGAGTCGATCATACCGAAGAAGGTCTGAACGTATTCGCGCACCGCCGCCTTCCCCTCGACCGGGTTCTGGCTGCCGTAGCGGAACGTGGCGTCGTCGGTCAGGAACCCAACGAACGCGTCGGCGTCCATCCCGTCGATCGATGCGAACAGGCCATCCAAATCTAGCTTAGCCATGCGGTTGCTCCTCGTCAGGTTGGTGTCCTCGTTCGTGATGGCTAGCTGGCTTCCGCCGTGAGCCGTTCCAGTGCCGCCCGACCGCGCTCGACCCACCGCTGCAGCTCGGGATCGGCGTTCTCCCACCAGTTGACGAAGCGACCGTAGTGTCTCATCGCCTCGTCCGGTTGGCCCAACGTTTCGTGCGTAACACCCAGGTAGTACTCCGCCTGCGCGTACATTCCGATGCGGGCCTGCGACCGAGGGGTCAGGCTCTCAAAGTAGCGCTTCGCCCCGGCCGGGTCGTCCAGCTCCAGCGCCAGCTTGCCCAGCTCGTAACGGGCGAAGGCGTTGGCATCGACGGTTAGACCCCGCAGCGATTCCTCCAGCAGGCGCCGGGCCTCCGGGTACTCAGCGCGACGCAGGGCGACCAGGCCGCGCAGCGCCGTCGCCATGTCGAGAGGGTCCGCCGCCCTGAAGGCCCTGGCCGACTCGCTGGCCGAGTCGGCCGCGATCAGCGCCTCGACCTGCGCCTCGGCCTCGGCCCAGCGCTCGCGGAACGCGGCGAAGGCGCCCAGCCAAAAGCGGGTCTCGGGCGTGGGGCCCTCGGCCAGAATCGCGGCGCTGGCGGCGGCGCTCTCGAGTCCCGTTCCAGCGGTCAGGTAGAACATCAGGTCGTGCAAACGCATCAACTGCCGAAAGCCGGGATCGGCGAAGTCGCGGGCCGCCTCCTCCGCCTCGCGCCGAGCCTGCGCGTGGCGGCCCCAGAAGNNNNCGTCCACGCGAACCGCGCCCATGCGTTGAACAGCGCGTCGGGGCCCGTCGTGTCGAAGGCCGCCCGCGCCGCCGCCTTGGCCGAGTCGGTCCCCAGGGCCATCGCCTCGAACAGCGCCAGGCCGTGGGCGTGCGGACTGTTCGGATCGATCCCGCGGTGCCGGGCGACGAGCGCCCGGACCCGGGCCGTGTCGCGGCG
>JAACAK010000108.1:8004-38621 GCA_011774835.1 Candidatus Kutchimonas denitrificans | reverse complement strand
TGCGCATCGCCCGCGAGGTGGCCTCGGCCCTCGACTACGCGCACCGCAACAACGTGGTTCACCGGGACGTGAAGCCGGAGAACATCCTGCTCCACGAAGGGTCCGCCCTGGTCGCCGATTTCGGGATCGGCAAGGCGCTCTCCGAGGCCGAATCCGAGATCACGCAGACCGGGATGATGCTGGGCACCCCCACCTATATGAGCCCGGAACAAGCCTCGGGCGAGGAGGAGATCGACGGCCGCAGCGACCTGTACAGCCTGGGCTGCGTGCTGTACGAGATGCTCGCCGGCGAGCCGCCGTTCACCGGGCCCAACGCCCAGGCGATCATCACCAAGCGGTTCGTGTCGCCCATCCCGCACGTCCGCGCCGTCCGCGACGTTCCGGACGCGGTCGACGACGTCACCACCCGCGCCCTCGCCCGGACGCCCGTCGACCGCTTCCCGTCCGCGGCGGACTTCGCCGAGGTGCTGAAGCAGATCCAGGCCGGCGGCCAGACGCCGCCTGGCGGTACGCCGAAGCGCGCGCCGCCGAAGCAGTCAATTGCGGTGCTGCCGCTGGCCAACCTGAGCGCCGACCCGGAGAACGAGTACTTCAGCGACGGGATGACCGAGGAGATCATCAACGCCCTGGCCAAGCTGCCCGGCGTTCAGGTCGCATCCCGCACATCGTGCTTTTCGTTCAAGGGGAAGGAAGTTGATGTCCGCCAGGTCGGCGAGAAGCTGGGTGTGGCCAATGTCCTGGAAGGCAGCGTCCGCAAGATCGGCAACCGCATCCGCCTGACCGTCCAGCTCGTCGATGTCGCCAACGGTTATCAGCTCTGGTCCGAGACTTACGACCGTCAGCTCGAGGACGTGTTCGCGATCCAGGACGAGATCTCGCGGGCGATCGTCGATGCCCTCAAGGTTCGACTCGTCGGCGACAGCGAGAAGCTCGTCGTGCCCACGACGGAGAACATCGAGGCCTACACGCTCTATTTGAAGGGCCGTTACTTCTTCAACAAGTCATGGGCGGAGTCGGAGCTCCGCAAGAGCATGGATTTCTTCGAGCAAGCGCTCGAGAAGGATCCTACTTACGCTCGCGCGTACGCCGGGATCGCCGATTGCTGGGCCGCGCTGGCGGATGAGTTCCTGGCTCCGGAAGAAGCCTACACGCGCGCGAAGACCGCCGCGACTCGAGCCCTCGAACTGGAGCCCACGCTGGTAGAGGCGCTGACGTCCGTGGGCAAGGTCCTCTGCTGGTACGAATGGGACTTCGATGCCGCCGCGCGAGAACTCCACCGGGCGGTCACCATCAACCCCAACTCCGCCGACGCTCACTTCGTTCTCGGCAGCGCGCTTCCAACAGTCGGACAGCTCGACGATGCCATCGAGGAGATGCGCAAGGCCCTGGTCCTCGATCCGCTGGCTCCGCACCACAGCCGCTGGTTGGGTCGCTTCCTCCTCTACGCCGGCGACTACGCACGAAGCATCGAGCAGAACAAGAAGACGCTCGAGATCAACGCGAATTACTCGAAGTCGTATCTGGACATCGGCTCCGCGTATCTCGGGCTCGACCAGCCGGAAAAGGCGCTCGAGTCGTATCGTCGCGGCCAGTCGCTGGAGTCCTCCGTCCGGTCCTACGACGCGCTCATCGTTCAGGCCCTCGCCGCGATGGGCGAGGAAGAGGAGGCCCGGGCCATTCTCGATCGGCTTGAGGAGGACGCCAACCAGCAGTACATGCGGGCGGAGATTTTGGCGATGGGCTACGCCGCGCTGGGCGAGATCGATCGCGCCTTCGAGCGTCTGGAAGAAGCGTTCGAGGCCCGCTCCGCCGGCCTGATTTATCTCCATCTCGACCCGGGCTACGAGCCCCTCCGCTCCGACCCCCGCTTCGCGCCCCTGGTCGAGCGCATCGGCATCCGGTAGCGAGGATCGATCTCCGGTCGCCCAGTACGCCGGAGTCAAACGGGGGCCGGCGGCCAGGCCCGACCGCAAACTTTTCCGAACCTGTCAACCATCTGCACAGCGAATCCACCTACCGGGTCGCCGGCGCCGGCGCCGGGCTCGCCGCCCTCGGCATCGCCCTTCTCTTCTGGGGATGTCAGCAGCGAGCCATGCCCACCGAGGCGACCGACGAGGCCACGGCCACCGAGCTCACCTCCAACGTCGGCAACCCGTCGGTCATCGGGCTCGGCAGCTCGGTCCAGCTGCAGGCCACGCCCCGCGACGACCAAGGTCGCCCGGTGCCCGGGTACACGATCACCTGGGAGTCTGACGATTCGACGGTCGTGGAGGCCGATGAAGACGGCTACATTACGGCGCTCTCCCTGGGCGGCCCCAGGCGCCGAGCGTCGAGCCCGACCAGATGATACAGTTCTATGCCGCGTTCCTGTTCAACGACGGTTCGGTCGTGTGCGAGCCCGAGAGCCCATCGACCGATCCGGCCGTGCTCTATAACGCAAAACGACGTGGACGGCTGCGCCGAGGCGACAGCGCTGGTGCTGGCTCAGTAAGCCGGCCCTGCCTCCTTGGCCGGCTTCTTCATCAGCGCGGCGCACCGCCGGCGCCTAAGGGGCGAAGTAGAACTCGGCCCAGCCCGACCAAGCGCCCCAGCCGTGACCGTTACGGGCCCGGACCCGCCAGCGGTAGGTGGTGTCCGCGTGCACCGGCCAGAACGTCTTCGCGTTCGAGTCCGAGCTGTACGTGTAGTACGTTCGCCAGACGCCTCCGCTCAGGTACTCGATGGCGAACTCGTACGACGTGGCGCCGGTCACCGCGTTGCAGGACATCGTCACCGAGCCCGTCGTGATCGTGACGCCGCCCGTCGGGCTCAAGCCCGTCGGTGCCGGCGGCGGCCCGCCCACGTTCCCGAAGTCGAACCGCGCCCAACCCGACCACGCGCTCCACCCGTGGGCGTTGCCGGCCCGTATCCGCCAGCGGTATTTCGTGTCGTCGTACACCGGCCAGAAAGTCTGCGTATTGTCGTCTGACGTGTACGTGTAATAAGTGCGCCACACGCCGCCGCTCTCGTACTGGATGGCAAACTGGTAACCCGTTGCCCCGGCGACCGCATCAGCCGATAGCGTGACCGAGGCGGTCGTGATCGTGGCGCCACCGCTCGGGCTCAGCCCCGTCGGCGCTGGCGGTGGACCGTCGTCACCATCATCATCATCCCCGGCGGCCTCCACGAACATGACGTTGTAGTCGACGTTCACGCCGCACAGGTCGGGCGCCGTCCAATCGGAGTCGTACTGCTTCCCCGTCGGGTCCGACCAGCCACCGAAGGGTCCCTCGTACCAGGCCTGCGGTTCATACCAGTCGGAGAAGTCGGCCTGCCCGTCGTAGTAGGCATACCAGATGGGCAGGTGCGAGAACGCCGACGAGTTCGCCACGTTGTCCCGCCACCAGACCTTCCGCGTGTAGATCCCGCAGGAAAAGCTGCCGCACGCGTCCACCGCCTGTTGGATCTTCGACACCAGGGTGGATGCGGAGCGTCCGTCCGCTGGTTGCTCCGCGTCCAACCAGAGCCGCCGCACCGGGAAAGACGAGATCGCCGACAGGGCGCTCCGCACCTGTGCCGACATGTCGTACTGCCAGTACAGCATCACGTACGCATCGACCGTCATCCCGGCCGCGACCGCCTCGCTCAACTGCTGCGCGGCGATCTGGGTGTTCTGCGTGCCCACGATCACGTGATCGACGCCGGCATCGCGCCAGCACGCCACTTCCGGCCCGCTCAGCTCGCCGGACCAGAACGACACGTCGACGGCGAACGACGGGTCGAGTCCGGGATAGGCGTCGCTGGAGAGGAAATCATCGCCTCGGCCCTCCGTCCGTTCGGGTTCGGTGACCGATTCGCAGCCGGCGGCGGTCATCAGGACGGCGAACAGCGCGAGGAACCTGCGAAGATGCGAGGGTCGAGTATGCATGCCGGACTCCCTTCCTTCGGCGAGCGCGAGAACCGCTGGCGGCGACGACCCTCGGCCCGTCAGGCGGCGGGATTCCTCAGCCTGTGAGCGGGATCAGACTGTGCGAGAGATCGTGGAACCTGGCACGGGAATCCGCCGGCTGTCAAGCGGCTCGTTGCAGGCCGGCACCGGCCGAGGCTGGACGTTTATCGCTGACCTGTTACCTTGCCCTGCGCTTCGATCCGAGCTGCGAGACCCGTACGGAAGAACTCCTGGAGGCCCTTCAATAATGAACTCTATGGACCGATGCCTCGTCCCCGGATCGAACGTTCTCCAGCACACGATCTGCCTCGCGCTTCTCGCCATCGTAGCTTGCGGTGATGGTTCGAGCGCCTATCGACCGACCGCCGCGACGGCCCCATCAACCGATATCTTCCTCGGCCGGCTCCAGCGTGACGGCAGCCGTTTGGCCGTGAGCGAGCTGATGAACGTCACGGACCGCGAGGGATACGACAACCAGCCTCACTTTCTGTCCGACGGCAACGCGTTCCTCTACACCTCGGCGCGGGACACCTTTCAAACCGACATCTACCGCTACGACCTGTCGTCAGGGTCGGTCACCCGAGTCACCCGCACAGCCTCGGCGAGCGAGTACTCGCCCACGGTGATGCCGGCGGGCGATGCCTTTTCGGTCATCCGGGAAGACGGCACGATCCAGCAGCTGTGGCGCTACAGTCTGGAAGGAGAGGACCGCGGCGGCCTGCTCGATGCGCTGCAACCGGTGGGCTACCACGCCTGGGGCGACGAAACGACGGTGGCCGTCTTCATAGTGGGCGATTCCCTGACACCGTCGCGGCTCGTGCTGGCGGATGTCGTCACCGGCGATACGACCCGGATCGCCGAGAACATCGGCCGCTCGCTACACCGCATACCGGGACGGCACGCGGTCAGTTTCGTTCAAAAGACAGCCGAGGAAGATGAGGGTGACTGGCTGATCAAGGCGCTCGACCTGGACACCAGGTCGGTGTCGGCCATCGCGCCCACTCTGCCGGGCCGCGAGGACTACGTCTGGCTCCCGGACGGTTCCATCCTGATGGGCGACGATTCCGAACTGCACCGCTGGACCGCGGCGCGTGGGTGGGAACTGGTGGCGGATCTCTCCGGGTCCGGCGTCCGCGGGATCACCCGGCTCGCCGTCTCCCCGGCCGCCGAGCGAATCGCGGTGGTGGCTGAGCGCGGCGCAGCCGACGAGTGAACCGCGGTTTCGTTATTCGACGCCGGCCTCCTCGACGATGCGCCGGTCGGCGCGCAGCGTCGCCTTCAGGTAGTCGCGGTTCAGCTGCGCGATGGTCTCCAGGCTGATCGCCTTCGGACACACCGCGGTGCACTCGCCGTGATTGGTGCAGTTGCCGAAGCCCTCCAGGTCCATCTGCCACACCATCGCCTTTACCCGGTCGTAGCGCTCCGGCTGCCCCTGTGGCAGCCTGGCGAATTGCGCCACCTTCGCCGCGGTGAACAGCATCGCCGACGCGTTCGGGCAGGCGGCGACGCAGGCGCCGCAGCCGATGCAGGCGGCGGCGTCCATCGCCAGGTCGGCGTCTTCCTTTGGGACCGGGATCGCGTTGGCGTCGGGCGCCGACCCGGTGGGCGCGCTGATGTAACCGCCCGCGGCGATGATTCGGTCGAACGATTTACGATCGACGATCAGGTCCTTGATCACCGGAAACGCCTTCGCCCGCCAGGGCTCGATCCATAGCACATCGCCGTCCTCGAAGCTCCGCATGTGGAGCTGGCAGCAGGTCGTGCGCTCGCGGGGACCGTGCGCCCGGCCGTTGATCACCACACCGCAGGTCCCGCAGATCCCCTCACGGCAGTCGTGGTCGAACGCCACCGGGTCTTCCCCGTCCCGGGTCAGCCGTTCGTTGAGCACGTCGAGCATCTCCAGAAACGACATGTCGGGGTTCACTTCATCGATGTCGTACCTGACGAAGCTCCCCTTCGACTTCGGATCCGGCTGACGCCATATATGCAGGGTCAGTTTCATTACTTGTAGCTCCGTGTCGCGAGTTCGACGTTTTCGAACTCCAGCGGCTCCACGTTGCGGATCGGCTTCTTGTCCTCGCCCGCGTATTCCCATGCCGCCACGTGCGCGTAATCCTCGTCGTCACGCAACGCCTCGCCGTCCTCCGTCTGGTACTCCTCACGGAAGTGCGCGCCGCACGACTCCTCGCGCTCCAGCGCGTCCAGGCACATCAGCTCGCCGAGCTCCAGGAAATCAGCGACCCGACCCGCGTACTCCAGCGACTGGTTCAACGTTTCCGCCGCCCCGGGGACCGTGACGTTCTCCCAGAACTCCTCGCGCAGCGCCGGGATCTTCTCCAGCGCCGTCTGCAGACCCTCCCGCGTGCGCGACATGCCGCAGTACTCCCACACCAGCTCGCCCAGTTCCCGGTGGATCGACATCACCGTTCGCTCACCGTCGATCGAGAGCAGCCGATCGATCCGGTCCGCCACCTGCTCCCGCGCCTCTTTCGCCGCAGGGTGGTCCTCGTTCACCGACTCGAACTTCGTCCGGGCCAGGTAGTCGCCGATGGTGTAGGGGATGACGAAGTAGCCGTCGGCCAGCCCCTGCATCAGGGCGCTGGCGCCCAGTCGGTTCGCCCCGTGGTCGGAGAAGTTCGCCTCGCCGATCACGAACAGGCCGGGGATCGTGCTCATCAGGTTGTAGTCCACCCAGAGGCCGCCCATCGTGTAGTGGGTCGCCGGGTAGATCCGCATCGGGACCTCGTAGGGGTTCTCGTCGGTGATCCGCTCGTACATCTCGAACAGGTTGCCGTAACGCTCGCGGATCACGTCCTCGCCCAACCGATCGATGGCGTCCTTGAAGTCGAGGTAGACCCCGACACCAGTCGGTCCGACTCCGCGTCCCTCATCCACGACCCGCTTCGCCGCCCGCGACGCCACGTCCCGCGGCGCCAGGTTGCCGAAGCTGGGGTACATCCGCTCCAGGTAGTAGTCGCGGTCCTCCTCGGGGATCTCGTTCGGCGGCCGGTCGTCGTCGGCCCGCTTGGGAACCCAGATCCGCCCGTCGTTCCGGAGCGACTCGCTCATCAGGGTGAGCTTGGACTGGTACTCACCGTGCACCGGGATGCAGGTCGGGTGGATCTGAGTGAAGCAGGGGTTGGCGAAACAGGCGCCCTTCTTGTACGAGCGCCAGATCGCGGTGGTGTTGCACCCCATCGCGTAGGTGGCCAGGAAGAAGACGTTGCCGTAGCCGCCGGTTGCCAACACCACCGCGTCGGCCAGGTGTATCTCCAGCTCGCCCGTCACCATGTCGCGCACGACGATCCCCCGGGCACGCCCGTCGATCACGATCGGCTCGAGCATCTCGTGCCGCGAGAACATCTGAACCTTGCCCAGCCCGATCTGCCGCTCCAGGGCCTGGTAAGCGCCCAGCAGCAGCTGCTGCCCCGTCTGGCCACGCGCGTAGAACGTCCGCGACACCTGCGCACCGCCGAACGACCGATTGGCGAGCAGGCCGCCGTACTCCCGGGCGAAGGGAACGCCCTGGGCGACGCACTGGTCGATGATGTTCAGGCTCAGCTCGGCCAGACGATAGACGTTCGCCTCACGGGACCGGTAGTCGCCTCCCTTCACCGTGTCGTAGAACAGCCGGTACACGCTGTCGCCGTCGTTTTGATAGTTCTTGGCCGCGTTGATGCCGCCCTGCGCGGCGATCGAGTGGGCGCGGCGCGGGCTGTCCTGGTAGCAGAAGCACTTCACGTTGTAGCCCAGCTCGGCCATCGAGGCCGCGCCCGAAGCGCCCGCCAGCCCCGAACCGACGACGATGATGCTGTATTTACGTTTGTTCGCCGGACTCACCAGCTTCATCTCGAACTTGTGGTTTTCCCACTTCTCCTCGATCGGGCCCGAGGGGATCTTCGCGTTGAGTTCCATTTCTATCTCCTCAGCTCACGACTCCGGCGAGGACGGCGATCGGGATCGAGATGTTGCCGACCACCACGACAGCCGTGATCAGCGCCGAGATCCCGAACCGGACACGATTGTAGCTGGGATGGCTCAACCCCAGCGTCTGCAACATGCTCCACACCCCGTGGTAGAGGTGCAGTCCCAGGACCAGCTGCGCGAAGATGTAGAAGGCGGATACCCACCAGATGCTGAAGCCAGCCACGACGTTGTGGTACACGTCACCGGCCACGAAGTCGTTGTGCGCCGTACCCGTGGTGAAGTGGAGCAGATGGTAAACGATGAAGATCAGCAGGATTGGGCCACCCCACCGCATCGTCCGCGACGCGTACGTCGACTCGGTCCACTGCTGCCGTCGCCGGTACCCCACCGGCCGCGCCTTCCAGCTGTCCAGCGTCAGGGCCGTGGCCGCCCAGATATGCAGCAGCACCGCCGCCAGCAGGCCACCGCGCGCCACCCAGATGAATCCGCCGTGCAGCAGCTCGCGGAGCAGCTCGCCGTAATGGTTGATCGCCTCCGGTCCGATGTAGACCTGCAAGTTCCCGATCATGTGGCCGATGACGAACACGACGAGCACGATCCCGGTCACCGCCATGACCATCTTCTTCCCCACGGTCGTGGCGAAGAAGGCGGCGATCCGGCCCCGTGATCCGTCCAAAGCGATGTCGATTGGGAGACTGGCCATTCGTCTCTTCTCTCCTGCCCTGAGTTCGATCAGACCGCGCGCAGGAATGATCGTGGGTCTCTTAATAGCAAGACGCTTTATCCAGAGCAACCGGAACAGCAGGTTGGGTCTTCAACTAACCCGGCAAGGGCCGCGCCAGCGGGTGCTGGCGCATAATCCGTTGCCAGCTAACAGATTACAGGGCGTCACTGCACCCCGTTCCTACCCCGTCACGTCACGTTGGGTCCCGAAACGAGCCAGACCGACATCTTCGCGCGGCTCCACCGGATACTCGGCCCGCGGGCGTTTGGCGTACGGCCCTGTCCGTCGGGCTTTCGGCATCGGTTTGACAGTTGGGCACGCCAACCGTATAGACCTCCAACTCGTGCCGGTTCGTTTTCGGGCCTCCGCCCGTTCCGGGCCCCAACAGGAGGCGCGCTATGCGCAGTGCATCCATCGCCGTTGCCTTGCTGTTCATCCCCGCCATCACGTCCGCCCAGACGCTCAGCGATGCCGAGCGGCAGGCTTTGCTGGCATCTCTCGAGAAGACGGACGCGCAGCTGGTCCAGGTGGTCGAGTCGTTGACGCCGGAGGCGTGGGCCTTCAAACCGGCGGAAGATCGCTGGTCGGTGGCCGAGGTCGCCGAGCACATCCTGCTGGCGGAGCAGCTGTTCAAGCAGGTGATCAAGGGTCCGCTCATAGAATCTCGGCCGCCGGATGACATGTCGACCGCGGGTAGCCGCAGCGACGAGATCCGGAATCTCATGCTAGACCGCAGCCAGAAGCTGCAGGCACCAGACCCCCTCAGACCGACCGGCCGCTGGCCGACACGGGCCGAGTTTCTCGCGGCCTGGCAGCCGGAGCGCGCGGCCACGCTGGAGTGGGTCGAGACCACCGACGCCGACCTCCACGGTCACGCCTACGAGCTGCCGCCGCTCGGCGTGATGAACGGCCAGGAATGGATGACGTTCATGGCCAGCCACTGCGAGCGACACATGATGCAGATCGAGGAGGTCATGGCCCACCCCGATTTCCCGAGGACGACAGGCCGTTAGCCCCCGCAGGCGTTAGCGGGCCCGATCTGGGGCCCGCAACGACTCGGCACCGCTGCCCGACCGCTCGAGCGCGGCGCCCGTTCATTTCGCGCCGGGCTCAGTTCTGAGGCAGTACCCCCTTGTCGATCCGCATCGTCACGAGCATATGCGGCACGTCGACCACCTCGGCGATCTTCAGATGTGCCGCCAGCGACGCCAGCGCGTACGCGTCGATGCGGGTCAGCCCGTGCTCTTCTACCAGATAATCGATCATCGCCAGGGTCGCCTGGCGCGCCGCTTCGTCGATCGTCACCCCGAACCCCGTCACCGCGTAGTACTCGTCGTTCTCGTATTGCGGTGATGGTATGCGCCGACCGTCCTCGATGACGTTCAGCTCGTAGACGAAGCGCATCGGCGCCTCGATCGCCGTACCCATCACCTCACCGTCGCCCTGAGCCGCGTGGGCATCGCCGATCGAGAACAGCGCCCCCTCGACGAAGACCGGTAAATAGACCGTCGTACCCTCCACGATGTCACGATCGTCCAGGTTGCCGCCATTCGCACGCGGCGGAATGGTCGACAGCATCTCGTCGGTCGCCGGTGCGACACCGACCACGCCGGGGAACGGCCGCAAGGGGATCTCGATCCCCGGAGCGAACTCGACGCTCGTCGCTCCTTCTTCGAATCGGTACGTTTTCAGGTAGGGCTCCTCGAAAATATCCGCCAGGAACCCGAATCCCGGAGCGTTCGCGGTCCAACCCCAATCGCCGACCTCGATCTCGTGCAACGTCACGGCCAGCACATCGCCTGGATCCGCGCCCTCCACGTAGACCGGCCCGGTCAACGGGTGGATCGGGTCCATCGAGAGGTTCGCCAGGTCCTCCAGCGAAGATTCGGGCGTCAACTGCCCATCGGTCGCCTCCTCGGTGAAGGCCTCGATCACCGCGCCCGGCGGCACCCGCAAGACGGGTTCGATCGCGCGGCTGAATCGGTTGTGCGTCTGATCGGCGGTGAGCGTATAGCTCGGACGCGGAGTCTCGGCGCCCGACGCCGCACCGATCCGCCCGCCATCACCGTCGTCGCCCGGGACACCGCATCCCAGCGCGAAGACGAGAAGCGTCAGCGGGAAAACCGGGTTTCCTTTCGTGCGAACGTAATCCATCGCTCAACTCCTCCGGCCTGTCGTTCGAGCCCGATGTCCCAATCGGCGACATCCATACAGCGTTGTTACATGGGCGTGCTCAGAGCTTTACCTGGCCGATCTACCCTTACCGTGGACGGACGAGATTCCGACCCGGCAGGGTCGCCGTAGCATCGGTGAACAATAACCGCTTGATGAGAGCAAAATGAAAGGTCCACGCGAGATGTCCAGGAGTGGGCTGATCTGGGCGATCAGCATACCGTTTGCCATTGTCCTCTACCTGGCCATGCTGCTCAATGTGACGCTGGCGCGACGCGGCCGCGCTTCGCCGCGCCGCGCTTCGTCGGTCAGCGAGGACCCGGAGCTGGCCACCGTCTGAGCCGCAGCTCAGCCCATTAGCCGCTTCACCAACGACTTTACCGTTCCCTCGTAGCGCTTGACCACGAGCACGGAGGTCGGCGAGTGGCGCGCCACCTTTTCCGGTATCTCGCCCAACAGCACTTTGTGGAACAGCGGCTCCTTCGCCGCTCCGATCACCACCAGATCGAAATCGCGGCTCGCCAGCGCCAGGCCGCCGGGCACCGATCGCGCTTCGATCAGCCGTTTCTCCACCACCAGTTTCGGGTCGACGTGGGTCAGCGTCTTCTCCATCCAGCGCTCGGCTTCGGCCCGCTGCCTCGGCGTCGCGTCCGGCGGCACCACGTAACCCGTCGTCACCTCCATATCGAACTCGCGGGCCAGCGCGTTCAGGAACTCCGCCGCCAGCTGGGCGTGCGGGCCACCGGCGGTCGGGAAGAGACAGCGCCTGAACTGGGCATTCCCCACCAGTTTCAGCAGCATCAGGTCACACGGCGCGAACCGGATGACCTGGTCCGCGACTTCGCCGAAAATGCGCTCGCGCGTGTCGGTGAATCCCTTCCAGCCCATCAACAGCACCTCGGCCTGATGCCGATCGGCGGCCTCGAGGATCCCGTGGTGCGCGTGATGAGCGATGACCAGATCGGTCTCCAGCTCGATCCCGCGCTCGTCCGCGTACTCCCGGGCCTGCCGCACCAGCGGCTCGCGATGGTGAGTAAAGCGCATCCCTTCGTGGATGGGCAGCTGCCGTGGCACCTCGACCACCGAGATGGCCACCAGCCGTCGTCCTCGAGCCTCCGCGATGGGTCTGGCGAAATCGAGCAGCACCTCCACGTTGTCGGGATTGTGCAGCGGAACGATGACCGCGTAGTCGGGCGGCGCCTCGAACGGCCGTTGCGAAGGAACCAGCACTTGCGGCTCGGCGACGGCGGCAATCTTCTCGAAATGGGCGAAGTAGATGAGCAGCCCGAAGATGACCCAGCCCGCTGTCACGTACCAGGCCATCGGCTGGAACTTGAACTGGTAAAGCGCCAGGAAGACGTTCAGCGCGATACCGAGGATAGGCGTGAGCGGATAGAGCGGCACGCGATAGACCCGGGGCAGTTCCGGCATCTTCCGGCGCAGCGCGATCACCGCCAGGTTCACCAGCGCGAACGTGAGCAGGAAGATCAGGCTGGCGGCCGAGCCCACCGTCTCGATCGGCAACGTCAGTGCCATACCCAGCAAGATGACGCCGGTGACGATGATCGCCGCACGCGGCGTTCGTCGTTCCGGGTGGATCTTCGACATCTCGCGGGGTAGCCAGTTGTCGCGGGCCATCGAGAACGCCACCCGCGACGAAGCGAGCACCGTGGCGTTCAACGCCGACATGGTGGACAAGAGGCCACCGAACACGATGATCACCACGCCGAACGTCGGCATGAAGTCCTCGGCCGCCCGCACGATCGCCGTCTCCTTGTACTCGCCCAGGAACTCCCACGTGGGACGGCCGCCGGCGTCCACCGCACCCAGCGAGACGAACAGGATGAGCAGGTACATCGTCACGGTGATCGCCAGCGCGATGAACGTGGCGCGCGGGATGTTCCTCTCGGGCTCCTTGATCTCCTCGGCCACCGTCGCGATCAGGTCGTAGCCCTCGAACGCGATGAAGGTGAGGCCCATCGCGACCAGCACTCCGCCTCCGCCCAGCGGGAAGAACGGCGTGAAGTTGTCCGCCGCCACGTCGGGCGCCGCGAACACGCGTCGCAGCCCATAGACGATGAAGATTCCCAGCACCGCCATCTTCGCCAGCGTCAGCGCGTTCTCCGCCTTGCCGGTTACCTCGGCCCCTCTGATGTTGAGGCGGATGAAGGCGAGCCCCACCAGCAGCGTCACGACCAGGATCGGGATGTGCTCGCCGGCGATCCCGAACAGGCCCTGGGTCGGCCCGGGGAAATACTTGAGGAAGAACTCCCAGAAGTAGCCGGCGAAGCCGAGCGCGTAGAGGCTGCAGGCCACCGTGTAGGCGAACCAGAGCATCCAGCCCGAGGTGAAGCCCAGCGCGCCGGGAAACGCCATCCGCACGAACGAGTAGCCGCCGCCCGCCCGCGGGATCGCCGACGCCAGCTCGGCATAGGCGAAGGCGGTGAGCAGCGTCACGGCGCCGTTCAGCGCGAAGGCGAGCAGCGATGCCGGGCCCGATTCGCCGGCGGCGATCCCGGTCAGCACGAAGATGCCGGCGCCGATCATGGCGCCGACGCCGATCATCGTCGCGTCGAACAGGCCGAGATCGCGGGCGAACGTCGCTTCGGATGAGTTGGACATGCAGGTTTCGGAGGTTCCGTCCCGCTAAAACCGAACCGTGAGGCCGAGCCCCAGGGGAATGAGCCAGAGGTCGCCGCCGATGTACGACTCCTCCGCGAACGCAACGGCGACGCCCACCTCCAGCGACCCCGCCACGTGACGGCTGAAGTCGTAGATCAACCTCGTTCCCCCGCCCAGTGCGAAAGCGGTTCTTTTCTCGAGATCGGCGGCCTCCGGATCGAAACGAACCGCGCCTCCGCCGGCGTAGAAGATCCAGTTGCCGTTCATCCCGGTCGGAACGATGTCGTACCCGAGGCTGCCGAAGACCGCCTGCGCGTCCCAACGCGGCATGTCGGGGCCGCCTTCCAACCACAGGTATTCATAGCTCGCCGCGAGCCAAACGTGAGGCAGAAAATTCACCCCCAGCAGACCGCCGGCGGCCCAACCGTCGTCGATCAGCGTTCCGCCTCCCGCCGGCACGTACGCGCCCTGCGTCCCCAGCACGAACTTCTCGGCTCGCTGCGCTAGCAGCGGCGTGCTCGACGCCAGCAGGGACAGGACGAATGTCAGGAAACCGAGCTTTGGGCATCGCATCGGCCTAGGGATCTAGGCCGACCGTCGGATAAGCGCAAGAGAGGCGACGGCCGCCTCGAGCTCGCCACACCCCTACGCGCGGGAATACCCGCGTCTCCGACCACATCACGTGCGCGTCGCAAGTGCCGGCATGGTGCAACCACGGCGCACCGGGCGTCGGCTCCTCGTCAGTCAGACCGACCGATTCCTCGGTGGCGTAGGGGAGCTGCAAGAGGTGACAAACCACCACAGAGTCCGGGGCGCTCTCGTCGCTGTCCAGGCGACCCGAGGCGTCGACCATGTAAGCCCGCTCCGGTATCTCGACCGCGCCCGCTTCCACATCCGGCACAGCCGCTCCCGAAACGCCGTTCCCCGCAGCCCCTCGTCGACCAGTTTTCGCTGATGCGCTAAGAAAGGGCCGATATACCGCCCCCTCGCCACCGGTGTGGGCGAGCCGCGAGTCACTCCCGCATCTCGGGAGCGGCTCGCAGCTCAGCCGCTTTCTCTGAGGACGGGGGTTTTGCTAAGCCGCCGTCGGTTGGATGTTCTGGTTGAGTCGGAAGAAGTTGTCGGGGTCGTACTTGTCCTTCAGCTCGACCAGCCGTTGGTAATTGGGGCCGTAGGCGTCGGTGACACGATTCGCCTCATCGTCGGGCATGAAGTTGACGTAGACGCCACCGGTGGCGAATCGGGCGGATCGCTCGAAGAACTCGCGGGCCCACGCGACGCACTTCTTGTCGTCCTTAGGCTCGTCCCAGCGGGTGTGCACGTTCATGATGAATTCGGCGTCCCGGTGCGTGTACGCCGTGGCGTCCGCAGGCACCCGACTCGCAGCACCGCCCAGGTGGGCCATGAAGATCTCGCATTGCTCGGTGGGCAATTCGCGGACGTATTCGAGCACCACGCCTATGAGGTCGTCGCTCAACTCGGTGAAGTCGTGGGACTTCCAGTAGTTCCGGGCACCCGGCGTGAGCAACGGATCGAATGCCTGCTGGAAGGCGGCGAACGGCTGCGGCGCAATGACGTCGGCGATCGGGTCGCCGATCTCGCGCAGCCCTTTCATCGCCCGCTCGCCCTCCGCGACTTCCCCGGCGTACACGGTGGCGATCACCAGCACTTCGGTCCCGTGGACGTCCTCTGGCAGGAACGGCAACGGCGGTGCCTTTCGCAAGACCACCCAGGCCGAGAGTTCGTCCGGTGCCGAGGCTACGAATTCCCTGTAGGCCCGCAGCACGTCGGGCGCGTCGGCGAAGGGATGCACGATCAGGCCGCTTAACAGATCCGGCCCCACCGGGTGCAGACCGAACTCGAACGACGTGACGATACCGAAATTGCCGCCACCACCCCGGATCCCCCAGAAGAGGTCGGGGTTCTCCTTCTCGCTGGCGGTCAGCCGCTCGCCGGACGACGTGACCACGTCGGCCGAGATCAGGTTGTCGATGGTCAGGCCGTACTTGCGTGTAAGCCAGCCGAAGCCTCCACCAACGGTCAGGCCGGCGATCCCCGTAGTCGAGTTGATCCCCACGGGCAAGGCGAGCCCGTGGGCCTGCGTCGCCGCGTCGACGTCGCCCAGCGTTGCCCCCGGCGCCACCCGGGCCGTAGCCGCCGCCGCATCCACCTCCACCGACCGCATGTCCGACAGGTCGATCATCAGGCCGCCATCGGACACCGCGTTCCCCGCGATGTTGTGCCCGGCCCCACGGACCGACACGAGCAGACCGTGCTCCCGGGCGAACTTCACCGCTTTGACCACGTCGTCGGCATCCGCGCAGCGGACGATGAGCCCCGGGCGCCGATCGATCATGGCGTTCCAGATGGCCCGCACCTCGTCGTAGGCGGGCGAATCGGGGTTCAGCAGCTCGCCGGCAACTCGCTCGTCGAGCTCTGCCACCGCGTCGGCGTCGATGGTCGTCTCCGTGCCGTCAAGCGCGCGCATCGTCACGTCGGGCATGGCGTCTCCTGGTTGGGGTGATACTCTCGAACCGCCACCATCTATTTCATAGTGCGCGATTTCGGTCGGCAGCCGGACAAACGGGATTTCTTCACGAGGCCCGCAGGGCCACGGCCAGAACGGATGAGCCCGACAGGGGGCCGCTATCGGTCGTTGCTGGAGGTCAGATTATACCGAGGAATCGGTCGGCCCGAAAGTCGTGCCCGCGGTCGCGGCACAGGCGGGCCTTATTCTGGTGCGCTGCGCAGGAGGAGCAGGGCCTCCGAACCGACGCGCGCTGCGAGCACCGCAGCACCCATGCTCTACCGGCCGCCGTCAACGCTCAGGGTCTGCCCGGTGATCCAGGACGAGTACTCGGACGCGAGAAAGAGAACGGCATGGGCTATGTCCTCGGGCCGCCCCAGCCGGCGCATGGCGATCGACTCCACCAGCTCGCGCTGCCCCTCCTCGCCGTAGGAACGCCACTGCCGTTCGGTGGCAGGGTTGGACCGGACGAACCCCGGGGCCACGCAGTTCACCGTGATCCCGAAGGGGCCGAGCTCGTGCGCCAGCTGCCGGGTCAAACCGATGAGCCCCGCCTTGGCGGAGGCATAGGCCTGTATGCCGGTCAGGCTCACCCTGAGGCCGGCGCCGGACGAGATGTTCACGATGCGGCCCCACCGCGCCGCCTTCATGGCCGGCGCCACCGCCTGGGAGAAATTGAACCCGCCGGTGAGGTTCACCTCCAGGATGGTCTGCCACGCTTCCGGCGTGACCTCCTCCAGCGGGCGGCCCACCTGTCCGGCTACTCCGCCCGCGTTGTTCACCAGGATGTCCACCCGGCCCGACTCCCGGGAGGCTTCGGCCACGAAGGCTCCCACCGCATTCCGGTCCCGGACGTCGGCCACCCGAGCCTCACAGCCCGGACCGCAGGTTCTTCGAGTCTCGTCCAGCTCGTCGGCCAGAATGTCACAGGTCCAGACCCGGCCGCCCCGCTCCGCGAAAGTTCGGGCCATGGCCCGGCCCAACCCGTGGGCGCCACCCGTGACGATGATCGTGCGACCCCTCATGTCGATGTTCACGCTAGACCCATCCGCTCTCCAGGGCTTCACGCGCCTCGGCCACCGCTACCTCCCAGATCGCCTCCATCTCCTCGTCGGACCGCTGGTAGAGCCCGCCGTAGTTTCCGTCCCCCAGCGCATCCCTGAACGCCGCCGGATCCAACCGCGACTTTAGCTCGGGATCCATCGCCGGCTTCCGCTCCCGCGGTAGCGCCACACCGGCCAGCCGGGTCCACGGAAAGTTCTCGATCCACGACGCGTGCGAGCCCACCGGGTCCACCTCTTCGATCTTCGCCAGCGTCTTCGGCGCCATCCACCAGTTGAAGAGCTTCACCTGATGGCCCGGGCGCTCGGTCATCCATCGGTCCGCCACCGACGCCGCTGGCGCGTTACCGCCATGTCCATTGATTAGGAGGACCCGGCGGAATCCCGCGCCCGCCAGGCTGTCCAGTATGTCGAGAATCAGCCGTTCGTACGTCTCCTGCCGAAGCGTCACGGTCCCGGGGAAGGCCGAGAAGTAAGGGGAGATCCCGTAGGGCAGCACCGGGAAGACCGGAATCCCCAGGGGCTCCGCCGCCTCCCGCGCCAACCGCTCCGGTATCAGCGCGTCAGTCGCCAGGCTCAGGTAGGCGTGTTGCTCCGTGCTCCCCAGTGGAACAGCCGCACGGTCGTCGCGCTCCAAATATTCCTCCACCTGCATCCAGTTCATGTCGGCGATTCTCACCGGATGGCTCCAGGCTGTGGTCACGCTGTTTCGGGGTCGTCGCCCGAAACTAGACCGGCCGCGATCAGCCCGTCAAACCGTGCGGCAGCAACCGAACGCCAGCTCCACGCTCGGCCTGGAAGGAGGGGGTCTCCCGTCGTCGGATGCCGCTTCGCGCTTGACCAACGGTTGAGGCGGCCCGCGGCCCGGGTCTAACCGGTTTCAACACCGCTTCGCATCCGGGAGTCACGCGACGAACATGCCCATCGCTATGGCGCCGAGGGAGATGGCGCTCAGCGTCCAGACCACCCAATCGGTCCGCTCGAGCAGCAGGTGAGTGGTCAGCGTGGCCCCGATCGGGGTCGCGAACGCGTAAACCATCACGAACGTGAGTATGATGTCCTGCAGCAGCTCTCCCAGCGGGAAATCCAGTCCGCTCCGGCTCACCACGCCCGCGTCCACGAGGTCCAGCAGCGTGAACCCGATGACGAATACCGCCCCGAGCTGCAGGTAGAGGTTGATCTCGGCCCGCGCCCGTTTGCTGAAGAACGCTGTAACCGGGCCCAGCAGCGGCCGGAAAAGAAGGGAGAGTGGACCGCCTGGATCGTTCGTGTGGTAGAAAATCCGCAGCCGGTGGCTCCAGCGATCCAGCTCGCGCAGGACGGGCAGACGCGCCAGCCTCTCCCACCGCGCCCCCATGTTGGTTACGGCGATCAACACGAGCACCGCCGCCAACGCCTCGAACTCACCCTGGTCCGCGGTCAACGTTCCGAGCGCGCTGCCCGCCAACAACAGCACCAGCCCGTCGCCGACGAGCCGAACGGTCCCCTCGCGACGCTCCGCCCACGCGGGACGCCGATCGAAAAACGCCACCTCGCGCAGCGCCGGCATGAAATCGAGGGCGATCGGCGGCAGGCTCGCCCGCTCTCGCGTCTCCTGCTCCCCGTTATAGCGGTCTACCATCCCGGAAAGCAGAAAGGCATCGATGATCCACCAGACCATGCCGCCGCCACCGGTGACGAGCATGAGAATTCCCGTGCCGGTGCGGTTCAGATAGAATCGATGGCCGCCCAGAAGCCCGGTGAAAACCCACAGCTGCCAGGCGATGAGTTTTCGCTTCCGCGGGTAATCGTACAGGTCCTCGAGGACGGCCCGCGAGTAGTCGGGGTGGGTATGGATTCCGGCCACGGGCTTTTCGCTTCCTTCGTCGTTGATCGGCAACTCGAGGTCGGCTGCAAGCTCGTGACCCAGACCACCGCTCGCAAGACCACCGAACAGCCCCAACCGCGGATCTGGCCGGGCATGATCCCTGCCCCTACCTTACACGCGTCCAGATCCGCGCAACGAACGACCGGGTGATGCGCCGGTTCGTCGCACCTGAGTGAGCCATGGCCCGTTGCGCCGTCGCTTCCTCGGTGTCGACCTCCGGCCACACTCACTTCCCGCCCACCACGTCTGCGAACCGGGAGGCCGCATGATCGCGCGCTGCCACTCACGCTTCTCTTACACCCGTCTATTGTCCGCCGTCCTCGTCGCCGCACTGACCGCTGCCTGTGCCGAGCCCACCGATCCCCGGGCTGCCCCGGAGACACAGAACGCCGACCTCGCCGTTGCGCCGCCCGAGAGCCCGTTCATCTACGGGATCCACGATCACGATCCCGACCCAACAGACGTACTTCGTGATCCCTTAAGGGAGACGTTCGGCCTGCATCGCGCCCTGCGGCATCTGCACCACGAGGCCGGTCACCTCACCGTTCGGGTCACGCTGGATCTCGACGGTGATGCCGGTGGCGGCCCGGATGAAGAAAGTCGAGTCGTTCATCGCGAACAGCTCGGCCTCGCCCTCGCCGGGGACGTTGATGAAGGGCCGGCCCTCGTACATGAAGATTTCGCCCACCACACCGGGCGCGAACTGGTAGCGGCCAACGTACTCGGCCAGAAGTTCCGGCGCGATCGCCACCGGCTCGGGTAGCGCCGGCGCCGGCCGCACGTTGTGCAGTGGCGCCGGGTCGAGCGCCGCCAGGCTCGGCTCGGGCACCGGCTCTGCTTGCCGTGCCGCCAGGATCTTCTCCACCACCATCCACACGTCCGATCCGTTAACGCCGCGGTAATTGTCGGTGTCGCCGCGGTGCACGACCACGAGCTCGGCACCCGGGATGACGAAGATGGCCTGGCCGCCGCTCCCCCGGGCCAGGTAAGCCCGATGCCGGTTCGCGTGCTCGTACCTGTCGGGCAGCGAGCCGGCCTCGTAGATCCACCACATGTAGCCGTACCCGCGACCTTCGTCCAGGTCGGAGTGTGCCCGAGTGCTCCGCTCGACCCAGCCTGCCGGGATGATCTGTTGCCCGTCCCAGCGGCCCCCCTGCAAATAGAGCTGACCAAAGCGCGCCATGTCCCGGGTCGACATCCGGAACGTGTAAGCCGGGTAGCGCGATTTGCTGGGCTCCAGCACATCGAGACCGTCCGACGCGTCGAAGTCCTGCATGCCGATCGGCTCGGCGATGCGCCGTTCGAACGCCTCGAAGATGTCGTTGCCCGTCAGCCGCTCGTAGATCGCGCCGGCGGTGTTGAAGTCCCAATTGTTGTAGTACCAGAAGGTCCCCGGCTCGTGAGCTCCCCGCTTCGGCAGGTTTGCCTCCATGCTGGCGGGCGAGTAGGCGGCCGGGTGGTAGACGCCGGACCGGGCTGAGAGCAGGTCTTCCAACCGCGCCTCGCGCTCGCCCTCGCCGAGCTCGTGCGTGTCATCGACGCCGAGCTCGACCAGCGTCGCGTCGAGCGAGATCGCGTCATCCTCCACGGCGATCCCGACCAGCGCGCTGAGAAAGCTCTTCCGCACCGAGTGGCAGCGGAACTCCCGGGCCGGATCACCCCAGGCCGCCAGAACGTGGCCTCGATAGACGGCCATCACCGCCGCCGAACCAACGCTGTCGGCGAAGCTGCGCGCCGCCTCCAGATCGGCCGAAGAGAAACCGGCCTGCTCCGGCGTGGCATATTGGCGCCAGCTCCCTGCCGGCCCCGTTTGCGACCGCCCACCGGCATGCGCCGCGAGGGACGCCACCAGGACGAACGACAACGAGCGAACCGCTGCAACGAAACGATGCACGATTGGATCCTCCGGATGCGCAGGTGGGAGCCGCGAAAGGGAATCTCGCGGCGCAGAGAACGTGTTTCTTGGGCCTACGCCCTCGGCAGGCCTTTGTTTCAGACATCCTCGCTGACCGCGAGCAGCTTTTCTACGAGCTCTCGCAGAGCGGGAAACGCCTCGAGGATCTCAGCGCTCTCGACCCTAGGCCGCGTCCTCGCGCACCATCGCCTCCAGCGTGATGGCCGGACATATGTGCCGCTCGATGTAATCAAGGAGATTGGTCGCCACGCCCCGGACGCGCTTTTCGACCACCTCGTCCGTAACCGTGCCGTCCTCCTCGAAGGCTTCTCGCACCCGGGCCACCGAGACGGGCCCCGGCAACACGATCGCCCCAACGTGCGAGCAGACGCTCCGCAGACTCTCCAGCGACTTGATCGCCCCGATCTGTCCCGCCGCCACGCCCAGCAGCGCGACCGGCTTGCCCGACAGCGCCGACGGGAAGCCGAGGTTCTCGATCACCAGCTTGATCGTCGCCGAGTAGCCTCCGTGGTATTCGGGTGTGGACAGAACTAGGCCGGTCGCGTTCGACACCTTCTCCCGCAAACGCTCGGCATCTTCCGACGCGCCGCGTCCCGGCAACGGCAGCTCCAGCTCCGCCGGATCCACCACCTCCAGCGTCACGTCCTCGTATTTTCCGAACTCGTCGGCGACCAGCGCCAGCGCCTTCGACGTGTAGCTGCCCGGCCGTACCGTCCCCAGGACGGCCACGACCCGGATATTCCGCTCCTCGGTCATCGGCACCCCCTCGATGCGCGAACCCTCGAACCGTTCCACAGCGGGAACATTGGCAAAGAGACGCCGCCGGGCGATGACGCGCCAGCAGCGTCGGAGAATTGCAAAACCTGCACAGCCATGCGGCGTATCGCAACGCGGCGCAGGCCTAAAGGGTGAAGCGTGAAACCCGTAAGTTGTTGCCCCCCATTGACATATGCTATTTATCCCATTACAATGGGCACCGCGTTGACGGGGATTCCCACTCAGCTCGTCGACGCTGAATCGCTGGGAGTTTTGAATCCAGAAAAGGAGGTGCCTGCAATGCAGTTTGCTCGCACAGTCCATTTCCGGATCAAGGATGGCAAGAGAGACGAATTCAATCGGCTGTTCGAGGACGAAGTCCTGCCTATGCTGAGGAAGCAGGACGGCTTCCGCGAAGAGCTGACGCTGATCGGCTCTGACCGTTGCATGGGTATCAGCCTGTGGAACGACGAGAACAGCGCGAAGAGCTACCACGAGTCCACGTATCCGCAGGTGCTGGAGAAGTTGGATCCGGTCATCGAGGATACGCCGAAGGTCGAGACCTATGAGGTGGCACTGACTACGGTGACCGCGTAACCTCGTAGGCACAGCATGAAGCGGTAGCGCAAGCACCGCTCTCGAGGGCCCCGTTGGGGCCCTCTTTTTTTGCCGGGGTTGCGGAACTGCCGCTCGAGGGTCTGGGTGCGGAGTAATCGATCTGCCCTGACGTTCACCCATGACCACGACCATCGACCGCCACGCCCCGGCCACCTCGCGCGCGATACGCACGGCGTCCTCCAGCTGCTCGCGCTCCAGCCGATGGCGCAGCGTTCATCATCGACGAAGGGCATGAGGTCGGTTGGATCATCGTCGACGTGACCAGGCTCGTCACTTACGATGCTTGACGAAGCTCAGGGTATCTCGGGCAACCAGGCGGCCGATCGGACCGCTGGAGTACACCGAGTGCGCGACTTCGCCCTGCGGGTCAAGGATGAAGCCCGTCGCGTGCAGATGGGGCGACTCAGCGTTCTCGTTGATATAGGCACCAATACGCTGCGCCATCTCCTGGGCGTCGAGCCCGAAAAGAACGGGGAACGTGAGGCCGTGCCGCTCCACCGTCTCACGCGCCTGATCGTGCGGGTCGACCGATAGCGCGACCACCGCGATGTCATTCGCCTCGAACTCCTCCATACTCTCCTGGAAGTCAGCCAACTGCTGACCACAGTACGGTCACCAGTGACCCCGATAGAAAAGAAGGACCGCCCAGCGGCCGCTCAGGTCATCAGGGATCGTCATGCTCCCGCCACCCACTCGCTCCGCAGCGAGGCGCGGGAACTTCTCGCCGTTTTCCAATCGCATCTCGACCTCCTCGTTTCGTTTTCAATACTGGAACGTGTCACGTCCTGCCAGCGTTCCCTGCGTGAAAAACAGCCAGCGTCGGTAGTCATGTCACCGACGCTGGCACCGTCACTCGAAGCCGCTCCCCGCGGCTCTACCGGTAGCGAAGCCGCGCTCGTGAGCGCCCGCACTGCTGGAGTTACAGCTGAACCGGTGAATCCTGGGTGCCGAACTCGTTGCTCACATAGTCGTCCGCAGCCCAGTCGTTCTCCCAGCGCTCATCGTCGACCAGGTACTTGAATCGATAGGACCGGCCCGGCTCCAGGGAGATCGTCGTGCTGAATCTCCTGCCCTTCCGAGGCTTCAGAGGATGGGACGTCGGATCCCAGTCGTTGAATTCACCGCACAACGACACCGACTGGGCATTGACCTCCGCGGGCAGCTCGAAGGTCACCCGGCAAGATTTCCCTTTCGGCGAATAGGTTTTCTTCAACATCGCGCTCCTCTTCTTCTTTACAATAGGTCCAGCCGCCCAGGTCCTTACGGACTTCGTGGATCGGGCGCGGCGATGTCAGTGAGGCAGGGTAAACCACCGCTGAAATACCCCGGACCGTTCCAGGGGCTCCTGGAGCGTGTCCCGAGAGGAATAGGCTGGACCCTTCACAGCGCCACTTCGCCCGCGGCGTCTGTCTTACCCTCGGAGTGGCCGCCGTCTGTCGGGGCATAGGTCCCATCACCGCCTCCACGCAACGACGCCCGCTTTTCCGGCCGGGCGCCCGCAAACTGGTGTCACTTCCCTTCCCACGCCATCATAGGCAGAGCGGAAGGGCCCTACCATGAGCCGCAAGAGCCACTGGGAAGAGATCTATACCGGCCGGACACCAGGCCAGCTCAGTTGGTTCCAGGACCGTCCCGAGCCGTCTCTGAGTTTGATTCGAGCCTGCGGGCTGGATCCCGATACCCGGATCATCGACGTCGGCGGAGGCAGTTCGAAGCTGGTCGATCACCTGTTGGACGCGGGGTGCACGAACGTCACGGTGCTGGATCTGGCCCGGCACCCCCTCGAGCAGTCCCGGGCGCGTCTCGGCGACCGCGCCCGTGCAGTAGAGTGGATCGTCGCCGATGTGACGGCCTTCGACCCACCGCACCCGTGGCACGTCTGGCACCACCGGGCCGTCTTTCACTTTCTGACCGAAGCCGAGGAGCGAGACCGTTATCGGGAAACACTCACCAGGGCTCTGGTCCCTGGAGGCCACGCGGTCATCGCGACCTTCGCTCCGACGGGACCCACCCGCTGCAGCGGACTCGACGTCGTTCGCTACAGCGCCGAGTCGCTGCTCCGCGAACTCGGACCCGAATTCGAGCTGCTCGACGCCTGCGAGGAACAGCACACGACCCCCGACGGCGTGATGCAACCGTTCACCTACGGTCGCTTTCGCCGTTCGGGTCCTGGCTCGTGAACTGCTGTCATTGCCAGACGGCGGAGCGCCAGTTCGACGCCGCGAGAGCCGAGCGGGATCTACGGAGCTATCTGCACAACGGGCCCGGCAAGACGACCCGCACCATTCTGGATGCCGTGCGTAGATCCGGCGAGCCAATCGCCACGCTGCTCGACATCGGGGGCGGCGTTGGTGTCATCCCGTTCGAACTTCTCGCCGTCGCCACTGAGTCGGCCACCATGGTGGAGGGAGCTTCCGCCTACATCGAGA
This sequence comes from Candidatus Kutchimonas denitrificans, assembly GCA_011774835.1. Classification (GTDB taxonomy): domain Bacteria; phylum Gemmatimonadota; class Gemmatimonadetes; order Palauibacterales; family KS3-K002; genus Kutchimonas; species Kutchimonas denitrificans. The sequence continues at coordinate 14,075 of JAACAK010000108.1, read as the reverse complement.
CCTCTCGATCCGAGTCGCAACGCCGCGACATGGCCGATCGCATTCGATACCTGCACGCCGACTTTGTCGAGATCGCGGAGCGGGTAGCCGACGCCGACCTGGTCACCCTGGACCGGGTCATCTGCTGTTACGAAGGGTTCGAGCGATTGGTGGCAGAGTCAGCAGCTAAATGCGGAAGGCTGTACGCCTTCAGCATCCCCCGGGACCGCTGGCACGTCAGGGCGTTCGTCGCGCTTCAGAACCTGATGCGGCGAATACGCGGCAGCAGCTTTCGGACCTGGGTGCATCCCGTACGGCGGATCGAAGACTTGCTGGTCGAGGCCGGGCTCGAACCCCGTTTCGAGAGTAACGGTCTCGTCTGGCGAGTCAGCGTGTTCGTCAGGCCCCGCGGGGCCAACGCCCCAGCAGAAGGCAGAAGTTCAACGGCTGACCAGCGAATCCCCAATCTCGCGGACCCGATCGGCTAGACCGTCGACCTCTGCGATGGTGGTACGAGGGTTGATGTAGGCCGGACGTATGGCGAACCTGCCCGCCACACGAGTAGTCGACGGCACGTATTCACCTTCGGCACGCAAGCGGCGCGCGATCTCGGCATTCAGTTCCTGTAGCTCCGCTTCGCCTAAATCGGGTCGACGGTAGCGGAAGCAGCAGATCGACAACGTCGGCTCGGCCAGCAATTCCAGATGTCGGTCCTCTTTGACCCGTGACGCCAGGTGACGCGCGAAGTCGTTGTGGCGGACGATCCGCTCGCGCAGACCTTCCACGCCGATCTCCCTTAGTACCGCCCAGACCTGCACACCGCGAGAGGGCGCCGATTGCTCGACATTGAAGTTATGGTACAACTCACCGAAATGATCGAATGGAGATGAGACCTCACCGGTCCAAGCCGCGCCCTCTAGATAGTCCGCTGGCTCTGTCGTGAATGCTCTGCCTAGCAGCGCACGGTTTCGAACGAACGCCGCCCCACATCCCACCGGAGCCGCCAGCCACTTGTGCGGGTCTACGACCAGCGAGTCCGCCTTTTCCAAGCCGGCATAGAGAGGAGCAATGCGAGGATCAAGTTTGCCGAACAGTCCATAGGCGCCATCGACGTGAAGCCAGGTTTCAAACTCCGCCGCGAGCTCGACCATCTCCTCGATCGGATCGATTGCGCCCGTATTGACGGTCCCGGCACTGGCAACCAGGGCGACGGGTGTCACGCCTTTCGCTCGATCGGTCTCGAGGGCTTTTCTGAGCTCGGTCAGATCCATCCGCTGACCCCGATCGGCCGGGAGCGAGGCCACAGATCTTCGCCCGAGTCCAAGTACCCCGGCGGCTCGGATGACAACGTGATGGACCTCCTCGCTCGCGTAGATGCGACAGCGAATGTGCGGGGGCAGCCCGTCGCGGGCAGGATCGACACCGTGCCTCTCCAACGCCTTCTGGCGAGCCGCCCCGAGGCCGACGAGCGTCGCAACCGACCCACCACTGGTGAAAGTGCCCTGCAGGTCGCTCGGAAGGTCGAGCAGCTCGGCGAGCCAGCGCAGAGCTACGGTCTCCAGGAAGTTGAACGGTTGAATCCACCACCGCTGCGGACCAGCCACTGTCCCCGCAAGTGCCGCTGCGGTACCCGAGGTCGTGGGCGCAACGGCCATCCAACCGGAGAACCCGGGCTCACCAACTCTAAGTCCATGGGGGATGATGGTTTCAGTCAACTCGTCCAACACTTTATCGAGACCCGCTCCTCTTTGCGGTACGGGTCGATCCAGAGTCGACTGCCAGACTGATTTCTGACGCCCGGCGAGGTCGGGGCCCTGGAAGCGATTAAAGACTTCCAAGGCTCGCAGGATCGCTTCGATCGCCTCTGACAGACGAGCGGTTTCGGCAGCATCGACTGGAGTCATAGCTCGTCCCTTTCCCGTGGGTTGGCCAAAACTTCCGGGAGCAACTCCCACGGCTGTCGACTTCAGCGAACAGTATACCGAAGCCGCGCCCGGACTGCACCCGATCACCGCTGTCCAGGCTGACAACATCCGCTGCTACCTTCGCGATAGGTGCAGAACTCTCTTTCAGAGCGCAGTGCAGTGAAACTCTGTAAAGTTCATCCATGACCGAGCTACGCGTCATGGCGTGGCACCATGGACATCTATTGGAAGCCGGCCGATGGCAGACGGTAGTCTTCGAGCGGGGTTCGTGCACAACGACTTCCACTCCATCTACGACATCCACCCGGACGGTCAGCGCTTCGTTATGGTCGAGAGTGCGCAAACGGGGACTGAGACCGTCGTGGTGCTTAATTGGCTGCGCGAGCTGGACTAATCGAGTTCAGACCATTCGGTCGCCGGGAGCGAAACGAGCTGCCGCATCGCTTGTGGTCGAGCGGTATCTGCCGCATTTTCGTACGGTCCTGTTTCATTGTGCGATTACCGGAGAGAGCCATGCTCACCTGGACGCCCCAACCAGCGTGGCAGACCCCTCGTCGGGCTATCCCCGCCGCCAGCGGCGCTTTTGAGGCGCCCGCTCCCGCCCGGACATCGACGCGCGAGACTTCCGACCCCCCGCCCATAGCCATCTCATGGACAGCTCGACCCACGACATCCTGATCGTCGGCGGAGGGGGAGCGGGGCTGCGCGCGGCGATCGCCGTGGCGGAGGCGGAGCCGCAGGCGAGCGTCGCGGTCATCTCGAAGGTCTATCCGATGCGCAGCCATACCGTTTCGGCGGAAGGTGGGGCGGCGGCGGCGATTCGCCCGGACGACAGCCTCGATGCCCATGCGTACGACACGATCAGCGGGGGCGACTGGCTCTGCGACCAGGATGCCGTCGACGCGTTCGTCCATGAGGCGCCGGAGGAGATGCTTCGTCTGGAGCATTGGGGCTGTCCGTGGAGCCGCGAGCCCGACGGGCACATCGCGGTCCGGCCGTTCGGCGGCATGAAGATCGAGCGCACGTGGTTCGCCGCGGACAAGACCGGCTTCCACATGCTCCACACCCTCTTCCAGACCTCGCTCAAATACCGGTCGATCGCGCGCTACGACGAATGGTTCGTGACCCGACTGCTCGTTGACGAAGGGCGCTGCCACGGCGTCGTGGCGCTCGAGTTGGCGACCGGAAAAGTGGTGGCGCTCTTGGCAAGAGCGGTGATCCTGGCGTCGGGCGGTGCCGGGCGGATCTATCCTTTCACCACCAACGCCAACATCAAGACGGGTGATGGCATGGCGCTCGCCTACCGCGCCGGCGCCCCGCTCAAGGACATGGAGTTCGTCCAGTACCACCCGACCGGCCTGCCGTTCACCGGGATCCTGATCACCGAGGCGGCCCGCGCCGAGGGCGGTTGGCTGCTCAACAAGGACGGATACCGCTACCTGCAGGACTACGACCTGGGCGAGCCCCAGCCGAAGCCGGTGTTGCGGTCGATGGAGTTGGGCCCGAGAGACCGACTCTCCCAAGCGTTCGTGCACGAGGTCGAGAAAGGGCGGACGATCGAGTCCCCGTACGGACACGTCGTGCACCTCGACATCCGTCATCTGGGCGCGGGGTTGATCGATGCTAAGTTGCCGTTCGTACGGGAGTTATGCCTCAAGTACGAAGACCTCGATCCCGTCGAGGAGCCGATCCCCGTCCGACCGGTCGTTCATTACATGATGGGCGGCGTGCACACCGGCCTGAACGGCGCGACACCGCTCACCGGCCTCTTCGCCGCCGGCGAGGTCGCCTGCGTGAGCATCAACGGGGCGAACCGTCTCGGGTCGAATTCGCTGACCGAGTTGCTCGTCTTCGGCGCTCGCGCGGGAAAGGCGGCGGTTGCTTACGCCCTTGAACAGCAGGACCCGCCGACCGCTGTCGTGGCACAGGCCGTTGATGAGGAGAATCGACTGCGCCGTAGCTTTCTGGAGAAGTCGGGCGGCACGGAACGGGTCGCGACGGTCAGGAAGGAGATGCAGGACGCGATGGAGGCGGGAGCAGGTATCTATCGCGATCGGGCCGGGCTGGATGCTGCGGCGAACCGGCTCGGCGAGCTGCGGGAACGGTTCGACCGGATCATTCTGGACGATCACAGTCTCACATTCAACACCGAGCTGGTGGCCGCCCTCGAACTGGGCTGCATGCTCGACGTGGCGGAGAGTGTGGTTCACTCGGCGCTGGAGCGAAGGGAGTCCCGCGGAGCTCATCAGCGCAGTGACTACCCGGATCGAGACGATCAGGACTACCTGGCCCATTCGCTCGCCTATCGATCGGAGAACGGTCCACCGCGCATCGAGCTCCTACCGGTCAACATCACCCGGTGGCCGCCGGGCGAACGTGTCTATGGAAGGTAAGTTCACATGGCCGAGTCCATCACCATCGAGGTACAGCGTTACCGCCCCGAAGAACAGTCGCAGCCTTCTTGGCAAACCTATGAGGTACCGTTCCAGCCCGAGTGGATGGTGCTCGACGCCCTCAACTATATAAAGGACAACCTCGATGGTACGCTCTCCTATCGATGGTCTTGTCGTATGGGCGTCTGTGGGAGCTGCGGGATGATGGTCAACGGTGAGCCGGTACTCACGTGCGCGGCCTATCTAAAGGGTTTCACGCCCGGACCGATCCGTGTCGAGCCGCTCACCGGCTTTCCAGTTATTCGTGACTTGATCGGCGACATGAGCGACTTTCTCGAAAAGCTGAGCCGCGTCAGCCCATGGATCATGCGCGAGGAAGAACCTCCGCTGTCCAAAGGTGAGCATCTTCAGACGCCCGAGCAGCTGGCCGAATACAAGGGGTACAGCATGTGCATCAACTGCATGCTGTGTTACGCGGCCTGCCCGATCTACGAGCTCGAGCCCGGCTTCATCGGACCGGCGGCGATCGCGCTGGCGCAACGCTACAACCTCGATTCGCGCGATCAGGGCGCGGCGGAGCGCATGAAGACGCTCTCGGACGCGGAGGGGATCTGGGCCTGCACGTTCGTCGGAGAGTGCTCGACCGTTTGTCCCAAGAACGTCGATCCGGCCGGCGCGATACAGCGCTACAAGCTCGCTGCCACGGTCGATCACTTCAAATCGATGGTGCTGCCATGGTCCGAGCGGTGAACCCCGACTACACGCCCCATCACCCGAAGTGGTACCGGCGACGGATCCCGATCTTCTGGTGGATCCGGAAGCGCGCCTACGTCAAGTTCATCGCCCGCGAGCTCACCAGCCCGTTCGTCGCCTACGCTGCCGCGCTGCTCCTGATGCAGGTCTGGGCGCTGGCCCGCGGGGGGGCGGCCTACGCGCGCTTCCTGGCGTGGCTGCAACTCGGACCGGTGCTGATCTGGCACGGCGCCCTGTTGATCATCCTCCTGTTTCACACCGTCACCTGGCTGAACCTGGCGCCGAAGGCGATCGTGCTTCACGTGAGAGGTCGGCGTATACCGGACGCTGCGGTCGTCGCCGGTCACTATGCCGCCTGGCTCGCCGTTTCGACGTTTCTCGTATGGCTGCTGGTCCGGGGGTGGTGATGGGACGCGTTAAGGAGCCAATTCTATGGGCGCTGTTCAGCGGCGGCGGGATGGTCGCCGCGCTCGTCCTCCCTGCGCTGGTTTTCTTGCTCTGGATCGCGGCGCCCCTCGGTTGGGTCACGCTGCCGTCTTACGGCGAGCTGGTCGAGCTCGTCCGTCATCCGATCAGCCGGCTGTCCATCTTCGCGCTCGCGAGCCTCTCCTTCTACCATTGGGCCCACCGCTTCCGTTACACGCTCTACGACGGCCTGCAACTCTACCATCTGAACGAGCTGATCGCTGTGCTCACCTATGGATCGGCCACCCTCCTCACCCTGGCCGCCGGCTTCCTGCTCGTCGCGGTCGTCTAAGTTCTGACGGCAGAGCTCCGTTCTGGCCACGCGGAGCTGGACCGACAAGGCCCGAGTCATGCCGACCGATTACTCGAGCTGCGGCTCCAATCGGGGCTCTTCGTCCAGCGGGCGGAGATCGTTGGCGTTACGCTGAAAGATACGGACGCAGGTGTTCCAGCGCAGAATCGCATCGTCGTTTCCGGCTGGACGAAGCTTCTCGGCCTCCTCGTAGTGCTCCATGGCCTGCCGCAGCGCCTCGTACGCGGCGGCACCCGCACCCGG
>JAACAK010000108.1:0-7967 GCA_011774835.1 Candidatus Kutchimonas denitrificans | reverse complement strand
CCGCGCTCCCTGCCGAATTGGTCGGTGAGCGCCAGAAGGAACGTGACCAGGGCCTCCTGGTTCTCCGGCTCGAGGGCGAGGATATCCTCGCATATGCTCGCCGCCTGCCAGGGTTCGTTCAGCAGACGGTAGCGCATCGCTTTCTCCAAGGCAGCCGGAATGCTGTCGGCGTGCAGCGGTTTGAGCTCGAACATCTGTGCCCCCTTCTCGCGAGGGCCCCCGCTCCGCAAGCACCCGAAGTTCCGTCGTCACGCCAACGCTCTGCCGTCGCGCATTCCCGAGACGGGCGTCCCGGGATCACATTGCCCGAGTCGGCCAAGCTGGAGGTCGAGTCTGAGCACGGCTCGGTGCCATAACCGCAGACCTTTCTCAGCGGGGCCAGACCGAAAAAGGCTTCTCGACTACCCTCCAGCGAGAGGTTGAAGTTTAGAATAGTCCCGATCGTGGCATCTACGCAACGCTGTTCGCTTCTCGGCCGAGTCCTGATTAACTGGCGGGCGAGGTGCGTCGGCCTGTCAAATTCCCTAACATTGTTTCATGACTACCCACATGTTCGTATCGGTGACCGCGATTCCCCTCAGTTCATTTGTTCTGGCCGGTGTTCTGGCCGGCGTCGTCCCGACGAACAGAACGGAGACTTCGGCAGCCGCAGAGCAGGCCGCCGAGGAACCTCCAACGATCGTCGAGAGGCTTCGTCAATGCGAGAAAGCCGGGTGGATCGAAGTCGAACCGACAACGGGTACATACGCCGTTCTCTACAGCTCGGAAGATGACCCATCCGTATCGGGCAACCTGAACCTGGCGGGGGTTCAGTATGAATACAGAGCCACCTACGAAGAGGGCAGTCCTGAGATTCCGGGCTGCGGGATCCGCACGGCTGTGCAAGACAGCGAGTGGCAGAAGTCCATCCGCCTTCCCGGCGGCTTCCGTCTGACCGCATTCGACGACGGGGGCGGGGCAGACAGTGCCACGGGGTATATTCGAATCGACGACCGGGTCTTTGAAGCCGTTGTGTTCGAAACACATACCGAATACGCAGGCTTCGAAGATGCTCCGGGTGGAGAGCCGGTTCCGCACTGCCCCTGCACCGAAACACACCGCATCTACTACAGCGGCACCATCCCCCAACGGCAGGTTTCCGGGCAAATCACGAGGTGGATGAATGAAACGAGCGAGTCCGCCGCCTCGAACCCAGGCGATCCCATTCCCTTCAAGATCCCCTATCTGCAGATCATACGACCCAACGGCGGCGAGCTGCTGGAGACCGGCACCGAGTATGACGTAACGTGGCAGGTCAACCACGACTGGATTCTCGACTACGGCAACCGGGTGTCCCTCTGCCTTGCCGCCTACGACGAACGAGCGGCTCGAATCGCTCCGAAAGAACAGGTGCAGGCCGGCGATTGTTTCTACCTCTCGATTTCCGGCTGGGGAGGCTTCATGCCGTTGGGCTCCGTGAGTCTGGACAACGAGGAGTTCACCTGGGCCGTGGCAAACGACCTGGAGGATCGATTCGAGAGCGAACCTGCGAAATACAGGCTATTTCTCGTCGTACTGGACCACCGCCCGCCCCCTGAACCCGCCGAAGGGATGCCGGGAGGAGACTGGGCGGGACTGATCGTACACGATAGGAGCGATGGGTTCTTCACACTCGGAAAGCAAGAAGACTGAACACCGCTGCACGCCATGAACTTGCGAGTCTCTTGTCTGCTCTCAGCGTTCTGCCGATGCGGAGCTCGTCGGCCCGCCCGCGACCTCAACAGCACCTGGCTGACGCGATGGCTGGTGTCTCTGCCGTCACGACGGCATCTTTGGCGCAGCGAAGGGGCCCAATGCCGTGAGCCGCAAGAGTCACTGGGAACAGATCTACGCCACCCGGTCGGCAGAACAGCTCAGCTGGCACCAGGACCGTCCCGAGCTGTCGCTGCGCCTGATTCGAGCCTGCGCGACCGCTCGCGAGACTCGGATTATCGACGTCGGCGGCGGCAGCTCGACGCTGGTCGATCACCTGATCGACACGGGATACACGAACGTCGCTGTGCTCGATCTGGCCCAGCACCCACTCGACCAGGCCAGCGCACGTCTCGGTGACCGAGCCCGTGCAGTCGAGTGGATCATCGCCGACCTGACGCGGTTCGATCCACCGCACACTTGGGACATCTGGCACGACCGCGCTTTCTTTCACTTTCTGACTGAGCCCGAGGAGCGGAACCGCTATCGGAATACGCTGACGAAAGCTCTGGTCCCTGGAGGCCACGCGATCATAGCGACCTTCGCTCCGACGGGACCCGAGCGCTGCAGCGGACTCGACGTCGTTCGGTACAGCGCCGAATCGCTGCTCGACGAGCTCGGCCCAGAATTCGAGCTGCTCAACGCCTGCGAGGAACGGCACACGACCCCCGATGGTGTGATCCAGCCTTTCACCTACGGTCTCTTACGTCGTTCTGGTCCTGGCTCATGAATTGCGGTCACTGCCAGGCGGCCGAGCGCCATTCGACCGCGCGAGAGCCGAAAGCGACCTTAAGAACTATCTGAACAAAGGGCCCGGCAAAACGACCCGCATCATCCTGGATGCCGTGCGTAGATGCGGAGAGCGGATCACGACGCTCCTCGAGGTGTGGCCGGGGTGAACATGTACGGCGCCTATCTGCCCGTCGGCGCTCCCCTCGACAGCCCACCGGAAGACTGGACCATCATCCAGGCGCCGCTCGTAGAACAGCCGGCCGGGGAATGGGACGGCGCGGGCGCCGAGACGCCCAGCCACGTTTATGGGCTCGACGAGAGCACCGGAGAGTGGCAGTCTCGAATCTATTATAGGGGCTATCCCAGCGGCGCCGTATGGAACAACGAGGGGCCGGTGCAGGTGGGATACCTTTACTGGGATGGCTCAATCTGGCAGCGCTACGGTCCACCCGTGCTTACCGCGGAGCACGACTTCGAGCGCTGGGGCCAGTACAGTTTTCTGGGCGAGCCCACGGCACGCTACTTCGACGGTGGTTGGCACATCTGGTACCTGGCCGGGATCCCCCCGAACCTCGTACATGCCACCAGCACGGACGGCCGAACCTGGATCGATCGCAGGATCATGTGGGCCGAGACGGCGACCAACCTGGACGTAATCCGGGTGGGAGACCACTACGAGCCGGTCCCGCCAAGCGTCGCGCACGCGGCGGCGAACACAACCGAACACGCCGCAGCGAACACCTTTTCGTGTGTCATGCGTACCTCCAGTGATCATCAGATCGTTAACGTTCGCCCAATTGCGCGATTCAGAATCGTCGCCAGTCGTAATCGCCCTGCCGTGTAATCGGCCTCACTCGGCGAGCCGGACCGTTCGCCGCCGCAGGGTTCTGTCTTTGTTGAACCAATAGATGAGCGCGCCGCTCCGATGTACTGGGAAGCCGTTGCCGATGTTTTCGATTACGGATCCATCCAGGGTCGCCACCCGGATTCCAAACGCCGGAAAGCTAGAGACCCAGAAGATCCCGATCTCACTCACGTCCACGAAATCCAACGCGTCACCGAGCTGTAGCTCCACGATCTCGGTGATCGGCCCGCCTCCGATCGGCATCGAATAGACGAGGTCCTCATCGAGGACGTACAGAGTGTTGCCGCGAATCCGCATTGCGAGTGTCGCCGGACCCAAGCGATGATTGAGCTCTACAGGGGCACCGCCTGCAGCACTCAGCATCTCGACCTTCGTCTCGCGGGTGGTCGGACATCCGGGACAGTGAGCGAAGTAGAGGTCTCCTTGGGGCGAGACCGCCATGGCGGCCATGGTCTTGGTGGAGGTGAGGTGCAGTGTGTCGAAACTGGTCCCGTTCAGATCGACCCGGCCAATCGCCTGGAGGTCGCTCGTGAAGTAGAGAAATCCGTTGACGATTTGCAGGTTGGCGGGATCCTGGAGGCCGGCAAGCGTCCACAGGTCGCCGACGGCGGCATCGAGGGAGCTGCGACGGATCTCACCTGGTTCGCCTCCACCTATGAGACCGTTGGACCAGTACACGTCGTTGTTCCCGCCGAGCACCAGCTCATAGCGATCGAAAGCCGTCGTGTGAAACGGCAGCACCTCTTCGAGCTGTGTACCGCTGTGCGATACGCGCATCAGCGGACCACCGTAGATGTTCAGGAAGAAGAAGTCGTCGGTACTGGCTACACCGGTGAGGCCGCCGGGGGCGATGTTCGACGCCACCTCCTCCACATCGCCGACTTCCCAGGTGGGCTCGGCCGTCCCCGTCGCGTTTTCATCTCCACAAGCCGCCACCGCCACGACGAACAGCAGAGAGATTCTGGAGAATCGGTACCGCATACGTACCTCCCCGAATTCCAGGATACATCTGGTCTCAAGCAGCCGTTTACTGACTACATGTCAGCCGCCCTCGGCCTCGCTAACGGCCCGACGCCCGCTCGACGCCGACCGTGACGCCCAATTGCACGATTGGAATCGCAGCGAGCGTAATCGCCCTGGCCGTGTCGTCGTCGCTTACGATCGCCACGGTGATTCCTAATCCCCACACTGCCGCAGCGGCGAGAGAATCCAGAGCCATGTTGCCCCGACTGCGATTGCCGACGTGCACGCCCAACGCCAGCCCGAACGTGCCACCGGTCGCGGCTCCGAGAACGACACCTGTGGGGATACAGTAGTCGGTCGAATTGTCGCACTCGTCATCCACTGCGTCGCCGACCAGCGCACCTGCGAGGAAGCCACCGGCACCGAACAACGCACCGAAAAGCAGAGGTCGAAATACCGAGCCCTGGTCTTGCGACTCGGGTTGGACCACGGAGGCGGAAAGCCAGGATCGCTCGGCCACGCTGTCCAACGACCCGAGCCGTGCGGCTGTCTGCGCGTGAGCGATGGGTACTCCAGAAACTGCGACGGCCGAGATCATCGCAATCAGGATCGCGGGCCTCGAACACATGGATTCCTCCAGCTCGGTCTTCGCGCAGCCGCCCTACCGCTGTGCACCGGCGGCCTCAAGAATTCGGACGACCTCGGCGAAACCTTCTCGTGCCCCCTGATCCCGCGGATGGCCGGATCGCCCTCTTACCTCAGCTATCTCCAGGGCGGTGCGATTGCGATCGTCCCTTGCATTCACATCCGCGCCCGCTTCGATCAGCAGTCGCACAAGCTTCGCATGCCCGCCGCCAGCGGCAAACATGAGTGCTGTCATCCCCTCGTCGGTGCGGGCGTCCCGGTCTGCACCGGCCGCGATCAAGAGCCGGGCGACGTCCGTATCGCCGCTCTTGGCAGCGGCAAGGAAGGTGGTGGTGCCGTCGTCGGTCGCGTCCCGGGGATCCGCCCCGGCGTCGAGCAGCTGGCGCACGACATCGGGGTGGCCGCGAACCGCGCCGTAGAGAATGGCCGTCCACCCACCGCTGAACGAGGATTCAGTCCTGGCATGTACGTCGACCCCCAGCGCCAGGAAGCGCCGAACCATCGCTGTGTCCCCTGCCGCCGCCGCGGCCATGAGGACAGTCTCGCCGTCGCCCGTTTTTAGCATGGGATCGGCACCGTGCTCCAGCAGCAACTCGACGACCACCCTGTGGCCTTTCTGTGTGGCGATATAGAGTGGCGGATCGTCTCGAAGCCGGTCGTTCGCGTCCGGGTCGGCCCCGCGTTCCAATAGCAGCCGGGCAAGATCGACGTGCCCCGCGAGTGCTGCGGCTTGGAGCGCGTGCGGCCCCACCCTCGCGCCCCGCGCGAGCATGAACTCCACCAGCTCGGAGTGCCCCCTCAACACCGCCCAGTTCAGGGCCTCGCCATCCCACGCGTTGACGTCCATCCCGGCGTCGAGCGCCTTCTCTATGGCATCCCGATCTCCCCGTTTGGCCGCCTCGATCAGCTCCGACACTGACGTGATCGCGGCCGACGGCTGCGCCAGCACCGGGAAACCCTGCGACTCGGGCACGGTCACGGTCTCACCGCCGCGGCGGTACCTCGAGGCGCTCATCACGTACTCCCCCAGGTCCATCCGCAGCAGTCCGCCGAGCGGCACTACATCGGGCGCATAGAAGGTCGTCGTCGGGTCGGAGTCGTACGATCCGGGATCGACCGAGGCGAGGCAGCCCACCTCCCGTTCGCCGAAGGGACACCGCGTCGTGGTGAGGCTGTCCTCACCGTGGTACTCCGCTAAACCGATGTCACGCCGCACCATCTCCTGGCTGGAGACCGACCACGTGCCTCCGTTCCAGCGGGACCGCGCGATCACGACGAGGGCAGGGGTGACGCGCACGATCTCGAGCCTCTCACTCGGTTCGTCGTTCATCGTGAACTCGAGCCAATCGCCGACGGCCGCCGATGCGAACAGGCCGTTCGGATCGGTTGCCGGCGGGATCGCTGCGATCGGCTCGTACGGTTCAGCGGTGGGGATGAAAGCGAAGCCGAGGTTGTCGGCATGCAGCCGTTCGGCGCGGGCGTGGAACGCAGCCGCCGCGTCTTCATCGCCCTTCGCCGCGTAGAGGCTCGCGTTGTGCACGAGTACGGGCTCGAGATCGGGAAAGTCGCTGCCGAGCGCTGTCTCGTAAGCTCCCAGAGACCGGCTCAGAAGATCCTCCGCCTGGTCGTAGAGTCCGGCGGCGCTGTAGAGCGCGCCGAGCACGCTCATGAACGGCGCCATGTAGATGGCAGCCTCGTCGTCCGCCTCGAAGTCACCCGCCTCGGAGCGGATCGTCAGCCCGTAGACCAGCAGGCCCTGTGACCGGCGCACTCGCCCCAGGCGGAGTTGAGCCTCCCCCAGCAGCAACATGGTCTCTGTCGCCTCGTGCGCGGCGGGTCCCATGTTCCCGGTAAGGATGGCCAGAGCCTCTTGCAGACGCTCCGCGGCGAGCGCGGCATCGCCGTCCGCCAGCAGAGCCTTGCCCTCCGTGGTGAGCGCCACCCCGTAGGCGCTGTGCTCGGTCCCGATCACGCGCGCAACCGTCGAGCGCAGGCGTTCGGCGGTGCGCCGGGCGCTGGCGTGGTCCTTACTGAGCCCGTACAGCCGCGCCAGGTTGTGCAGCGCCGTCAACGTGACCCCGGCGTCGCGCCCGTGCATGAACTCGGTGATCGCCAGCGCTCTTTCTTGAAACGGAGTGGCCGGCACGTAGGCGCCGTGAGCCATGTAGGCGTCGCGGATGGCGAACAGCACCGGGAGCAAATCGGCGCTTTCCTCACCCTGTTCGGCGACCAGGCGGTCCAACTCGCGTCGCAAAGAGTCCACAACCGACTCCTCGATACGGCGCAGGCGCTCGGCGACGGGATCGGGTTGCGCCAGGGTAGTCGGAGTGACAGCGAGCAAGATAAGGATCGCGCTTGCGAGCTCGCGTCTCATCGGGAGCCTCCTAGTCCTAATGAGGCGTGGGAATGAGTGGGACGGTCCCGGTCGGCACCGGAGGACCGTCCCGGCAGAGAGCGTCTATACCGCGGATTTCGGTGGAACTACAGGTCGATCAGCCGGGTCTCCATCCGTGGGTTGTCTGCGGAACATCCTGTTGGGACTGCTGATACATTGCGGCGAGCCATGATGACGCGGCCCTGCCGAGCAGTTTTGGGAATACTCCGTCCCGAACCCAGCCCTTCTTCCCCAGGTTGATAGTTAACATTATTAATATCAATGTCTGGATACACAAGGATCTCAGTGAGGCTCCTCCGTTGTCTCACTCGCGGTCCAGATCGGGCCGGTCGAATCGCCTCAGCCAATCGCGAAACCGGACATGTCACCTTGCGCGTAGTATATTCGGTCGAGAACGGCCGCCTTCCAACCTGACAGGTGACACGCCATGGACGAGATCCGCCAGGACATCAAGTACGCGTTCCGCACGAGTCGTGGGCGGGCCGGCCGACCTGGACCCCGGACGGCCAGGCGCTGGTCTACCTGAGCTACCCGCGCGATGCCACCAGCGGCGAGCCGAACCGGGGATCCGCACCCGCCCAGATACGGCGGATCGGCCTCGATGGAACTCAACTCGAAGCGCTCACACCGTTTCGA
>JAACAK010000046.1:187651-187980 GCA_011774835.1 Candidatus Kutchimonas denitrificans | reverse complement strand
CCCTGCGCGTCCGAGCCCGCCTCCGGCTCCGTCAGCCCGAAGGCGCCCATCACCTGGCCCCGGGCCAGCTTCGTCAGGTATTTGCCTTTCTGTTCCTCGTCGCCGAACTCGTAAATCGGGCTCGCCGCCAGTGTGATCGTCGCGCCCACCGTGATCGCGTGCGAAGGACAGACCTTGGCCAGCTCCTCGCTCACCAGCGACGAGGCCAGCGTGTCCATCCCGGCGCCGCCGTACTCCTCCGGCCACGGGATCCCGAACAGCCCCAGCTCCGCCATCTTCGCCACGTTCTCCCACGGGAACGTGCCGTCACGGTCGATCTCCCCGGCGAT
>JAACAK010000046.1:183265-187607 GCA_011774835.1 Candidatus Kutchimonas denitrificans | reverse complement strand
ATATCGGTCGTCGACGCTGCTGGTCAGCTCGCTCATGCTGATCTATTCTCGTTATGGCCGTTTCGCGGTGCCACGGCACGAGGCGGACACCCGTCGCGGGACGCACGCCCCTGGCCCATAAGTATGTCAGACCGTTAGGTTTGCCGCCAGTGGGTGAAAGCGACGTGGCAAGGGTGCCGGCCGTATACCATATTACACAACGGCCACAACCCTTGTGTTTTCCGACGATGGAGGCGACCTATGGCGACCGTACCCGACCTCGACCGGCTCGACTGCCCGGGCTGCGGCGGACGCATCTCCGCCAGCGCAGCGATGACGCGGGAGGAGATCCCCTGCCCCGATTGCGGCACCGAATGGCGGGTGGAAGTGCAGGACGTGCCGGGCCGGTCGCTGATCGACCTGAAGGCCGCCGTCGATCACCGCTGAGAATTCAGCTCGCGCTCCTGAGAAACGAGAGCGGCGGTCACGAAGCCTCGCGCCGGGCCTCCCAGATCAAAGCCTCCAGCTGGAAGCGCGCGTCATCCGCGGTGTGACTCATCTCGAAGCGCACGGCGCCCGTCCGATCGAGAACGAAGAACTCGGGAGTCCCGACGCTACGAAACGCGCGGACCGCGTCCCGTCTTTCATCGTGCCACACCCGGAACTCGACATCTTGTTCGGAGAGGAATGCGTCGAAGTCCGCTGACGAGCTGTCCGCTGTCACGGCGAGCAGCGTGGCGCCGTACCCTTCGAGCCGCCGGGCCAGTCGCTTCACATCGCGCAGGGCGCGAACGGAGGGTTCACAGTAGCGGGACCAGAAGAAGACCACCGCCGGCCGCCCGTCGCGGATGTCGTCTAGCGTGCGTGTGGCGCCGTCGCGTCCGGTGAGCCGAATACCACCCGGGATCGAGCGGCTGACGGATTCGGCCAGCAGAGAGCGCCGAAGGTCGCGTTTCGCGTCCTCGATGAGAGAACTCCAACGCTCCTCGTCGAAGTGGGAGCCCGTCCGGGCGCGCACCGAGTCCTCCAACATGGGGCGCGGACCATAGGCGGCCACGAAGGCCCAGGCCTCGAGGGCGCGGGCGGTGTCACCGGCGGCCAGGTAGGCGTTCGCCAGAGCGTCGCGGAGGTACGGATACCAGACTCGCCCGGCGGCGACCCGAAAGGTGTCGATCGCCGCGCTTACCTCCCCGGCGTCCAACAGCTCTTGCCCCAGCCAGCGCAAATACCAGACGCTCTCCCGCCGGTTTTCGCGCCGCTGGGCGGCGACCGTCCGACCCGGCGGTCGCCAGCGGTCGTTGACCGAATCGAGTCGGGCGATGGCCCCACGAATCAGCGTCATCCCCCGCTGACGCAGTTCGGGGACCCGCCGAATCCAGAGGCCGGCGGAACCGTCGGGATCGGCGACGCGGGCGTGCGCCCGATAGCGCTCGGCCCACAGAGCGGCGGTCTCCGCCCGCCGGGTTCGCGCGGCCGCGGGCAACGCGCGCTGGACGAGCACGCTCCTGGCATCCCACCCCCATCGAGCCGATACGCCCGGCCCGGGCTGGGCGGTCTGCCACGACCGTTCGAGCTCGCGCAGGTAGGCCGTCGTATCCTTTTCGAGCTCTTTCGGCAAGTCGCGAAGCCGGAACTCGATGGCGAAGCCGCTCCCCGGATGCTCGTCCAGCAGGCGGTCATGCCAGAACTCCTCGATTCCCGCATCCTCGAGGACGTAACCGTACCAATAGAGGTGAGCCATCTCGTCGGCGGGCACGTGCTCCTCGTCTTCGAAACGCCGGTGAAACCGCTTCGCCCGGCTCCTGCGTGACGATTGCAGCTCGCCCTGCTGATCCGTCGGGCGGATACGTCGCTCGGCCATGTCGTGAACGACCCAGCTGCCGAATCGATCGGGGTAGGCCTCGATCATCACGTGCGCGATCTCGGCGACGCGGTCGGCGTCGCTGACCAGATGCTCGTTGGTCGCCTGCAGCAGGGCATCGAAGGTCGGCCGACCGTCTACGTCATGGCGCAACAGTTCCCAGAAACGGCCGCCGTTGGCGTCGATGGTCGAGCCCGTCGTGTCCTCCACCGCGAAGATGGCGTAGGCGATCGAGTCGGGGACTTCCATCTGTGCCCGGAAGTGCCCGCCCTCGCTCGACCGCAGGATCGCGGCGGTCAGGTAATCGGCCCGCCCGTCGAAGGTCGCGTACCCATCGTTCGCGGTGCGAAAGCGCGCCCGTAGCCGCAGCTCGGCGGCGCCGGCCAGCTCCTCGATCGGCCGATAAGTGACCTCGATGGCGTCGTCGCCGAGGCGGCCGGGAACGAACGTGAGTCGCGAGTCCACGATCGGCGGATAGGTGGGCGGCGGCCCTTCCGGGAGCCGCTCCTCGCCGTCCTCGCAGCCGCCGAGGCCGGCGACGAGAATCGCCAGCGCGACAGAAAGCGAAAGCTTGGTCATGGCCGCCCGCTCCTCCAGATCGGCTCGATCGACATACTAGCGTACCTGCCGCCGGAGCGACCAGAGCGCGCTGCCGGCAACCACGAGGCCGCCGATCAGCAGGAGCGGAAGCGTGCCGATCGCCGATGGCAGCGGGCCGCCGCGGGGTCGGCCGACCTGGGCGCGGGCCCAGCGCATCGTCCAGTCGGCCATCTCCAGGCCGAAGGCGTCGCGGAACGCCGCGTCGAGAACAGCGTCGGACGACCAGAAGCGCCGGAACCGCTCTTCGCCCATCTCGATCAGCAGATCCGACAGGTAGCGGTCGAAGCGGGGGCCCAGCGCCGACGTTTCGAAGGAATGACGGCGAACGACGTTCGGATTCCGCGGATCTCGACGGTACCAATACGCCTCTTTCGCGGTCAATCCGGCTCGACAGGCGTCCTCGTTGCCCGCCGCGCAGGCCACCAGGTGGGGCCAACGCCAGCCTCTGGCGAGCGCACGGTCGCTTTCGGGCCCGGGCTGGGGACCCTTCGGGTCCTCGGTCCTCCAGGCCGCGTCCGAGGCCGGCATGTAGTCCACCGGCTCGAGCCAATCGGCGATTCCGGAACCCGGCGGCCCGAAGCTCGAGAAGTAGGCACAGGGGCCCAGAGCGCGGCCGATTTGGGTCTCGACGCTTTGATAGGTAAAGACCGTCGGGACCCAGCGCAGATGGCTGATCGCCACGCAGCGCCCACCGTCCACCGCCGCCGGCAGGAAATAGGTGAACCGGGGGCCGAACGCCCATGTCCGCGACTCCTCCCGATACTCGACGCTGTCCACCTCGATCCCGATGACCGGCGTCACCCCGGCGCCGTCGGCTTCCGGAAGCGTCAAGTTCCGCTCCAACAAGTGGCGTCCTTCGGCTTTTCTCGCCGGCGTGGCGTCCCCGGCGATGACGAGTCCGGCTCCTGAACCGGCGGGCGCCGCTTCGGCATAGCTCAACAGCGAGTCGCGGAGCTCCAGCGTCCGCAGCTCCGCCCGAGTCTGCTGGAGGAGACTCCACAGCCGCCGGGAGTGATCGTCCCCTCTGTAGAACCAGGCCGGCCGCTCGTAAGGCTCGGGCGGCAGGAAGGCGATGGCGATGAGCGCGCAGGCGCCCAACACGATCACGAGCCAGCGTCTCAGTTCAAGCGCCATCGCGTGCTCCGACAGGCCAAAAACAGGAAGGCGGCGATCCAGGCCAGGCTGGCTACGCCGGTCAGCGGATCGACCCCGGGCGACCGGTGGACGACGGACTCGAGAACCTCGGCGCGCCACGCGGCGAGCACGGAGTCGATTTCGACCCCGGCCGCCGCGGCGAGCCGCACCTCGAGCCCGGCCCCTTCCGGCGCCAGGAGGCGACGATAGGCCCCTTCCCCGCCCAGCTCGACCGCGACCTGGACCAGCAGGCGCCGCGCGTGCTCGTCCAGCGGGTAAACACCGACGCCGTCGACCGGCCCACCCAACGAGAGGGCCTCCCGGCAGCCGCTGATCTCACCCAGATAGCAGGAACGCGCCGCCCGCGAGGTCGCGGTCACCAGGTCGAGGTAGACCCCGGTTCGTCGCGTCGGATCGAGCGGCTCGAACGGCAGCCGGTCAACGAAAGTGCCCGTCGGATCGATTCGCGCCCTCAAGCTCAAATGTACGTCCCGGACCACCTCCGCGGGGTTTGACACGTCGAGACCGCGTACGCCCGCTCCGCGCGGTCCCCCCGGCATGCCGTATCGATAGCGGCGCTCCGGCAGCACCGAGACCTCTGAGCGCAGGTGTCTGACGAGCGTCGCCCAGGCGGAATCGAGGAGGGCCCTGGCGGCCGTCGCCTCCCCCTCATGGGCATACGCCGTCAGCGGGCCGACCTGGACCGTATCGATACGCCCCTCCTCCTCCGCTTCGGCGCGTTGAGCCTGCTCGTACATCACGGTCAGC